>NZ_FXWU01000005.1:0-472844 GCF_900184205.1 Pseudomonas sp. LAIL14HWK12:I10 | reverse complement strand
TGCGGTTTGGGGGGGCGCTCAATTCCAGGTAGGAGCAGCCTTGTGCTGCGAAGAGGCCGGTGAAGACACCATTAATCTTCGCTGCTGCCACTGGCCTCTTCGCAGCACAAGGCTGCTCCTACCCGGATCGCGCATGGCGGGAAGGCAGGGCTAGTGGGTTGGCTGCGATGTGGCTAAAGCCACGTCCGCGCTGGAGGAATGCCTGGACGGCGGACTGCTTGAATGCGGTTTGGGGGGGCGCTCAATTCCAGGTAGGAGCAGCCTTGCGCTGCGAAGAGGCCGGCGAAAACACCATTAATCTTCGCTGCTGCCACTGGCCTCTTCGCAGCACAAGGCTGCTCCTACCCGGATCGCGCATGACGGGAAGGCAGGGCTAGGGGGTTGGCTGCGATGTGGCAAAAGCCACGTCCGCGCAGGAGGAATGCCTGGACGGCGGGCTGCTTGAATGCGGTTTCGGAGGCAGCTCAATTCCAGGTAGGAGCAGCCTTGCGCTGCGAAGAGGCCGGCGAAGACACCATTAATCTTCGCTGTTGCCACTGGCCTCTTCGCGGCACAAGGCTGCTCCTACCCGGATCGCGCTTGACGGGAAGGCAGGGCTAGTGGGGCCGGCTGCAGGCCTCGCCACCCTGGCATATCCGCCAGCAAGCGGCGTGTGTACTCACTCGCTGGTTGCTCGAATACCTGCTCGGTAGGCCCTTGGTCCACCAGCCTGCCCTGGCTCATCACCAGCACCTGGTCGCTGATGCCGCGTACCGTGGCAAGGTCGTGGGACACGAACAGGTAGGTCAGGCCCAGGTCGCGTTGCAAGGTCTGCAACAACTCCAGCACTTGCGCCTGCACCGGTGCGTCCAGCGCCGACAGCGGCTCATCCAGTACCAGCAGTTCCGGCTCGGCGGCCAGCGCACGGGCGATGGCGACCCGTTGCCGTTGCCCACCGGACAACTGGCCAGGGCGCCGCTGCAGCAAGTCGGCAGGTAGCCCGACACGCTCCAGCAGCTCGACCACCCGCTGGCGATCATCGCGCCGGTTGCCGATGGCGAAGGCGCGCAGCGGCTCACTGATGATGTCCAGCAGGTTGTGCCGCGGGTCGAGTGCAGCCCAAGGGTTCTGGTAGACCAACTGCACCCGGCGCCGATAGGCCTGCAACTGCTTGCGCCCTGCGCCAAGCACCTGCTCGCCATCAAACAACACGCTGCCTGCGTCGGCCTGCTCCAGGGCCAGGATGATGCGCGCCGTGGTCGACTTGCCAGAGCCCGACTCGCCAACCAGGCTGGTAGTGCTGCCACGAGGCAGGCTGAAACTGACATCCGCCACCGCCGCCGGCCCCTGGCGGTTGAAGCGCCGCTGCAGCCCAGTGACCTGCAGCAAGGGCGCCGCAGGGTGATCGGCCGGGCGGGTACGACGCTGCTGCAACCGCGCCAAGGGTGAGGCATTGAGCAACTGGCGGGTGTAGGGGTGGCTGGGGGTATGCCACAGGTGTTCGGGCGTGCCGCTTTCGAGCAGTTGGCCGTGGCGCATGACCAGAATACGGTCGGCCCGGTCCAGCGCCACCGCCAAGTCATGGGTGATCAGCAACAGGCTGCTGCCGCGCGCGCGCACCAAATGCTGCAAACGGTCGAGGATCTGCCGCTGGACACTCACGTCGAGGGCGCTGGTGGGCTCGTCAGCGATCAGCAGCGGCGGGTCATTGGCCAGGGCAATGGCAATCAATACCCGCTGGCACATGCCGCCCGACAACTGATGGGGGTAGCACCGCAGCAGTTGCTCAGGTGCCTTGAGGCCAACTTGCTGCAACAAGACCAGCGCCTTGGCATGGGCTTCACTGTGCGCTACGCCATGCACGGTCATGGCTTCGATCACCTGCGCGCCGATGATCTTGACTGGGTCCAGCGACGTGCCTGGGTCTTGTGGCACGAAGCCGACCAGGCGGCCACGGCGGGTTTGCCAGTCGCGCTCATTGAAGGTGTCGAGCGCCTGGCCCTGCAGCCACAGTTGGCCGTTTTGCCGTGCTGTAGCCGGCAACAGACCCGCCAGCGCGGCCGCGGTAGTGGACTTGCCTGAGCCGGACTCGCCGACCAGGCAGACGATTTCGCCCGCGCCAATCTCCAGGTCCAGCGCCTGCACGGCGGGTTGTTGGCTGCCGGGGTAGTCGACGCGGAACTGGCGGATACGAACCAGTGGTGAACTCATCACGCTGCTCCTTGAAGTTGTTGCAGGCTGCGCGCCAGTTGTTGAGTGGCCAGGACCACCGCAGCCACCATCAGGCCCGGCAAGGTGGTGTACCACCAGGCGACGACCATGTAGTTGCGCCCCTCGGCGATCAGCAAGCCCCATTCCGGCTGGGGCGGCGGCGCGCCAAAGCCAAGAAAGCTCAGGGCCGAGACGGCCAACACGGCGCTGGCGAATTCCAGTGCGGCCAGGGCCAGCAACGGCCCTGCGGCATGTGGCAGCACGTGGCGGCAAAGGTTGGTCCAACTGCCAACCCCGGCCACCTGCGCCGCCTCGACAAAGCTGCGGCGGCGCCAGCGCAAGACTTCGCCACGTGCCAGGCGGGCGAACATCGCCACCGAGGAAAGCCCCACGGCCAGGGCAATTTCCAGCGTGCCAAAACCCAGGGCAGTGACGATGGCCATCGCCAACAACAAGGCAGGAATCGCCATCAGGACTTCCACCCCCATCGCCAGCAGCCGGTCGGCGACGCCACCGAACCAGCCGGCAATGCCCCCCAGCAGGCTGCCGGCGACCAGGGCGATCAGTACCGCGATACTGGTGGCCTGCAGCGACAGTGCCGCGCCATGCACACAACGCGCATACAGGTCGCGGCCCAGGTGGTCCGTGCCGAACCAGTGGTCGGCGGAGGGGGCTTGCAGGGCCTGGCTTGGGTCAGCCAGCAGCGGGTCGGCGCTGCTGAACAGGTTCGGCCAGAAGGCCCAGCCCAGCACCACGATGAACAAGGCCACGCTCAGTGTCAGTGGCAGGCTTGGCCAGCGCACCGGGCGTGCCAGGCGGTAGGCAGGTTGCAGAATCATGGGCGGCTTCCTTGGCGGATACGGGGGTCGAGCAACGGGTAGGCCAGGTCGGTCAGCAGGTTGGTCAGCACGTACAAGGCGGCGGCCAGCAGTACTACGCCCTGGACCACGGCGATGTCCTGGCTGGCGACAGCACCTTGGGCCAAGCGCCCGATGCCATCACGGGAGAACACGGTTTCGGTCACCACCGCGCCGGCCAGCAGGTTGCCCAGCAGGGTGCCGGCCAGGCTCAACAAGGGGATCGCTGCGTTGTGCAGAACATGCACGCCAAGCAACCGCCATGGCCCGACACCCTTGCTGCGCAGGGCCTGCACAAAGGGCTGTTGGCTGACCGTGGCGATCGAGCGGCCAAGCACCTGGGCGATCATCGCCGCGCACGGCAGGGCCAAGGTCACGGCCGGCAGAACCAGGCTGGCCAGGCCTTGCCCACCCATGGCCGGCAACCAGTGCAGTTGAAAGGAAAACAGTTGCAGCAGCACCAGCCCGACCCAGAAGGTCGGCAGCGACACCACCACGGCAGGGGCATTGTGCAGCACGCTCTGCAACGGTCGCTGGCGTACGCGATGGGCCGCGAGCGCTAGGCAGATGCCCAGTGGCAGCGCCAGGCCAAGCGCCGTGAAGGCCAACGCCAGGGTGGCCGGCAACGCCGCTGCAAGTGCTGCGGTGACGGGCTTGCCGGTCTGCAGCGAAGTACCCAGGTCGAGCTGCAGCAACCGCCACAGCGCACCGGTGTACTGCTGCCAAAGGCTGCCGTCGAGGTGATAGCGAGCGCGCAGTTCAGCGACCTTGACCGGGTCTGCCGAGCCCGGTTCGCCACTTTGCGCCAGCAGGATCGCTACCGGGTCACCGGGCAGCCCATAAAGGATGGCAAACGACAGGCTAAACGCTGCCCACAGCACCAGCAGTGACTGGGCCAGGCGCCACAGGTGCGCGGGGTGATGGTTCAAGGCGTTCATCGGTTAAAGACTCCCCGGTTGTACCAGCCAGGTGTCGTAGAACTGCAAGCGGGTCGATGCCTCGTAATGCAGGCCGCGCACCGCATCGCGGAACGCCGTGACCGTAGCGGCCTCGACCAGCGGGATCACGTGGCCCTGCTCGAGCAGCTCGCGGCTGGCCTGGTGGATCAACGCTCCGCGCGTTTGCACAGCGAGGCTGGCGGCCGAATCGATCAGGGTCTGGTCCAGTGCGAGCGGGCCTCGCACGTTGACGTTGCGCCCGCTGGCGAGGAACACCGTGCGCAGCACGTCCGGGTCGGCGCGGGTCAGGTTGAAGAACCACAGTTCGTAGTTCAGCGATGTCTGCAGCAGGCTGACTTGGCCGATGGTGGACTTGTTCAGGCGCAGCTCGATGCCGGCCTGGCGCAGTTGCTGCTGTACCAGTTCCAGCACCGGTGTGCTGGCCTGCCAGTAGTCGAGGGCAAAGCTCAAGCGCTTGCCATCACGCTGCCGCCAACCGTCGGCGCCCTTGTGCCAGCCAGCGCTGTCCAGCAGTTGGCCGGCACCTTGTGGGTCATAGGCGAGCACCGCGCTTAGGTCCTGGTAGTAGGGCGTGCTACTGGCGAGCACGGAACTTGCTGGTTTCTGGTAGCGGGAAATCACGCCCTTGAACTGGCTGCGGTCGATCGCCTTGTTCAGTGCCTGACGCACCTTGGCATCGTCCAGCGGCGGGCGGGACTCGTTGGGCGTCAGGTTGAAGACGATGCCTGGATTAGACCGTGCGATGGACGCAATGCCCTGGGCCTGCAGCACCGCTTCGTCCTGTACCGGCACGCTGGTGTTCACGTCGATTTGCCCGGATAGCAGGCTGCCCAGGCGCACACCGGACTCGGGCAGGATGTGAAACTCGATAGCCTCCAGCCAGGCACGGCCCTTGTGTTCGGCCAGCGAAGACGGCCAGGCGTAATCGGCGCGGGCTTCGATGCGCACCAGGCGGTTGTGCTCGAAGCTTTTTACGTTGAATGGCCCGGAGCCCACCAAGGCGCCCTGACAGCGTTGTTCGGCGCTACGTGCCAGGGTACTGGGTGCCAGCAGCCCCAGGCTCATGGTCGAGGTCGCCTGAAGGAACTGCGCGTTGGCCTGTTTGAAGCGGATGCGCACGCTCAGCGGCCCAATGACTTCGACGGTTTCAAGGCCAGCCAGGTAAGTACTGGCCAGTTGTGCCTGGGCACCGAGGGCGACGATGGCCTCGAAATTGGCCTTGACCGCTGCGGCGTCCAGCGCGCTGCCGTCGCTGAAGGTCACCCCTTCACGCAGGTGAAAGGTGAACTGGCGCGAGTCGTCGCTGACTTCCCAGCGCTCGGCCAGCCAGGGCACGATCTCGGCGGTCTGCGGGTTTTGATCGGTCAGCGAGTCCACCAATTGCCGGCCAACGTTGAGGGCGGTGTTGTTGCCCGCCTGTTGCGGGTCGATGCAGTTGGGGTCGCCGTCGAACGCCACCCGCAGCACGCCGCCATGCTGCGGCTGCGCCGGGGCACCCAGGTTGGCCTGCTGCGCGCTTTTACCATCGCAGCCGGCCAGGCTCAGGGCAATGGCCAGGCTCAGTGTCGCCAGGGGTCGGAACATGGGCTCTCCTTAAAAGAAACGGTTGGCGCGGTAAGGCAGGCCTAGGTTTTGCCGCAGGGTGGTGCCGGCGTATTCGCGCTGGAACAGGCCGCGACGTTGCAGCTCTGGGACCACGCCATCTACGAAGTCATCGATGGCTGAGTGCAGGCCGCTGAACATGATGTTGAAGCCATCGGCGGCGCCGGCTTCGTACCAGGCCTGCAGGTCATCGGCGATGCTCTGCGGGGTGCCGATCAGGATGCGATGGCCGCCGGAGGTGAGTTGGTTGAACAGCTGCCGCACGGTCGGCCGCTCACGGCGGATCAGGTCGAACACCAGCTTTTGTCGGCTCTGGTGAGTGTTGGTGGTGAAGGTCTCTGGGGGCAGGGGCACCACTTCGTCGAAGGGCAACTCCGAGAGGTCGTAGCCGAGGCTGGCGAAACGCGAGATGGAACTGAGGAAGGCCTTGGGTTCCAAGAGCTCTTGCTGGCGGTCGTACTTGGCCTGGGCTTCAGCCAGTGTCTTGCCCACTACCGGCGAGACGCCGGGCAACACTTTCAGTGCATCGGCACGGCGCCCGAAACCGGCGGCGGCCTGCTTGGTCTCCTGGTAGAACGCCTGGCCTTGGGCGATGGTGTGCTGGGCGGTGAAGATCAATTCGCCAACCCGCGCCGCCAGCCGCTTGCCAGCTACAGAAGCGCCGGCCTGGGCGACCACCGGATGACCTTGCGGCGATCGCGCCACGTTGAGCGGCCCGCGCACCTGGAAGTGTTCGCCTTGATGTTCGAGCACATGCAGTTTGTCGATGTCCAGCCAGGTGCCACTGGCCTTGTCCTGGACAAAGGCATCGTCGGCCCAGCTGTCCCATAGGCCACTGACCACGTCGTAGAACTCTTCGGCACGGGCGTAGCGGTCATCGTGTTCGACGTGCTCCTGGCGGTTGAAGTTTTCGCCGCCGCCCAGCGAGGTCACCAGGTTCCAGCCGGCTCGGCCTCCGCTCAGGTGGTCCAGTGCAGCGAATTTGCGGGCGATGTTGTAGGGCTCGTTATAAGTACTGCTGGCCGTGGCGATCAGGCCGATATGGCGGGTGCTGGCGGCCAGCGCCGGGGCAAGGATCAAGGGGTCCCAACGCACGCTGTTAGGGCCACGCTGCAGGGCCAGGTCGAGTTTGACGTCGAGCGTGTCGTTGAAAAAAAGCGCGTGAAACCGCCCGGCTTCCAGCTTGCGGGCAATGTATTGGTAATGCTCCAGGCTCTTGAAGGTATCGAGCGGTGCCTCCGGAAGGCGCCAGGCGCTGCCGCTGAGGGTGCCGGGGATGAACGCGCCGAGTATGAACGGGCCGTGGCTCATGGTGCTTCTCCTGGCGCCCGCCACACACGGCGGGCGCTGTGTGAGTGGGGTCAGAAGTTGTAGGCGATGCGCGTGTACCAGAAGCCACCGTAAGGGTCGAACGGCGAAATGGCACCGAACTTGGGGAAGCCATTGGTATCGCCGGCGGGGTAGCCGTTGTTGTCGGCACGTACGTCGAACAGGTTGTTAGCACCCACGGCGACATCGAAGTGGTCGGTCAGGGCGTAGGCGACTTCCAGGTCAGTCAGCCACTTGGCGCCGTAGGTCACGTCATAATCGGGGTTGGCGTCGCGGGCGATGACTTTGTCGTAGCGGGTCAGGCCGGCGTTGATGGTGAAGCGCTCGATCTGCCAGTTGGCGCTGAGCATCAGCTTGGTCTTGGGGTTGGCCACGGTCAGGTAACCCTGGGCGACGCGGTCGAACAGTTCGAGGTTGTTGCCTGCGGCGCGCAGCGATGCCGGTGTCTGCTTGATGTCGTCGATGATGGTCTTGTTGTAGTTGACCCCCAGGCCGTACTTGACCCGGCCAAAGCGCCCATAGTCGACGCGGTAGTCGGCCACCAGGTCGACGCCACGGGTGGTGGTGTCAGCTGCGTTGGTGAAGTACTTGACGCGGTAGCCTGGCTTGTAGCCGTTGGCGACCAGTTGCTGATCGACGCCGTTGCCATAAAGAAAGCCCGTCAATGCAATGCGGTCGCGGATTTCGATTTGGTAGGCATCCAGGGTCACGCTGGCCTGCGGCAAGGGTTGCCAGGTCAGGCCGAGGCTGATGTTGCGTGACTTTTCCGGGCTGAGGTCTTCGGCGCCCAGGGCTTTGGCCAACGGCGAATCCACCCGCACGGTCTTGGCTTCGACGAACTGCGCCACACCGTCGACGGTGGTGTACTGGTTGGCGGTCTGGGCGTAGACCGACTGCGACAGCGACGGGGCGCGAAAGCCGTTGCTGAGGGTGCCGCGCAGGGCAAAGGTTGGGGTGAAGTCGTACCGTGCGGAAAACTTGCCGCTGCGGGTATTGCCGCTGCTGTCATCGTATTTTTCGAAGCGCGCGGCCACGCCGAGCCAGAGTTTTTCCGTCGGGTTCAGGCCCAGGTCGAGGTAGCTGGCGTAGCTGTTGCGGCTGAGTTGGCCTTCATCCTCCGGGGTCAGGGTAATGGCGCCTTGGGCGCCCACCGCTGCCGGTTGGCCTGCCAAGGGGCCGCTGGGGTAGAAGTAGCCGCCGTTGATGTACGAGAGCGGGTCGTCGGACTCGGTCTTGTAACGTTCGTGGCGGTGTTCCAGGCCCCAGGAAACCTGCAAGGGCTTGGCCAGGCCAACCTCGAAGGCGCGGGTCAGGTCGAGGTTGTTGGTCCACTGGTCGAAGGTATTGGTATAGGTGTCGAAGCGGGTCGGGCTGGTCGGGCCGAGCGAGGCGTTGAGGGTTTCATCGGCACCGGCTTGGCCTTTGTCGCGGCCGAAGGTGGAGCTCAGGTCCCAGTGCCATTCGGCGAACTCACCCTTGCCACCGGCGGCTGCCTGGTAGTCGGTTTCTTCCAGGGTGTAGAAGGGGGCGGTGCCGTCCGGGTAGATCTCGGGGATGATGTTGGTGGAATTGGGCCGGCGGTAGTTTTGCCCGCCGCGGGCATCACGCTTGCTGAAGGTCGAGAAGGAATACAGGGTCAGCGCGTCGCTCACCGGCAGTTCGGCGTTATACGACAGGTTGATGGCCTTGATCTTGGGCAGGCCGTTTTTTTGCACTTCGCGGTCGGCGGTGTCGTTGCGGGGGTCGCCGGCGAAATACAGGTTGCCGGTGGCGGCGCGTGAGCGGGTGGCGGTCTGGACCGACTTGGCGTCCAGCGCATAGTTGAAGAAGCCGCCGTTGTCGCCCAGGGCCAGTCCCTGGTTGAGGGTTTGGCGCAGGTTACCGCCGTCGCCGTCCTCATAGTATTGGCCGTACTGGGTGCTGGCCGATCCGCCGTTGTCGCGCTGCTTGAGGATAATGTTGATCACCCCGGCGATGGCATCGGAGCCGTACTGCGCCGAGGCGCCGTCGCGCAGTACTTCGACGTGGTCGATGGCACTGATGGGGATCATGTCCAGGTCCACCGGGTTGGTCCCGTAGGCGGCGGTGGAGTCGAGGTTGATCACTGCGCTGTTGTGGCGGCGCTTGCCGTTGACCAGCACCAGTACGTTGGAGCCGTTAAGCCCGCGCAAGCTATAGGGGCGGGCGATGCTGTCATTGGACGAACCGGAAGGGCGCTGGGAAAACGATGGCAGCGTTTTCTGCAGGGCACCGCGCAGGCTGGACTCGCCGGTTTGCTCCAGTTGCTTGCTGTCGATGACGTCGATCGGTGCTGGGCTGCTGGTGACGGTACGCACTTCGCTGCCCCGCGAGCCGGTGACGATCACCGTGTCGAGGGCGGCATCATCCTCCGCTGCCATGGCCAGGGGGGTGAGCAGGTAGCCAGCGAATACGGCGGGTGCCAGCGTTAAAGAGGTAAACACAGACTTCATGACTGTTCCTTGGGTTCGATTGGCAGATCAGGCCCTGGATGTGCGATCGAACGGGCTCTCATAAGGTGTTTCACGCAGTGCAGGCGCAGCCTGGCCCGCAGGAGGTCCGTTGCTCCCGTGGCTGAGGTGCCTGTGAATCGTCCGGCGCGCGCCGGTGCGGGGTTGCCGCGGGGGTCTCTAGCCGCTGAGCAAGGGGGTGAAGCGGTCGTCCCAGAAGCCCCGCACATCCAGTGCCTGGCGGATCAGCCCACTGTCGTGGAACAGGTCGGCGATGTGCTGCTGGGCAACGATGTCTGCCTGGCTGACGGGCAATAGCCGACAGGGCTGCTGACGTTGCGCGAACTGTTGCAAATAGAGGTCGCTGGAAATCCCGGTAAGGGCTTGGTTACGTGCAGCCCATTCATGGGGGTTGTGCTCGACCCAGTCCCAAGTGGCTTTTTCGCGCTGCAAAAAGTCGCGAATGGCGGCCTGTTTGTCCGGCTGCTGCAACGTCTGGGCGGTGGTTGCAATCAGGTAGTTGCCGCAGTGATAGGGGCTGGCGTCGGCCAGCGCCATGCCATCCATGGCCGTCTGCGCTTGCAGGGCACCGATACCGCCGGCGACGATGGCGTCCAGGTGGCCGTTTTGAAATGCCACCAGCGCATCCCGGGCAGGCATGGGCCTGGCCTGGATATCGGCAAGGGTCAGGCCGTTGTCGCGCAGCAGGTTGAGTATCAGGTAGTGGGTGTCGGTGGCGCGGACGAAGCTCACGCGCTTGCCCTTGAGGTCAGCGATGGAGGCGATGCCGCTGCCGCGTTTGACGATCACATTGCTGCGGTTCTGCTCGCCTTGGTAGCTGGCGATCAACACCAGCGGGTTACCGGCCACGCTGGCGAACAGCGGCAACACCGGGCTCATGAAGGCGTAGTCGAGGCTGTTGCTGGCAAAGGCTTCCAGCACCATGGCGCCCCCGGGCACGTCTACCCAGTGCAGCGGGTAGGGTGTTTGCGCTTGGCCCGCGTCGGCGAGAAAACTCGCGGCCTGGCCCTTGTAGCGCCAAACCCGCAAGGCTTCATTGGCGCGTGCCAGGGCGGGGGCCAAGCCTACGGCCAGCCCGGCAATGGCGCTGTAGCGTAGGAAGGTGCGGCGGCTGATGCTGATTGCCATAGGGTGCGCCTCAGTCCAACAGGTCGGGTTGTTGCTGGACGATGCGGTCCCACAGCGGCAGGAAGTTCAGCCAACCGAACAGCTCGCGCTGGGCAGGGTTGACGGGGGCTTCGTCCAGGTCCGGGATACGCGGTTGGCCGGCAGCGTAAGCCAGCAGGTGGGCGCGGGCGCTGTCGTCGGCGAGGATGAAGCGCCAGGCGGCGCTTTCCACAGTCTGGCCCGTGGTCCACAGGCCGTGGTTCTGCCAGACCAGCAGGTTGTTGTCGGCGAAGGTTTCGACAAACGCTTGTGCCACTTGGTCGCGGTCTTGCAGCAGGCCGCCTTCGGGCGTGCGCAGGGCGTGGCGGTCGAACAGCACCTGCTCACCGGCGAAGGCAGACGACTCTGCAGTGATCGGCTGGAACAAACGCCCCAGCGCTGACCAGGCCCGCCCATGGAAGCCATGCAGGTGGGCGATACCCACCACGTCAGGCCGGGCGCGTTGCAACGCGTAATGCAGCTCAAGGGCGCTGGTATTAAGCAGGCCGTCACCTTCGACCACCTGGCCTTCGCCGTTTACCCGCAGCAGGTCACGGGTGCGGATGTGCGAGAACGGCACTCCCAAGGGGTTGATCCAGTAGTGGTCGGTCTCGATCGGGTCGCGTGCCGTAAAATGGCCGGCCAGGCCTACTTCAAAGCCCAGTTCGGCGAACAGCCGATAGGACGCTGCAAGGCGCTGCTTGCGGTGCAGGCGCTCGGCGAGCGGGTCGCTTAACGTGGGCGCAGCGGTGATTTGCAGGCGATGATCACGGTTGGGCAGGCGGGCGACACTGTGGCGCGCAGCAGGTTGGCTCATGGCAGTACCTCACGGAGGAAATGATCGTTTGCCGATCATCCGTTCTGCCATGTCCGCCGTTTCAAGGGCTGAGCTCGCAGGAGGATGAATCGGGGCCTCCACCATGCGAGGGGTCGGGTCTGAGGGGACTGTAGCAAGGGGGTAGGGGCGGGAAGAAATACTGTTTTGATCTATTTTTATTATTATTTTTACGAATAAAAATTAGCGCTGATATTTGAATAATGCATTTAAGGCGTGTGCTTGCCCGCGACGCTGGGGCCTTGCGGGCAAAAGCCCTGGCTGAAGCATGGGTGAAAACTACTCAGCGCTGTTCACCTTTGGTGCGTAAATGCCTCAAATCAAGGCAGCTGGCACACATCATCTCGCCTCATTCGATGCTTAAATGTGCAGAGTGCACAGTATTGTCTGTGCTGTTCGCCCGTTGCGCTTCGGTTTCCATCCCTTGTAAAACCGGCCCGCATATTGCTCTTCCTGCTCCCGATTACCACCCGGAGCCCCGTGCAATGAGCTCACCAACCGAATTCCCGCTTTGCGAAGCCCCGCAGTCGTCCCGCAAGGGCCTGCTACCGATAGCGATGGTGCTGTTCAGCTTCACGTTCTTCACTGGCACGATGTTCGCCGGTGGCAAATTGGGCATGGCCTTCAACTTCGTCGACATGCTGTGGGTTGCCACGGTCGGCAACACGCTGTTGGCGTTATACGCCGCAACCCTGGCGTTCATCGCGTCACGCAGTGGGCTGAATACCGTGTTGATGGGCCGCTTCTGTTTCGGTGAAGCGGGCAGCCGACTTTCCGACTTCTTGCTGGGGTTCGCTGAACTGGGCTGGTACGCCTGGGGCACCGCGACCGTAGCGATCGTGCTGGTCAAATTGTTGGGCCTGGCGGGCGGCTTCACTGTGCCGCTGATGGTGCTGTTCGGCCTGGGCTTCAGTATTACGGCCATTATCGGCTTCAAAGGGCTGGACCTGTTGTCGCGGGTATCAGTGCCCTTGATGTTCGTGCTGTTGCTGGTGTCGATGTACATCGCCACCCACGATGCGGGTGGCTTTGCTGGCCTTGCCGCGGTGGTGCCACACGAGACCATGACTTTTTCGGCGGCCGTGACCATGGTCTTCGGCACCTTCGCCAGCGGCGCCACCCAGGCCACCAACTGGACACGCCTGGCACGCAGCGGGCGGGTGGCGGTGGTTGCCAGCATCGTTGCGTTTCTGCTGGGCAACGGCCTGATGGTGGTTGCCGGTGCCTGGTGCGCGATGGTGTATCAGCAGGCCGACATCGTCGAGGTGATGATGCTGCAGGGCCTGTCGTTCGCGGCGGTGGTGATGCTCTGCCTGAACCTTTGGACCATCCAGGGCCCGACCATCTACAACGTGTCGGCAGCTGCCTGCCACCTGCTGCGCAGTGAGCGACGGCGAACCGCGACGCTGGTGGCGGCAGGGGTGGGCATTGTGCTGGCGATTGGCGGCATGTACGAATTGCTGATTCCGTTTCTGGTGCTGTTGGGTTCGGTCATCCCGCCGGTAGGTGGGGTGATCATGGCCGATTTCTGGTATCGCCACCGTGGCCAGTATCCCGCATTGGCCACAGCCACCCTGCCGCGTTACAACCTGAGGGGGCTTTGTGCCTATGCCGTCGGCGCGGTACTGGCGTATGCCTCGCCCTGGGTTGCGCCGTTGGTAGGTATTGCTGCCTCGGCGCTGTGCTACATCCTCTTGCTTGAACTGAGCGGCCGACGCCGGGTGGTGGGCGAGGCCGGTGTCGAGCCGTGAGCCTGGCACTGGCAGACATTCTGCACCTGCCTGGCTTGCAGGAGATGACCGTGCGCGCAGGCGCACGCAACCTGCAGCGTCGGGTGCGCTGGCCTTACGTCGCAGAGAACGAGGGCATCGCCGAGTGGGTGATGGGCGGTGAACTGGTGTTCGTCACCGGCATCAACCACCCGCGTGGCGAGGCCAACCTGCTGAGCCTGGTGGAAGACGGCGAGGCCGTGGGTATTGCCGGCTTGGTGATCCTCACCGGTGGCACTTTCATCCAGGCTATCCCGCCAGCGGTGGTTGCCCGCGCCGAGCAACTGGGCTTGCCGTTGATTGAGCAGCCCTATGCGCTGAAAATGGTCGTGGTCACCCACCTGATCGGCACGGCCCTGGTGCAGATGACCCAGGTGCGCCGCTCGCGCAACGACATCCTCGGGCAGCTGTTGACCGGCGACTACCCAAGCCTGGCCATCGCCCGGCAACGGGCAACGCACCTGGCCCTGGCGCTGGACGAGCCGCGACGCCTGCTGGCGCTGCGTTTGTCGGGCGTCGATGGCGTATTCGAGCGCCATGGGCTGGCCCAAGGCGAGCGCTTGTGGCAAGGCATTCGCCAAGCCCTTGAAGACCAGCTCGAGGCCTGGTGCCGCAGCCGGCCGGGCAGCGTGACGGCCCACTTGCCGGGCGACCTGTTCGTACTGTTGCTGCCCGATGCACCGGGCTTGCCTGCTACGCTGGGCGCGCTGCACCGGCAATTGGCGGGCGTGGCAGGGGAGCTGGGCCTCTATATGGGGCTGTCGAGCCTCGCGGAAGATTGCGCGCACTACCGCCGCGCGCTCAACGAGGCCCGCCAGGCCCTGGAAGTGGCGCAAAACCTGCGTCCCGCCAATGGCTATTGCGATTTCAGCGAGCTGGGCGTGCTGCGCTTGTTGCAAGGGATCGTCGATCGGTCATTGATCGACGACTTCGTGGCCCAGACACTAGGGCCGCTGATCGCGCCCGGCCGCAAGCACCCGAATACACTGGTGCATACCCTCGATGCCTTGCTCAAGGAAAACGGCAACGGCCTGAAGGCCGCGCAACGCTTGGGGCTGCACCGCAATACCATCAATCAACGCATTCAACGCATCGAACACCTGAGCGGGCAGTCGCTGGGCGACCCGCTTTTCCGTATGAATGCTTCGGTCGCCATGCTGGTGTGGCGCATGACCGAAGCCCAAGGCAAGGAGTAACGCCATGAACATCATCAACGCAAAACTGCGAGGCAAGGCTGGCCTGTTTCGCATCGAACTGAACGGTGACCGCATCGCCAGCATCACGCCACAGGCCGACCCGGTGGCACCAGGCGCTGATGACCTGGATGCCAAACAGAACCTGGTGGTTGCTCCCTTTGTCGAGCCGCACATTCACCTGGATGCCACCCTGACGGCCGGCGAGCCGAAGTGGAACATGAGCGGCACGTTGTTCGAAGGCATCGAACGCTGGGCCGAGCGCAAGGAAATCACCACCCACGAAGACATCAAGGGCCGCGCCAAGAAGACCATCAATATGCTGGTGGACCACGGCATCCAGCATGTGCGCACCCATGTCGACGTCACCGACCCCAAGCTCACTGCCCTTAAGGCCATGGTCCAAGTGCGTGAGGAGGTGCGCCATTTGGTCGACCTGCAGATCGTCGCCTTCCCGCAGGAGGGCATCGAGTCGTACGCCAACGGCCGGGCGCTGATGACCGAAGCCGTGGCCATCGGCGCCGACGTGGTCGGCGGTATTCCGCATTTCGAAAACACCCGCGACCAGGGCGTGTCGTCGGTCAAGTTCCTGATGGACCTGGCCGAGCGAACCGGCTGCCTGGTGGACGTGCACTGCGACGAAACCGACGACCCGCAGTCGCGCTTTCTCGAAGTGCTGGCCGAAGAAGCGCGGGTGCGCAACATGGGCGCCCGGGTCACGGCCAGCCACACCGTGGCCATGGGCTCCTACGATAACGCCTACTGCTACAAGCTGTTCCGTTTGCTCAAGTTGTCGGGCATCAACTTCGTCTCGTGCCCGACCGAGAGCATTCACCTGCAAGGGCGCTTCGACAGCTACCCCAAGCGCCGCGGCGTGACCCGCGTGGCGGAGATCGACCGGGCGGGCATGAACGTGTGCTTTGGCCAGGACTCGATCGTCGACCCCTGGTACCCGCTGGGCAATGGCAACATCCTGCGCATTCTTGAAGCCGGGCTGCACATCTGCCACATGCTCGGTTACGAAGACTTGCAACGCTGCCTGGACCTGATCACCGACAACAGCGCCCGCACGCTCAACCTGGGGGAGCGTTATGGCATCGAGGTGGGGCGGCCGGCGAACCTGCTGCTGCTGTCGGCGCCGGATGACTACGAGATGGTGCGCAGCCAGGGGCATGCGCTGGTGTCGGTGCGCAACGGCAAGGTGCTGATGCGGCGTACGCCGGCGCAGGTCGAACGCCTGGCCTGACACCGCTGCACGCTGCAAACGCAACGCCCCGCTGGCTTTTGCCAGGCGGGGCGTTTTGCTTTCTGCGCTTCGTGTACGCGTTTCCCAGTCAAAAACCGCTTATTTGGTCCCTCACATGCGATAAGCCGTGATTATTCTATGTTAGATAGCACTTGAATTAGAGGTGCCGACCGGTCAAAATTAGTACGTAATTACATATTACGTATTCCAGTACAAAATTGTAGGAGCACGCATGGCCCGGGGCGGTATCAACAAGGTGGTAGTGCAGCAAGCGCGTCAGGCGCTGATCGCCCGCGGGGAGAACCCCAGCATCGATGCGGTACGTATCGAGCTGGGCAACACTGGCTCGAAAAGCACGATTCATCGCTACCTGAAGGAGCTCAATGGCCAGCAAACCGTGGCCACGGCGGGCGCCCCTGGGTTGAGCGATACGCTTGGGCGGTTTGTCGGGCAGTTGGCAACACAGCTGCAGGAAGAGGCGGATATACGCATCGAAGAGGCCGAACGCGTTTTCACCCAGCAACGCGAACAGCTCGAAGCACAATTGCAGCTGGCCCAAGAAGCGCTGGCTGCGGCGCATCAACAGCAAAAGATCCAGGACGCGGCACTGGCTGCCGAATCGGAGAAACTGCTGTCCACGCAAAGCACCTTGCAGGCTGAGCAACTGCGCAGTGCCAGCCTCAATCAGTCATTGGGCGAGTTGCAGCTGCGCCTGAACGACAAGGAAGAGCAGGTGCGGTCACTCGAAGACAAGCATCGCCACGCCCGCGATGCCCTGGAGCACTACCGCAGCGCCAGCCGCGAACAGCGCGAGCAGGACCAGCGCCGCCACGAGGCGCAACTGCAACAGTTGCAAGTTGAAGTACGGCAACTGCAGCAGGGCATGATGGTCAAGCAGGACGAACTGACCCGCCTGCACCGTGATAACGAGCGCTTGCTCGGCGAGCATCGCCAGGCCACCAGCGAACGCAAGGCACGTGACGAACTGCTTGAACAGCGGGACGCGCAGATTCAGGGCCTGCGAACGATTTTGGCTCAAGCCCAAGGGGCGACCGAGGAAATGCGGCGGCAGTTGGATGTGCAAACGCAAAACCTGGAAGACAAGCGCGAACTGTATGCCGAACAGGTGCGCCAAGTGCAGCGTCTGCAGGATGAGCTGCTAGAGCGCGATGAGGCATTGAGCGCTTGTCGAGCGCAGTTGAGCACCTGAAAGTGCTCTTGACGGCACTTGATTACTCACTATGATTAACTTTGAATCACGTAATGTTCAGGAGCAACCCTATCATGGCAACTGCCGCGAAAACCCGTACTGTCACAGCTCATGTCCCTGAGCAACTCGCCCAAAAAGTCGATTTAATGGCAGAGCGTCTTGAGCGCTCCAAAAATTGGATAGTCAAGCAGGCCCTGTCCGCCTGGATAGACCAAGAAGAAGAGCGTAGCCGCCTGACCCGAGAGGCCTTGGCTGATGTTGACGCGGGTAGCGTGATTGACCACCAAGCTGTGCAGGCCTGGGCTGACAGCCTCAGCACCGATACTCCGTTGCCGGTACCGCGCTGATGGTGTTGAAGTGGACAAGCAAGGCACTGTCCGACATTGCCAGGCTGTACGAGTTTCTGGCATCTGTGAATCAACCTGCCGCTGCACGCACGGTTCAGCAACTTACAGCAGCGCCGACCACGTTGATCGCCAACCCGCGCATTGGTGAACGTCTAGAAGAGTTCGAGCCCCGGGATGTGCGCCGAATTCAGATAGGTCTTTACGAAATGCGCTACGAGATCGTGGACTCCACTATTTACCTGCTGCGACTGTGGCACACCCGTGAGGAGCGATAGTAGCGCTGAGCGCAGAAGTCCGTAGTAGTCACATTATCGACGCTTTGCCACAGCTTTTTCTCCACGGTAGTTGTTCAGCACCGCCTTTCTGTCCTCTGCTTTCTCAGCGTGGTTGAACGTTGGCCAAGACCTGCGCTCACACATTCAAAGTGGGTAGCGAGGAGCCACGTACATGAGCATCGAACGCAGCATTCCCGAGCTTGAGGCCTGGTACGCGCAGTACGACGACATCAGTTACCGCCGCGAATCGCCAGATGCCTATCACCATGGACTGGTGCGCACGGCCGAAGCCCTGCGTGATGACGGCGCCATCGACTGGGATGACTGGTTGCAGCTGAAGGCCTTGGCCGACCAGGCGCACATCAACGCGCTCGAAGATGCAGTACAGGCGCATGTCGACGACCCTGACGCATGAAAGCGCTGAAGATCGCCACCTTCAATATCAACGGCATTCGCAGCCGATTGCCGGCATTGATCGCCTGGCTAGAGCGAGAGAAGCCTGACATTGCCTGCCTGCAAGAGCTGAAAGCGCCCGACCAGCAGTTCCCGCGTGAAGCGCTTGAAGCAGTGGGCTACGGGTGTTTGTACCAAGGGCAGCCTTCGTGGAACGGCGTTGCCATTCTCGCGCGTGGCAGTGAGCCACTCGAAGTGCGCCGCGGCCTACCCGGCATGGAGGATGACGCCCAGAGCCGCTACCTGGAGGCAGCGGTGCAGGGGCTGATCATCGGCTGCCTCTACCTGCCCAACGGCAACCCGCAACCCGGGCCTAAGTTCGACTACAAACTGCGCTGGTTCCAATGCCTGATCGACCATGCGGCCAGTTTGCAAAAGAGCGGGCACCCGGCAGTGTTAGCCGGCGATTTCAACGTCGTCCCCACCGATTTCGACATCTATAACCCGCGCTCCTGGCTCAAGGACGCGTTGCTGCAACCTGAGACCCGCGATTGCTACCAGCGTTTGCTCAACCAGGGCTGGACAGATGCGCTGCGCCACCTGCACCCTGACGAGCGGGTTTATACCTTCTGGGACTATTTTCGCAATCACTGGCAGCGTAACGCCGGGTTGCGTATCGATCATGTGTTGCTCAACCCTGAGCTTGCGCCTTACCTCAAGACCGCAGGCGTGGATGCCTGGGTACGCAACGAACCCAAGGCCAGCGACCATGCACCGGTGTGGATCGAGCTGGCTTCGCGTAAGCAGCGCTGAACTATAGTCATAAGCGGCGAACGCGAGACGACAAGGGAATAGGATGTGCGCAGCCAGGAAACAGGATGACGATGGGCACCTCGCGGTAGCGGGCGAGGGCCGCGCCGTGGCATTGTTCCGCCAGGTCCTGGCATTCATGGTGGTGGTGATGCTGGCCTTCGTGATGGTGGAAGGCTGGCGTATCTGGCGTGATTACCGTCACGCGTTCAGCAATGCCGAAAACATGGTGACCAACCTGGCTCGGGCGACGGCGCAACACGCCGAGGACGCTATTCGCCAAGTGGATGTCGTCAGCGCGTCCTTGGCCGAGCGCCTGGAGGGCGATGGCTTCGAGCATATGAACCGCCCGCGCCTGCAGGCGTTGCTCGCGCGACAAAAAGCGCTCATGCCGCAGCTGCACGGGCTGTTCGTGTATGGCGCGGATGGCCGCTGGCTGGTTACCGACCAGGCGACCCTACCGCCCAACCTCAACAATGCTGACCGCGACTATTTCGTTTACCACCGCAATCATCGCGACCGGCAGGTACGCATCGGTTCGGTGGTGCGCAGCCGCTCGACCGGCGACTTGATCATTCCCATCTCGCGGCGTCTGGAATACCCCGACGGGCATTTTGCCGGGGTGCTGTTGGGCACGATCAAAGTGGACTGGTTCGTGCGCTATTACGGCGATTTCAAGATCGACGAGCGTGGCGCGCTGGTGCTGGCCAAGCGTGACGGTACGATTCTGGTCCGTCGCCCGTTCGTTTCGAGGGTCGTTGGGCGCACATTGGCCAACAGCGAAGTCTTTCGCAACCACTTGCCCTATGCCGATGAAGGGCTGGTCGAGGCAGTCGCGGTAGTCGATGGCACGCCTCGCCTATATGCCTACCGGGCGCTGTCGAGTTACCCGTTGGTGGTAGAGGCTGGCCTGTCGCGGGAATCCATAGTGGCGCCCTGGCGGCACGACGCGATCAAATCAGTGGCTGTGCTGTTGCTGTTGTTGGTGGGGTTGGCAGCGTTCGGCGGGGTAGTGTTGCGCCAACTGCGCGAACGCATTGTGATAGAGCGCGCCTTGCACCAGGCGCACCAGACGCTGAAATCCCTGGCCATGACCGACAGCCTGACTGGGCTTGGCAACCGCCGGCGGCTGGATGCAGTGTTCGAGCCCGAGGTGCGGCGGGCTCGACGGCAAGGTTACCCGGTAGCGCTGGTGATGCTCGACCTCGACTACTTCAAGGCTTACAACGACCGTTACGGGCACCTTGCCGGCGACCAGTGCCTGCGGCGTTTCGCCGAGCTGCTGCAACAGGCGTTGAAGCGCCCGGCAGACCTGGCGGTGCGCTTCGGTGGCGAAGAGTTCACGCTATTGATGCCCGACACCGATGGGCCGGGTGCCGAGCTTGTCGTGCAGGAAATACAGCAGGTGTTGCGCCGCCATGTGATCGAGCACGGTGGCAGCCCCTTGGGGCGGGTGACGTTCAGTGCCGGCATGGCGATCGGCGACCCGGCTCGGCAAGCCATAACGCCCGAGCGCCTGATGGCGGCGGCAGATAGCGCGTTGTACCAGGCCAAGGGGCAGGGGCGGGACGGTTACTGCGTGGCTAACAATGCCTCGTCAGGTGTAGACCCATGATCGCCCATCAAGGGCGAGCACGGCAGGCGCTGTTCAATCGATGCTCATGCGCATTGCACAACGCCCGACAAGCCCATGGGCATGCTCGTTGGCCAGAATGTCCCGCAGCCGCGTGCACAACAGGCCTTCATCAATAGCCTCGAACCCATAGCGTGCATAGAAAGGTGCATTCCAGGGCACGTCGACAAAGGTGGTCAAGGTCAGTTCTCGAACGCCGGCGGCTTGCGCCGCATCGACCAGTTGATTCAGCAGCAGGCGCCCGATCCCTTGCCCTTGAGCCTCCCGGCGCACGGAAATTTCATGAATGTGCAATGCCTGATGCTCCCGCCGTGCGCACACAAAGCCTAGGATCTGCCCGGCGTCACCCTCCGCCAGCCAGCTTGCGCCTGCATCGACGAATCCTTGATGCGCTGTGCTGTCCAGTACTTCGCCTTGTGCCAGCCACGCCAGCGCCGGCAGTTGGGCGAAAGCCTGGGCGGCTGAACGCTCGACCTCGGCCAGCCAGGGGATATCGCGGGTGAGGGTAGGGCGTATGTGCACAGTCGGGTCCTGCAAACCTTGGGATGGGTGGGCGTCAGTCTGCCGCCACCTCTTGCGGCTGCAACTGCCAGCGCACCGAGCTTACACCTTTTTCCAGGCTCACCCGGCTGACCAGCCGTTCCAGCTGCGCCGGTGCCTGCGGGTTGCCCAGCAGTTCGGCGCGTACTTCGAGGCGGGTCGGGTTGGGCAAGTCCTCGCTATGCAGCGATTGCAGGCGCAGCTCCGGGTCGCCGAGGCTGTGCAGCATCAGGCTGCGAACCTGGATTTCATCCTCGGCACGGCACACAACCCGCACTTCGAAACGCTGCTCCACTTCAGTGGCCGGGACAATGTCCTGGCGGTCCAGGCGCTGGGCGATGTCGCGCAGCAGGATGTTGGCGCACAACACGGCCAGGCTGCCCAGTGTCGCTTCCAGCAGCAGCCCAAGGCTGCACAATACGCCGACGGCCGCCGTGCACCACAGCGTGGCGGCAGTGTTCAGGCCGCGCACGTTGAAACCGTCGCGCATGATCACGCCGCCCCCGAGAAAGCCGATCCCCGACACCACATAAGCGGCCACGCGCGAGGCATCGTTAGGGGCCATGCCCGGTACGGCCTGGGTCATCAGTACGAACAGGCAAGCGCCGGTACTGACCAGCGCATTGGTACGCAAGCCAGTGAGGCGTTGACGCAGTTGACGCTCGGCGCCGATCAGGGCACCCAGCAGCAGGGCGATGCTGACGCGCAGCAGAAAGACTTTCCAATCCATAGCAAACCTCTTCCACGGGCACACGCCCGCATGAACGCCATCGGGTGTTGGCGTGGTTGAATAACCAGAAAATGCGCAGGACCACAGAAGGGAAGAAAAGAGGAAGCTGCAGCCACGGGGGCTGAAGAAATCCACCATCAAGCCATGACGGCGAGACAGTGGCAGGGCACTGCCGGACTAGCTCGCCAAGTGGGCCTGTCGCAAGCGACTGGGGCTACTGTCCAATGCAGGACTCCTGTTTGGGGGATGCGAAATTGCGTCGCGGACCTTACGCCCCGAGATAGGCGAGGTCAAGGGTAAAAACATGACAAGGGCTTCATCAGGAAAGTGCCTACAGCCCGTCACGCCTGCATGGAAAAATAGGCGGGTAGTCGGTAACCTTGCGCCTTCCCTTGCGATCACCCGGACCCGTTACATGCTGTTCAATCTCGCCGTGCTGCTCGGCACACTGGTGGCCATGGAGGGTGTCGGCACACTGGCGCACAAGTACATCATGCATGGCTGGGGCTGGTGGCTGCACCGCTCGCATCATGAGCCACACCTGGGTATGCTCGAGACCAATGACATTTACCTGCTTGCGCTGGGGCTGATCGCCGCCGGCCTGGTGGCGCTGGGTAAAGCCGGGTACGCCCCCTTGCAGTGGGTGGGTGGGGGCGTGGCGGGGTACGGCCTGTTGTATGTGCTGGCCCACGACGGCTTCTTTCATCGCCACTGGCCGAAAAAGCCGCGGCCAGTCAGCCGCTACCTCAAGCGCCTGCATCGCGCCCATCGGCTTCACCATGCGGTCAAAGGCCGGCAAGGCAGCGTGTCGTTCGGCTTTTTCTACGCTCCGCCCCTTGCGGTGCTCAAGCGCCAGTTGCGCGACCGACGCGAGCGGCCCTGACCGTCACTGCGGTCAGTTGACCGCGTTGCCCTCAGCCTCAACGGTTTCTGCCACGTGCCCGCGGCTCACCCACCAGCCAAACCCTGCCGCCGTGAAGAACATGATCAGGCTGTAAAGCGCCGCCGGCACGGCCATGGTGGCGTTGTTCAGCAACGAAGGGCTCAAGGCCAGCGCGATCGCCAGGGTACCGTTGTGGATGCCGATTTCCATGCCGATGGCGATGGCCTGGCGCTTGGGAATCTTCAACAGCCGGGGCACCCAGTAGCCTACGGCCAGGCTCAGTACGTTGAACAACAGGGCAGCCAGGCCTACCACGGGGGCGTACTCGACCACCGTCTGCCAGTCCTTGGCCAGCGCGAGGATGATGGTGAAGGCCAGAAACAGCGCCGCCACCAGCTTCATCGGTTTTTCCATGCGTGCGGCAAAGCGCGGGGCAAAGTGGCGGATCAACATGCCCAGCGCCACCGGCAGCAGGACAATCGCGAACACCTGCAACACCTTGGCAAACTGCAGCGGGATGGCCTGGTCCGAGGCCATGAACCAGCCTAGCGACAGGTTCACCAGCAGCGGCATGGTGAGGATCGCAATCAACGAGTTGACCGCCGTCAAGGTGATGTTCAATGCCACATCGCCGTGGGCCAGGTGGCTGAATAGATTGGCCGTGGTCCCCCCCGGCGAGGCCGCCAGCAGCATCAGCCCCACCGCCAGGGCGGACTCCAGGCCAAAGCCGTTGGCGATCAGGAAGCACACCAGCGGCAGCAACAGGATCTGGCAGACCAGGCCAATCACCACAGGCTTGGGGTACTTCACCACACGGGCGAAATCGGCCAGGGTCAGCGACAGCCCAAGGCCGAGCATGATGATGCCCAGGGCCAGGGGCAGAAATGCAGTGAGCAGGGGCGAGGCAGTCATGAAGGGGCTCTCGGATCAGGGAGTCGCACAAAGGATTCCGAGGAGTGTAGGTGGCACTGCATTGATAGCTAATTGCAAAGCGCCACCTCTTGGTAACCTTTTGTTACCGAGTGCACCGTGCGCAGCGTCTGCATGCCGCGTTGCGATGGGCGTCCCGGCGCAGTAGCATGCGCGCTTTTACCGAGGATTAGCCTGTCATGCCGTTTCAGCAAGGTCTGCTTGCCACGCCGGTGCCGGCCCATGCCCGCCACCTGTTCTTCACGCTGCACTCGCCCGAAGCGCTGCCCGCCGCACTCGACGCCTTGCTGCCGCAGGTCGACGGCCAACAGTTGATCCTGGGCGTCGGCGCGACCCTGGCCAAGGCCCTGGGCCGTGACGTGCCGGGTTTGCGTGCCTTCCCGCTGCTGGACGCCGCCGTGGAGAACCCCAGCACCCAGCACGCCTTGTGGCTGTGGCTGCGGGGTAACGAGCGTGGCGACCTGCTGCTGCGGGCCCAGGCCCTGGAACACGCGCTGGCACCGGCGTTGCGCCTGGCAGACAGCGTCGATGGCTTTTTGCACCGGGGTGGCCACGACCTGACCGGCTATGAAGACGGCACCGAGAACCCGGTGGACGAAGACGCCGTGCAAGCCGCCATCGTTGACGACGCGCCCCCTGGCCTCAACGGTTCCAGCTTTGCCGCGTTCCAACTGTGGAAGCATGACTTGGAGTACTTCAAGTCGCTGCCCCAGGCGGACCAGGACAACATCATCGGCCGCCGCCTCAGCGACAACGAAGAGCTTGACGACGCCCCGGCGTCCGCGCACGTCAAACGCACCGCCCAGGAAAGCTTCGAACCTGAGGCGTTCATGGTCCGTCGCTCGGTCGCCTGGGCTGACGCCCGTGGTGCTGGCCTTGCCTTCGTGGCGCTGGGCCACAGCTTCGATGCCTTCGAAGTGCAACTGCGGCGCATGAGCGGCCTGGAAGACGGCATCATCGACGGCCTCTACCGCTTCAGCCGGCCACTGACCGGTGGTTATTACTGGTGCCCGCCGATGGGTGAAACCGGCCTGGACCTGCGCCTGCTGTTGCAGGCCTGATCGCTAACATCCAGATACAGAATCACTCGCCGAGGCGGGGTAGAGCGGCTAGCCTTGAAAGTTTCCGGTTCATGACGGGGGCTTTTCCATGTATGCACGTCGTGATGTCCTACGCGCCGGTGCAGCCTTGGGGTTGCTGGCCGCAAGCCCTTGGCTGCACGCAGGGGCGGCGAGTGGCCTGCTGACGCGCACTATCCCTTCCACCGGCGAGGCCTTGCCGGTCATCGGTGCCGGTACCTCTGGCAGTTTCGAGGTCGAGGCCGGCTCGCCTCAGTACCAACAGCTCGGCGCGGTGCTCAAGGCCTTCTTCGAAGGTGGCGGCAGGGTCATCGACACCTCGCCTAACTACGGAGGGGCCGACAGCATTCTGGGCCAGTTGCTGGAAGAGGGGGGCTGGCACAAGCAGTGCTTTCTAGCCACCAAGATCGCCGCCGACAGCCAGGCCGACGCACAAGCGCAGTGGCAAGGCAGCCTGCGCAGCTTGCGCACCGACAAAGTCGACTTGCTGCAGATCCACAACCTGCGCGATTGGCAGACCCAACTGCCCTACGCCCGTGAACTCAAGCAGCAGGGCAAGACCCGCTACGTCGGCATCACCCATTACCTGAACAGCGGCCAGGATGAAGTGGCCAGGATCGTACGTAGCGAACCGCTCGACTTCATTCAGATCAACTACTCGGTCAACGCCCCACAGGCCGCGCGTGAGCTGCTGCCATTGTGCCAAGACAAGGGCGTCGCGGTGCTGATCAACCGGGCGTTCGATGACGGCCGGCTGTTTGCCCGGGTCAAGGATCAACCGTTGCCTGGCTGGGCGTCGGAAGTAGGTATCGGCAGCTGGGCACAGCTGTTTCTGAAGTTCGCCATCAGCCACCCGGCAGTGACCACGGTCATTCCCGCCACCAGCCGCCCTGATCGCCAGCTCGATCAGCTCAAGGCCGGGCATACGCCATTGCTCAGCCAGGCGCAGCAACAGGCGCTGATCAAACAGTTCGGCTGACACCATGCAAGGCTGGCGGCGGCGTCTGGACCAAGGGCTGAACATACAACCGGGCGAAGGGCCGGCGGTGGTTGCCGGCCTGTTGTTGTTCTACTTGCTGTTCACCGGCTACTTCATGCTGCGCCCGGTGCGCGAGACCATGGGTGTGGCCGGTGGCGTGGATAACCTGCAGTGGCTGTTCACTGGCACCTTCGTCGCCACCCTGGCATGCCTGCCGCTGTTCGGCTGGCTGGCATCCAAGGTGCGGCGGCGGCACATCCTGCCCTGGACCTACGGGTTCTTCACCAGCAACCTGTTGCTGTTCGCGGTGCTGTTTGCCCGGGCCCCGGACGATGTATGGACTGCGCGCGCGTTCTATATCTGGCTGTCGGTGTTCAACTTGCTGACCATTTCACTGGCCTGGAGCGTGCTTGCCGACCTGTTTGCCACCGAACAAGGCAAACGGTTGTTTGGCCTGCTGGCATCAGGTGCCAGCCTGGGCGGCCTCTGCGGGCCGATCCTGGGTACCTTGCTGGTGGGCCCGCTGGGGCATGCAGGCCTGTTAGTACTGGCCGGGCTATGTTTGCTAGGCAGCACCGGCGCTGCTTTGTTTTTGCAGCGCTGGCGAGACCGTCATCCGCTGCCAGTTCATCTGCAGCGCTCGACGTCCAAGCCGTTGGGTGGCAACCCATTCGCGGGGGCTACCGCCGTGCTGCGCGCTCCTTACCTGTTGGGCATCGCGCTGTTCGTGGTGCTGCTGGCCAGTGTCAGCACGTTCCTGTACTTCGAACAGGCGCGTATCGTCAGCGAGACCTTCACCGACCGCACCCGGCAAACCCAGGTATTCGGCCTGATCGACACCGTGGTCCAGGCCTTGGCGATTCTCACGCAGGTGTTTCTGACGGGGCGGCTAGCGCGAAGGATGGGCGTGGGCATATTGCTGGTGGCGGTGCCGTTGATCATGGCCGCAGGCTTTGCCTGGCTGGCAGTGGCCCCGGTGTTCGCCGCCTTCGTGGTGGTGATGGTGGTGCGCCGGGCCGGTGAATATGCGCTGGTCCGGCCGGGACGGGAGATGCTCTTCACCGTTTTGTCGACAGAGGACAAGTACAAAGCCAAGAACTTCATCGACACCGTGGTCTACCGCGGCGGTGACGCCCTCAGCGGCTGGCTCAAGCGGGCACTGGATGTGCTGGGGGAGCACCCGCAACTGGCGATGCTGATTGGCGCGGCGATCGCGTTGGGCTGGGCCGGCACCGGCGCCTGGCTGGGTCGCCGCCAGGCGCAGCTCGATGCACCCGATGCCGAGTGAGGCGGGCGGTCGCTTGGCGCACCAAATACGTAACCTTCCCTTATTTAACGCCACCGGTCCGAACGTGCGGCAATAAAACGAATCCCTCGATATCGCCGAACTCCGAAGCTATGTACGGCCCAGTGCCGTGCATCCTGAAGTCATACGAGGCTTGAAGACCATGGCTAACAAAGAGAACAGCCGCACCGGCACCCAAGGCAAGGAAGGCAGCCAAGGCGGCAGCAAGAACCCAGGCAACTTCGCCAACGACCGTGAAAAAGCGTCCGAAGCCGGGCGTAAAGGCGGCCAGTCTTCGGGGGGCAACATGCCTCACGACACCAGCCGCAAAGGCGGTCGTTCGTAACCGTCGTTTGTATCCGAGGGATCCGCAGTGCCAGGGCGACCTGGCACTGCATTCAGAGGCGCACGGCATGACGGTGATGACCTGCAAGACCGTTACTCATGAAAGGTCTATGACCCCAAGCCATAGCCTGCAGCACCGGTACCAGACCCTATTGCAAGGCCACGACGCCACCAGCGCTGCGTGGCTTAATGAACAGATCGCCCGCGTCGAGCAGTCCCCCGACGACCTGCCGGCCAACCCTTCACAGCTGCCTGCCTGGAGCGCCCAGCATGCCGCTGAGGTGGCCAAGGCCTATGCCGAATACCTCCAGCAGCGCCATCAAGGTGGGCCACGCCAGTTTTTCAGCAACCGCGCCCATGCGTTGTGGTTCCTCCAGCAAATCGCGCCGACCAAGGCCGTGGACGGGGCCTGGTTGCACGGCACGCTGCAGCATTGGCAAGACCCGCGTTACCACGGGCTGATCCGCACCTACCTGGAAGAGCTGGGCAATGGCGACCCGCGCTGTAACCATGTGTTGATCTACCAACGGCTGCTCAGCCGCCTCGGCTGCCTGGAACTCCCGCCACTGGATGACGACCGTTATCTGCAAGGTGCCGTGCAACTGGCCTTGGGGCAGAACTGCGACGAATTTCTGCCCGAAGTGCTGGGCTACAACCTTGGCTACGAACAACCGCCGCTGCATTTGCTGATCACCACCTACGAGCTGGCGGAGCTGGGTATCGATGGCCACTACTTCCAGTTGCACGTGACCATCGACAACGCTGCCAGTGGTCACGCGCAGTTGTCTATCCAGGCGTTGCACCAACTGTGCCCCGCAGAAGACCCACAGGCGTTCTATCAGCGGGTGCGGCGGGGTTACCGCCTGAACGACCTGGGCATCTCGGCTGCCACCCTGGTCAGCCAGTTTGACCTTCAAGCGCAGCTGTTCGCGGCTTTGGAGTGCAAGCGCCAGTATGGTCAGTTCATGCACTCCGATCATTGCCGCTTGCAGCAACGCACCATTAATCAATGGCTAGCCGAGCCTGGGGCCATCCCGGCCTTTGTCAGTGCCCTGCAGGCCCAGGGCTGGATTCGCCGCGGCGAGGACCCGGCGAACAGCCGCTGGTGGAAGCTGATCGAAGGGCCAACGGCGGCCATGTTCGGGGTGTTCACGGCGTACGAAAAACAATTGTGGCATGACTGGATCGCCGACGACTGGCAGGCCACGACCCGCCGCGTCGTGCCTGGCAGTTGGGATACACCTTCAGCTTTGAGCGAAGTACCGAACGCCAGCATTGCCCCAGAAGCGCTTGCTACCCTTATGGAGCGGATGTCCGGTAACCGTCACGCGTTGCCGGAAGGTTTGCAGGCTACTCAAGCCTTCGTCCGCGCAACCGGCCTGATTCAAGAGGGATGCCATTGATGGTGCTCGACTCGGTTCAAGGCCAGGCAGATGAGGCCTTGCTGCAACTAGGCAAATGCCTGCGAGCCGACGGCTACCGCTTCACCTGCGTCAGCCCGGCCACCCATGCCCGCAACAATGCCCGCGATGCCGCCAGGCAGGCGACGAACGTGCGCGACGTGTTCGGCTGGAGCCGCCCCTTCGCGCCTTCGCTGATGCCTGCTGACCTACTACACCAGCTGGAGCGCGCGCAGGTGCTGACGCAATGCTGCGAGCTGATGGCCAGCACGGTGCGCTGGTCAAGCCTGGACGACCTGCTGCTGGTCCATTCGGCTTACCCGACCCACGCCAGTGACGCAGTTTTCTTCGGCCCCGACAGTTACCGCTTTGCCCAGGTCATCCACGATCACCTGAAACACCGCTTGTCTCGGGTGGAGCATGCGGTCGACATCGGTTGCGGTACCGGCGTGGGCGCCTTGATCATCGCGCGCGCCGCCCAGCACGCACAGGTCAGCGCGGTGGACATCAATCCGCTTGCGCTACGCTACACCGCCATCAATGCCGCATTGGCGGGTATCAACAACGTGTCGGTGGCCGCCAGTGACCTGCTCGATGGCATAACCGGGCCTTTCGACCTGATTGTCGCCAATCCCCCCTATATGCTCGACCTCAGCACGCGCACCTACCGCCACGGCGGTGGGGCGCTGGGCGAAGCGTTGTCGCTGCGTATCGTCGAGCAGGCGCTGGAGCGCTTGAGTGCGCGGGGCACCTTGTTGCTCTACACCGGTGTTGCGATCGTCGAAGGCCGCGATGCCTTGCTTGAAGCTGTTCGTTTACGCCTGGCGGGCCCGGAGTGGTCTTGGGTCTACCGGGAAATGGACCCCGATGTGTTCGGCGAACAACTGGCCGAGCCCGGCTATGAACAGGTGGAGCGCATTGCCGCCGTAGCGCTCACTGTCACTCGCAACGGCTGAAGGCCTATGCCGCGGCCTTGCACGTTCGGCATCGAAGAGGAGTATTTGTTGGTGGACCTTGCCACTGGCAAAGTCCCAGCGATGCCGGCGCCCAGCCTGGCAAGGCACTGCCGAGAGGCAGTGGGGCCGTACTTTGTGCAGGAGATGTTCCGCAGCCAGATAGAAGTCGCCTCGCCGGTGTTTTCGAACCTGTACCAGGCACGGGAATTTTTCGTGCATGCGCGGCAGCGGCTGACCGACGTGCTGGCGGCGCAGGGTATGGGCCTGTATGGCGCAGCCAGCCACCCCAATGCACCTTGGTTACGGCATAAGCCGGCAGCCTCGGCACACTACCGCCAGCTGTTCGACGACTACCGGCATGTGGCACGGCGCAGCCTGCTCAACGGGTTGCACGTGCACGTAGGCGTACCGGCTGACTGCGATCGCATGCAACTGATCAATCGCCTGGTGCCCTGGTTGCCGTTGCTACTGGTGCTCAGCACATCGTCACCCTTATGGCTGGGCCAGGCGACCGGCTACATGAGCTACCGGCGGGTCATTTGTGGCGAGTGGCCGCACATGGGGCTGCCAGAGCCATTAGCTGATTGGCCCGCCTACGAGCGCTACCGAGCCTTGCTGCAAAGGAGCGGCTCACTGGCAGAAAAGGGTGATTTCTGGTGGGCGATCAGGCCTTCGCAGCGCTTTCCGACAGTCGAGTTGCGTATCTGCGATGGTTGCCCTTGCCTTGAGGACGCATTGAGCATTGCCGGCGTGTTTCGTCACTTGGTCGAGCACAGCCTGCAGCCAAGGCATGAACGTAGCCCCTTCAATCGCGAGCTGCGCTGGGTCGCACAGGAAAACTACTGGCGAGCCATGCGCTATGGGCGCCATGGCCAATTCATCGGTGCCGATGCGCAGCAGCCGGTCACGGCGCAAGGCTGGCTTGGGCAGTTGCAGGGCCAGTTTCCGGTCGACACTGTCGACGCCGAACGCGCCTTCCAGCATGCCCACGGCATTCTGCGCGAGGGCACCAGCGCGGACCGGCAATTGCACTGCCTGGCGCGCGCACACGCCGATGGGCAAAGCGCAGCACACGCTTTACAGGCCGTGGTCGAGCAGGTGGTGACGCAAGGAAACGCCGCATTGCCAACGGCTGGGGTTGCAATTACACAGGGTTGACCGAAAATGGCCGCGCCCTTTGCAGCCACTCGGAACGTCCTGCGCCATGATGCTGATCAAGCAATTTCCCCAGATCACCCCGACCGACACGCTTTTTGTCTTCGCCCTCGAGGCAGAGGCGGGCACTGTGTTTGCCGATGTGAACACCGTGTTCACCGGCATCGGCAAGGTCAATGCCGCCATCGCACTGACCAAGGCCATTGCCCAGCGCAAGCCCAAGTTGATCGTCAACCTGGGCTCTGCCGGCAGCCAACGCTATGGCAAGGGCGAGGTAGTGTGCTGTACCCGTTTCGTGCAGCGCGACATGGACGTCACGCCTTTGGGCTTCGCCCGGTACGAGACGCCGCTGTCTGACATCCCGGTGCTGCTGGAACACGGCGAGGAAATCCCCGGGCTTGCCCTGGGTACCTGCGGCAGTGGTGACAGCTTCGAAGTCAGTCACGGCGAGGCACCTTACGATATCGTCGACATGGAAGCCTATGTGCTGGCCCTGATCGCCCGTGACGAAGGCATTCCGTTCGTGTGCCTCAAGTACATTTCAGACGATGCCGGCAGCGACGCGGCAGACGACTGGTCGGTGCAGGTGCACCTGGCCGCCGAAGCCTTCAAGCGTGTGTTGTTCAGCTAAAAAAGCGGCGCTGCCCGCCGCAGGGCAGCCTGACTAAACCTTCCCGGCGCGCCGCAGTCACTTCCAGTAGAAGCCCCGATAGACGCGGGGCCTGGCGGGAGGTGATTAACGATGGCTAGGGCAATCTGGAAAGGCGCGATCAGCTTTGGGCTGGTGCACATCCCTGTCTCGCTCAATACCGCTGTGCGCACCGAGCGGGTGGATTTCGACTGGCTCGACAAACGCAGCATGGAGCCGGTCGGGTACAAGCGGGTCAACAAGGTCACAGGCAAGGAAATCGACAAGGAGCACATCGTCAAAGGTGTGGAGTATGAAAAAGGCCGCTATGTGGTGATCAGCGAGGAGGAGATCCGCACGGCCCGGCCTGAAGCCACCCAGACCATTGATATTTTCTCGTTCGTCGATGCTGGCGAAATCCCCCTTCAGCATTTCGATACCCCGTATTACCTGGCCCCCGACCGCCGTGGCGGCAAGGTTTACGCGCTGCTGCGCGAAACCCTGGCGAGTACCGGCAAGGTGGCCTTGGCCACGGTGGTGTTGCATACCCGTCAGCACCTGACGCTGCTGCGCCCGCTGGACGATGCACTGGTGATGATCACCTTGCGCTGGCCAGAGGAAGTGCGAGGGCTGGAGACGCTGGAGCTGGACAAGAGCGTGACCGACACCAAGGTAGACAAGCGTGAACTGGACATGGCCAAGCGGCTGGTGGAGGACATGAGCGGGCCGTGGCAGCCGGATGAATACCACGATGCGTTCCGCCAGACGATCATGGACCTGGTGGAAGAGAAGGCCAGTAAAGGCAAGATCAGCGTGGTCGAGAAGGGCGAGGGCGGCAGTGCGGAGAAAAGTGCCGACATCATCGACCTTACCGAGTTGCTCAAGCGCAGTTTGGGGGGCAAGGCTGGGGCTACTGGCAAGAAGAAACCTACCAAGCGGACCCGGAAGGCTTCTTGATCTTTCCATCTATGTATCGGCAGCCCACGCCTGTGGGAGCGCTATAAGCCTGCGATTCAGGAGGGGGAGGCTTCAAGGCCCGCCAGGAAATCCCCAAACCCCTCCCGGGCGCGGCTGTCGCGTCGGCTACTGGTCGCCACGCTGTGCCGTGCCGTCCAGGAGATCTGCGCACCGTGCGCCTCCAGGTCGCGCACCAGTTGTACGTCTTCATGGGCCGGCAACGGCTGGAACCCCCCGATACGCAAATACGCCTGCGCACTGACCCCAAGGTTGGCGCCGTGGATATGCCGGTGCCCCTCTCGCGCCTGGTAATGGCTCAGGTACAACCGGCGCAACGCGGCTTTCTGCCAGGGCTGCCAGCGCTCCACATGCACGGTGCCACAGACCACGTCCGCACCACACGCCAGTTGCGACAGCAACCAATGCGGAGGCACCTGGCTGTCGGCATCGGTACAGGCCAGCCAGCTGGCGCCCTGTTCGATCATCTGTGCCGCGCCGGCACTGCGCGCCATGCCAACATTGCCTGCGTGCACTTCCAGTGTCTGCACCTGGTGCCGCCTGGCAACCGCCGCACTACCATCGCTGCAGCGGTCCAGCACCACCAGTATTTCGACCCGATAGCCCGCCAACTCAGCCTGGTCTGCAGCCGCCCGCACGGACTTGAGGCAACGACCCAGGCGGCGCGCTTCGTTGTGCGCGGGTATGACCACGGCAATCATGGGCAGGTCTCGTCAAGGTCGACCACGCTGGGCTGGCAAGACCAGTACTCGAGCAGAAAGTCCGCTTCTTCATGGCGATAGACGGGGTACAGCGGCAGATGCTTGCCCAGCATGCGATGCACTTCACGCCCGTCCTGGGGGCAGCCCGCGATCGGGTGTTTCCAGTGGCAGGCCAGCAGGCCGCCGTCGTCGCTGAGGCTGGCGGCTGACTGTTCGATCACTTGCAACCAATCGGTGGGATCAAGGTAGTAACCCAACTCACTCAGCACGATCAGGTCAAAGCGCCCACCGGGCCAATCACCCGGAAGCCTGCCGAGTTCGACCGAGGCGTGGCTGACCCCGGCCAAGCGTTCCCGCGCCAGGCCTACGGCAGTTGGGTTCAAGTCCTGGCACAACAAGTCTGCACACCGCTCGGCCAGCAAGGCACTCAGCTCGCCATTGGCGCACGCAGGCTCGAACACGCGCTCATAGCATTGGCGGGGCAGGCTGGCCATGACCAGCTCGCGTTTGCGCTTTTCGTACCAGCGGGTGCGAAAGGCCCAAGGGTCTTCGCTGCTGGCGTACAGGTCGGCGAAATACTGTGCGTCGAGGCTCATGACAACTCCCTTTACAAGAACACCAATTCGAAAGGCTGTAGCAGGCACTCCTGCAAGTTCGCTGGCAGCACGGGCGGTTGGCCTTCATCTGGCACGAGTTGGCTGATGTGCGCGGCCAAGGCCTTGCGCTTGCGGGCCAGGCGGGTTTCATCCAGCTGCACGCGATGAGCCCGTGGCCAGGGCAGGCGAGGGTCGTCAGGTTGCGCCCAGTGCCAGGCCCAGACCGGCACCTCCACCAATTGCACCTTGCGCGCCATTGCCGCTTGCGCGGCGGCCCTGCCCACCGCCTCGTGGTCGCAGTGGCCGTCGTTGCGCCAGGTCGCCATCAGCACGTCGTCAGGCTTGAGCAACTGGCTCAGGTGGTTGACTAGAAACGCCTCGTCCCGCGGCAGCGCGCCGTCCTTCAGGTGCAACCTGCGCCAGTCCAGCCGGTTGAGGTCAAGTTCGAGCTGTTGCAGGGCGTGGCGGCTCTCCAGCGGCCGCTGCCTGCGCAAGCGGTGCTCGGTCCAGTGGCTGGAGCCTGGGTGGCTGCCTTCGCCATCGGTAGCAGAGACCAACACCAGGTCGTCCTCGCGCCCATGAAAGCCTGCCAGCAAACCACCCGCCATAAGAATTTCGTCATCCGGGTGCGGGGCGATCATTACAAGCCGGCGGCCAGGCGGGCACAGTTGCCCTGGGTCGATCCAGGTGGCCCTGGCCAGGTGCGCGGCGTGCTGCCAGGCCGACCAGGGGGTACCGCTACTCGACTCGATCAAATTCATAGTTGCCAGGCTCCTGCCGGCAGGGTAGCCAGCTGCTGTCCGAGGGCGGCCAGGTCACGCTCGGCGTGGCTCTGGCGCAGGAACACCGGCAAGTCGGCACTCAACCGGGCAAAGTGGCTGCTGCGGCAAAACGGCGAGGCGCCCAAGGCGCGCCCCACGTGATGGATCACGTGCTCGACGGCCTGTTCGACCTGTGCGCGGGTACGCCGTACTTCGAAACAGGCGTCTGCGCCCGGCTGGCGGTCGATCCAGCCCGCACACTCGCGCAGCGCCGCCCTGGCACCGCACAAGGCGGCGTCCACAGCCCCCAAGTGCGCGTCGGCGTGCGGGTCTGGCCGCGGGTTGCGACAGTGTTCGCGCAGGTAGTCCGCCAGGGCCTCGGCGCCGCCGTACCAGCACGCCGCGATGCCACCACCTCCGTGCCAAAAACCGGGTCTGGAGAGGTACTGCCCGGGCCGGCCGATGGCGATACCAGGCGTATGGTTGAACTCGACCTCGACGCTCGCGGTAATGGCCATGCCGACCGCCTGCCACTGTTCGATACGCAAGCCTTGGCTGGGGTGCGACAGCTCTATGGCCACCAGCTGCGGTTGGTCGTCTTCACCCCATGCCGTGATCAGGGCGCGGTCGATTTGCAAGGCGCCCGAGCACCACGCCTTGCGGCCCGAAAGCCGCACCTGCTCGCCCTGGCGCTCGACGATACGTGCGCGGGCATCTGGCGGTTCCGCCGCCCATACACCCCAGATGCCGTCCTGCGCATGGTGCGCGGCGCCACATTCGGCCAAGATCGCCAAGGCATCGGTGTGGCCTTCGTAGAGCTTGGCCAAGGCCATGTCACAGCCAGCAATGCGGGCTAGGCTCTGCCAGCGGCGCAGCGTGTTGCCCTGGCCGGGCAGGGGCAGCAGGTCAAGGTGGTCGGCCTGCAGCGCCTGCATCAGCGCTGGCAGTTGGGTATCGAGGTTCAGCGCCTGCGGCCGTTCGGTGAAGGTGCGCAACAGGCGGTCGAGGGTGTTCAAATCAAAGTCCTGAATGATGCTCATCAGCCCAGCCCTAGCTGTTTGCGCATGCGCGCAGTGATCGATTGACGGGTCTTGCCCATGTCGGCCCAGGGGTCGTCCACCTCGGCCAGGCGCTCGTGCAGGTTGCCGATGTGCCATTGATTGGCTCCCTTGAGCCCGGCCAGCTCTTCACGCCAGATCGGCACGGACACCGGCAGGCCCTCCCGCGCACGCAAGGAGTAGGCACAGGCGGTGGTGGCGCCTTTGCCATTGCGCAGATAGTCGATGAAAATGCGCCCGACCCTGTTCTTCGGCCCCGACACGGCGCTGAGGCGATCAGGGAACAGGTTGGCCAGGTAATCGACGATCGCATGGCTGAAGTCCTTCACCTCGTCCCAGCCCGCTTTTCGGGTCAGCGGCACGACAATGTGAATGCCCTTGCCACCACTGGTCTTCAGGAACACCTTCAGGCCAAGTTCGTCGAGCAGGGTCAAGGTCAGCTGCGTGGCCTCCAGCATGGCCTTCCAGGGCAGCGCCGGGTCCGGGTCCAGGTCGAGCACGAAGCGGTCCGGTTTGTCGAAGTCCTTGTCGGTGGCGTTCCAGGTGTGCAGTTCGAGCATGTTCATCTGCACCGCGCCCAGCAGGGTATCGGCGCGGTTGATGACCATGGCAGCCTGGCCGGCCTGTTTCTTGTCATAGCTGACCACGTTGGGGATGTGCAGCTGGCCAGCGTTTTTCTGGAAGAACAACTCACCACCGAGGCCATCGGGCGCGCGTACCAGCGCCACGGGGCGGTTTTTCAGCTGGGGCAGGATCCATTGGCTCACCTGCGCATAGTATTCGGCGACTTGGCGTTTGGTGGTGGCGCGGGTGGCGTCGATGACGCGGTCAGGGTGGGTCAGGCGCAATTCGCCAAACGCCTCGGGCTTGTGTTGAGCTTTGGTTTTGGCCACGGACTTGCCAGGCATGGCGTGCTCCAGGTCGATCGCGGTCGCGGGTTTGTCATCACGCAGGCCGTGGAACACCGCATGGCGCACCACGCCGTCTCGGGTCATCTGTGCGTAGGCGACTTCGGCCAGCAGCGTCGGCTTGAGCCAGTGCACCCCCCGGCCTTCGGCGCCGGTCGGTGGCTTGCTCAGCATCGGCTTGGGGGTTTCCAACGGTTTGAGTCGCGCATGAATGGTTTCCAGGGTGGCAGCACTGAACCCTGTACCGACTTTGCCGGCGTAGCGCAGCGCGCCGCTGTCGTCGTGCACGGCCAGCAGCAAGGCGCCAAAACCGCTGCGGCTGCCCTTGGGGTCGGTGTAGCCGACAATCACGAACTCCTGGCGCTGCTGGCACTTGAGCTTGACCCAGTCGGCGCTGCGACGCCCGGTGTAAGGGCTGTCGGCGCGCTTGCCGATCAGGCCTTCCAGGTTCATGCGGCAGGCGCTGTCGAGCAGGGAGTCGACCGGTTGATCGAAACTTTCGGAAAACCTCAGCCACTCTGAGTCGGCCCGTTCAAGCAGCTGTTGCAGGGTTTTGCGCCGCGCTTGCAGCGGTAACTGGCGCAGGTCCTCGCCGCCCAGGAAGGGCAGGTCGAACAGGTAGTAGAGAATGTGCTGATCGTCCTCGACATCGAATGCGTTCTGCAGGGCCTGGAAGTCGGCCACACCGTGTTCGCCATTGACCACCATTTCGCCGTCCAACCAGGCCGAGTCGAGGCCCAGCGTGCGCAGTGCATCTCGCTGATGGGGCAGCTTGGCGGTCCAGTCGTGGCCATTGCGGGTAAAAAGACGCACGTCATCGCCGTCGATGCGCGCGAGAATCCGGTAGCCATCGAACTTGACCTCGTACAACCAGTCGCCGGCGGGTGGCGAGTCGACCAGCGTCGCCAGTTGCGGTTGCAACGTGTCGGGTAACGGGGCCTTCTGTGCGCCTGCCTTGCGTTTGCGGGTACGCGGCGCCGCTTTTTCGGCAGGCTTGCTACGCCTGGGGACCAGGGTGCGCTCGCTGAGCACGCTGTCGGGCTGGGCCTCGACGATGCTGTAATCGGCCTCGCTACGGGCTTCGCCATCGTGCGACTTGACCAGCATCCATTGCTCTTTTTTGCCCGCCAGGTGGGTGCGGAACAGGTTCCAGACGCCGTTGAGCTTCTCGCCTTGCAGGCGAAAGCGCAGCTTGCCCTTGGCGTAGGCCTGCTGCGCATCACCTTCAGGCTCCCAAATGCCACGGTCCCAGACAATCACGTCGCCTGCGCCGTAATGGCCTTCGGGGATATTGCCCTCGAAATCGGCGTAGTCCAGCGGGTGATCTTCGACGTGCACGGCCAAGCGCCGCACCTTCGGGTCCAGCGACGGGCCCTTGGGGATGGCCCAGCTCTTGAGCGTGCCGTCGAGCTCCAGCCGGAAGTCGTAGTGCAGGTGGCTGGCGTCGTGCTTCTGGATGCAGAACTGCAGGGCATGAGGCTTCCGGCCCCGGCCACGTTTACCGCTCGGCTCGGGCGAGGCATTGAAGTCACGTTTGCGCTGGTATTCCTGCAGGGGCTTTGCCATGGCGGGGTCCTGAAGAATCGCGGGGGCTCTTCAGGTGGGAGAGGGTGCGGTGAGGGGAGTTCAAAATTTCCCCCCGTCGAGCGCCTGACGGCTCGACAGGGGGCACACGGCCCTTTAGCAGCTTGAGCGGCTACCCTCACCATCGATCAAGCGCCAGATACCCAGTGGATTGGCGTTCTGCAACGCAGGGGGCAGCATCGCATCAGGGTAGTTCTGGAAGCACACTGGCCGCAGGAAGCGATCGATCGCCAGCGACCCCACCGAGGTGCCGCGGGCGTCCGAGGTGGCAGGGTATGGGCCGCCGTGGACCATCGCATCGCACACCTCGACGCCGGTGGGGTAGCCGTTGAACAACACACGGCCGACCTTGTCCTGGAGCAATTCACTCAACCAGCTGAAGCCTGTCAGTTCTGCTGCTTCGCCAATGACCGTGGCGGTCAGTTGCCCGCGCAGGGCTTGCACGGCGGCGCTGAGTTGCGCCTGATCTTCAACTTCAATGACCAGGGTCGTGGGCCCGAACACTTCTTCCTGCAGCAGCGGGTCGCCGTTCAGCAGCAGGCTGACATCGGCCTTGAACAGTTGCGGCTGCGCCTGCCGCTCGCCTTGCTCGGCGCCGGCCAGGTGGGTGATGCCGGGGTGCGCGTGCAAGTGTTGTAGGCACTGGCGGTAGCTGGCCAGGGTGCCGGCGTTGAGCATGGTCTGGGCGCCTTGCGCAGCCATTTGTGCTTGCAGGTGCTCGACAAAATGGCTGAATGCAGCAGAGCGCATGCCCAGCACCAGGCCTGGGTTGGTGCAGAACTGGCCACAGCCCAGGGTCACGGACGCGGCGAGCTCGCGGGCCAGTGCAGCGCCTCGCTGAGCCAGCGCTTCAGGCAGCAGGATCACCGGGTTGATGCTGGACATCTCGGCAAACACTGGGATCGGTTGTGCCCGCTCCGCAGCCATGCGCATCAGCGCGTTACCGCCCTTGAGCGAGCCGGTGAAACCGACGGCCTGGATGGCCGGGTGCTTGACCAGCCACTCGCCGACGCCCGCACCGTAGACCATGTTGAAGACGCCCGCCGGCATGCCACTGCGCGTCGCGGCGCGCAAGATGGCATCCGCTACACCTTCAGCGGTGGCCATGTGGCCGCTGTGCGCCTTGAACACCACCGGGCAGCCGGCGGCCAGGGCCGACGCGGTATCGCCGCCTGCGGTCGAGAACGCCAGCGGGAAGTTGCTGGCCCCGAACACGGCAACCGGGCCCACCCCGATACGGTACTGACGTATGTCCGGGCGCGGCAGCGGCTGGCGCTGTGCCAGCGCGCGGTCGATGCGGGCGCCGTAAAAATCACCCCGGCGCAGCACCGTGGCGAACTGGCGCATCTGGCCGCTGGTGCGGGCACGTTCCCCCTGGATTCGGCCGGCGGGCAGGGCCGTTTCCCGGCATACCGTGGCGATGAAGGCGTCACCCAGTGCATCGAGTTCGTCGGCAATCGCCTCCAGAAACACTGCACGTTGCTCGGCCGGCAGGTTGCGGTAGGCCGGGAAGGCCGCGGCAGCAGCCGTTGCGGCCGCATCCACTTCAGCTTCGGTGGCTTGGCTGAATACGCCGGGCAGCGCTTCGCCAGTGCTGGCATCCAGGCTCTTGAGTAGCGTATTGCCTTGCGCCGAGCGCTGGCCGCCGATGTAATTGTGACCAAGGATCTGGGTCATGAGGGCTCCGATAAACGTTAAGGCAGGTACATCAAGGCAAGCAGTCAGGTAATGGCGCCGATCTGCCACGGCACGAACTCGTTCTGCCCGTAGCCATGCTGTTCGCTCTTGCTGCGCTCCCCCGATGCGATGCGGAGCATCATCTGGTAGATGTGCTCGCCGCGCTCTTCGATGGTCATGCTGCCGTCGGCAATGCCGCCGCAGTTGACGTCCATGTCGTCTTCCTGGGTTTCCCACAGCCGCGTGTTGGTCGCCAGCTTGATGGACGGCGAGGGCGCACAGCCATAGGCGGAACCGCGGCCGGTGGTGAAAGCGATCAAGTTGGCCCCCCCGGCGACTTGGCCAGTGGCCGAAATCGGGTCATAACCGGGGGTGTCCATGAACACCAGGCCATGGGCGCGCACCGGCTCTGCGTATTCGTACACATCCACCAGGTCACTGGAGCCGGCCTTGGCGACCGCACCCAGTGATTTTTCCAGGATGGTGGTCAAGCCACCGGCCTTGTTGCCGGCCGAAGGGTTGTTGTTCAGCTCGGCGCCCATGCGCTGGCAATAGGCTTCCCACCACTGGATGCGGGCGATCAGCTTTTCACCGACCTGCTGGCTTACGGCGCGGCGCGTCAGCAGGTGCTCGGCACCGTAGATTTCGGGGGTTTCCGACAGGATCGCGGTACCGCCTGCGGCTACCAGCCGGTCCACGGCATTGCCCAGCGCAGGGTTGGCGGTGATGCCCGAGTAGCCGTCCGAACCCCCGCATTGAAGGCCCACGGTAAGGTGGCGCACGCTGACTGGCTGGCGCTCGACCTGGTTGGCTTCGGCGAGCAACGCCTTGACCTGGGCAATGCCGCTGGCGATGGTCTTGCTGGTGCCACCGGTGCCCTGGATGGTGAAGGTGCGCAGAGTGTGGCTGCTTTGCAACCCTTGGGCGGCGAGCAGCTCAGGGATCTGGTTGGTTTCGCAACCCAGGCCGATCAGCAGCACCGAGGCGAAGTTGGCATGCACGGCATAGCCGCCCAAGGTCCGGCGCAGCATGGCCAAGGCCTCGCCAGAGGGGTCGACGGCGCAACCGACGCCATGGGTCAGGGCCACCACGCCGTCGACGTTCGGGTACGGCGCCAACGCTTCGGGGTGAATGTCACGGCGAAAATGGTCGGCGATTGCCCGGGCCACGGTGGCCGAGCAGTTCACCGAGGTGAGGATGCCGACATAGTTGCGCGTGGCGACCCGGCCATCGGCCCGGACGATACCCCTGAAAGTGTCGTCGTTGGGCGCCTGCGCGCCACGGGCATCGACGCCAAAGGCGTAGTCACGGGCAAAGTCACCCATTGCCAGGTTATGCACGTGCACATGCTCGCCTGCGGTGATGGCCTGGCTGGCAAAGCCGATGATCTGCCCGTAGCGGCGCAGCGGTTGGCCGGCCGCAATGTCGCGCGCCGCCACCTTGTGCCCAGCAGGGATTGGCTGGCGAACGGTGATGCCCTCGTCCAGCAGCAACCCTTCGGGCAAGGCCTGGCGGGCGATGAGCACGTCGTCGAGCGGGTTGAGTCGGATCACGGCGTTGGCAGCGCGTTCACTGCCTGTTGTTGTAATGAGTTGCATGACAGTTCCCTCAATAGGGCGCGTGGCTCAGGCCAGCCCGCGCTCGCGATAGTCGATCAGGCCAGAGAACAGCATCAGGCCGAAGGCCATGACCACGAAGAAGATCAGGGCCAAGAAGTACGAACCGGTGAACTGCACGATCAGGCCGATCAGGATCGGTACCAGCACGCCGACCATGTTGCCGCAGAAGTTCATGCTGCCGCCCAGAACGCCGGCTTTGGATTTACCGCCGAGAATGGCCGGCAGGCACCAGTACATGCCGCACCAGCGGATGAAGAACAGCGCCACGCACAGCAGGGCGATCACCCGCGCAGCATCTGGGGTGTAGGCCACCAGCAGGATGCACAGCGCGGCGACGGCAGCGGAGCCTGCGAACATGCTGCGCATGACCGTGTTCGGCTGGCCGCCATTGGCTTTCCACTTGTCCGAGATCCAGCCGCCCACCAGCTCGCCGACAAAACCGCACATGAAGATTAGGAACGTCGCGCCACCCATGGCCTTGATGTCCAGGTTGTGGGCTTGGTGCAGGTAGCTTGGCATCCAGGTCAGCAGGCCATAGAACACGCTGTTGTAGCAGGCGTAGCCGGCGAACATGCACAGCACCGAGCGGCTTTTCAGCAGCTCTTTGAGTACCGCCTTGCGGTTGCCGTTGGCCTGGGTCGCGGCGTCGTTGGCTTGGGTGATGTAGGCCAGTTCGGCGGCGTTGACCTGCGGGTGTTCGCTGGGGTGGTTGCGGATGTACCACCAGGCCCAGATGCCTGCTGCGACGGTGCCGACACCGGCGATGATGAAGGCGATGCGCCAGGAGTCGAACCAGGTGATCAGCCCGGCGATGATGATCGCGCCAAACGCTGTGCCCAGCGGCGCGCCGCCGTCGACCAGGGTGGCGCCGCGGCCACGTTCGTTGGGGGTCAACCAAGCGCCGTTGAGTTTGGCGCCCGCCGGCATGATCGGCGACTCGGCCACGCCCAGGCCAATGCGGGTGACCAGCAGGGTAATCCAGTTGTGGGCAAAGCCGCCCAGCGCCTGGAAGGCACCCCAGCCGATGGTGGCGACACCAATGATGTTGCGCACCTGGAAGCGGTCGAGCAGCACACCGGCCGGGATCTGCATCAGGGCGTAGGACCAGAAGAACGCGCTGAGGATCAACCCTTCAAGTGCTGGGGTGAGTTCGAACTCGGCAGAAATCAAGGGCAGGGCCACCGACAGCGACGCCCGGTCGATGTAGTTGATCGCTGCCAGCAACAGCAGGATCAGGAAGATCCGCCAGCGCACGGTGGTCGGCTTGGCGGTGTCTGTGCTGGCCGTGGCGGCTGTGGCCGCCGGGTAAGGGGTGTGTTTCATGCTCATCTCACTGTTGTGATTGTTATGAAATGCCGCGGCGGCGCGGCCCTGCGCCGCCGTCGGTTCAGAGCGTCTTCACCTCGCCAGGTGAGATGGCCGAAGGCGTCCCGGCAATGCCATTGCACAGGGGGGCGCCGAAATCAGGCAGGCTGATCTCGAACACATCGCCCTCGGCGGGCTTGATCTGGTCGGCGAACGACAAGGTCGCCGTGCCGAAGAAGTGCACGTGCACATCGCCTGGGCGCAGGAACTGGGCGTACTTGAAGTGGTGATACTCCAGGTTGTCCAGCGAGTGGCACATGTTGTCCTCACCGCTGAGGAAGGCCTTTTCCCAGATCACCTGGTCGCCGCGACGAATCCGGCTGATGCCATCGAGGTGGCGCGGCAGCTCACCGACCCGCAGTTCAGGGCCAAAGGCGCAACTGCGCAATTTGGAGTGAGCCAGGTACAGGTAGTTGCGTCGTTCCATCACATGGTCGGAAAACTCGTTGCCGATGGCAAAACCGAGGCGGTAGGGCTGGCCATCATCTCCGATCACATACAGGCCGGCCAGCTCGGGTTCTTCACCGGCATCTTCAGCAAAGGCCGGGCGCTGCAAGGCCTGGCCAGGGCGGACCACAATGGAGCCGTCGCCCTTGTAGAACCACTCCGGTTGTACGCCCGCGGTGCCCGGTGCAGGGCGGCCGCCTTCGATGCCCCACTGGAAGATCCGCGCGGTGTCGGTCAACGCCGCCGCATCGTCGATTTTTTGCTGGTGCATCTTGTCGCGGGTGGCAGCACTGCCCAGGTGGGTCAGGCCGGTGCCGCTGATCAGGCAATGGGCTGGGTCTTCGTGGTCCAGCGGGGGCAGTACGCGGCAGTCGCTCAGGGCCTGGCGGTAACTGTGTTGCGTGCTGTCCAGGCCGCGTTCGAGCACTTCTGCGGCCAGGCTGGTGTGGTTGCGGATCGCGGCCAAGGCCAGCTCACGCATGGAGTGGGTATCACGCACGACCTGGATCAGGTCGCCTTCGACCACGCCGACGTGGCGTTGGCCGGGTGCGGTTTCAAATTGGATCAGGCGCATGCGGGTTCCTGTGTTGTTCTTGTTGAAGATGCAGGTCACTTTAATTTTCCCCGCCGTTGCTGCCTAATGAGACCTGCTGACCCCGTGATAACTTTAAGTGATCCCCTATGCTGCCACCCCTGAGTTCCATGGCCTCGCGCCTTCGCCTGCGCCAGTTGCGGTTATTGATCAGCCTGGATGAGCTGGGCTCGATTCATAAAGCGGCCGAGGCCATGTCGATCACCCAACCGGGGGCGACAAAAGCCCTCAACGAAATTGAATCGACCCTGGGCGCGGTGCTGTTCGAGCGCACCAGCAAGGGCCTCGAGGCCAATGACCTGGGCCGTTGCGTGCTGCGCTACGCGCGCCTGATCAGTAACGACCTGGCACACCTGCGTGAAGAGATGCTGGGTATTCTGCAGGGCCATGGGGGGCGTTTGTCGGTCGGCACGATCATGGGGGCGGTGCCGATATTGGTGGAGGGGTTGGCGCGCTTGCGTGAAAGCCAGCCAGACCTGTCGGTGTCGGTAGTTGAGGACACCAGCGACCGCCTGCTCAACCTGCTCGACCAGGGCCGCCTGGACGTGGTGATCTGCCGGACCAGTGTCAGCCCGCGGCCCGCCGCCTACGACAGTGTGCCGAAACACCAGGAGCAATTGGTGCTGGTAGCCAACCCTGCACACGCCCTGGCCGGCAGCGAGACCTTGAGCCTTGCGCAGCTGGCCAGTTCACGTTGGGTGGTATTCCCGGTCAACATGCCCATGCGCCTGACGTTGGAGCGCGAATTCCGCGAAGCGGGCCTGAGCTTTCCGCAATACCCGATTGAAACGTCATCGACCTTCACTACTTTGTCGATGCTGCTGCAGGACCCGGGCTTGCTCGCTGTGATGCCGTGGGATGTGGCCAAGGTCGCACTGGACCATGGCATGCTGGTGCGCCTGCCGCTGCAGCTCAAGTCGCGCAGCGAGCCGTACGAAGTGGTCACGCGCAAGGGCGTGGAGTTGAGCCGGCCTGCGCAGATGCTGGTGAGCATTCTGATGGCATGAGCCCGCTGCACCGCTCGGGTGCAAGGGGCTTTAAAGGGTGGCAGAGCGCGGGGTCAGTCGCCGAATGGACCAGCGACGGTGAAGGCGCCACCTTGCAGGTGCGCGCTGGCATCGTCAGTGGCAGGTTTTGGCTGTTGCTCGAGTTTTGCGCGAAAGCGCTCCGAGCTGTCCTGCGGATTGAAGCCCAGGTGCACCGCGTAGCGGTTGTCCCACCACAGCTCGCGGTTGGCCGACACGCCATACACCACGGTGTGGCCAACGTTTTCAGCGAGCAAGGCCCGTTCTACCAGGTGCGAAAGGTCTGCATAGCTCAGCCAGGTCGAGAGCATGCGCATGTTGCGCGGTTCTGGGAATGACGAGCCGATGCGCAGGCTCACGGTCTCGATGCCGTAACGGTGGAAATAGAAGGTGGCGAGGTCTTCGCCATACGATTTCGACAACCCGTAATAGCAGTCTGGGCGACGCACAGACTGCGCATCCACCTGCTCGTCTTGCGGATAAAACCCGGTGACGTGGTTGGAGCTGGCGAACACCACCCGTGGGATCCCGTGTTTGCGTGCGGCTTCATAGATATGAAAAGTGCCGCGGATATTGGCGTCGAGAATTTCTTCGAACGCACGCTCCGTGGAAATCCCACCCAAGTGGACGATGGCATCCACGCCTTGGGCAAGCGCCAGTACACCGGCCTTGTCCGCAAGGTTGCAACTGATCACTTCTTCATGGGCGCCCGCTGCGGGCGCCATCGCACTGATATCGGAAGCCCGTACGACGTTGGCGTGCGCCTGCAGGGCTTCGCGCAGGATCTGCCCGAGACCGCCGGCGGCGCCGGTCAGCAGCAGGCGGTTGAACGGTTTGCCCAGGGTGGGCGAGGAGGGTGTGGTCATGGCGAGCGCCTTGGCGTGAGGGGTGGTTGGGGGGTAGTTGGGCGACAACGCCGGGCCACCTGGCAGGCACCCGGCAGCGCGGCATTACATGAAGTTGTACTGGATGCCCAGGCGCCAGCGGGCCTGGCGGTCGTCGGTGTAGGCGTTGACCTTGATGTCACCCACTTCCATGAACGGCGCCCACTGCTTGTTGAGCTTGTACTTGACGATCAGGTTCTGCTCGTAGTCGCTCTTCTTGTTGTCGTAGCGGATGTAGTCGGTGTCGAAATAAATGTACTGGTACTCGAAGGCCCACGGCCCTTTCGGGGTGTAGCCGAGCCAGCCTTCGAGCCGAGTGGTGTTCTGGTTGTCCTTGGCGCGATCTGCCTTGGAGTGGTCGATCTGGTCGCGGTCGAGGTTGCGCGCGTCGTGCCGCACACGGGTGGCGACGTACCAGGTGTCGCTGATCTTGTAGTTGTACTTCAAACCGAACTTGTAGGTGGTGGCGTCCTTGGAACTGTCCATCTGGAACGCGGGGGTAAGGGTCGACTTGGGACTCAGCTTGTAGTTGTAGTCCACGGTGAACTCATGGCCGTTGTTGACCATGTTGTCGTACGCCACGTCCTCGCGGTCGCCGGCGGTCTTGTACTTGATCTCGGCGGCGAAGCCCAGGCCAGTGTCCATCCGGTAGTTCAGCTTGATCCGGTCGGAATGGATGCTGTCGTCTTCGGTGTAGCCGTGGCGGTAGTTGATGCTGGCCGAGTCTGCGCAGGCATAAAACGACAGGCCGAGTGTACTGACAGCAATGAGGTTGCGGAGTGTGGTGTTCATTCGATCTTCTTTTCTTGTTTTTGTTGAGGTCGTTTTGAAGCGGGTGGTCACGATCGGATGCGGTAAGGGGCAGGGCGCCGCGATCAGATGCGCCAAAGTTATCGTACAACATTTCGGTTGTCTACGATTTCTTCAGTGGTTGTCGGATGACCTTTCGGCTCGCCTTTGAAATGCCTGATATAGAGGCTTTACTGCAACCATAGGAATGCGATAGGTATCCCAAAAGAGGTAAAAAATCAGAAGGCGAAGCCATTTTTTAAAGTTTTTAAGGGGTGCTTTTCAAAAGTTGTATGATGACGTAGGATGACCTCCAGAGCGTGACTCACCCGCCACAAATCCAATAAGAAGGCTCAGACGTCCATGATCATCACTGCTGTAAACGTCCAGGTTTTTTCCTACCCCACGCGCCGCGCTGTCGACAGCGCCGGCCATGCCCACCCCGGTGACGTAACCCAGGCCAAGATGGCGCTGCTGCGCATCACCACCGAATGCGGTAACGAAGGCTATGCACTGGGTGCCCCTGAACTGATCCGCCCCTACGTGCTCGATGGTTTCGTGCGCAAAGTGCTGGTCGGCGCAAACGCCTTCGACCGCGAGAAGATCTGGCACGACCTCGCCCACTGGCAGCGCGGCAGTGCCAGCCAGTTGACCGATCGCGCCCTGGCGTTGGTCGAGCAGGCCTTGTGGGACTGGGCCGGGCGCAAGCTCAATGTGCCGGTGCACAAGTTGATTGGTGGCTACCGCGACAAGGTGCCTGCGTATGGCTCGACCATGTGTGGCGACGAGCTTGAAGGTGGCCTGTCGACCCCTGAGGAATACGGGCGCTTTGCCGAAACCCTGGTCAAGCGCGGCTATAAAGCGATCAAGCTGCACACCTGGATGCCGCCTGTGTCGTTCGCGCCCAGCGTGAGCATGGATATCAAGGCCTGCGCCGCGGTGCGCGAGGCAGTCGGCCCGGACATCGCCCTGATGATCGACGGCTACCACTGGTACAGCCGCACCGACGCCCTGACCATCGGCCGCGCCCTGGAAAAGCTCGACTTCGCCTGGTTCGAAGAGCCGATGATGGAAGACTCCGCCGAATCCTATGCCTGGCTGTCTAGCCAGTTGGACATCCCGGTACTGGGCCCGGAAAGCCTGGGTGGCAAGCACCTGAGCCGGGCCAGCTGGGTCAAGAACGATGTGTGTGACATCCTGCGTGCCGGGGTTGCCGGGGTCGGTGGCATCGCCCCATGCCTGAAGGTGGCGCACATGGCCGAGTCATTTGGCATGGATTGCGAGATCCACGGCAACGGCGCAGCCAACCTGGCCGTGGTCGGGGCGATCAAGAACTGCACCTGGTACGAGCGCGGCCTGCTGCACCCGTTCCTCGACTACGACGAAGTACCGGCCTACCTCAAGCGCCTGGTCGACCCGATGGACAAGGACGGCTTCGTGCACCTGTCGGACCTGCCGGGCCTGGGTGAAGAGATCGATTTTGACTACGTCGAGACCCACACGCTGCAACGCTTCTGATTCGTGCATGGCGGCACGCGCCCTCGCGTGCCGCCCGAGAGTCCAATAACTATAAAAAGGCAATCTCACATGAGCGTTCTCCCCACATTCTGGGCAGGGGTCCTTGCTGCATCGCTGGCAATGACCTCGGTACCTGCTGCTTTCGCCAAGACGCCGGCCGACCAGTTGATCGTCGGCATGAGCATGATCAACCTGTTGTCCCTCGACCCAGCCGGTGCCACCGGGCTGGACGTTTCCGAGGTCAACGCCAACCTGTACGACATGCTGCTGGTGCAGGACGCGCAGCAACCGGACCAACTGGTGCCGGCGCTGGCGCAAAGCTGGCAGGTCAGCGATGACCGCAAGACCCTCACCTTCAAGCTGCGCGAAGGCGTGAAGTTCCAGTCCGGCAACGCGTTCAGCGCCGAGGACGTCGCCTGGTCGCTGCAGCGCATCCTCAAGCTCAACCTGGCCCTGGCCTCGACCTGGAAGGCCTACGGCTTCACGGCGGGCAACGTCGCCCAATACATGCGCGCCAGCGATGAACACACCTTTGTCCTCGAGCTGCCGCGGCCGACCGACCCGCTGTTGGTGCTGAACACCCTGGCGACCTCGCCCAGCGCGTTCATCCTCGACCGCAAGGTCGTCCAGCAACACCAGAAGGGCGACGACATGGGCGCCGCCTGGCTGACCACCCATGCCGCTGGCAGCGGCCCGTTCATTCTTAATGACTGGCGTGCCAACGACGTGATCCTGATGAGCCGTTTCGACGGCTATTGGGGTGGCCCGGCCAAGCTCAAGCGCATCGTCATGCGCAACATGACCGAATCGCAGTCGTTGCGGCTGATGGTGGAACGCGGCGACCTGGACCTGGCCAAGGGCATGTCCGCCCCGGACATCGAGGCGCTGGAGAAGTCCGACAAGGTGCGCACCGAGACCGTGCAGCGCGGCACGCTCTACTACGTGGCGCTGAGCGTCAAACAAAAACCCTACGACGACGCCCGCGTGCGCAAGGCCGTGCGTTCGCTGATCGACTATCAGGGCATCAACCAGACCGTCATGCCGCATTACGGCCAGCTCAATCAACGCCCGCTGCCACTGGGCCTGCCGGCACGCCTGGACGACCCTGGCTACAGCCTGAACGTGGCCGAAGCGAAAAAACTGCTGGCAGAAGCCGGTTACCCCAATGGTTTCAAGACCACCATCCGCGTGCTCACCGAACCCCCGTTCATCAACATTGCCTCCAGCCTGCAGGCCACCCTGGCCCAGGCCGGCATCCAGGCCACCATCGTCACCGGCACCGGCAACCAGATCTACGGCGCCATGCGCGAACGCAGTTTCGACATCCTGGTAGGCCGCGGCGGCGGCGGTGCCGAGCGGCACCCGCATTCCAGCTTGCGCACCCTGGTGTACAACCCGGACAACCGTGATGAAGCCAAGCTGAGCAACTTCCAGGGCTGGCGCACGTCGTTCTACAGCCCTGAGTTGAACACCCTCATCGAACAGGCCGAAGTCGAACCGGACAAGGCGCGGCAGTTGGCCCAGTACCAGCAGATCCAGACGTCCCTGGACGCCCAGGTGGGCGCGATTCTGCCGGTGTCGCAGATGACCGACACCGTGGTGCTGTACCACGACGTGCAGAACTATCAGGCCCACAGCGCGGCCACCACCCGTTACAAAGACGTCTACAAGTCGCGATGAGCGGGACGGGGGCGCCCGCGCCCCTAACGCCTCGGTGTTTGCTGAACGCTTTTTCAGGAGCCTGTTATGTTGCTTTCGACTGCCTCTGTGCTGGGCACGCGCGTGTCTGCCACTGCCCGACGGGCCAGCACGGTCCTGGTGACCTTGCTCGGCCTGTTGGCGCTGACATTCTTCATTGGTCGGGTGATGCCGCTGGACCCGGTGCTGGCCGTGGTCGGGCCGGACGCCGACAGCTCCACCTATGATCAGGTCTACCAGGCGATGGGCCTGGACAAGCCGATCTGGACCCAGTTCGGGCTGTACCTCAACGATTTGCTGCACGGTGATTTCGGCAATGCGCTGCTCACTGGCCACCCGGTGCTGGAGGACATCAAGCGGGTGTTCCCGGCGACCATCGAGCTGGCCACGCTGGCGATCCTGTTCGGCATCCTCATCGGCCTGCCGCTGGGTGTGGTTGCCGCCAGCAACCAGGGCAAGCTGGGCGACCATGTGGCCCGGGTGATCACGTTGTTCGGTTACTCCACGCCGATTTTCTGGGTGGGCATGATGGGCCTGCTGGTGTTCTACGCCTGGCTCGGCTGGGCGGGCGGGGCAGGGCGTATCGACCTCGCCTACGACGGCATGGTCCCGGACGTGACCGGACTGCTGCTGATCGACACCGCCCTGGCGCGTGACTGGGAGGCGTTCAGCAGTGCCTTGCGCCACATCATCTTGCCGGGGCTGATCCTGGGCTTGAACTCGGTGGCCTATATCAGCCGCATGACGCGCAGCTTCATGCTCGAGCAGTTGTCGCAGGAATACATCATCACGGCGCGGGTCAAGGGCCTGTCGCGTCGCCAGGTGGTGTGGGGCCATGCGTTTCGCAACATCCTCGTGCAACTGCTGACCGTGGTGGCGCTGGCCTACGGCTCGCTGCTCGAAGGCGCGGTGCTGATCGAGACGGTGTTCGCCTGGCCGGGCTTTGGCCAATACCTCACCAGCAGCCTGATGCTCGGTGACATGAACGCGGTGATGGGCTGCGTGCTGGTGATCGGCCTGATCTTCGTCGCCCTCAACCTGATCAGCGATGCCCTGTACAAGGTGTTCGACCCAAGGACCCGCTAAGCCCCCAGGGGCTGCGTGAACACATTGCATAACTATAAAAAGAAGGACGCCCACATGAAGACTGCACTTCCCCCGCTGCACATGAGCCTGCTGGGTGCAATCCTGGCCCTGGCGCCGATGGCCGCCGTGCAGGCCAAGACCCCTGCCGACCAGTTGATCGTCGGCATGAGCATGGTCAACCTGTTTTCCATCGACCCGGCCAATGCGCCGGGCCTGGATGCCTCCGGGGTCAACGCCAACCTGTACGACACCTTGGTCAAGCGCGACCAGGGCAACCCGGAAAAACACCTGCCACAGCTGGCCGAACGCTGGGACATCAGCGAAGACGGCAAGCAGATCACCTTCCATTTGCGCAACGACGTCAAATTCCATTCCGGCAACCCGCTGACCGCCGAGGACGTGGCCTGGTCGCTGTACCGGGTGATGAAGCTCAACTTCGGCCTGGCCACCACCTGGAAGGCCTACGGCTACAACGTGGACAACATCCAGGCGCTGATTCGCGCCACCGATGCGCAGACCCTGGTGGTCGACTTGCCACAACCGACCGACCCGCTGCTGCTGATCGACTCGCTGGCGACCTCGCCCAGTGCGGTCATTATCGACCGCCTAGAAGTGCTGAAGCATGAAAAAAACGGCGACCTCGGCGCCGCCTGGCTGGTCACCCATGAAGCGGGGAGCGGCCCGTTCACGCTGGCCAAGTGGAGTGCCAACGATGCGTTGGTGATGAACCGTTTCGACGGCTACTGGGCTGGCCCGGCGAAAATGAAGCGGGTGCTGGTGCGGCACATGACCGAGTCGCAATCGCTGCGCCTGATGCTCGAACGCGGCGACCTGGACCTCGCCTACGGCATGGCCGCACCGGATATCAAAGCCGTCGAGCGCTCTGACCAGTTGCAGGTGCAGCCCCTGCAGCGCGGCACCATGTACTACGTGGCGATGAGCATGAAGCAGCCCGAGTTCGCCAACCCGAAGGTGCGCGAAGCCGTACGTTACCTGATCGACTACAAAGGCATCGACGAACAGGTCATGCCGCATTACGGCATGCTCAACCAGCAGCCGATGCAACTGGGCCTGGACGCGCGCCTGCCAGACCCTGGCTACCGGCTCGACGTGGCCAAAGCCAAGGCGTTGCTGAGCGAAGCCGGCTACCCGCAAGGCTTCAGCACCACCCTAAGGACGCTGTCCGAACCGCCCTTTATCGACATTGCCGCGCGCATGCAATCGACCCTGGCCGAAGGCGGCATCAAGGCCAGCATCGTCACCGGCACCGGCAACCAGGTGTACGGCGCCATGCGTGCGCGCAACTTCGAAATGATCGTGGCCCGTGGGGCCGAACGCTACCCGCACCCGTACTTCAGCCTGCGCACCTTCGTCTACAACCCCGACAACAGTGATGCCGCCGGGCTGCCCAACTTCCAGGGCTGGCGCGCGTCGTTCTTCGACCAACAGCTGAATGCGCTGATCGACCAGGCTGGGGTCGAGCGTGACGCCGGCAAGCGCCTGAACCTGTACCACCAGGCACAGCAGCGTTACGACCAACAGGTCGGCCCGATCATGATGATCTCGCAGATGACCGACACCGCCGTCAGTGCAGTGGACGTCAAGGGCTTCACCGGCGATGACGCCGAGGCGACCCGTTACCTGGGCGTCTACAAGCAACGCTGAACACTGCCGAGGGCGTCTGCGGGCGCCCCAGGTGGCCATGATTTCACATCGAGAACATGCCGATGATTGCCAACCTGTCTTCTACCGTTTCAAGCGACAAGCCGCAGGCCGACAACACACCTGCGTCCAGTGTCGATGCGCTGTACAAAAGCAGCCTGCGGGTGCTGCGCCACCTGCTGCGCAACCCGATGACCCTGGCTGGCCTGCTGGTGGCCTTGCTGCTGGTGGTGGTCGCCGCCTTCGCGCCGTGGATCGCCACCCATGACCCGGTCGTGCAGAACCTCGCCAACGCCCTGCAGGCACCCGGTGCCGCGCACTGGTTCGGCACCGACGAGTACGGCCGCGACATCTTCAGCCGGCTGGTGTACGGCTCACGCATCACCCTGTACATCATTACCCTGGTGACCGTGATCGTCGGCCCGATCGGGTTGTTCATCGGCACGGTGTCGGGGTATTTCGGTGGCGTCGTCGACACCGTGTTCATGCGCATCACCGATATTTTCATCTCGTTCCCAAGCCTGGTGCTGGCGCTGGCGTTCATTGCTGCGCTCGGCCCTGGTCTGGAGCATGCCGTGGTCGCCATCGCGCTGACCTCATGGCCGCCGATCGCTCGCCTGGCGCGGGCCGAAACGCTGTCGCTGCGCAAGGCTGACTTCGTCGTTGCGGTCGAGCTGCAGGGCGCGTCGTCGACGCGGATCATCCTGCGCCACATCGTGCCGATGTGCCTGTCGTCGGTGATCATCCGCCTGACCATGAACATGGCCGGCATCATCCTCACCGCGGCTGCATTGGGCTTTCTTGGCCTGGGCGCGCAGGCGCCGTTGCCGGAGTGGGGCGCGATGATCTCCACCGGCCGACGCTACATGCTCGAATGCTGGTGGCTGGTGGCCGTACCGGGGGCTGCGATCATGCTGGTGAGCCTGGCGTTCAACCTGTTGGGCGATGGCCTGCGGGACATTCTCGACCCGCGTAGCGAGTAACTGGAGGCTTTATGTCGACGCTCAAACTCACTGTCGATTCGCTCAATGTGCGCTTCGTCAATGGCAAGAAAGAAATGCACGCGGTACGCGATGTGTCGTTCACCTTGGGCCGCGAGAAGCTCGCCATTGTCGGCGAGTCCGGTTCGGGCAAGTCCACCGTCGGGCGCAGCTTGCTCAAGCTGCACCCCAATAGCACGCAGATCACTGCCAAGGCCCTGCAGTTCGGCGATGTCGACTTGCTCAGTGCCAGCGAAAAGGCCATGCAGAAGATTCGCGGCCAGCGCATTTCGATGATCATGCAAGACCCCAAGTACTCGCTCAACCCGGTGGTCAAGGTGGGCGATCAGATTGCCGAAGCCTACCTGGCGCACCACAAGGCCAGCCGCAGCGAGGCCCGCGAGCGGGTCTTGCTGATGCTGGAAAAGGTTCATATCCGTGACCCCAAGCGGGTCTACAACCTGTACCCGCATGAAGTCAGCGGCGGCATGGGCCAGCGCATCATGATCGCCATGATGGTCATCACCAACCCGGAGGTGATCATCGCGGATGAACCGACCTCGGCGCTGGATGTGTCGGTACGCCAGCAGGTGCTCAATGTGCTCGAAGAACTGGTGGTGGACCAGCAGATGGGGCTGATTTTCGTCAGCCACGACCTCAACCTGGTTCGCAATTACTGCGACCGAGTGCTGGTGATGTACGCCGGGCGGGTGGTCGAGTCGCTGGCCGCCTGCGACCTGCAATATGCCGAACACCCCTATACCCGTGGCCTGCTGGCGGCCCTGCCGAGCATGGACAACCGCCGCCCACGCCTGCCGGTCCTGCAACGCGACCCGCTGTGGCTCACCTGCTGAGGGAACTGACATGAGCATGATCCAAGCACAATCGCTGAACCTGAGTTTTGGTGTGGGCGCCGCCTGCAACCAGGTGCTGCACGATGTCGACCTGACGGTCGAAGACGGCGAGTCGTTCGGCCTGGTGGGCGAGTCGGGTTCGGGCAAGACCACGGTCTTGCGCTGCCTGGCCGGGCAGTACCGGCACTGGAGCGGGGCGCTGAGCATTGCCGGCGTCCCGCTGCAGCACAAACTGCCCAAGGAGCACTTTCGCAAGGTCCAGATGGTGTTCCAAGACCCTTACGGTTCGCTGCACCCGCGGCACACCATCGACACCGCGTTGCGCGAGCCATTGACCATTCATGGCCTGGGCGAGCGCGATGACCGCATCAACGACATCCTGGTCAAGGTCGGCTTGAACGACAGCTTCCGTTACCGCTACCCGCACCAGCTGTCAGGCGGGCAACGTCAGCGCGTGGCGATCGCCCGGGCGCTGATTCTCGAACCCCGGGTGTTGCTGCTGGACGAGCCGACGTCGGCGCTCGATGTGTCGGTGCAGGCAGAGATTCTCAACCTGCTGGCGGACCTGCGTCAGCGCGAGAAACTCACCTACCTGATGGTGACCCACGACCTGGGTGTGGTCAGCCATTTGTGCGACAAGGTCGCGGTGATGCAACAGGGGCGGATTGTCGAGCGCCTGGACAGCCAAGCCTTGAGCCAGGACCTGGCCAGCCACGACTACACCCGCATGCTGGTGCAGGCCAGCCGCGATTTCAGTGCTGAATCAGTACGTAACGTCAGCTGACACACGCTTTGTGTAGGAGCAGCCTTGCGCTGCGAAGAGGCCTGTATTACCCACCGTTTTTCTTTGGCTGGGATGGCCTCTTCGCAGCACAAGGCTGCTCCTACAACGACTGTGCATAGCGCTATAACAAGGAAGATAACCCCATGCCGCATGCAAACACCGCGACCACCCAATCACTGCTGACTGTCCTGGCACTCGGCTTCAGTTCACCCCTTTGGGCACTCGAAGCGCCGAGCAAAGTCCTGGTCCCGACGCTGGCCTACGACGACCAGCAGATAATCCTGGTCTGGGAGAAACCCGCCGACCCTGCCGACATCGCCGATTACCACGTCTACGCCAATGGCAAGCTGCTCGGTGGCAGCAACGCCAACAACGGGCACGTGTCCCCGGCCAAACCCTATATCGACCGCTTCTACGAGCAGGACACGCGCAATTTCCACCACCGTATCGCCATCCACAGCTACACCGCAGTTGGCCTAGCCCCCGACACTGAATACCGCTTCACCGTGCGTTCGGTGGACCACGCCGGCAAGGAATCGGCCGACAGCCCGGTAATCGTCCAACGTACGACCGCCGTGCCGGCACTGTTCGACGTGCGCCACTATGGCGCCAAGGGCGACGGCCAGACCCTCGATACCGCCGCCATCCAGAAGGCCATCGACGCCTGTACCGTCGGCTGCAAAGTGCTGCTGCCAGCAGGTACCTACAAAAGCGGCGCGCTGTACCTCAAAAGCAACATGACCCTGGAAATCGCCGAGGGCGCGACCCTGCTCGGGTCCGAGCGCGCCGAAGACTACCCCCGCGATGGCTATATCCAGTACCCGTACTCCACCACCGTACGCCCGGCCTCGCTGATTAACGCCTTGCCGCGTGACCCGCGTGCGCACCAAGCATTCGAGAACATACGCATCGTCGGCAAGGGGGTCATTGATGGCAATGGCTGGAAGCGCAACGCCGACATCGTTGATGAACGTGGCCAACCGCTGCCGTTCTACCTGCCGAGCGACAACACCCGCTACCTGCAGGACGGCGTGCTGGCCAAGGCCCAGGTCGCTCGCGCCGTGGCCGAAGGCATGAACGTCAAGGACGCCTATGGCCAAATGCGCTCGTCGCTGGTTACCTTGCGCAACGTCAAGAACGTGTTCTACGGCGGCTTCACGGTGCTCAACCCGGCTTATCACGGCATCATGAACCTGGAGACCGAGAACGTGGTGCTGGCCAACACCACGCACAAGACCTACGACGCCAACAACGGCGATGGCATCGAATTCGCCAACAGCCGCGGCGCATTGGTGTTCAACAACTTCTTCGACACCGGCGATGACTGCGTCAACTTCGCAGCCGGCACCGGCGCCGATGCGGTCAAGCAAAAGCCCCAAGAAGACGCGTGGATCTTCAACAACTACTTCCGCAAGGGCCACGGCATGGTCGTGGCCGGCAGCCACACGGGGGCGTGGATCCAGAACATCCTGGCCGAAGATAACGTTTCTGACGGCACCGATACCGGCTTACGCATGAAGAGCACCAACTTCATGGGCGGTGGCGCGCGTAACGTGGTGTTCCGCGATTCGGCGATGCGCAATACGGTCAAGCAGGCGTTCATCTTCACCCTCGACTACAACGACCCGAACGCCAAGCTGGACTACAAGAAGTCGACCATCGCCGGCCAGTTCCGCGATGTGCGGGTTAGCAATGTCACGGTCGAGAATGCCCAACTGGCGGCGATCGAGGTCAAGGGCGACAGCCTGCACGGCGCTTATCACCAAGGCCTGTCCTTCGAGCGCGTGCGTTTCAGCGGGCCGGCCAAGGCCAAGATCGATGGCTTGAAGGGCTCACGGTTCGACACGGTCCACTTCAGCGAAACCGGCAGTGCCAACCCGTGGCAGGTCAGTGCCAGCGACGGGTTGGTCTTCGAGGATGTGCAACCGGCGCCTGAAGCGGCTCACTCGCTGTAGACCGCCTGGTGTTTCTGCGCCTCGCGCAGGCGCATGCGGCTATTGCTCAAATGCAGGAACATGGCCGCACGCGCCGCATCGACCTGCTTGCTGACGATGGCGTCGAAGATTTGCTGGTGTTCGGCGTTGATCCCCGCCAGGTAGGTGCTGCGGTTGCTCTGCCCGGTATAGGCGGAGTTCATCCGGGTGCGTGGGATCAGCTTGGTGCCCAGGTGTTTCATGATGTCGATGAGGTAGGGGTTGCCGGCCGCTTTGGCGATCTTCAGGTGGAACTGGAAGTCGGCGTTGGTGGTACTGCCCGACTTTTCCGGGCCTTGCAGCAACGCCTGCAACGCTTGCTCCAGCTCGTCGATGGCCTGTGGCGTGGCCCGTTCGGCGGCCATGCCTGCAGCCTGGACTTCCAGGCTTAGGCGGAACTCCAGCAGGTCGAGGACGTCGGATAACAGCACAATGGTGGCGGGCCCGACGTTGAAGCCTTCGGGTGCCGGCATGTCGAGGACGAAGGTGCCGACGCCATGCTGGGTCTCGACCAGGCCTGCCGCCTGCATACGCGACAAGGCATCACGCACTACCGAGCGACTGACGCTTTCGGCGGCCATGATCTGCGTTTCGGTGGGCAGTTTGTCGCCGCGTTTGAGGGTGCCGTCACGCATGCGTTGGGCAAAGCGTTCGACCAACGATTCGGCCAGGCGGCGAGGTTTGATTCGGGCAATAGCCGTGAGGTCAGACATCATCGTGCTCTTGTGAGATCAGCGGGCATTATAGTGCGTTTTGACGTAAAACTGCGGTTACAATCGTTCATCGTCTGGTTTTTGAATGGATCCTCTGATGGAGCGTGTCAACCCTGAACGACGTGTCAGCCTGGCCCAGCAACTGGTGCTTGAACTGTCACGTAGCATTCTGGCCGGCGAGCTACCGGCGGGCACCAAGTTGCCGACCGAACAAGCCTTTACCGAGGCGCGCAAGGTCAGCCGTACCGTGGTTCGCGAAGCGATGTCGCGGCTGCAGGCAGAGGGCCTGGTCGAAACCCGCCGAGGCATCGGCACGTTCGTGGTCGACACCACCCGGCCAGGCGACTTTCAGGACAGCCAGCACGAGAAGGGCAGCGCCCTCGATGCGGTGGCGCTCATCGAATTGCGCTTGAGCCTGGAGGTGGAGTGTGCTGCGCTTGCTGCGCAGCGTGCTACGTCAAGCCAGTTGCAGGCCATTGCCGACGCCCTGGGCGAAGCCAATGCTGTGGGGCCGTTGCACCAGGACAGCACGCGCATCGTATTCGAGTTTCACCTGCAAATTGCCCTGTGCACCGGCAACAGCTTCTTTATCGATGCCATGCGCCACCTGGCCGATACCCTGATGCGTGGCGCGCAGAGCAACGTTACCCAACAGCAACGCGCACAACAGGTGCGTGAGCGCGAGCAGATTTATGCTGCACTCGCGCACCAGGACGCCGATGCCGCCCGGGCAGCGATGCGGCTGCACCTGACCAACGAACTGCACCGTGCGCAACAAGCGGCCCAGCCCCCGGCGTAAAAACTCTGAATTTTCCCGTGGTAGGCGCAGTCGACCGTGTATAGCCCACTGACGGAGAACGCACATGTCTCGCCCCGATGAACCCAAGCCTTACACACCTACCGAAATCGACGACACCGAAGACCGCATGGGCAGTGTCCATGAGCTGGACTTCAGTGACCGTCACGACGAACGCGAAGGGCGGGTGGGCGACGAACGACCTGCGCGTGAAGATGAGCAGGAGTTTCCGCCACAGCGCGTCGCCGAAAGCGGCATGACGGGTGGCGAAGCGTTGAGCGACAGCCTGCACGAAGACAACGTCACTTATGACGACATGAGCCCGGATACCTTGCTGGACGAGACCGGTGCTCGCGACCCGTTTGAAGAGGGTGACGGCGAAGGGCCGGCAGACCAGTCGTTGCGGCAGGTCAATGCTAATGAGATTGGCGGCGGCTTTGGGTTGGATGAGGCTGAACTGGCGCGTTCGGCGCCATTGGACGGTGAGCCGTGGACCGATGATGTGGTTGATGAGGAGGATAAGTCCTAAGCGCTCGCTGTACCACGCTGGCCGTTTGTTAGGGCCAAGGGGGCCGCTGCGCGGCCCATCGCAGGCAAGCCAGCTCCTACAGGAGAGCGAGATTCCGTGTAGGAGCTGGCTTGCCGGCGATGGGCTGCGCAGCAGCCCCAATTCCCCGCGCCGAGGCCCTGTAGAGCGCTAGGCCGGATTATCACGCTGGCGCATGGCCTTGGCGCGTTTCTCCAGAATCAGGTACGTGATCACTGCCAACAGCAGCGGAAGCAGGTAGTACAGCGTGCGATACCCCAGCAATGCCGCTACCAGCGTGCCCTGTTGCATCTGGCCATGCAGCAATGCCAGAAATACCGTTTCAAGCACCCCAAGCCCGGCCGGGATGTGCGCAACCACGCCCGCTACGCAACTGATCAGCAGTATCCCGAGGATCGACGGGTAGAAGGCTTCCCCAGGCAGCAACCAGAAGATCAGCAGGGCCATCAACGCCCAGTTGCTGGCGCCAAGGGCAACTTGGGCCAGCGCCAGACGCCAGCCAGGCAAGGTGACTTCGTGCTCACGCCATTGCCAGGTGCGTTTTTTCGCAAAGCCGCAGGCCAGCAAGTAGCCGATGGCGATTGCCAGCAAGCCAAAACCGATCAGTTGCAACCCCGTTGCCCCGACTGCCCAGCTGTCCGGCAGGTCTACCAGGCGCAGGGCGAATACCGTACCCGCCAACAGCATGTAGCCCATCCAGTTGGTGAGTAAGCCAAGGGTCAGGATGCGGGTGATGGTCGCGGTATCCAGACCTAGCCGGCCGTACAGCCGATAACGCAACGCGACGCCGCCCACCCAGGTGGTGAAGTTGAGGTTGAAGGCATAACAGACGAAAGCCACAGGCAACACCTGCCTGGCAGGCAGGTTGTGGCCTGTATAGGCACGCGCCAGCAGGTCGTAGCTGGCAAACGTCAGGTAGCTGAACAGCGCAACCGCCAACCCGATCGCTAAAGTGCCAGGCTTGTAGGCCAGCAGCGACTGGCGCACCTCGTTCCAGTCCAGGTTGCGCGCCAGCATGAACAGCAAGGCTGGAATCAACAAAAGGAAGAGCAAGGTGAACAGGCGCTTGGCCCAGATTTGCCAACGTTTACGGGCCATCACGTCTGGCCCTCATGCATATCGCCGTGGGCTTCCACCTCCGGCTGCACCGAGCGCAGGCGCTGGCGGTGCGCCGGGAACCAGCCGGCAATGCGCGGAAAGTGACGTATGGCGTGGAAGCACAGGAAAATCAGCGGCGCCCGCCACCAGTAACCGCGGACCATGCGCTCCAGGGTGACGGCCTTGCACTGTTCGCTGGCCAGCGACTGCAGGTGCTGATGCAATTGTTGGTTGAAGCCGTGATCGCGGATGAACAGGTTGGCTTCAAGGTTCAACGACAGGCTCAAGGGGTCGAGATTGCTCGAGCCGACAGTGGCCCACTGGTCATCGACCAGCGCGACCTTGCCATGCAAAGGCCGGCGGCAGTATTCATGAATGTGCACACCGTCACGCAGCAGGTAGTTGTACAGCAGCCGCGACAAGGCCCGCACCCAGCGCATGTCTGGCTGGCCTTGCAAGATCAAGGTCACGTCCACCCCACGCCGCGCCGCATTGCGCAGCTCCCGCAGCAACCGGTAACCCGGAAAGAAATAGGCATTGGCCACCACGATACGCTGCCGGGCAGCGCGGAAGGCTTGCAGGTACTGGGCTTCGATGGCCGTTCTGCGCTGGCCATTGTCGCGCTCGACCAGCAGGGCAGTGATAGCCCCGGTGGGCTCGGTGACAGGCCGCACCTCACTGGGTGGCTGCAGCACGGGGGACATCAGGCGACGGCTGGTGGCATGCACTTGCGCAACCACCGGGCCGGTAACCTCCACGGCATAGTCCTGTTTGGCCATGGGGCCGTAGTCGCCCAGGTGATCGGCACTGTAGTTGATACCGCCGATGAACGCGCGCTGCCCATCGATGACCACGATCTTGCGGTGCAGGCGGCGGAACAGGTTGGTGCGCATGCCCACCAGCCTGGGCTGTGGGTCGAAGGCATGAAAGTTGACGCCGGCTTCGGTCATGGCCGAGATGAAGGTGTCGGGCAGGTCGGCAGTGCCGTAACCATCGACCGCCACTTCGACGCGCACGCCGCGCTGCGCGGCGTCTATCAACACCTGCTGCAACTGCTGGCCGACCTTGTCATCGAAGATGATGAACGTCTCCAGCAGGATTTCCTCCCGCGCCTGGGCCATCGCTTCAAACACGCGTGGGTAATACTGTTCGCCATTGATCAACAGCTGCACGCTGTTGCCCTCTAGCCAAGGTCGGTTCATAGGCTGATCTCCGCAGTGAGGGGGGCATGGTCGGAAAGGTGCGACCATGGGTATTTCGACAGCACCTGCGCCTTGCTCGGCATGGCATTGCGCAGGTAGATGCGGTCAAGCCGCAGCAGCGGCAAGCGCGCCGGAAAACTGCGCGCCGGGGTGCCGAAACGCTCGCCAAAGGCTTCGACCAGGTGTTCGGACAGCGCCACATCCGCTTTCAGGCGCCAGTCATTGAAATCGCCGGCAATGATCACCGGCGCATCGGGCGGCAAGCTGTCGAGCAGCTCCAGCAACAGGCGCACCTGGCGCTGGCGGTGTGATTCCCGCAGGCCCAGGTGCACGCACACTGCATGCACCTCTTTATGCCCAGGCACCTCCAGGCGGCAATGGAGCAGGCCACGCTGCTCATTGCCGTCGATGGAAACATCCCGGTTGTCGAACTGGCTGATGGGGAATTTCGACAGCAAGGCATTGCCGTGGTCGCCATGGGGGTACACAGCGTTACGGCCATAGGCGAACTGCGGCCACATGCTGTCGGCCAGAAACTCGTACTGCGGCGTTTCCGGCCAGGCTGCGTGGCGCTCGGCATGCTGCTGGTGGCTGCCGTGCACCTCCTGAAGAAACACCAGGTCGGCGCCGGTGGCGCGCACAGCATCGCGCAGCTCAGGCAGGATGAAACGCCGGTTGAAGGCGGTGAAGCCCTTGTGCACGTTGAGGGTCAGCACGGTCAGCCTTTGCACCGTGGTGACGTTGTCGATAATGCAGCGCGGTGTGGGCAAGGTCTTGTTCACAGCTCAACCTCCGGCTCGACACCGGGTTCGGTGAGCAGGTCATAGTCCAGCTTCAACTTCTCCAGAAGGCGCCGGGCATCGTAGGGCGCATGGACCTTCTGGTCGTTGTCGAAGTAGCAGTAGATATCACGCGTGGCCCGCTTGGGCGGTGCGCCGGGTAGCACGGTGTGTGCGTCGTCGGCCTGGCTGCCTTGGCTCCAGCGCAGAATGCGCTGTTTCCAGCGGCGCAAGGCCTGCGCCGTGTAGCCACTGCTGTAGAGCTCCACATCACCGTGCAGGCGCATGTAGACGAAATCGGCCGTGACATCTTCGACATAGGGCCATTTCCCTGCACTGTCGGCCACGACCAGCGCCACACGGTGTTTGCGCAACAGCTTCACGAAGGCTTCGCAAAGAAAGCTCTCGTGGCGGATTTCCACGGCGTGGCGCAAGCGTGCGTTGCCTTTGATGTCAGTGCCGCCATTGCCCTTGAGCCGCTCGTCACACCCTTGTGCGCATTCGCGCGCCGCTTTTCGGTTACGCGGCAGCAGCGCCAGAAACCGCGCAAAGCGTGCTTCGTCGAACTTCATGTTGGGTGGGAACTGCCACAGAAACGGGCCCAGCTTGTCGCCCAGCAACAAAGGCCCGGAAGCAAAGAAATTGGCCACCGGCGCTTCGATGTCCTTGAGCCGCCGTACATGGGTGATGTAGCGCGGTGCCTTTACCGAGAATACAAAGCCGTCCGGCGTCTCCTCACGCCACCCCCGATACCGTTCGGGCGTCTGCAGGCTGTAGAACGAGCCATTGATCTCGATGCTGTTGACTGCCCGCGAGGCGAACGCGAGTTCACTGTCCTGGCGCAGCCCTTTGGGGTAGAAATCCTTGCGCCAAGGGCCATAGCGCCAACCTGATATACCAATACGGATCTCGCTCACGCTGCCTTCCTCATTGCCAGCTTTTTGAGAGGTCGCTCTGAAGGTGCGACTGATGCGCGGCCGTGAGGTTCAGCACGGTTGACCAACGGGGAATGCACGCAGAGTTGAACTTTGCCGCGGTTGGCGTCTCCACCGCATAGCGGGTGCAAAAGACGACTACACCCCCATGACGGATTGGCCATTCACCGGCATGAACCGCCAACCCTGGAGGCAAACATGGCCAGACACATCATCCATTTCACCGGGCCGATCAACTCATCCACTTGCGGCAACCTGATCAACACCTGTTCGCGCGCCATGCAGCAGGGCGCACAGCTGCTGCAACTGAACATCGCGACCATGGGCGGGGAGTGCAGCTACGGGTTTACCTTGTACAACTTCCTGCGGGCGCTGCCGATTCCGCTGCATACCCACAACCTGGGGACGGTGGAATCGATGGGCAACATCCTGTTTCTGGCGGGCGAACATCGCACCGCCTGCGCGTTCAGCAAGTTCCTGTTTCACCCCTTCCATTGGACGCTGCACGGGTCGGTCGACCACGCCAGGATGGCCGAATACGCCATGAGCCTGGATTACGACCTGCGGCTGTACGCTCAAATCGTGGCAGAGCGAACCGAAGGCAGTGCCGAAGTGCTGGACGTGCCCCGTTACCTGATGGCCTACCCGCGAATACTGGGGCCCGAGGAGGCACTGGAGAGCGGGCTGATCCATGCCATCGACGAACTGCCGATCGAGTCCGATTCCACCCAGTGGAGCGTGCATGCCTAATGCCGCCACGCAAGCATTTGGCCTGGGGACGTTTGGCGCCACCCGTCAGCCGTGTGCAATTCGATTGAGCATTGCCCGTGTTTGCTGGCTCGGAATCAAGGTACGGCCCAGCAACCTTTCCATCGCAAGGAGATACCACATGGCACGTGATCAAGAACGTACCAGCCAGCGCGGCGGCACCAAGGAAACCAACTCGGGCAATTTCGCCAACGACCGGGAAAAAGCCTCCCGCGCCGGGCACAAAGGCGGCAAGGTGTCGGGCGGCAACTTCGCCAACGACCGTGAACGCGCCGCTGAAGCCGGCCGCAAGGGTGGCCAGAACAGCCATGGCGGCGGACGGCGACCGTAGCGATTGACCTAGGTTGGCAAATTTTTTGAATTTTCTGGCACTGCCCAGATCAATCAAAAGGTCATCCATGGAGAAGAGGAGGCCCCTGCGATGCCTGGTCCACAGCTGTACATCATCGACTACCAACTGCATGGCCAACCGCGCAGTTTCATCATCCGCCTGGAACGGTTGGACAATGCCGAGGCCTGGCATTGGGCCAGCTGTGATGCGGGCATCGGCATCATTCCGAAATTCGGGCGGGAAAAGATCAAGAAAGTCAGCAGGCCAATGGCCGAACGGTATGGGATTACCGCCGTGAGCTGGCGTATTTCCGGGAGCAAGCCCAATCAATCGGTGGGTGACCCAGCCGTGGTGGGTTGATGAATGAATGAGCGATGGGCTGCGAGGCAGCCCATCGTTTGGCAGGTAGGCTACTCAGTCAACCTTCTTCAATACCAAGGTCAGAATGTCATAGCTGGCCACCAGCTCACCCAGCTGGTTGGTAACCTCAACGTCCCACGCCACCACGCCTTGCGGCTGCCCCAACGGGCTAGCCTTGCCCTGGTCGATCTTGCGCTTGCAGGTCAGGCGCGCCTGGATCGTATCGCCAATGCCTACAGGGTTGATGAAGCGCAGGGTATCCAGGCCGTAGTTGGCCAGTACCGGGCCGGCGCCAGGGGATACAAACAGGCCTGCCGCTGCCGACAGCACGAAGTAGCCATGGGCGATACGCTTGCCAAACTGCGATTCCTTGGCGGCGATCTCGTCGAAGTGCATGTAGAAGTGGTCACCCGACAAGCAGCCGAAGTTGACCAGGTCTGCCTCAGTTACCGTACGGCGGTGGGTTAACAGTGACTCGCCGATACGCAAGTCCTGGAAGTAGCGACGGAACGGGTGCACTTCGCTCTCGATCACTTCTGCGCCGCGCACGTACTCGCCCGTTACTGCCGTGAGCATGCTCGGTGAGCCTTGTACGGCCGCACGCTGCAGGTAGTGCTTGACTGCGCGCAGGCCGCCCAGCTCTTCACCGCCACCCGCGCGGCCGGGGCCGCCGTGCTTGAGTTGCGGCAGCGGCGAGCCATGCCCGGTGGACTCCAGCGCGGCTTCGCGGTCCAGCACCAGCAGGCGGCCGTGCCAGGCAGCCGCCACCGGGATGGCTTTGGCGGCAACGGCGCGGTCGGCAGTGACCAGGGTCGCCACCAGGCTGCCCTTGCCGCGGGCAGCCAGGGTCAGGGCTTCGTCAAGGTCATCGTAGGCCATCAGCGTGCTGACCGGGCCGAACGCTTCGATATCGTGCGCACCACCTTCAGCATGCGGGTAGCGGGCCTGGAGCAGGGTCGGCGCAAAGAACGCGCCCTCGGCAACACCCTCACCACGCGGCGCAAAACCGTCACTGGCGCCGAACAGCTGGTCGCAGCTCTGCAGCAGGCTGCGTACACGCTCGCCGACGTCGCGCTGCTGGTCATGCGAGGCCAGGGCGCCCATGCGCACGCCTTCCACTGAAGGGTCGCCCACCACCACCTTGCTCAGGCGTTCGCGCAGGCGGGTAGCGACGGCATCGATATGCTTGACCGGGACGATGGCGCGGCGGATGGCGGTGCATTTCTGCCCGGCCTTGGTGGTCATCTCGCGGGCCACCTCCTTGATGTACAGGTCAAACTCTTCGCTGTCCGGGGTCACGTCCGGGCCGAGAATCGCGCAGTTCAGCGAATCCGCTTCGGCGGTGAACGGTACCGAGTTGCGGATCAGGTTCGGCGTCACGCGCAGTTTGGCGGCGGTATCGGCGGAGCCGGTAAAGGTCACTACATCCTGGCCCTGCAAGCGGTCGAGCAAGTCGCCGGTGCTGCCGATCACCAACTGCAAGCTGCCGTCGGGCAACAGGCCCGACGCGTTCATCAGGCGCACCACGGCTTCAGTCAGGTAGCTGGTCGAGGTGGCGGGTTTGACGATGCACGGCATGCCAGCCAGGAAGGTCGGGGCGAACTTCTCGAGCATGCCCCAGATCGGGAAGTTGAACGCGTTGATGTGCACGGCGACCCCGGCACGTGGCACCAGGATATGGCTGCCGGCAAAGTGGCCTTGCTTGCCCAGCGGTATTGCAGGGCCTTCGTGCACCAGGTTGCCGGAGGGCAGTTCGCGGCTGCCGATGCCGGCATAGGCGAACAGTGTGGCGTTACCGCCTTCGATGTCGATCCAGCTGTCGGCGCGGGTGGCGCCACTGTGGTGGGACAAGGCGTACAGCTGCTCTTTGCGCTCGGCCAGGTACAAGGCCAGGGCCTTGAGGCGTGCGGCGCGCTGTTGGAAGTCCATGGCCATGAGGGCGGCCAGGCCACGGGCGCGGGCAAAGTCCACGGCTTCGGCGAAATCCGGGCGCTCTTCATGGCTGTAGGCCAGAACGTGACCGTTCAAGGCGCTGCGCAGGGCCTGGGCGCCGTGCTGGCCGATCCAGCGACCGGCAATGAAGCTTTGCAGGGTTGGGGCGTCAGACATGCTGTTCTCCATGCTGTTCTAATGGGGGAAGGGCGCTGTTACCACAGCGCCAAGGTGTAGCCGATGATCAGGCGGTTCTCGTCCACGGCATTGGTCAGGCCATTGCCGGAACGGAAGGTGACGTTGCGCCAGCGCAGGCTGACGTCTTTGAACGGGCCGCTCTGGATGACGTAGGTGAGGTCGGTGTCGCGTTCGCGCTCACGGCCGTTGCTGACCGTGGCGGTCTCGGCGTGGCGGCCGTCGGTGTAGCGGGTCATGAAACTCAGGCCCGGGATGCCCATGGCGACGAAGTCGTAGTCGTAGCGCACCTGCCAGGAATCGAGCCCGGCGCGGGTGAAGGTGTTGTAGGTCACCAGGTTGACGGTGAACGGGTCGCCGCCGTTGACGAAGGGGAAGGCGCTGTCGCCGGACATCTGTTGCCAGGTGGCGGTGAACTTGTGCGCCCTGACGCCGAGGGTGAACATGGCGTTGAAGTTACGGTTGTCGATGTTGCCGGCACGCTCGGCGCCGTCGTTACGGCTGTCGAAATAGCGCAGGTCGCTGCGCAGGCTCAGGCCTTCGCCCAGTGGACGGGTATCGACCAGGCCGACGAACTGCTGGCGGTAGATGTCTTCGAGCTTGGCGTAGTAATAGCTGACGCTGGTCTGTGGGGTGATGGCATAGCTGCCGCCGCCGAAATCCAGGTGGTCGCTGCTGGCTGCGCCGTAGCCCATGTCATCGCGGCCGGACGAATCGCGCAGGTTGGCCTTGGTGAGGCGCCCGGCGTTGACGGTGAGGCCATTGAGCTCCTGGCTGGTCAGCAGGCCGCCCTGGAACGTGGAAGACAACAGACGGGTGTCGTTGTACACCACCACCGGCAGGATCGGCTGCAGGGTGCCCAGGCGCAGGGTGCTCTTGGAAACCCGTGCTTTACCGGTCAAGCCCAGCTCGCTGTAGTCATCGACAGGCTCGTGGCTGTTCGGGCCAAAGGGCAGCAAGCCGGTGTTGCGGCGGTCGCGGCTGGAGTCAAGCTTGAGACCCAGCTGGCCCATGGCGTCCACGCCGAAGCCCACCCGGCCTTCGGTAAAACCGGACTCCACGCGGGCGGTAAAGCCTTGGCCCCATTCCTCGGCCTTGGCCTGCGGAGCATTGCTCTGGCGGAAATCGCGGTTGATGTAGTGGTTGCGCAGTTCCAGGCGTGCATGGCTGTCGCTGACGAAGTCGGCCATGGCCGGCAAGGGCAGGGCGAGCGTGGCAAGCCAAGCGGCAGAAGAGAAGCGAGTGCGGTTCATTGTTGTTGTACCCGACATGGTTGTTCTCGAAATCAGTGCTTGCTGGCGCCGGCAGCGCCGATACCGGTCATGGAGCGAATGAACTGCGCCAGGTAGCGACCACGCTCCTCGCTGGCACGCGCGGAGGTGTCGGTGACCGAGAACACCCAGGCGCCGAAAAACGCCAGGCTCATCGAGAACAGCGCCGGGTTGCTGTAAGGGAACAGCGCCTGTTCGTTGTGCAGCACGTTGACCCACACTGCCGGGCCGAGTACCACCAGCGCCACGGCCGAGAGCAAACCGGCCATGCTGCCGCACACTGCACCACGGGTGGTCAGGCCCTTCCAGAACATCGAGAGCAGCAGCACCGGGAAGTTGACCGATGCAGCCACGGCCAGTACCAGGCCGGAGAGGAAGGCGATGTTCTGCGACTCGAACACCAGCCCCAGCACCACTGCCAGCAAGCCGATCACCAGGGTGGCGATACGCGAGACACGCATTTCTTCCTGTTCAGTGGCCTGGCCTTTGCGTACCACGCAGGCATAGAGGTCGTGGGAAACCGCCGAAGCGCCGGACAACGCAAGGCCTGCCACTACCGCAAGAATGGTGGCGAAGGCCACGGCAGAGATGAAACCCAGGAACAGGTTGCCACCCACCGCCTGGGCCAGGTGCACCGCGACCATGTTGCCGCCGCCGATGATCGCGCCTGCCGCATCGCGGTAGGACGGCTCGGTGCCGACCATGACGATGGCGCCAAAGCCGATGACAATCAGCAGCAAGTAGAAGTAGCCGATGAAACCCGTGGCGTAGAACACACTCTTGCGCGCTTCCTTGGCATCGCTGACGGTGAAGAAACGCATCAGGATATGCGGCAGGCCCGCAGTGCCGAACATCATGCCCAGGCCCAGGGAAATCGCATCGATCGGGTTCGACAGCAAGCCACCCGGCGCCATGATCGCCTGGCCCTTGGCATGCACGGCCACGGCGCTGGCAAACATCGCTTCGGTGCTGAAGCCAAAGTGCTTGAGCACCATGAACGCCATGAAGCTGGTGCCGGACAGCAACATCACGGCCTTGATGATCTGCACCCAGGTGGTTGCCAGCATGCCGCCGAAGGTCACGTAGGCGACCATCAACACCCCGACCAGCATCACCGCGTACAGGTAACTGATGCCAAACAACAGTTCGATCAGCTTGCCGGCCCCGACCATCTGGGCCACCAGGTACATCAGCGCGACGACCAAGGTGCCGAATGCCGAGGTCAGGCGCACTGGGGTTTGCGCCAGGCGGTAGGACACGACGTCGGCAAACGTGTACTTGCCCAAATTGCGCAGGCGTTCGGCGATCAGGAACAGGATGATTGGCCAGCCGGCCAGTACGCCCAGGGCGTAGAGCAAGCCGTCGTAGCCGTTCATGAACATCATGGCCGAGATGCCCAGGAAGGACGCTGCGCTGATCATGTCGCCGGCGATCGCCAAGCCGTTCTGCATGCCGGTCAGGCCGCCGCCAGCGGTGTAGAAGTCACTCGCCGAGCGGGTCCGCAATGCGGCCCAGCGGGTCACCAGCAGGGTGAAGCAGACGAACACCATGAACATCGAAATGGCAGTCCAGTTCATTGCGCGCACTCCTGCTTGACCTTGTCGTTCAGCGGGTCGAGCACGTTGTTGGCGCGGTGCACGTAGATGCCGGTGAGGGCGAACGACAGCAGCACCATGAGCACGCCCACCAGCATGCCGACGGTAGTCACGCCACCGCTGAGCGATTGGCCGAGGGTGCTGGGGGAGAACGCCACCAACAGGACGAAGCCGTAATAGATCACCAGCATGGCCAGGGTCAGGGTGCCGTTGAGGCGACGTTTGCGCCGGACCAGGTGCTGGAAGTCGGGATGGTTGGCGATGCTTTCTATGCGTTCGGGGGTCATGGCAAGCGATCTCTTGGTGTTGTAGTTGTTTTTGAGGTCACACAGGTGTTGCGGTGGTGCTTAGGGCCTCAACGCGGGCCAGGTATCAGAGCTGGTCGAAGTCGAGCACCACTTTGTCGCTCACCGGGTAGGTCTGGCACGACAGCACATACCCCGCCGCCACTTCGTAGTCTTCCAGCGCATGGTTGCTGTCCATCTCGACCTCGCCTTCGATCACCCGGCACTTGCAGGTCGAGCACACGCCGGCCTTGCACGAGTACGGCAGTTCGGCGCCGATGGCGTTGCCGGCGTCCAGCACGTTCTGGCTGTTGCGCGGCAGGTCGAAGCTCAGCGCCCGGCCATCGCTGATCACGGTGATATGGCTGAGCGCCGAATCCACCTGGCGCGCAGCTTCACGGGCTTCGCGGCGCGCTTCGCTGCCCGCGGCGGCGAACAGTTCGAAGTGGATGCGGTCCTTGGCCATGCCGTTGGCCTGCAGGCTGTCACGCACGGTTTCAGTCATGGCCTGGGGGCCGCAAATGAACGCAGCGTCCAGCGTGGCGACGTCCAGCCAGCGGGAGAACAGCTGGCCGCATTTGTCGGCATCGATCCGGCCGTTGTACAGGTCGACGTCCTGCTGCTCGCGGCTGAACACGAAAATCAGGTTCAGGCGGTCCAGGTAACGGTTTTTCAGGTCTTCGAGCTTGTCGCGGAACAGCGCACCGGAGCTTGAGCGGTTGCCGTAGAGCAGGGTGAAACGGCTGTGCGGTTCAGTGGCCAGGGTGGTGGCGATGATCGACAGGATCGGCGTAATGCCGCTGCCGGCGGCAACGCCCAGGTAGTGGCCTTCGCGGGCGGGGTCGAGCGGCACGAAGAAGCTGCCCGACGGCGGCATCACCTCCAGTTGCTGGCCAGCCTTGAGCTCTTCATTGGCAAAGGCCGAAAAACGCCCACCTGGCACGCGCTTGACAGCCACACGCAGTTCGCCGTCCTGCACGGCGCTGCAGATCGAATAGGAACGACGCACTTCTTCGTCATCCAGCTGGGTACGCATGACCAGGTACTGGCCCTGGGTGAAGCGGAATTGCGTCTGCAGGTGCTCGGGTACGTCAAAGACGATGGACACGGCGTCGCGGGTCTCGTTGCGTACTTGCTTGATGGTCAGGCTGTGAAACTGGCTCATGGTGTTCTCCACGGCTCAAATGCATTTGAAATAGTCGAATGGCTCCAGGCACTCGCGGCAGCGGTACAGCGCCTTGCAAGCCGTGGAGCCGAACTGGCTGAGCAGTTCGGTATGCGCGCTGCCACACTGCGGGCAGCACACTTGGGGCGCCTCACCGAGCAGGCTGCGCTTGCTGGTGCTGCCTTCGGGCGGCGCTATGCCATAGGTGCGCAAGCGTTGGCGGCCCAGGTCGCTGATCCAGTCGGTGCTCCAGGCCGGGGTCAAGCGCCGCTCCAGTGCGGGGGCAGCAAAACCGGCCTGTTGCAGCGCGTCACGGATATCGGCCTCGATCACCTCGGTCGCCGGGCAACCGGAATAGGTTGGCGTGACGACCAGGTGCAGGTGGCCGGCGCGCCAGTCCAGGTCGCGGACAATGCCCAGGTCAACCACGCTCACCACCGGCACTTCCGGGTCCATGACCTGCTCCAGCACCGCCCAGGCCCGGGCCAGGTCGTCGCCTCGGGCGGCACGGGCGCCGAGGTCGCTGGCGATCAGCTCACCAGGTCGCATCGGGGTAGGCCCGTGGCAGGAACTGCATTTCGGCCAGCAACAGCCCCAAGTGCTCGGTGTGCAGGCCTTTGCGACCGTCCAGGTAGAAATAGCTGGCGGCTTTGGGCAGCGGCAGCTCGACCGAGTCGAAAATCGCGCTTACCTGCTTGAGCCAGGCCGCGCCGACGGCGGCCGGGTCAGCAGCGATGCCGGCTTCGGCCAGCTGAACTTCGCTGTCGCTACCCGCGGTCAGTTCAACGGTGAAGCGCCACAGCGCTGGGATGGCGTCTAGCATGCGCCGACGGCTTTCGTCGGTGCCACCGCCCAGGCGTTGCACCCACTCACCGGAGCGACGCAGGTGGTAGGTGACCTCCTTGAGTGCCTTGGCAGCAATGCCGGCGATACGCTCATCGCGGGACGCAGCCAGGCCCTGCAGCACCGCGAAGTGCCAGGCGTCGTATAAAAACTGCTTGGTCATGGTCACGGCGAAGTCGCCATTGGGTTGTTCGACCAGCAGCAGGTTGCGGTAGGCGCGTTCGTCACGGCGGTAGGCAAGGGCATCGGCGTCACGGCCGTCGTCGAGCAATTCGGCGGCGTAGTCCAGCCAATTGCGGGCTTGGCCGACCAGGTCGAGGCCGACGTTCATCAAGGCCAGTTCTTCCTCGATGGCCGGTGCGTGGCCGCACCATTCACAGAGCCGCTGGCCCTGCACCAGGGCACTGTCGCCCAGGAGCAGCAAATAGGGGATAAGCGCTTCTTTATGCATGGCCAACCTCACATGTGTCCGACTTCGTCGGGCAGCTCGTAAAAGCTGGCATGGCGGTAGACCTTGTCGTCCGAGGGGGCGAACAGCGGGTCTTTCTCGTCAGGGGAGGAGGCGGTGATCAGCGCCGATGGCACCACCCACAGGCTCACGCCTTCGCTGCGGCGGGTGTACAGCTCACGGGCATTCTCGATGGCCATGGCGGCGTCGGCGGCATGCACGCTGCCGACATGCTTGTGGTTCAGGCCGTGCTTGCTGCGCACGAACACTTCGTAGAGGGTCCAGACAGACATTTTCGATCTCCGCATCAATCGCCGCTCACGCGGCGTTCTTGTTCTGTTGCTTGCGCGCATAGGCCACGGCGGCCTCGCGTACCCAGGCGCCGTCCTCGATGGCTTTGCGCCGGGTGGCGACACGTTCCAGGTTGCAGGGGCCGTTGCCCTTGATGACTTCGTAGAACTCGTCCCACTGGATGTCGCCGAAATCGTAGTGGCCGCGGGCTTCGTTCCACTTCAGGTGCGGGTCGGGCGCGGTGCAGCCGAGCAGCTCGAGCTGTGGCACGGTCTGGTCGATGAAGCGCTGGCGCAGCTCATCATTGGTCTGGCGCTTGATCTTCCACGCCATCGACTGGGCGCTGTTGGGGGAGTGCTCGTCACTGGGGCCAAACATCATCAACGATGGCCACCAAAGGCGGTTGATGGCGTCCTGAACCATGTCCTTCTGAGCCTGGGTACCGTGGCGCATCATGGTCAGCAGCAGCTCGTAGCCCTGGCGCTGGTGGAAGCTCTCTTCCTTGCAGATGCGGATCATGGCGCGGGAGTAGGGGCCGTAGGAGGTGCGCTGCAGCACCACCTGGTTGACGATCGCAGCGCCATCGACCAGCCAGCCTACGGCGCCCATGTCGGCCCAGCTCAGGGTCGGGTAGTTGAAGATGCTCGAGTACTTGGCCTTGCCGCTGTGCAGCTTGGCGATCTCTTCGTCGCGGTCGGCGCCGAGGGTTTCCATGGCGCTGTACAGGTACAGGCCGTGGCCGGCTTCGTCCTGAATCTTGGCCATCAGTTGCAGCTTGCGTTTCAGGCTTGGGGCGCGGGTGACCCAGTTGCCTTCAGGCAGCATGCCGACGATTTCCGAGTGGGCGTGCTGGGAGATCTGCCGGATCAGCGTTTGGCGGTAGGCCTCGGGCATCCAGTTTTTGGCTTCGATCTTGATCTCGGCATCGATCTTTTTCTGGAAGTCGCGCTCTTCGGGCGACATTTCGTCCAGGGACTTGACGCGTTTGACGCCGGTTTCGACTAGCTGTGCGTACATGTTCCGACTCCTGCTAAGGCATGAGTCATTTGTAAGCGATACAAAACATAACGTCAAACAGTTTTATGTGTATCGAATAAGATTTATGTATCGCTTTGCGGACCTTTCGCAGCACAAGGCTGCTCCTACAAGGGCGCGCACCACCTGTAGGAGCAGCCTTGCACTGCGAAAGGGCAGGCAAAAAAAAGCCCCGGACTGAGCCGGGGCCGTAAAAAGGCAGCTGATAAGTCAGCTGGCCAACCGTTTGTCGAACACGTGGCACGCCTTGCCTTCAGAACGCTTGAGCGTGCCGCAGGGCTGCAGTCGCACCTGGGTGCTGATGCCGATGTAGGTCTTGATCTGCTTGGTCAGTTCACCGATCAGCAGCTTGCGCTGGCCCTCGTCCATCGCCTGGCATTCGCCACGCAGCTCCACGTGCACCTCGACACTGTCCAGGTTGCCATTGCGATACAGATGAATCTCGTACATCTCTGAAAGCTGTTTTATTTTGAGTACCTGCTCCTCAATCTGGGTCGGGAACACATTGACCCCACGAATGATCAGCATGTCGTCACTGCGCCCGGTGATCTTGCCGATCCGCCGCATCGGCCGCGCGGTGCCTGGCAGCAGGCGGGTCAGGTCACGGGTTCGGTAGCGCACCATCGGCAGCGCCTCCTTGCTTAGCGAGGTAAATACCAGCTCGCCCAATTGCCCGTCCGGCAGTACCTCGCCGGTAACCGGGTCGATGATTTCGGGGTAGAAGTGGTCTTCCCAGATGGTCGGGCCATCTTTGGTTTCGATGCACTCCATTGCCACACCGGGCCCCATGATTTCCGACAGGCCATAGATGTCGAGGGCCTGGATACCCAGGCGCTGCTCGATGGAGCGCCGCAGTTCGTCGGTCCAGGGCTCGGCACCGAAGATGCCCAGGCGCAGCTTGAGGTCGTGCGGGTCGATGCCCTGGCGCTCGATCTCGTCGGCCAGGTTGAGCATGTAAGAGGGCGTGACCATGATGATGTCGGGCTGGAAGTCGCGGATCAGTTGCACCTGCTTCTCGGTCTGGCCACCGGACATTGGGATGACCGTGCACCCCAGCCGTTCGGCACCGTAATGCGCGCCGAGCCCGCCGGTAAACAGGCCATAACCGTACGAAACGTGCACTTTGTCGCCTTTGCGCCCGCCGCCGGCGCGGATCGAGCGGGCGACCACATTGGCCCAGGTGTCGATGTCGTTCTGGGTATAACCGACCACGGTCGGCTTGCCCGTTGTGCCGCTGGAGGCATGCAGGCGCACGACCTCTTCCTGGGGCACGGCAAACATGCCGTACGGGTAGTTGTCGCGCAGGTCGTTCTTGCCGGTGAAGGGGAACTTGGCCAGGTCGTCGAGCGACTTGAGGTCATCGGGGTGCGCGCCGCATTCGTCGAAGCGCTTGCGATACAGCGGCACGTTGTCGTAGGCGTGTTTCAGGCTCCAGCGCAGGCGCTCCAATTGGTGCTGGCGCAGGGCGTCGACGCTGGCGGTTTCCATAGGGTCAAGCAGGGCACGATCGGCATCATGGTACATGTTCATGGCTTCACTCGAATTGTTCTTGTACGCCGACCGGCGCGGGTTCGCAGCCGGGCGGTGAGTGTCATGGGCGCAGCATAACCGGCTGCGTTGTGTTCGGTAACAAGCCGTTGGTCAGAGGCGCTCGATGACCATGGCGATGCCTTGGCCAACGCCGATGCACATGGTGCACAGGGCGTAGCGTCCGGCAGTTTCTTCCAGTTCGTGCAGTGCGGTGGTGACCAGGCGCGCGCCACTCATGCCCAACGGATGCCCCAGGGCAATGGCGCCGCCGTTCGGGTTGACCCGCTTGTCGTCGTCGGCCAGGCCCAGCTCGCGCAATACCGCCAGGCCTTGGGCAGCGAAGGCCTCGTTTAGCTCGATGACATCCATGTCGGCCAGCGACAGCCCGGTGAGTTCGAGCACCTTGCGGGTAGCCGGCACCGGGCCGATGCCCATGATGCGCGGCTCGACCCCGGCCACAGCCATGCCGACAATGCGCCCGCGGGCTTTAAGGCCATGGCGCCGGGCCGCTGCGCTGCTCGCCAGCAGCAGTGCACAGGCACCGTCGTTGACACCAGAGGCGTTGCCAGCGGTGACACTGCCACCCTCGCGGAACGGCGTGCCGAGCTTGGCCAACTGCTCCAGCGTGGTGTCGCCACGCGGGTGTTCGTCGTGCTCGACGCGCTTGGCCGGCCCTTTGCGCTGGGGGATTTCGACCGGCACGATCTCCTGGGCCAGGCGGCCTCGGGCCTGGGCGGCGGCAGCCTTGTGCTGGCTGCGCAGGGCGAAGGCGTCCTGGTCTTCACGGGAGATACCGAAACGGGCAGCGACGTTCTCAGCCGTCTCAGGCATCGAGTCGGTGCCATGTTCGGCCTTCATCAACGGGTTGACGAAGCGCCAGCCGATGGTGGTATCGAACAGTTCGGCGGCGCGGCCAAAGGCTTGCTCCGATTTGCCCATGACGAACGGCGCGCGCGACATCGACTCCACGCCGCCGGCCAGCATCAGCCCGGCTTCACCGCAGCGCAGGGCACGGGCCGCGTTGCCAATGGCGTCCATGCCAGAGCCGCACAAGCGATTGAGGGTGGTGCCCGGCACCTCGATCGGCAGGCCCGCCAGCAGGCTGGCCATGCGGGCAACGTTGCGGTTGTCCTCACCGGCTTGGTTGGCGCAACCGAGGATTACGTCGTCCACTGCTGCCCAATCCAACTCCGGGTGGCGGGCGATCAGGGCCTTGAGCGGGATGGCGGCCAGGTCGTCGGGGCGCACGCCGCTCAAGGCGCCGGCGTAGCGGCCGATCGGCGTGCGCACGGCGTCGATGATCAGCGCATCGGCCAGGGTGTGTTCAGTCATCTTGTGTCTCCTGCGCGAGCACCGTGCCGCGTACTTTGTAGGATTTGCCATGGAACATCGCCACCAGCTCACCGCGCTGGTTCTCGATGCGAACGTCATACAGGCCGGTACGGCCTTTGCGGCTGACTTCGCTGGCCGTGGCGGTCAGCACGTCGTCGCGCAGTGCCGGCGCCAGGTAGTCGATGCTGCAACCCAGGGCCACGGTGGCCTGGTCGTAACTGTTGCAGGCGAAGGCGAAGGCCGAATCCGCCAGGGCGAACAGGAAGCCACCGTGGCAGGTGCCGTGGCCCTGGATCATGTCGGCGCGCACCGGCATGCGCAGGCGCGCCTGGCCAGGGCCGGCTTCGAGCAGGCTGATGCCCAGCCCTTGGGTGGCGTGATCGCGGGAAAACATGGCATCGGCACAGGCTTGTGCCAGCTCGATTTCAGTCATGCAGATTGCCTCCTTGGGCTTCGCAGCGGCGCAATAGCAGGGAAGGGCGATAGCGGCTTTCGCCGTAGCTGCGCTGCAGGTTGTCGAGTACACGCAAGGTCTGGCTTATGCCTATGCGCGAGGCCCAGGCCAGCGGGCCGCAGGGGTAGTTCACGCCGGCGCGCATGGCCAGGTCGATATCGGCTGCCGAGCCAACACCTTGCAACACGGCATCGGCGGCTTCGTTGGCCAGCATCGCCACCGTACGCAGCACGACCAGGCCAGGCAGGTCGGCGACTGCGGTCACTTTCAGGCCGGCGCGGGTTAACAAGCCAACGGCCTGGTCGCGGGCCTCACGGGTGGTGTCGGCAGACCAACTGATCGCAATGCGGGAAGCCGTGCTGTAGTCCAGGGCCAGATCGACCAGTACCAGGTTGCGCAGGCCTTCTTCGCGGGCACGCTGCGTGGCCAGGCGGCCGTCGGAAAGCGCCAACGTGGCATCGCCGACCTGGATCACGCCACTGCCGGCGCGCTCGGTCACGGCGATGCCGCTGTCGCGCAAACGCTCGACCAAGGGCTGCATGGCGCCCAGATGCCCCTCGATAACGCAGGACTCAACCTGCGCCGTGCTTTGCAGCGCTGTAGGTTGCGGGCGCTCGGCGCCTTCGGCGTAGCTATAGAAACCTTGGCCAGTTTTGCGGCCAAGGCGCCCGGCATCCACCAACTCCTTTTGCACGAGCGAAGGCTGGAAGCGGAAATCGCCATAAAACGCCTCGAACACCGAACAGGTGACGGCATAGTTGACGTCATGGCCGATCAGGTCGGTGAGCTCGAAGGCCCCCATGCGAAAGCCGCCGGCGTCACGCAATAGCGCATCCAGGCTGGCGCAATCGGCTGCACCTTCCTGCAACAGGCGCAGGCTCTCGGCGTAGAACGGCCGGGCTACACGGTTGACAATAAAGCCCGGCGTTGAGCGGGCATGCACCGGCTGTTTGCCCCAGGCTTTGGCGGTGTCGTAAAGGCTGGCGGCCACGGCAGGGTCGGTAGCCAACCCCGAAACGACCTCGACCAGGGCCATCAACGGTGCCGGGTTGAAGAAATGCATTCCCACCACTTGCTGTGGGCGCTTCAAGCCAGCGGCCAGGCTGGTGATCGAGAGTGACGAGGTGTTGCTGGCCAGGATGCAGTCGTCTGCGCACAGCGCTTCAAGCTCGTGCAACAAGGCCTGCTTCACTGACAGGTTTTCAACGATGGCTTCGATCACCAGGCGGGCATCGGCCAGGGTGTCGAGGGTGTCGGCTGGGCACAGGCGGGCGACGATCGCTTCCCGCTCGCCCGCAGGCAACTTGCCTTTTTCTACCAAGCGGGCGAGCTGACGATCGATACCCGCCACTGCCTGAGCGGCGGCGCCGGGGCGGTTGTCGTAGAGTTTGACCGGGTGGCCGGCTTGCGCGGCCACTTGGGCGATACCTGCGCCCATGGCGCCTGCACCGATCACGGCCACTTGGGTGTTGCGGTCGAGTGCGCTCATGCTCAACGCCCCTTGAACGCAGGCGTGCGCTTGTTCATGAAAGCGCTTACGCCTTCGCGGTAGTCCTCGCTGCGGCCAGCCAGGCGCTGCAGGTCGCGCTCCAGTTCCAGTTGCTGGTCGAACCCGTTATCGAAACTGGCATTCAGGCTGCGCTTGATCAGGGCCAGGCCGTAAGTGGGCTGCGTGGCGAGGTGGCGGGCGAGGGTGAGGGCCTCGTCGCGCAACGCGGCATCGTCGACCACGCGATGGATCAACCCCCATTGCTGGGCCTGTTCGGCCGTAAGGCGTTCGCCCAGCATCGCCAACGCCTTGGCCCGCGCCATGCCGACTAGCCGTGGTAGCAGCCAGGTGCCGCCAGAATCCGGCACCAGGCCGATCTTGCAGAAGGCCTGGATGAAGCTGGCCGAACGGGCGGCCAGTACCAGGTCACAGGCCAGCGGAATATTGGCCCCGGCGCCCGCAGCCACGCCGTTGACGGCGCAGATGACCGGCAGCGGCAAATCGCGCAGGGTGCGCACCAGTGGGTTGTAGAACTTATCGATGGACTCACCCAGGTCCGGCATGTCGGCCCCTGGCGCGACATTGCGATCAGACAGGTCCTGGCCTGCACAGAAGCCGCGGCCTTCGCCAGTCAACAGCAACACCCGTGCATCTTTGCTCTGGCGTACTTGCTTCAAGGCTTCGCGCACTTCCAGGTGCATGGGCGTGTTGAAACTGTTCAGCTGCTCCGGGCGGTTCAGCGACAGGAGGGCAACGCCGTCCTCGATGGAAAACAGGATGTGTTCGAACGTCATGGCAGACTCGCTTGGTCAGTCGAATGGGGAGGTGCTCAGCAGCCTTTGAACCGGGCCTGGCGTTTTTCCTGGAAGGCGCGAATACCCTCATTGCGGTCGGCGGTGCCGGCGAGCAGGGTGAACGCGTGGCGCTCGAAGCGCAGGCCACTGGCAAGGTCGGTATCGCCGGCCTTGAGCAAGGCTTCCTTGGCCAGGCGCACTGCCAGCGGCGCCTTGGCCGCGATAATGCGGGCCACTTGCACGGCCCGCTCCACGGCCAGTTCCGGCTGGGTGATTTCGCTGATCAGGCCGGCTTGCAAGGCGTGCTGGGCGCTGATGGCTTCACCGGTCAACACCATGTGCATGGCCAGCGGCTTGCCAACCGCGCGCAGCAGGCGCTGGGTGCCGCCAGCGCCGGGGATGATGCCGAGGTTGATCTCCGGCTGGCCGAAACGGGCGTCGCTGCCCGCAATGACGATGTCGGCGCACATCATCAGCTCGCAACCGCCGCCCAGGGCGTAGCCGTTAACGGCGGCGATCAGCGGCTTGGAGAACGCGGCTATCCGTTGCCAACACGCAACGCGAGGGTCATTGAGGATGCCGACCAGGTCGCGCTCGGCCATCTCGCCAATGTCGGCGCCGGCGGCGAACGCCTTGCGGCTGCCGGTAATCACCACGGCATGGGTCTGATCATCACGCTCGGCGGCATCCAGCTCGCTGGCCAGCTCGGCCAGCAACGCTGTGCACAGAGCATTCAGCGCTTCTGGCCGTTGCAGGGTGATGAGCCGGACGCCGTGCTCCGGCGCTTGCGCATCGAGATAACGAGGCATATCGGGTTCCTCTGGCTGCTCGCACGGCACATCGATTGGCCGGCATTTCTTGGAATTGTTTGCAGGGACGTGGGCTGCACCACGTTCAGGTGCGGACAGTATATGCCTTATGCGATACACCAAAGCAACATCAAAAAGTGTTTCACGTATCTCTTTGTGATGATTTCTGCGCGAAAGATGAGCTATTCAAAAAAGTGATTTAACGATTCATCCTCAGATAAATAGGGCTTTTACTGCAAAAACAGCATGCAAATAAGGCTGGCAACAAAGCGATACAGGCATTCGCACAATTGACGCGCAACATTTTTGTGATACAAGGATTCGTCACATTTCAAATCATTTCAGGAGCTTTGCCATGCCTTGCTACCGGCTAGAAGGCCTGACCCCCGTGGTTCACCCAACTGCCTATGTGCACCCGAGCGCAGTGCTGATTGGCGATGTCATCGTTGGCCCTCATTGCTACGTCGGCCCGCTGGCCTCACTCAGGGGCGACTTCGGCCGCATCGTGCTGGAGGAGGGCGCCAACCTGCAGGACACCTGCGTGATGCATGGCTTTCCGGGGGGCGATACGGTCATAGAACGCAATGGGCATGTCGGCCACGGCGCGGTGCTGCACGGGTGCCGCGTGGGCGAAGATGCCCTGGTAGGCATGAATGCCGTGGTAATGGATGGTGCCCATGTAGCCCCGCGCTGCATCGTTGCTGCCACGGCCTTTGTCAAGGCGGGGTTCGAATGCGCCGAACAAAGCCTGGTGGTGGGTAGCCCGGCACAGGTCAAGCGCCCGCTGACCGACCAGGAGCTGGCCTGGAAGCAGCGCGGCACGGCGGAGTATCAGCACCTGACGCAGCGCTGCATGACCGCGCTTGTCGAATGCCCACCGCTGACCGAAGCCGAGCAGGGTCGCCCGCGCATGGGTGACTCCGGCATCCGGCCCAAAGGCAAGGCGCCGGCATGAGCCTGTCCGTGTCACGCAATGGCCAGGCAACCCGCCGCGCAGGTATAGTCGGTGCTTTCCCCGCGCACAGTTCCTCCATGAGCACACTTGCCCCACTGAACAACCTGATCACTCGTTTTCAGGAACAGACGCCGATCCGCGCCAGCTCGCTGATCATCACCCTGTACGGCGACGCTATCGAACCGCATGGTGGCACGGTGTGGTTGGGCAGCCTGATCAACCTGCTGGAGCCGATCGGCATCAACGAACGGCTGATCCGCACCTCGATCTTCCGCTTGACCAAGGAAGGTTGGCTGACCGCCGAAAAAGTCGGCCGACGCAGCTATTACAGCCTGACGGGCACTGGCCGTCGGCGCTTCGAAAAAGCGTTCAAGCGTGTCTACAGCCCCAGCCAACCCGCATGGGATGGCGCCTGGACCCTGGTGCTGCTGTCACAACTGGAAGCCGGCAAGCGCAAAACCCTGCGTGAGGAGCTGGAATGGCAGGGCTTCGGGGTGATGGCGCCCAACGTGATGGGCTGCCCCCGTGCTGACCGCGCGGACTTGGCCGCAACCCTGCGCGAGCTGGAGGCCAGTGATGACAGCATCGTGTTTGAAACGCACACCCAGGAAGTGCTTGCTTCCAAGGCCATGCGCGCGCAAGTGCGCGAGAGTTGGCGTATCGACGAGCTGGGGCAGCAGTACAGTGAATTCATCCAGTTGTTCAGGCCGCTGTGGCAGGGCCTTAAAGAGCAACCGCAGTTCGATGCGCAGGATTGCTTCCTGGCACGCACGCTACTGATTCACGAGTACCGTCGGCTGCTGCTGCGCGACCCGCAACTGCCTGATGAGTTGCTGCCAGGTGATTGGGAGGGCAGGGCAGCACGGCAGCTGTGTCGCAACCTGTATCGGCTGGTGTTTGCCAAGGCTGAAGAGTGGTTGAATAGTGCGCTTGAAACGGCTGACGGCCCACTGCCTGACGTGAATGAAAGTTTTTACAAGCGCTTTGGTGGTCTTGCATAGCGATTATTAAGGTTAACCTTGGTTAACCTTATTCAAGATAATGCTTACCAAGATGAGCATTATGAGTTTCTTATAAAATCTTTAAGTGTGCTATGGTTAACCTTAACTCAGTTAACGTTAACCATGGCGAGCCTTATGACGACTTTTTTTCCAGTCGCTTGCGCCGATACCCTCAGTAAAATCGGCCTTTTGGTCAAGGCACGGCGCCTAGCACTCGGCCTGCGCCAAGCGGACCTTACCGCTGCCATCGGCGTCTCCGCGCATACCCTTCGCAAGATCGAAGGCGGCTCGGCGCTCGTCGACCTGCGTTCATTCATGCTGGTGTTGTGGCGCCTGGGTATCAGCGAAACCGTTTTCGCCTCGCTGGAAGGCATAGAGCAAACCTCCCAGATCACCCGGTTCAGTGATGACGATGATGCCCACCAGAGCCTGGCATCCCGCCGCGTGCGGCTGGCCAAACCCAAGCCTGAGGAGTTCTGATGCCCCGTGCCTACATCTATATGGAGCACCCCGAGACAGGTGAAGTCATGACCCTTGGCCGGCTGACCCTCAAAGGCAAGCTCGGTGAATTTCTTTATGCACCTGACCACGTCGCGCGCGGCGGCTGGGTCCCCGACCCAATCAATTACCCGTTACGCGCCGAGGCCTACACCGGCATCGCCAAGAACCGCGGCATACCCGGCTTCATCAATGACGCCATGCCCGATGGCTGGGGCGAGCGGCTGCTGCATCGGGCGTACGGCCAAGAACTCGGCCCCCTCGACTTCCTGCTCAAGTCACCCAATAACGACCGCGTAGGCAACCTGATGGCAGGCGGCGCAACAACGCCCGCACCCGGCCTGGGCGATGGCGCAGTACCGACCTTGAAAGGCCTGGCCAAGTTCGTCGCTGCGTGCGAAGCGGTGTACGACGGCCAGCTCGACGCTGAGTCGGTGGCCACCCTCAACGTGCGCCAACAGCGTTCGGCCCTGGGTGGCGCACGGCCAAAACGTACGCTGCAGGATAACGGCATGCTGATTCTGGCCAAGCCGCGTGATCGCTTCGACCATTATGACCTGCCCTCGATCGAATACGCCTGCATGACATTCGCCGCAGGGAAGGGCTTGAACGTGGCCAAGACCGCGCTGCATGCTGAAACCCCTTCGACGTTGCTGATCGAACGCTTCGACCGCACGCCCATTGCACAAGGTGCCCGACGTATCCCGATGCTCAGCGCGCTGACCTTGCTGGATTCAGAGTGGAACGGCGCGCACCATCGGGATTGGCGCTATGCTGCTGTGGCCGATGAAATGCGCCGCCGAGGTGTGCCCGAGACCGACCTGCAGGCGCTGTTCAAGCGCATGTGCTACAACGCCCTGGTGGGCAACTCCGACGACCATCCACGCAACCATGCGGTGATCTGGGTTGACGGCGGGTGGCGCCTGTCGCCCATGTACGACGTGCTGCCCATGCTTGAAGAAGGCCCCGCACAGACCTTGGCCATGGCAGTTGGCCGGGAAGGCAGCCAGATTAGCCGCGCGAATATGCTCAGCCATCACGCGCACTTTGCCCTGACGCGGGAGCATGCAGAGCATCTGCTGGTGGAGGTGGCGGGCTGGGAGGACGAACTGAAGGCGTATTACGCGCAGGTGCTTACCGGCAGCGACCTGGACATGGCGGTTGATGCGGTGAGCTCGGTTCGCATGCTCGGTTAAGAAGAAGGCGGAGGCGGGTGACACTGCTTTCAAATGACATGCATTCCCATTTATACTTGCATCTCATTTCCTCTCTGTTATCGCTACCGTGCAGGCAGATCCTCCAAAGCCATCCTTGCTCGCCACCCTGGTCCGTCACTACGACGACCTGGTCGATCATGTGCGCCGACGCTTCGGCGAGCGGGTGTTCGCGCGTGAAGTCGTTCACGACCTGTGTGTTCAGTTGCTGGAGGATGACGAGAAAGAAGGGGTGCGCAAGCCCCTGGCGCTGTTACGCAAGATCGCCCACGACAACGCCATCTCGCATTGCCGCCGCGAGCGTCGGCGCAGCAGCTTGATTGTCGCCGTGGCAGAACTGCCCGACGTCGCCTGTAGCGCAGCGCCACAGGAGCGCCATGTCGACGCGGCGAAGACACTGGACAGGCTGATTGCGGCTATTTCCCGATTGCCGCCGCGTTGCCAGGCCGTGTTCATCATGCACAAGCTGCATGAGGTCCCCCAGGCTGAAGTCGCGCAGCGCCTGGGGATCTCGCTGAAAACCGTAGAAAAGCATTTGCGCGTCGGTATGATCGCTTGCCGTGAACATCTGCAATCCGAGGTGGCGCAGTGAGCCGTCCACGAAACAAAGACGATGCTGCAGTCGATGAGGCGCTGGCCGAGTGTCGCGAGACCTTGAAGCAGCGCTTCCCTTTACCCAGCTCGCCACCTGCCCGCAAGCCCCGCAAAGGCAGCAAGGTACTCCCGCTAGTATTGCTGGCCCTGGCCGCAGGTGTGGCCTGGAAGGATCCTGCGTACCGCAACGAACACTTTGTCACGCAGGTGGGGCAACGCCAGGCGATACAGCTGGCTGATGGCAGCAAAATCAAGCTGGATGGGGGCACTGAGGTACGCGTCAGCTGGCATTTGCGCACCCGGCAAGTGGCACTGGTGCGTGGCCAGGCCTTATTCGACATTTCGCCCATGCACTATCGGCCGTTCTTGGTCGATGCAGGCAACGCCGACATACGCGTGGTCGGCACCCGATTCAACGTCAACATGTACGCGGGTGACGTGCGGGTTACCGTTGCGCAAGGCAAGGTGGCAGTCACAGGGCGCGCGGCGGACCGTACCTCGCTGCTCATGCCTGGGCAGCAGGTGGTCGTGCAACAGGGCATCCCCGGTGAGGTTGTCAAAGGCAATGCCGAAGACGCCACCGCCTGGCAAGAAAGCCGCTGGGTTTTCGCCGGTACGCCACTGGCTGAGGTGGTTGCTGCACTGCAACGGTATTACGCCCAGCCGATCGAACTGACGGACCCTGATGTCGGCAAATTGCCGCTTTCAGGTGTTTTCAGCAGCGACAGCGTCGAAACGCTGTTGGCGTTACTGCCAGAGATTCTCCCGGTGAAGCTGAGCAGGGAAGGCGAGGCCGTACGCATTCAGCCCCAAGCGGAAAAAAATAATTCTCCAACGAGGTAGGGTTGGGGCCGTCACGAAGCGGCTAACTCTCTGCACCTCATCTCCTGGAGAATAACAAGTGAGTCAGCTCTTCCTGCGTACACCTTGGCACGTTTCGATTTTGACCAGCACCTTGATGGCCAGCCAGTGGTCGTTCGCGCAAACCATGGTGGTTGTCGACTTCAATATTCCTGCATCAACGCTGGAAAGCTCGCTGAATGCAGTGGCTCGCCAAACAGGTGCTCAAGTGCTGTTTTCCAGCGAGCTGACTGCGGGCAAGCAGGCGCCGGCGCTGCATGGGCGTTACACAGTGGCGCAGGCGCTGGGTCAGGTGCTCGAGCAGAGTGGGCTGGTCGTCCAGCCGCGTGATGAGCGGACTTTCATCGTTTTACCATCAAACGAAGCAGCGTCAGGTAATGCGCCGTCTACGACCGCCAGCACCATTGAACTGGCAGGCACGGAGATCACGTCCTCTCGGCTTTCCAGCGGTGTAGTACCGCAGGCACGCCAGGTCAATGTGATCGAACGCGAGCAACTGAAGCAATTGCGCCAGGGCTCTGATGGGCTGGCGACGCTGCTGGCCAAAAGCATCCCTGGGATGGCCGACTCCAGCCGTACCATCACCGATTACGGGCAAACGCTGCGCGGCCGTACGATGCTGGTCCTGGTCGACGGCGTGCCGCTGAACACCAACCGCGACTCTTCGCGAAACTTGGCCAATATTGACCCTGCATTGATCGAGCGCGTCGAGGTGATTCGCGGCAGTAGCGCTATCTACGGCGCCGGTGCGACGGGAGGGATCATCTCCATCACCACGCGGCCCGCTGGCGGCGAGCAAATGGCCGAGACCACGCTAACGGGCGTTTCGCCCTTGAGCCAAGTGGACAGCGATGGCCTGGGAGGGCAGTTGCAGCATCATGTTGCCGGCGCGCAGGGTGCACTGGATTACGCATTCGATTTCGGTGCACGCCATATCGGCGCCTCTTACGATGCCAAAGGGCAACGCATTGCGCCCGAGCCTAGCCAAGGTGACCTGTTCGATTCCAACAGCTACAACATTGGCGGAAAGGTTGGTTGGCGCATCGACGAGCTGCAACGTATTCAGCTGTCCCTCAGCCATTACAACGCCGAGCAAAACAGTGACTATACCGCCGACCCAGCGGTCAGCCGATTGCCACCTGGTTCCGTACCCGCACAACCGTTGTCCGGGTTGTCACTCGACGAACAGAACCAGATCAAGAACACCTTGGTGAACCTTGAATACGGTCACTCGGAAGTGCTCGGGGGAACATTCAATGCCCAGCTTTACTACCGCGACTATTTCACCCGCTTCACGCCCTTCGATGCCCGTGGCGTTGCCACACGTGGGCGCAATGTCGATCAAGTCATGCAGAACAGCGAAGTCGTTGGTAGTCGCATTACCTTGCGAACCCCGATCGGCGGGTCAGATACCGAACTGTTGTGGGGCGGCGACTTCAACCAGGAGCGCAGCGACATGCCGATCGATATCTTCGACCCGCAAGCGTTTGATGCGAGCGGCGGAACGGTATTCAATAAAATCGGCAAGTTGAGCTACATGCCTGACCTGACGTCACGCAGCGTAGGTGCGTTTGCACAGTTACAGCACCGTTTCAACGAGCAGTGGTCCATGGAAGGCGGCATCCGTTATGAATATGCCACCGCCGAATACGGGGACTTCATTCCGCTGTCTGAATCAAGCACCGCCAACCCCGCCACGGTGGAAGGCGGCAAAGTCCATTACGATGCATTGCTGTCCAATATCAGCCTGACTTACTCGCCCGTCAGCGGCCAGGCGGTTTATGCCGCCTTCAGCCAAGGCTTCCAGTTACCTGACATTGGCGTGCAGCTGCGTAACGCACGCCGTGGTTTCGATATTGGCTCGTCCAACCTGGAGCCGGTCAAGACCAATAACTACGAACTCGGGTGGCGCGGCGAGCTGGGCGAGGAGACCCTGGCGTCGCTGGCTGTTTTCTACACCACATCAAAACTGGGTGATGTTCAGAGCTTCAACAATGGCCTGATCCTGACCCGCACTCAGGAGCGCATCTATGGCGTTGAAGGCAGCGCTGACTGGTTGACCAGCGACGAGCATTGGGGGGCAGGGGGGAGCTTCACTTGGATGAAAGGGCGCGAGCAACCAGACGGTGGCGATTGGCAAGACATGACAGGCTATCGCATTCCACCTGTGAAACTGACAGCGTATCTTCAATACAAGCCAGACGAGGATTGGAACCATCGCGTGCAGGCGACTTACTTCGGTGCTGAGGATTACCGCCTCAAAGGTGTCGAAAGCTTTGGCAGACGCAGGGTAGATGGCTACACCACGGTGGATATCATCAGCCAATACCAGCTGAGTGAGCATGATCAGATCAGCGTGGGCGTCCAGAACTTGTTCAATCGTTATTACTATCCGCTGTACAGTCAACTGATGCGCAACAGTAACAACACCAGCCATTTGCCTGCGCCAGGCACCGTTTTGACGGCAAGTTATACCCACCAGTGGTGATCGGTAGGGCCTCTTTAGGCTGGTTTAAACATAACTACACTAAATGAATATTTAGTGTAGTTATAGCTGAAGGAAATAACCATCATAGGTGGGGGCGAGCGGCCTACCGATTTGATAGCCCCGTAAACATGGCATCGGCTGCAGCACCGCGGCTAATAGGCAGCAACAGGACATTTCACGTCAAAAATCACAGCAAAAGACTTACTGCTGCTTCATGAACCCCAGTGCATGCGAGAACTGGAAGGCCCTCGATTGACATGTTACCAGCCAGGCCAGAGCGCAAATAATCAGATCACGGTGACCTATCAGCGTTTAATGGATCAGACTACCCACTTTTAATCATCATGCACGAAAAGGCTCTTTTCTAAACCAGAATTCTTGGAATATGCCTTCTTATAGACCTGCAGGCCACACCAATCATGGGTTAAGTATCTAGACGAATCCAGATCTGTAAATGGCTCTATTTTCGTAAGGAACTGTAAAATATGCCCGCTTTACAATCTTATGATGTGCCTCGCTTTGTAGCGCTGACCCCGTCATTTCATGCTAAATATTGCGCCTAAATCACTGGGGATTGCGCGCCCAAATTATCCATTCAAGGGCCCTAAAGCTCACATTTACGCACCAGGCACAAGCAAGGGAACTGCAACCTATTGATTTAGCTGAACCATTTTTAGATACGTCCAATGCTCATTTTTTGACGCTCCTCACAGCCGGTTACGATGATGGTCATGCCAGATCCCCATAAGGGTGCGGAGATCGGATTTTAGTGGAGGGAATCTGCAGGGATGTTAACCAGGGTCAAAGGATGGGATGGTTTGGTGGGTTGCCGGCGTTAGGCTGGTTTCGAATCTGGGTATCCACGGGCGTGTGGGTCTATACGAGTGTGCGCATAATGCATATTATGTTAAATGAAGTGTTGCGGAGAGGTTCTCATGTTTGTCACCAGCCCCCGAAAACCAAACTTGCCTCGATTGACCATACAACCCTCGAATCAAGCCGTTACGCTCCTTCTCATGCCTGTGCTCTGCTCGACGATCGGCACAATTGCGTAATCCAGCGTACAAGCCAATTCACAATCAAGCTTCACGGCTACTGCCTCCGCCAGCATCCTTTGGCGTCTACAATTTCTTTTGTTAATTTGGCACTCCACAGCCTAGGCCCCAGCGTCGGCTCACCTTGGGCCAAGCCCGGATCCCAGCAAGCAGCTCAATGCCGGCGGTCTTATCACGCCGCGTCCTAGAGACCTAAGTGCGTGTCAGGATGCCCTAAAAAAAGTAATCGGCCCTTAAAAACAATAAACCAGAATAATCAATGAGTTATCCTGAATCTTCTCCCCTAGGCAAACTCTACGAATCGCAATCGGTCCGTAAAAAAAATAGGACGCGTGCCACTCCAGCGCTATAAACGCCATATTGCCTATCCTTAAAAAAGTAAAACCTTAAAAAGAATAATTTTTTTAAGGGTTGATCTGATCACTCTCCCGACCGATTGTCTGGGGGTAACTACGTGGCTGTTAGGGATCCGCAAAAAGGATAAATACTCCTAAAAAAGAATAATTACCGCACATCAGTTGCTTGAAATGCTCCGTCGCCGCTCTCGATAGCGACACACTACCGCCAGTATTTTTAAAAGGATGGATTCACAGCCCCTAGGTCCGCTCTGCGGAGCCCTCAAAGAAGATAAATATTTTGAAAAAAGATAACCTGTTTTAGAGGCACAGCGCGGAGCAGATGTGGCTAGTCTTCAGCGAACCTGGCACTACTAGGCTCAACCCTCCTTCAGGCCTAGTTCTGCATGAAAAGCTAGGCGCTGACCTTGATACGAAAAAGTTCCACCGTGGAACTCAAGTACTTTTGGTTCAGGGCCTCTGGGGAGCTAGCCCATACTCAGCGCCTGAAGGCGCTTTGCGCATTCTCGTAGGGATGCATAGGTTCCATCGCTTATTTTCTCCAGCGGAGTGCTTCCCTCAAAATAATCGTTGTCATTTTTCATGGACATAAAACCTGCGATATTCTTAGGATTCTCAAAAATCTTGTTCAAGTAGCTATTCATCTCAAAAATAACGCTTAGGCGGAGCTTGATCTCTTGAGCGGCACAATCGGGCATGCCGATTATACTATGTGCGACTTGCTCTTCAGCGCCCCAAGACATCAATAGTGACAGCGCTGACAAACAAGCCTGAAACGACTCACTCCCGGTTGTATCAGCCACGACTTGCTTCCGTCCTCTGCTGCATGTTGAACTGCTCATTGATCAGTTCGCCTAATATCCTCGCAATCCAGGCTTGGTATGCACTCAGTACTGGATCGCTCGAATTAGCATTTGATGCTTGGTAAATGCTTCTCTCGCTCCTCACAACCTTGAGAGGTATTTCATTACCATCAACATAATAGCGCCCACTCGCAATACGGTAAGCATACGAATCTAAGGTTCTCTCGGGCTGCGCCAATATAACCCTTGCGAAGTCGACAACAGGCTCTACCGTCCACTTTTGGTTAGGACTCAACCGCGGCGGCAATGCGAGTTGAAGACCTACCACGCCTCTAGTGGCATTGGGCCTGTCGAGCTCGTTCAAGAAGTCCAATGTGCTCTGGCCCGTTTCAAAAATCCTGATGTCAATAATCTCTTTTTCTTCCAAAAGGTCCAGCACGCAAACGATTAGAAATGTGGATCCTGCCCCTAGGGATGCTACTTCTGAGAAGCTTTCAGGGTTTACTCGCAAGGTCGTCATAGCTCTCTCCCAACGAAAATGAACACTATAGATTGTAGCACTATAGGATTCAAAGAGGCTTCATCATTCCTTTTGTGGATCAAATACGCAAATGGAGCTCAAAACAGCCCTCGCTCAAGCGCTACGCAAAACTAGGACTAGCCGAGGCCTGACCCAGGAGGATTTTGGCGATGTCAGCAGCCGTACCTATGTAAGCTCTCTTGAGCGCGGCCTCAAGAGCCCCACCCTCGATAAGCTGGTCGAGCTGGCGACACGTATGGACGTGCACCCGCTATCCCTACTTGCAGAGGCCTTTTTGCTGATCGACAATGAGCCCGACATCGAAATGCTGTTCTCCCGAATCCGTCAAGACCTACATCGGCAGTGAACCGATGGCAAAGCAAAGGCCTCTACGCACGCAATATCCGATAACTGTCAGACCCGGATATTGCATAGCACCTCATTCGAAAGCATCCTTGATAGATCTGCAACCTCGTCTGAGTAGCCCATGCGCGTAGATCCACAACATCTTTTTGATACCTTTGGGAAATTTAACCAACTCAGTTTTCTCGGGGTGCATCAGGAACTACCATTGGTTCTTGATTATCTGAAACGATTCGCTCCTGATTGTAAGGCCTTAGAGAGCTACCTTGTGGTGCGAAGTTTTTTACGCTCATATGCCGGCAACCAGACGACATTCAACTCGTTTCGCACACATGTCGAGCGTCTCTTGCTCTGGTCCCAGATCATAGCGAAAAAATCCATTCTTGATATTCGTCGTGTAGATGCTGAAATGTTCATGGAGTTTTGCCTACAGCCTCCAGCAGAATGGGTAGGACCAGTAGTGAAATCGAGATTGTTCGTCTGGGGGGCGAAAACGACTTGAGTCAGATGATTATGTTGTGAACAAAGACTGGAGGCCGTTCAGTAGTACGGCTAGCAAACGAGATCGTAAAATCGCTGTAGAGTCGTCGAAAGACCTTCCAATTCGCCCCTACCAGATGGCGCAAGGATCGATTGCGCAGGTGGTAGTTTTTTTCAGCATGCGATGGACGAAGGCTTGACCGAGTCGAATCCTTTCCGCGCAATAAAACAAAAGTCCATCATAAACAACGTGCGGTATTGGACGTTTCCGCACAATCGCTTACAGAGCTTCAGTGGAGTTTCGTTATCGACTGTGCAGAGCAGATGGCTGCGGAGGATCCGAGACACGAACGCACTTTATTTATTGTGGCAACTATCTTTTCGATGTATCTCAGGATCTCTGATTTATTCGGCAGAGAAAACTGGCGCCCCTCAATGGGTGACCTGCGCTGAGATACTGTTGGCAACTGGTGGTTTCATGTTGTCGGAAAGGGAAATAAAGCAGCCCGAATTAGCGTGCGCGATGACTATGTTGATTGTTACTTAACTCGATATCGCCGCTATTTAGGACTTTCTCCCCTGCCCTCACCTCAAGACGTTTGCCCCCTAATTGGAACGCTAAATGGTCGCGGCGGCCTGTCTGATCGCTACATCCGATCTTTGCTTCAAGTAGTGTTTGTCCGTGCACTAAAACGAATGCAGGAGGAAGGCTGGAGCGACGATGAAATTGATCAACTTCGCTCGGCATCACTACACTGGCTTCGTCATACATCCGCTACTTTCGATGCGCCTTTGCGAGATATGAAGGACTTGCAGGCAGACCTTAGGCACAACAGCCTAAGTACTACCCAGAATATTTATTACAATAGCCTGGATGAGCAGCGAGCTTCGTCTATGAAAGGGCTTAAAATTCGAAAATAGCCGATCGGTCATTAATCAAACTCGAACTGCTTGCCTCAGGTCGTCGCAACCGAGCACCGGTTACGGTTACGGCTACGGCTACGGCTACGGCTACGGCTACGGCTATGCTTGTGCTCAAGATGAGTATTTTGCTAGCACTCCAACTGATTAAGTGGACCGGTTGAAATGAAACCCTGCAAAGGTTCCCGGCGGGAGCTTGACCAAATCTGGTCCTGCAGAGAACTTAGCTCGCAGTCCGCTGGAATCGACCGAAGCGCCTGCGTCGTCTGATCATATACGTAAACGTGAAAGCCCAGCTGCAGTGCACGAGACATCTGCCGATGCCAGTAGAATTTCCCATCGCCTGTGATCGCGTCCTCGCCTAATAGCAGGTCATAGCGCGGGAGGATGTAGCCGAAAAGCACAGTTCGCGAAATTTCGGAAAGCGCTAGAGAATGACGCGTACTTGCCGATCGCCAGACCCGATGTCTCGCAAGGTATCGGCTACTGACTTCAGGAGCGCTGAGCAGTGTGACTTTGGTGTAAAAAGCCACGGAAGCCTCGGCATCGTCTACCAAAGCGATCTCGAAATCGTTGGCACTGCCTTCATGCGGCCGATGGTCGACGCGTATCAAACGGTAGCCAGGCTGAGCACTGTAGCCCGCGGTTTCACCGATATCGCTGATCCCGTCGACCCGAGTAAGGCCGGCGTAAAACGCAGAATTACCGGCAGTGCGTGTGAGCAGCTCCGGCAGTTCAGGGAGCGCTTTAGTAGCAAGGTACATAGTGGTGTCTCGATGAGAGCCTGATTCCATCTGCAACCCTAATGGAAACTCCAAGACTTCACAAACCCTCACGATGGGGTACGTACTGGTGTTTCTGGAATCCCATTATTGAGTGGCTCAATTCAACAGTCCAGGCTAGCGCGCTCATGCGATGTCCAGGCCAAGCCGCTCCCTCAGCACTTGCTTCCCGTACGCTTTTCCGATTTCCAGCATCACTGCCAAACTCACCCCTCCGGCTTTCTCAGCGCCAGCTTTGGTGAGGCGCCACACCTCGGTGTCCCGAATCGTGTCTAAGTATTCGTGCCCTCTGATGGTCAGGCGCTGGGGGCGCCAGTCGAAGTCATCCATCGCGGACAGATCCTTTGCAGCCAATAAGCCAGCCTCATGCAGTAACATGACGTGATAGGAAACTACGCTATGGGTCTGATCATCGAACTCAAGATCAATCCACGAATCAGGTGTCTGGTCGCTCTCTTCCACTGCAAGCAGAATCTGACGAATCAATTCTTTATCTAATCTCAAGGAATCGTTCCCCCGTCTCCTTTTTCCTGGTTGTGAACAGCTGGCATTCTAAATCGGATGGCATCGTAAATGCGCAATGCCTCTCCACTGGTCTTGGCATGCACGATGTAATGAGCGTTAGTCACGGTTCCCAGTAAGGAATAATGGATTGTCCTGGCTTATCAAGCACAATAGCGACGCTCTGCTGTGCCCGGGTTACCGCCACGTAAAACGTCGCCGCTGGGCCAGGGTCAAGCGACTTACCTCGCTGCAGAAAAGTTGCGATTGGGCCTGTTGCGATGATCAGCACGCGCTCGTAGGTTGCACCCTTGGCGACCTTGAAGTTGATGTAATTCAGGTCGAACGCAGTGCCCGACCTTACGTTCACGCGTAGACACTGAGGGTTAAATCTCTCCACATATGCATGAACGTTACGCTTGGCGAGCAGAAATACACCGTCATGATCAGTCGTAACCTCGTTGAGTGACTCCGTTCTAGGGAAGCCCCACACGGGATTGAAGATGGTGTCTGAGAAGCTCGCAATACCAGGTGTACAGCGCCACGTCGTGTTTCGAAATTGAATCTCGAGCTCTCCTCGTCTCTGCTTGCTGAGGAACCACGCTAGGGCCTTGGCGTAGGCATATTGCTTGTTCTTCCGGCTTCGAGGGCTTGTCGATAGCACTGATTGCCGAATATCGCCAACCATCCGGATGTCGATACGGGACGTGAACAGTTTCTCTAAAAGCTCCCAGTCCCAGCCGCTGAGATCTTGAACCTCATCCACTAGGATTTCGTCGTATAGGCTCTCCAATCTGTAGAACAGAGCACCGTTGCTTTGCTCCACAAGAAGGTTGGCTAGTTTGCCGAGCTCAGCCGCATACAACGCACCAGAGGGGTTAAAAAAACGTTCTTCGCCCGTTGCGAAGCGGTTGGGGAGCCCTTCATAGTCGAAGCCTTGTACGCGTCGACCTGGGAAGACAAAGGGCAGGAAAGGCCGAGCAAAATGCCGAATGAGTAGTGTGAACCACCCCATCACTTCCACATTGGTCTGTAGACCAATTGCTTTCGCCAGGCGTTCTGAAAGCTCGTGTTGATTTCGCTGGGTGTACGTCACAACCAATACTCGACGAGTAGGCGCCAATGCGGCGCAATGCTCAACCAGGCCCTGAGTTTTGCGAGATCCCGCAACGGCGAGGGTTAGATGGTTAGCCATGGATAAAGGCTGCCGCTGCTGCCATGTACGTCGGTGCGACAATACGCTGCCTACTTTCAGCGATTCGAATGGCGGCCTCTGTTTTCTCTCTGGTCATCCACACTTCGACGCGAGCGTCAGTCCGAATACCCAGAATATCCCGGAGTGCAGCCTCTCCATTGTGATGAATAAGTTGAGGTTCCAGTGTGTACCCGTGATCCACATCGCCGATGAAGAGCTCTCTGTGCTCTCCATCAAGCCACTCCTCAACGTCTTCTCGAAGTGCTGCGGGATCCTGGCCGTCGTTGTCCCTCAAAACTGCAACCCTCTTGCCGAGTCGGGAGCAGAGCTCGAGGCATCGGGCCAGTGAGAGGCTGCGCATGCTGAGGACATCAATGCCACATGCCATCGGTGTCATCTGATAGCGATCATGGAAGATCCGCTCAAAAATGATCTCGTCGGACGGCCCCTCGACGAGAACCAGTTTGTCCGCGAGCGCCATCCGAAGCGTATCGTAGCCCGGAAGCTTCTTGTAATACCCCACGGTTTCCGGAGTTAGCCCCGTGATCGTTGTGACTGCATCCCGATTGATCAGCATCAGAGAATCTAGCCCCAGCCTATTGAGCACGTAGGTGCTGTGAGTGCTGATGAACAACTGCTGTTCTTCCCCTGCGAGCCGCTCAATGCGGTTCAAAAGCTTGACCATGCTGGTGTGGGAAAGGTGGTTTTCCGGCTCCTCGATCATCACCACCCTGGTGCGATCGGCATGTCGGCCCATTGCCAGAGAGATTTTGATGGTGGCCTGCTGGCCTTGCCCAGCCATCGAGAACGGCACATTGTCTATGTGCGGTGCGACAGCCGACTCCCACGATGTCCTGGTTGTCTGATCCATGGCCACCTTGAGGGGTTGTTGGTCGAGCGACGCCTCCAATTGCCCCAGTCGCTGATTAAGCGCCGCTAAGGCCCCATCTGACATAGCTGCTTTGGCCCGCCTGTAATCCAGGGAGATCAAGGCCTTTTCAGAGGGTTCCAAGTGGTCATTCAATATCTGTCGAAGGTGGTAGTCGACGCCACCAAACGTCCTGATCGTACGCGAGTCGATGATCGCAATGGAGAGATCTCTAGGGCGCCGGGTGAGCTCCGAATCGCCGAAATGGCGCCACTCGATCTTGTAATACTCCACAGGGAGCAGCATGGACGGATTTTCCGTCCACGCTTGAAGTTCTGCATCGTACTCAGGATTGGGTGCGACCCGGAACACCACGCCAGGGCAAGCCTGTGCAGGAATTGCGCTGTTATGCACTCCACACAACGCTTGGAGGTCAGGTCGGTTTTCCAAGAACAGCTCAATTTCGATTGTGGGCCAAGCCGCATCTCCAATAAGTAGATTGTCCAAAAACTCCGAGACTATCGCTGTGTTGAACCAGTAGGGATTGAGCTCTTCTGCTGCAGGTCTTCCCCCCATACGCCCCGTCATCGCCAAGGCGATAGCCTCCATCAACGAGGATTTACCCGCCTCGTTTCCACCAACAAGCAGGTTGATCCTTCTGTTAGGCTCCAGCTCAAAGTCCCGATGGATTCTGTACCCTTTCACCTTGATCTTCGTGATCATCGTCTTTCCTTGCTAAAGGAATCCCGTCCAGTGGGCGGGCGAATAGGAAGAGTGTACCGCGGTTTGTCGATGGCGCCAGCGGGCGCGCTAGGGCGCACGTCTCGCTGATGTCCACGAGGCTTTAGCCGCTGCGCTTAAGGACGCCACCCAGTTCGGTGAAGAGTGAAGAGTGAACACAGAATGTAAACCAGAGTCGTAGCCCAGTACGCTGCGTAGCAAGACATTCAATCTCACACTACTTTCTTACCAAATCACGAAGATTATTGATGATTTGGGCGGCAGTTTGCTCTGAAGATTGATGTCGAAGCAGCGCCAGCGCCTCTACCGTTTTTGGGATATCAATAGCAGGCCTGGCTGGTCGTCCCTCGTTTTGCACGAACGGGCCATCGGTCTCGGTGAGAAGCCGGTCTGACGGGAGTGAGGCGACAAGCTTACGATGCTTGGCGGAGTTCAACATCTGAATGTTGATCGAAAAATAGCATCCAAGCTCCACGGCCCTGCTGGCTTCGCTCGGAGAGCCAGTGAACCAGTGGAGCACCACTGTTCCCCGGTCGGCTGGAAGTAAGCGTTCAATATAGGACAGCACCTTACCCACGCTGCGCACGCTGTGGACAGAGAGGATTTTCCCGCCCTGCTCCGAGCAAGCCTCGAGCACTCTCTTAAACACCCTCTCCTGGGCCTCGAAGCTTCGATAGAACTGGGGTCCGGCATCAAGCCCCACCTCTCCGACGTATCGAGTTTCCTCAAGCAGGCGTTCCAGTAGTGGTAGCTCAGATTCGCGCTCTGCCACTAGTTGAGGATGTAAGCCCAAGGCCACCCGGACATGCCGAGCCGAGGCCGCAAGCTCTCGATTGCGCTGCCATGCTTTCGGTGTTGTGGTCACGGCCAAGGTGGCCACCTCAGCCCGATCGCATTCCACGATGAGACGCTCATGATCGGGATAGAGGTCAAGATGGCAGTGGAAGTCCACCCACCTCGGAGTTGATCTATTCTGCGACTTCATAGTGGTACGGCGGTCACACCCTCAAGGTAATCGTCCACTTCTAGCAAGCCCTCTCGATAGACCTGTTCAAAGTTATCCAGGCTATCAGGGTGGTCGATCAACGGCCCGGGCTCGTGAATGGCGAACTTTGCGCGCTGGGGCGCACGTTTGAGGCGCGCTATGGCCAACTGGAAAGATCGCACATGTTCGCCATCAGACTTGTTCGTGTCCAGAGATTGAGCATGCAGATCCGGAATGACATACCGCGTCTGATCCGGCCCACAACCGCGGTGAATTGCAGCCCGCCGGATGATGCAGGGGACGCAGAACCCACAATGCTTGGGTGATCGATTCGCGGGGTCGGGATGGTACCTCGCCTTTCCGGGTGATGAGCACGACATTGTGAGATGCACATGATCCGCCAGGAATGCAGGGTCTGTGCACTGTTCTGCCATTTGCCCCTTGGTAAGATAGCTGAACATGTTAAACAACCTTGTGCTCAGCCCCAGGCGCCCAAACAGCTCATTTACCCGCGCCATGTAGTATGGGTGGGTCGTACGAGTGCTACATGCACCTAGGCGCCGCGGATCCAGCGGGACGTTCAGAGAGATCAAGCCATTTTCAGGAACATGGATGGTGATCGAGTCGCCGATCGCTTCCGCGGCCATGGCCGCCAGAGCGAAAAACAGGAATGAGCGCGCTCGCAGCGTGTCCTCGCTACCACCACCTTCCACGAGGTCATGCGGGAAGCCTACACGGGCCTGTACGTGATTAATCGCGGTCTCGGAAAACCTCTCCTGCAGCACTGCCCGACAGTCGTTTTGATAGGTGCTGGTGCTGTTAGTGTCCCAGTAATGACTAACAAGTAACGGCTTGCCGCCATTACTTAGCAGGTTGATCGCGCCGATAAAGCTGTCCATCCCCCCGGAGAACAGGCATACGCTGTCAGACTCATCTGTTCTCAAGCTATCAGGGATGGGGGAAAGCTCCTCGATATCTGTGGGACGCTCGCGGAAGGCCAAGCGCCAACGATCACCAGTGAGGAATTTCAATGTCGAGGCCAGCAAGTCGGACGTTGCTGCCCAAAGAACGGGATCCGCGACGGGGATGTAGAGATCAATCTCTCTCGTCCAGGCATTCTCCGATTCGGTGTCCCGTGAGATCCTCGTATCTGCTGCGGTGAGGGTCGCTGCCAGGAGTGCAAGATCGACGGCAGTTTCTCCTGGGCTTAGACCAAGACCAGCCAACTGCTCAACGGCTTGCCCGATTCCAAACTGCAGTCTCCCAATTCCATCCAAGAACTGAATATTGGTGATGACACTGCCTGGCGCCAGCAACTCCAGCTCTTGGTCGTCAGTTTGGCCAAGCCGGCAAATAATGCTGTGGTGCCTCATTCTAATCCCTCCGCTGCAGTGGCGATCAGATCGAATGCCGCCTCATAGATCGCACTGGTCACCTGATTGACCTCTTGGTCTGTGGGGGCCGGCCATTGCTCCAGTCGGTTAGCGAGCTGGCCTCGTGTACAACCCATGATAAAGGAGCTCAGTTGAGATTGAATGCGCTCAACTGCGTCCACATCATCTGGCATGGTGATCCCCCTGCCGCCCAAATCCGCCATGATCATGCTCTCAATCGAATTCGCTACGAAGTCGAGGAAGAAATTCTGTCGATCAGCTTGGGTCATGTCATCGAAGCTACCGTTGCTTGCCTCGTCCAGTTCGGCGATTGTCTTTAGCGCTGCCTGGCGCGCAACACCTTCGTCGATCGCCCCTCCAGGCGGGCAAATGAACTCAAGTAGCGTGAGCAGCACCTGGGAGGCCGGTTGCCCTGGGGCAACGGTGAGCTGCAAGCGTCGCAGCGTTTCAGCTGCCCCGTTCCGCTGAACATCTCCGAAGATGCTGAGCAGCTTGGCGGCAGTAGCACGGGACGTTCCCATGCGACGCGCGCCTCTGGAAGATCCTCCAACGCCTTTGCGCACATAGGAAGACAACGCATTGCCAAGGTCGCTAGGGCTGCCAGTGCGGGCAAATCGGGTGAAGCTACTGCGCGCCCCGCGAAGGGAGCCAGTGCCGTCATTGTTCACTGGCGCTGATGGCGCGGAGCCCGGCTGAGATGGCATAGCACCAGGTTGCGATGGATTTGACGGGCCTGGCCCGTTGGCTTGAGCAGCCGGTGCGCTTGGCTGCGCAACATCATCAATCCAGGAAGGCACCAAGCCGGAGCTCGGGCCTCCATATCCTTTGGAGGTACCCATATCAATCCTTATGATTTGCCGCTGAAGGCCAGTACGCGATTGGCCGCCTTCTGGAGATTCTCGTTTTCGACCTGCTGGCTCCAGCCCCTGAGAATTCCCTCAAGCGCTTGGATAGCGTTCGTATCCTTCAGGCACTCATGCCATGGGGCTGGAGCCCACATGCCGAGTTTTGGTGTGGGCAATGATCGGACAAATTCGACCAAGCGTTTCTGTAGTGCGGGGCGTTGTTTGACAAGCTCGATCAACCCCGCAACTCCTTTAGGTTGATCCAAAAAATCGTCCGCCTGGATTATCTGATCGCGGAGAGCATCAAAAACATTCTCGGCATCAACCTCAGCCAATCCCAAAATTTCTTTCTTCGTGGCCCCTTGTCTGAACTGCAATGGTGGGCCCATCAGCTTGTCGACGAGCGCCTCGAGATGACTCACTGCGACCTGCCCCATCAACGAGCTGCGCTTGTCGCGAGTCACGAAGATGTACGGCCGCAAATCAATGCCCGATAGCGCGGGGTCAATCGCCGCCCAATTGCTAATCCAATCACTCTTCTCCCAGTCGTTCACCTCTCCAGAGGTGGCCACCGCCTTGAGCTTCCCGGAGCTTTTCCCCTCCTCTGGCTCTGAAATCCTCTCCTTGGATTTCCTAGCCCGCTTCTCCAACTCGGCGATGGCAGGTACCACGCCATTCGCATCCAGACTCGCGATCCGTGCCAGTTGCTCGTAAAAATCGGGGTGGAAGCGCTCAGCCAACATGATTTTTGCAAGTATTGGGCGCCGGATGTCCTCAGCAAACCCTCGAGCATCGGCGATGGCGTAGCGAAGCATCATGGAGTTCAAGAAGCGTTTGATCTGCCGTGGGTTACCGCGGGTACCCTCACTCAAGATCCGGGCTAACAAGGCACTAGTGTCCAGTGCTTCTTGGGCAAACTCCGGAAGCGGGTTGCCGAAGGCGCCAGCTACAGCCTTGCGGTCGAGGCCTGTGCTCTTCCAGGGGCGGAGCATGTCCTGCTGGGCGGTTTCCAAAAGGCTTTTGAATTGTTTGTCGTCCGTTTTCACACAGCTCTCGAGCTGCAGCAGCGTGATGTAACTACGAGTCTCCGCCAATCCGAGGGCCGGGATGCGGAACGGTACCTGGATGAGTTTCTCCAGGTAGTTACGTGCGTAGGTCACGGGCCCCGCACCTTGCGGCAGGTCTGGGAAGTGCTCGCGTACCGCGTACTCAATCATTGCCTCATCGGCACCGACCACGAAGGCAGTTCGATTTACGAAGAGGAAGAGTCGGATGGCTTCGAGCGTGGCGATGGCTGTTTTGGGTAGGCATCGATCCAGGTCATCAACGATGACCACCAATTGGTCAATGTCGGCGGCGGTCAGAAGCTCTTCGAACTCGACTCGGAACTGATGCATGTGCTCGGGAAGCTGCTCAGACTCTGTTTCGGCATCCTTGATGAAGCCCCCGGCCTTCTCTGCAAGGCCGGTTAGACTCTCAACGCTTAGATGGTCACCTGGGTTCTGCACGAAGGAGGAAATCGATTCCACCGCCCCTTTGAGCTGGTCAATGCTAGGGATGCCGGTTAGCGCGGTGAAGCCTAGCCCTCCGGCATGCTTGGCCAGCTTGAACCAATCCACACGCCGCAAGACTTTCTTTGCGGCCTCGGCAACTTTCGTGGAGCCTGGGCGAGCACGTCTCAGCTCATCAACAATGGTCTGGATAACGACAGTTTTCGCATCCTCGAAACCTTCGAATGTCCACCCGTTAAACCATATGCAGCAGACGCGCTTATCCGCGTTGAGCAGTTGCTGAGTCATCTTCAGGACACTGGATTTACCTGCTCCCCAATCACCATGAACGCCAATAGTGACCGGGGTGCCCCGCGATTCGTGAAGCAGGCGCTGTACCGTTTTGGCAATGGGGGCGTAATACAGCAGGTCAGTAGCCGTTTCCTGGTCGTTCAGGAACATGCAGAGAACTCCCTTCCTAGCATTTGGGGTGCAACCCATGACAGTGAACTCAGCGCTAGGAAGCGACCGGTCTCACATCACATAACGGGCACAATTTGGTGACCGGAGTAGGCCAAAGCCCGTCGACTGATGTCAATACGCCATTTTGCAGTATTGCTACTGTATTTTGCCCCGCCAGAACTGGTGGGCTACCTTAGGCTCCTCATCTCATGCGATTTGGCTAGCGGTAAGGCGTACTTGGGAGTAATTCTGCTGCGGAAGGTGTCGGCCTGCTATTTCGCCATGCTCCCCTATGGGGCTGTTGAATCCGGTTACACCCGGCCCAACGCATCTAGCCAAGTAAATCGCTATTGATCAGCCCTGGGTAAAGGCGCAAAGAAACTCGTATGCTTAAAGGTTGGGAGGAGTACATTAGTACTCCTTGCTAAGTCTCGGCTCGAGGCTTACCGACTTTCAGACCGATCCTTGGTTTCAATCGCAGCGCGAAGTGCTTCTAGCTCGTTTTCAGACTGCTCGAGTAGTGCCTTCAACTCTTCTGCCCTTTGCTGCGCTGCTGTTCCAGCCAGATGGGCATCGGTAGCATCTTTACTCTTGGTTTCGAGCTGGTGAGCCAGTAGCTCTTTGGCCCCTTCCGCGCGAGCAGTTGCAGCATTGGCGATGCCCAGGTCGCCTCTCAGATGCTCGATAGCGTCACGATGCTGGCTGGCCTCCTTGGCGTGCTGACGGTTTTCGGCTATCAATCGCTCGTTATCGCGAATCAGTCGAGTGGCTTCTTCCTGCTTAACCATGAGCGTCTGCTGGAGGAGTGTCACCTCTTGCTGCATCTGGTAGATCTGAGTTTCGTGACGGTTTAGATCCTGGTCGCGCTGCTCCTTTACCGCTACTCGGTAGTGCTCGAGTGCTTCTCTGGCATGCGTATGCTTCTCCTCCAGAGATTCGATCTGGGCGTCCTTCTCTTGCACGCGAATCTCAAGGTCGCTGCAGCTCTGGCTGAGCCGGGCGTTTCGAGTGATCTCGGTTTGTAGGCTGGATTGAACGATCTTGAGTTCTTCGTCCTGAGCCTGCAGGGCTGACTGCAGCTTGGCGATCTCCAATTGCGATTGCTCAAGCTTGCTTTGAAGTGTACCGCTCTCAGCTGCCATCGCTTTGCGTTCAAGCTCAAATGCGGCCCGCTCATGCGCCAAGGCTTCGTTTCCCTCCTCAAGCAGGCGTTCAAGCATCTTACCCACCAGCTCCGTAAGTTCATCACTTAGGCGCGAAGGCGAAGCCGAGGGTCGAGGGTCGTGTGATTCAATCTCCTTCAAAAACCGCTGAATCGTTGTCTTTGATCCGGTATTTCCAAGTTCGATGCGTATCGCGTCGATGCTAGGGTTCTGCCCTCTCGACAGCAGCGCCTCGCGAGCCTTGCGCACCAGTACCAGGTTAATGCCGCCTCTAGCCACGTCTGCCCCTACGATTTCGTACTGTTTTACGTTTCATGTAATTACGTGCCACTTTAACACTTTTATATAGCAATTATTCCTTAATTTTTGGCAAGACATAATCGAGGTTTATGGCTTGTCATGCCGTTGAGCGGCAGTAAAATGGTTAGAAATGCCGTACAAATGGTAAAAGCGAGCAACCGATGGCTCGAAGCGGGGAAAATTGCGTGGTTGAAGTGGTCAGCAAGGCAGAGAGGTACCTAGAGGCGAGCGTTCGAGAGAACACCTCGAAGAGCTATGCGGCTGCCCTCGCCCACTACGAGGTGACCTGGGGCGGCTATCTGCCCACTACCAGTGAGTCAGTGGTACGGTATATCGCTGAGTACGCTGACCAACTGGCGCTCAGTACCCTCAAGCAGCGCTTGGCTGCCCTAGCCAACTGGCATCAAAGCAACGGATTCCCTGACCCCACTAAAGCACCCAAGGTCAGGCAATTGTTAAAAGGTATTCGGGCATTACACCCTGTGCAGCAAAAGCAAGCGGCACCCCTAGCATTGCTGCATCTCGAAAAGGCAGTGGCGCATCTCCAGGAGGAGGTTGTTCAGGCAAGAGCTGCCGGCAACATGTCTAGCCTACTCAAAGCGACTCGCGATATCGCCCTGCTGACGATCGGCTTTTGGAGAGGGTTTCGCGGAGACGAACTCGCCAGGCTCACCATCGAGAACACACATGCCGAGCGCTACGTTGGGATAAGGTTTTACTTGGGAACTAGCAAGGGGGATCGACAAAATATCGGGAGGGAGTACAAAACCCCTTCATTGACCAAGCTATGTCCTGTGGAGGCATACCTCAATTGGCTGGAAGCTTCTGGCCTCACCCGCGGCGGCGTATTCCGGGGCATTGATCGTTGGGGCAACATCAGCGATCGACCTCTCGCTGCCCACAGTCTCATCCCCCTTCTTCGGGGCACCCTAGAGCGCTGCGGCCTACCCTCTCAAACGTTTACCGCTCACTCCATCCGGCGGGGCTTTGCCACATGGGCGGCGAGTTCAGGCTGGGACATCAAGACCTTGATGGAATACGTAGGCTGGAGTGACATGAAGTCGGCGCTGCGCTATGTGGAGCCCGCCCAGCAATTCGGCGGACTCGTGCGGAAGCTTGAGGGGTGATTTCTGGCGCGCTCTGATTGCCAACAGAGGTAGGATTGCGTTGACCGCTGCTGGCTGGAGTTTCTGGATAGGCATGATCGAGACAGATGGCCATCTCAGCTCACTTACATCTCATGACGTCCCGGTCCAATCGGGTGTAGCCATTGAAAACGTAGAAATTTGATTCAATGCCAGCGGTTGGGATGTATAAAAAAACCGCCCTTGAAGGCGGTTTGTCTGCGTTCGGAAGATGATTCTAGCGAGCCAGCCAGCTTTCCACTTCCTCGGATCCGTACTCGGCTTTCCATTCCTTAAGCAGCTTGTGATTGCCGCCCTTGGTTTCGATGATCTCGCCATTGTGCGGGTTCTTGTACTGCTTCACCTCACGGGCGCGGCGCGGGGACTTTTCTGCAGCTGAAGGAGCGACTGAACGACGGTTCGCCTGCGGATCCAGAATGTTGATAATGTCGCGAAGGCTGTAACCGTATTTGCTCAGCAAATCGCGCAGCTTGGTCTCAAATTCGATTTCTTTCTGCAGCTCAGAAGAGCTTTTCATTTCTTCCAGCTCGGCCAGCTGGGCGGCCAATTTTTGCTCAAGCTGACGGAATTCTGCCAGGCGGGACATATGAGATCCTCAAATTTAATGAAAATAGTCGGACATCCTAAAGCATTTCGTTAACGATGTCTTTTAGTTTGACGCTGATTCTAAATCATCGTTGACTTTAACTTACCATGGATTGTTTTCTCTAGAGTGCATAAATCTTGACACATCCATGATGTTGTACTGACCGCAGGCTACTCTGCTTGCAGAATTCACGTGCCTTTTCGACACGCTCAATCGTCCCGCGCATCACATTCAACCGACGGTTAACTTCCTATACCCAGACTGATAGGACGACAGCCCGGCCTAGCTTCGCACGCTCCTCAACCACACGAGCAGGCGTAACAGGTTAGACCGGTCAGGTCACACTCCTCGAGTAAATAGCGTTGTGAGCTTGAATTTGCAGCTGAATTGACTTTATTTGCACCCAGAAGTGAAATACAAATCGGTAAGCGCAGCGGTCTGACCAGTTCATAAAACGACCTTTCGATTGAGAATGGTCGATCCTGCGACGAGAGGTAGTGAGCTACTACCATTGCTGCCATTAATAGTAATGATTAATGAAGATAAGATTTTTATTAGTAAATACTATGAACCTGCGCATCTATGATGTGCTTCGTTGTGCATATTTCTGGTCAGACCGGACAAAGGAAGCGGAAATTCTTCAGCCACCCTAAACTGTTACTCATCAGATTCTGTCTGTCACAGATCTGCTGCGAATGGGGACGACCCAATCCGCTCAGCGAAGGCCGTCAGGCCGCACGAGTCAAAACTGGATGACGAAAATCATGTTGCTCCACGATCAAAACAATCGAGTCTGTATCGCATGTTTTTTCCACTTCTCGTGCACCTCATCCATCCGTTCAAACCTACATAGCACTCCGCCACCGCAGCGGGACCCTACTATCCAAACGCCGGAACTCACATTCACGTCCTCAGCGCATCAATAAACACCATAATCCATTCTCACAAGGCACTCGCAGACTTGGCGATACCCTTCGTTATCCATAAGAAGACTGCAGGGGGCGCCCCCCCAAGCCAAGGGCCGGTTCGATGAGCCAGTTAGCCGCCAATTGATGGTTACCCAAAACGAATGCCGCTAGACCGCGAACCTGATCCATTCGCACAGAAACAACGGAACTGACTACTCCAGCAACTCGGACCTGCTGATGAGCAAGGGCCTAGTAAATCTATCGCTAGCATACGGGCCTCCAATTGTTTGTTTTAGCTGGCTTATGGATAGGGGCCCCTTACAATAGCTACAAGATCGCTCGTGCGTTCGAGGCCTATCTGATGCAACATCCAGAAATTATCGCTGAGCGGGCGCCAACAAACGACTCCGCTATAACCACCTCTACCAGACATCACCAACATGGACCGGATGAACGTACGCTGGAACATGAAAACCAGCACTGCGCAATTTAAACCGGAAAGACAACTGAATAGAACAAGCGGTCCAGACTGCCAGCTCAATCCGACTCAAAAGCAACTTTGATTGGCAGCTCACCTGCCTCGAATAACTCAGCTGCAACTTTATGCCGGCGAGCTTGTTCCAGGTGCTTACGCATGTGATCAGCTGCTGCAAGCCGATCACCTTTTTCAAGACAAGCAAGGATAGCGAGATGCTCAACCGCCTGCTCTCGCCGAGGAGCGCGCTTGCTAGCCTGACGGTATTCCACAAGACGGCGAAGCTGGTCGAGACGACGAACCGTCTGGACGTGAAATCTGTTGCCGGAAAAGCTGGCAAGCGTCTCGTGAAACTGAGCATTTGATTCGAACAGTTCCTGCGGAGTCATGGTCAGGTAGCCGCCATCAGCAATGAATTGCTGCTGCTTTTTACAGCGAGCCAAAGCTTCGGTATCGATCATAAACGTTGGGGCAAGCAGTCCCGCCGGCTCGATGATCGCTCGGAAGGAATAGCTTTCTTCGTAGGCTTCGACCGAGTCGATCATCGGCAGGAATTGCCAGCCTTGGCCGGCACGCTGCTCAATCCAGCCTTCTTGTTGAATGCGGCTCAAAACCCCTCGCAGCATATAGCGTGAAATGTTGAATAAACGCATCAGGTCCGTTTCAGCAAACTGCTCAGGAATCTGGCCGTTCAGTCGCATCACCGCGATCTGCTGATAGACCGGGTCGTCGATGGAGACCGACAAATCTTGGGCAATTTCAGCCAGATCATCATAGGGCTTGGCCAGGAAAAAACCGCGATTGCGGTCCTGACTCAGCAATCCTCGCTCGGCAAGGTAGTTGAGAGCAATCTTGATAGGAGTTCGTGACGTCTTCAAAGCCTTAGCCAGTCCTAGCTCCGAGACATGATGCCCCGCAGCCAGTTGCTCTTGGCGAACATAGGCAACGATATCGCGAGCCACGCGGGCTTGAAGAGGCGTCAAATTCATATCTTTTCCGAGTTGGGGCGTTGGATTGTGGGGCTCCTCCCATCAGACGAACCCCACAGCTCCCACATTATGCCTTTTGCGGGTTCATTTCCAAATGGAGTTCGGCGTTAACAGATGTCGAGACCATTGGCTTACGGGTCATAGCAGTGCAATAAACGCACCAGCCACCAGGAGGATGCCTGCGATCATGAGGACCAGTTGTACGAACTCGTGGCTTGAACAGCGTCCCAGTGGCGCTCGGAGCGGCCACACCGAAAAGGTTTCCGCCAACGACAATGAACGCAACTGCCCGACAACGTCACCGGTACTTGGCAGCAGGTCCTTGAGCAAAGAGAAGTTCAGCGAAGTAGTCGACGCGATGCCAGCCAAAGTGAGCGACGTAATCAAAACAAGCGATGCAGTAGATTCAGCAAACGGCACAAGAAAAAATGCAGTTATCAATCAGCATCGAGATCGCAATCACGTTACGGCGCTTGCCTGAGTTAAACCCGCCACCGCGAGTCAGATACCAGCCGATGAGGTTGCCCAGCCCCATGTATAGCACGATTGCAGCAGCATACAGGATGGCAGTCACTAGACCGATTTCTCCAGCAATAGATGCCGCTCTTGCTGAAGGTAGCTCGGCAGCCAGGTCAGGAGGGGATACTGGGTGTAGACGTTGCAGCCTTGCGCAGAAGCTGCAGCACCCCCTTTTTGCCGCCACCGGAACGCGAATCCAGGATAGTTTTGCTCTCTTGGCTGCACAGCCACCGCATGTCTTCAGGCTTGCCGAAGAACAGATACCCAGCCAACAGCCAACCGCCAGCAGAGCCGACGGCCAGCCATCAACTTACGAAGCTGAGTGATAGACCGGGAATGCTCCGAACATCACGCCACCTACCAACATGGCCATGCTCACCAGGAGCGCCCATTTCAACGCAAAGCGCTGGTGGTCACCCAGGTCGACTTTTGCCAACGCCACCAGCAGATATAGCGAAGGCACCAATGGGCTGAGCAAGTGAACAGGCTGACCAACCACCGATGCCCGGGCGATCTCCAGATGCGAGATTCCGTAGGTAGCGGCGGTCTGGGCGATCACTGGCAAGATGCCGAAGTAGAAGGCATCGTTCGACATGAAGAAGGTGAACGGAATGCTGACCAAGGCAGTGAACACCGCCAGGTATGGGCCAAACGCATCAGGAATGACTGCCAACAGCCCCTTCGCCATCGCATCGACCATGCCGGTACCCGAAAGGATGCCGGTGAAGATGCCTGCGGCGAAAATGACCGAAGTCACCGCGAGAACGTTGCCCGCGTGAGCGGAGATACGCTCTTTCTGCTGCTCCAGATGTGGGTAGTTGATCATCACCGCGATGGCGAAGCAGACCATGAACAGCACTTGAATCGGTACGATACCTGCCATCAACACGCCAATCATCGTTGCAGTGAGTAACAGGTTGGGCCAGAACATGTGCGGACGGCGATTGCGATCGCACTCCTCATGCGAACCATTACCCAACGCGATAGAGCCGTTGTGGAAATCATCCACGGCAATCACGCCCAGGCGAGCACGCTCACGTCGACCCAGCAGAATTGCGATGAAGAGCAAGCAGGCGCAGCCCAGCAGCATCGACGGCACCATAGGCAGGAAGATGTCCATAGCGTCGACATGCAGCGCAGCCGCAGCGCGGGCAGTAGGGCCGCCCCACGGGGAGATGTTCATGATGCCGTTGGCGATGTTGACCACGCAGGTCAGGCCCAGAACGCTCATTCCCAGGCGCTGATAAAGCGGCAGGAATGCGGCGACCACGATCATGTAAGTAGTGGAACTGTCGCCATCCAGGGATACAAGCATGGTCAAGATCGTGGTTCCGACCAAGACCTTCAGCGGGTCACCCTTCACGATCTTCAGGATGCAGCGCACCAATGAATCGAACAGTCCCGCGTCGATCATGATGCCGAAGTAAAGAATCGAGAAGGTCAGCATGACACCAGTCGGCGCCAACGTTTTGATGCCGTCGAGCATCATTCCGCCCAGGCCGGCGTAGAAGCCACCAATCAGGGCAAACACGATCGGTACCACGATCAAGGCAACCAGGGCGGTAAGCCGCTTGGTCATGATCAGGTACATGAAACAGGTGACCATCGAAAAACCGAGCACGGTCAGCAGCATGGCTCTCTCCTTATTGTTTTAGTGCCGCGAAGCCAAGCTTTAGCGGAACGAAAGGGACTGAGCGGACTGGTGCCGGACGGATTTACGGTAGGTCTGATTGCATTTCATCTTGAATTTCCTCGTTTTTGTCTTTGTGCGGGAAAGGTTGGCAGGCAGATAAATGGCCGGTCTTCAGGCTTCAAGGTGACCATTCGGCGCTCGACCGAAGTTTTTCTGCTGGAGATAAATTGACTCAAGTTTAGACAAAGTGCAATATCGCCTCACAAAAAACACGCCTGTGAGGTCCCCGGCATGAGCAAGCACATTGGCCAAACCCTGGCCGTAAACGGTCGCGACTACCGCGTCTGCAACGTATCGGAAGCTGTAAAAGCGATAGGCGGCGACTTTGCCCGCCTGCCAATGAGCCTCCGGATCCTCGCTGAAAACGTCCTGCGCACCGAAGCAGAGCCGAACGAAGCGCTGAAGGTAATTTGCACTCGATCTAAAAACAGCGACATCCCCTTCCGCCCCGCTCGCGTGGTTCTTCAGGACCTGCTCGGCACCCCTGCCCTGGTCGACCTGGCCGGTCTGCGTGACGCAGTAGCAAAAGCAGGCGGCGATCCACGCCAGGTAAACCCGGTCACCCCTACTCACCTCGTCGTGGACCACTCGCTGAACGTAGAGCGTTGGGGTGATGCCAGCGCATTGGCCGATAACGAAGCCATCGAGCGCGAGCGCAATGCCGAACGCTTTGCATTCCTCGACTGGTGCAACAAGGCCTTCAACAACCTGTCGATCGTGCCTTCAGGTAACGGCATCCTTCACCAGATCAACCTGGAGCGCCTGACCACCGTCATCGGCACTCGTGAAGTTGAAGGTGATCTGTGGGCATTCCCAGATACGCTAGTCGGCACTGACAGCCACACCACCATGATCAACGGCATCGGCGTGCTGGGCTGGGGTGTTGGTGGCATCGAGGCAGAAGCCGCAATGCTGGGCAAAGCCCTGATGATGCGGGTTCCAGAAATCGTCGGCGTCCGACTGGAAGGCGTCCCGCCATCGGGCTACGTTGCTACCGACATCGCGCTTGCCTTGACCGAAAGCCTGCGCAAAGCCGGCGTAATCGGCAGCGTGTTGGAATTCCATGGCCCAGGCGTTGCCGCCCTGTCCTTGGCGGACCGTGGCACCCTGTCCAACATGGCTCCTGAGTTCGGCGCTACCGCAGCAATGTTCGCGATCGACGATCGCACCCTGCACTACCTGCGACTCAGCGGTCGCGGCGGTGAGATTGCCGAGCTGACCGAGGCTTATGCCAAACATCAAGGTCTGTGGCATGACAGCCTGGAATCGGTCGAATACGACCGTGTCGTCACCCTCGACCTGAGCACCGTTGGTCGTGCGATTGCCGGCCCGAAACAACCTCACCAGCGCATCCTGCTGGGTAAAGGCGAAGCAGCAAAAGACGTCCCTACCGACCTGGATAACGGCTCGGTCGTGATTGCCGCCATCACCAGCTGCACCAATACCTCCAACCCCCGTGGCGTGATCGCTGCGGCCCTGGTCGCCCGCAATGCACTCAAGCGCGGTCTGCGTCGTGCTCCATGGGTCAAGACTTCCTTCGCACCCGGCTCCAAGGTGGTCGCCGACTACCTGGACCGTGCAGGTCTGAACGTGGACCTCGACAACATGGGCTTCAACGTTGTTGGTTACGGCTGCACGACCTGCAACGGCATGTCCGGCCCTCTGCTCAGCAAAGAGATCGAGGACGAAATTCGCACTCGCAAGCTGGAAACCGTTGCAGCGACCTCCGGTAACCGCAACTTCGAAGGTCGCGTACACCCGCTGGCTCGTGAAGTGTTCATCATGTCCCCTCCCCTGATCGTGGCGTACGCGATTGCTGGCACCTACCGCATCGACCCGCAAGTGGATGCGCTCGGCACCGACGCCGAAGGCAAGCCGGTTTACCTCAGCGAGCTGTGGCCTTCGGATCAAGAGCTGGACGAGATCGAGAAGAAAGCACTGTCGGCCGACCTGTTCGACAAGGCTTACAGCTCGGTACCTCGCGAAGCGGGCGTCATCGCCTCTGACCTGCGCGCCGGCGTTACCGATCAGTACGCCTGGGACCAGAGCAGCACCTACATCCGCAAGCCGCCGTACTGGAGCGATGAGCTGACTGCTACCGACCCTCAACGCGACCTGAAAGACATGCGCGTTCTGGTGATGCTGGCGGACAACATTACGACCGACCACATCTCGCCGTCGGGCGCCATCCTGCCGGACAGCGACGCAGGTTCGTATTTGAAAGGCCACGGCATTGGTGTTGATGACTTCAACTCCTATGGCACTCGTCGCGGCAACCACGAAGCCGCACAGCGCGCCACCTTCGCAAGCCCTCGCCTGAAGAACGAGCTGATGACTGACGGCCGCGAAGGCCCTTGGACGCTGCTGCTGCCGGAAAACCGCGTGAGCACCGTGTTCGAAGCCGCCCAAGCTTATGCCGATCGCAAGCAGCCTCTGATAGTAGTGGCAGGCAAGGAGTACGGCAGTGGTTCGTCGCGTGACTGGGCAGCCAAAGGCCCTCGCCTGCTGGGCGTGCGCGTTGTCGTGGCCGAGAGCTTCGAGCGCATCCACCGCACCAACCTGGCTGGCCTGGGCATCCTCCCGCTGCAGTTCCCAGAAGGTGTAACTCGCAAGACGCTGGGCCTGACCGGTCACGAGAAGTTCTCGGTGGAAGGCATCAACGACACCTTCGCGCCTGGCGACAAGCTGCTACTCGTCATTGAGCGTGCAGATGGCTCCACTGAAAACGTAACCGTCACCAGCCGCCTGGATACACATGAAGACGTGCGCTACTTCCGCCGCGGCGGCCTGCTGCCGCAGCTGCTGGTGGAGAGCATGGACAAGGCTGCTAAAGCGAAGCAATTGGAAGGAGCAGTGTAATGACTCAAGTTCGAATCCCTGCCGTATTCATGCGCGGCGGCACCAGTAAGGGCGTCTTTTTCCTTGAGCAAGATGTTCCGGCTGCAGGCCCAGAGCGCGATGCACTGATGCTTCGCGTCATTGGCAGTCCGGATCCTTATGGCAAGCAGATCGACGGCATGGGTGCTGCCACCTCCAGCTCCAGCAAGGTCGTCATCATCGGTAAATCGGGTCGTACCGATTGCGATGTTGACTACCTGTTCGGCGCCCCGGCAATCGAAAACCCGGTTGTCGACTGGTCCGGTAACTGCGGCAACCTGAGCGCAGCCGTCGGTCCTTTCGCCATTCGCCAAGGGCTCGTCGATGCGCCTCGTGACGGCATCGCCACCATCCGCATCTGGCAGGCCAATATTCAGAAACGCATCATCGCCCATGTCCCGATGAAGGATGGCGAGGTCGTTGAAGAAGGTGATTTCGTGCTGGATGGCGTCGCCTTCCCTGCTGCCGAAATCGTCGTGGAATTCCTTCAGCCTGGCGGTTCGGGCGGCAGCATTCTGCCAACCGGCAATGTCGTGGATGAACTGGATATCCCTGGCTTCCCAGGCTTGCCGGCAACATTGCTCAACGCAGGCAACCCGACGATCTTCGTCGACGCCCAGCGCGTTGGCCTGACCGGGACCGAGACCCAAGACCAGGTCAACGGCAACGCCGAACTGCTGCAATCGCTGGAAACCATCCGCGCACACTGCACCGTGGCCATGGGTCTGGCGGCTACCGCTGAAGAAGCAACGCGCCTTCGCCCTCACACGCCGAAGCTCTGCCTGGTAGCTCCGCCGCAAACCTACGGCGCTGCCGGTGGCAAGACAGTCGAAGCCGGCGAGATCGATGTGATCGCCCGCATCCTTTCCATGGGCAAACTGCACCACGCAATCACCGGCACTGGCGCTGTAGCCGTTGCCGTGGCGGCCGCTCTGGAAGGCACGCTGGTCAACCGTATCGTCGGCGATATCGGTGAACGCCAAGTCAACATGGGCCACACCGCCGGCACCGTTGCCGTAGGCGCGCAGACCACCCAAGTCGATGGCAACTGGATTGTGGACAAGGCCGTCATGAGCCGAAGCGCCCGTCGCCTGATGGAAGGCTGGGTGCTCGTACCGTCGAAGTACTGATTGCTCAGCTACCGCCGACCTTCGAAGGTCGGCGGTACTCATCACAACAAAAACAACGATGAGATTTTGCTATGTGCCCATCACCGTTCTCACCCGCCATTTCTCGACGCACGCTGCTCTCTTCTACTTCCATCGTCGCTGCGGCAACCATTTTGGGCCTCGGCGCGGGAGCGGCAGATGCCAAATCAGGACCTGAGAAGAACGCTATGCAGCCTGCCAACTCGAACAAAACCCAAATTGTCTATGTGGGCTCCAGAACCACTCGCGAGCGTAACGCCCGCGGTGCAGGCATCACGGTTTATCGACATGACCCGCAGACAGGTCGCTCCGAACTGGTTCAAACCGTCGGCGATCTGACGAACCCATCCTTCCTGTGCCTCGACCAAACCCAGAACCTGCTGTTCTGCGTGCATGGCGACCAGTCCATTGTCAGCTCATTCCAAATTGAGCCAGCCAGCGGAACGCTCACGAAGGTGAGCTCGGTTAGTTGCGAAGGGAACAACCCCGTCCATCTTACCGTGGACAAGAGCAACAAATTCCTCGCTGTGGCCAACTATGCCACCGGCAGCATTGTCATTCTGCCGTTCGATAAGACCGGCCACCTGCAACCCGTCATCAGCAAATACGACCTTCCGGGCAACCCTGGCCCGCACAAGATCGAGCAGGCGAGCTCCCACCCGCACATGATCCCACGCGATCCATCGGGCCGCTTCCTGGTGGTCCCGGACAAAGGACTGGATAAAGTCTTTGTGTTCGATTTGAAGCAGAACGGGACCGCACTGAAGCCTGAACTAGCGCATGAAATCAAGGCACGCGAGGGGGCCGGACCTCGACATGTGGTGTTCTCTCCGACCGGGTCATTTGCTTACGTCGTGAACGAACTGGACAGCACGATCACCAGCTACCGCTACAACCAGAATGACGGCTCCCTGGTTCCATTCCAGATGGTTCCAGCCCTCCCTCAGGACTTTGTAGGGGACAGCCGTGCAGCAGCGCTGGTCATTGCACCGGATGGAGTACATTTGTTCTCTTCAAATCGCGGGCATGACAGCGTGACCATTTATTCGGTGGATCAGCCTACCGGGAAGATCAACCCGATCGGCAACGTACCTAGCCACGGCAAGAAGCCTCGGTTCATGACCGCGTCCCCTAACGGTCGCTTCTTGTTCGTCGCTAACGAAGACAGCGACAACATCAAGACATTCTCCATTAGCCCGAAAGGCGAACTGGCTTTGCTGGAGCATCAGATCCAGACCGGCAGCCCGGTCTGCATGATTTTCCGCACCGCTTGAACCTCTTTTTTTCCTGATCCTGGCGTGCCGGGAGGCACGCCTATACCCCACGTTCCAATCGATGGAGCAGCACATGCATAACAAAAACAAGATTGGTTGCAAGCTTCTCGCCGTTACTCCTTGCCTGGCCGCAGCTATGGCCTATGGGGATGGTTTTATCGACGACAGCAAGGTCACCTTGCAAACGACGAACTTCTACATCAACCGCGATTTCCGTGACGGTGCTGGCCAGTCAAAGCGCGAAGAATGGGCCCATGGTTTCATTCTCGATGCGAAGTCCGGATACACACCAGGGCCAGTCGGTTTTGGGGTCGATGCTCTGGGCATGCTCGGCCTGAAGCTGGACTCAAGTCCCGATCGAACCGGTACTGGCCTGTTACCGACTCATGATGATGGTCGCGCTGCTGACGAGTTCAGCCGCCTGGGCCTGACTGGCAAGATGCGCCTATCCGAGACAGAGCTTAAATACGGCACTCTGATCCCCAAGCTGCCCACTGTTCAGGCCAACACTGGCCGCCTCCTTCCCCAGACCTTTGAGGGCGGCCTGCTCACCAGCAAAGAATTCGATTCGCTGTCCTTCATCGGTGCCCGCTTCGAGCGCCAAACCGATCGCGACTCGACAGACCGCGTACCGATCACACTAAACAACAAAAACCGTCGTTTCACAGGCAATACCGAAGGTGACGCCTTCTGGCTGGGCGGCTTGGATTACCAGCTCACAAAAGACCTGCTACTGACCTATCAATATGCAGAGCTGGAACAGGTCTACCACCAACACTTCGTGGGGGCGAACTATTCGATTCCAGTGGGCCCCGGGAAGATCAAAGCTGATCTTCGCTACATGGATAGCGACGATGACGGTCGAGCTTTGGGCGGACGTATCGATAGCAGAGCAATTTCCGGCATGTTCACCTACAGCTTGGGCGGACATGCGCTTGGTCTGGGACTGCAAAAGATGAACGGTTCTACCTCCATGCCCTATCTCGATGGAACTGATCCTTACCTGGTCAACTTCGTCCAGCTCAACGACTTCGCCGAGCCCGGTGAACGGTCTTGGCAATTGCGCTACGACTACAACTTCGCGGCTCTCGGCATTCCTGGCTTGACCTTCATGACCCGCTACCTGCGAGGCGACCAGGCCGACGCAGCGACCATCACCGGTGAGGGCCATGAATGGGAGCGCAACACTGAACTGCAGTATGTGGTGCAATCCGGTGCCCTGAAGAACGTATCGGTCCGGTGGCGTAACGCGAGCTATCGATCGAGCTTTGCACGTGGCGCGGATGAAAACCGCCTGATCGTGTCCTACACATTCCCAATTTTCTAACCCAGGAGAAGGTATGAGCCCTATTGCCCAGCAGGTTCTCAAGGACCTGGCGCCCAACGGCATTCTGCGTGCGGCGATCAACTTCGGTAACCCAGTGCTGGCTCAGCCAGGCGCTGACGGAGAACCGCATGGTGTTTCTGTTGCACTTGCTAAATCGCTGGCCGAAGAGCTGGGCGTAGGTCTCGAATTGCGCACATACGACGCGGCCGGGAAGGTATTCGCTGCACTTGAAGACAACGCGTGGACGTTGGCCTTCCTGGCTATCGAGCCTGTCCGCGCCGCCCAGATCAGCTTCAGTGAACCCTACGTACTTATCGAAGGGACCTATCTGGTAAAGGCCGAGTCGCCCTATTCCAAAACCGAGGACCTGGATCAACCTGGACTTCGGCTTGCGGTAGGCAACGGCGCTGCTTACGACCTGTACCTGTCACGTACGTTGCAGCATGCAGAGCTACACCGAGCTGAAACGTCTGCAGGTGCAGTAGACCTATTCATTGACCAAGACCTGGATGCTGCCGCCGGGGTCAGACAACCGCTGGAACAAATCGCAGCCAAGAATCAGAATTATCGGGTGATGCAGGGAGCCTTCACCGCTATCCGCCAAGCAGTCGCAGTGCCACGAGGCCGTGATGCTGGAGCAGCCTATGTTAGAGACTTCGTCGAACGACGATTGGCCGAGGGCTTCATCCGGGGTGCATTACTTGCCAGCGGGCAAACCGACGTCAGCGCACCCCGTTGAGGTCGATACTGGAGACGAGGCCTCATATAATCTGATGGGCTTCACTGGTCCCGATCTGTGAAAACAAACAGTTACAGGGTAATCGTTAGTGCCATCAATCAATTTTTTGGCAAGTTCGGTTCTTCAGATCGTTCGCGAATCAGCAATAGAGCATCCCAATAGAATGGACAGTTGGATAGACGCAAAGACCAGCGCTTCGATGGTGTACAAAGACGCAATGCCGCCCTGGATTGTTGAGTTTGACAATGGCGTAACCCTTAATGGAGCAATGCCCTACGCACGGATCGAGGGATATCGTCCTGTGACACTGGACCTTTACCTACCGCCCAGCCCGCGTCGGTCCTCTCCTTCCCCGTTGCTGATTTATATACATGGCGGCGGATGGCGACGAGGCGACAGTCATCGGTCAGGAGTGTTCAGCGATTTCCCGCGGCTGCTGGCAGAGATAGCCGCCCGCGGATATGCCGTGGCGTCGATCAACTACCGACTGAGCGCGGAAGTGAGGTGGCCTGGACAGCTCGAGGATGCCAAAGCCGCCCTGAATTATCTGGCAGGAATCGCTGAAGATCTTCAAATTGACACTACCAATACCTACGTCTGGGGAGTATCCGCTGGCGCGCAGATCGCTGCAAGTTTGGGCAACCCGTGGACCGATGGTAACTCTCCCGCGGCCGAACCTGGAGGCCGTGCTGTCACAATTCAAGCCGTAGCGGTATGGTACGGCGTGTTCTGCTTCCAAACCCTACCTTATCAAGCCCAACTCCTCGGGTTGTCTCTTCCGCAGCACGAGCTCGCTCCAGAGTCGCAATTACTGCGTTACTTACCCGACTCCTCGGATGTTCCTAAAGGGGCCAGTCCGGCGTTAGAAGTTAGCAACGAAACAGCGCCCACCTTGATTTTGGTAGGGAGAAAAGATGAAAAAGTCCCTTACTTACAAAGTATTCAATTAGCGCATGCGTTAGCTGCAGCTAACGTTCCGCACCAACTTACTGTGTATCCCGATGTTGGTCACAGCTTCATCTGCGAGCAAGATAGTACGATCACTCATAAAACCAATCTAGAAGCCTTAAACACTACCATTCAGTTCTTCGACGCTCGGGCCTTCGATTGATTGATCAAGGTTGGTCTTGAGTCGCAGGCTGGGTGGCGAAACTCACCAGCAGACGCATGCCATATTCTCCCAAGCAGTGACTAATGTAGGCCCTGATCCTAGAGCCTGGGATGTGCGCATGTATTACCGTGCCTTAAGCTACCAATGCTGTCGATCGGATGGCAGCGGGCTTCGGGACGTTAACTCAGCCGCAAGCCGATCTGGCAAGCACTGCCTCCCCTTACTCAGAACCAGTAAATTCTGCGCAGCGAGAAGAGGGTTCGAGTTGGACGTTGCGTCCTGCCAAAATGCCGGTGAATGCACCTGCGATAGAGATGGCGGCGGTGGTCAGCAGCGGTGCCGTCCAACCACCGGTTGAGTCGTGCAGTTGCCCCAGCAATATCGGGCCTGCTGCTGCCATCAAATAGCCTACACATTGCGCCATTCCTGAAAGTGCAGCCGCGTCAACGGAGTTCTTTGTGCGCAAACCGATGAACGTCAGGCCGAGCATCATGCTGGCGCCAGAACCAAAGCCTAGGAATGCGGCCCACCACATAGCGTGGCCTGGCGCATAAATAAGTCCGATAAGTGATAAGGCTGTTAGCAGACTGACGGTAGCGGCCGCCAGTCTTTGGTCTGTGAGACGGCGAAGCGTGGCCGCCAGGATCAAGCCGGGAATCGCTGTAGTCAGTTGAAGCGTGCCGTGTATTGTTCCTGCTTGTTCGGGGGATATCCCATGGTTCATCAGAATAGTAGGAAGCCAGCTCACTGTGACATAAAAAGGCAACGCGTTGAGCCCCATGAACAGGGTGACTTGCCAGGCAAGCGGCGAACGCCATACCGCCACAGATGCCGCTTGGTTCGGGCTGGGCAGGCTCAGGTGTTCTTTAACTTTCAACTGCGGTAGCCACACCAACATCGCCAACAGCGGGGCTGCCACCACCAAACTCAGGGCTATCGACCATCCCCATGATTGGGTCAGAGGAACGATAGCGGCTGACGTAACAGCACCTGCTGCGCCCATCGTGATGGAGTAAGCGCCGATCATAGACGCCATTTTCGATGAGAAGTCGCGTTTAATCAGGCTGGGAAGCAACACATTGCCAAGGGCGATTCCGGTGCCTATCAGTATCGAACCAGCGTATAACGCCCACGCGCTACCTGCGGAGCGGAGTAGGATGCCCACTGAAATCACCAACAGAGCACCGAAAAGGGTGCGCTCAGTACCGGACCTTCGTGCGACCGCAGCGCTGAGCGGGGAGAACCCCGCAAAAGCAAGGAGTGGCAGTGAAGTGAGCAGGCCCAGTGCTGATGCACTCAAGCCAAAATCCTTCTGGATTAGCGGCAGAATGGGCGCGATGCCCGTGAAGGGAGCGCGCAGATTAATGGCAATAAGCAGGATGCCCGCGACGAGCATGGTGGCCTGCCACTTGTTTTTTGTATCTGACATATTCTCTAGCTGTCCTCTAAAAAAAAGGCAACTGTAGAGAGCTTGAGAGTTATAGAATATAGATATCAAGCCATATGATACCTAAATCATGCCATTCTCAAAAAATGTCGTTTCCTCACCAGAAGATTTCGATTCAGACCTTTTTTTCCAGGCGGCGATTGCACTCAAGGTTGTGCCGGAACCTAATCATTCCGGCACCGGCACACATGATCATCGTAAAGGCCAACTGATCTTGTCTTTGCGGGGGGCGGTGAGCTGTGAGGTGCAGAACGCAATCTGGCTGGTGCCACCCCAGCACGCGGTATGGATCCCCGGCGGCACGCCACACTGTTGTCGTGTAACCGCGAATGCCAGTACCTGCTTTCTGTTCGTCGAGCCCAGCGCAGCTGTCATGCCTGATGGGTGCTGTACACTTGCTATTACGCCGCTTGTCCGGGAGTTGATCCTGCACCTTGTTGAGCAGGACCGCTCTTGTCTTTCAGAGGGCAAGGCCGCGCGGTTGGTTGCAGTGCTACTCGAGCAGCTTTCCGATGCGTCGGTGAAAGAGCTGCACTTGCCAATATCAGACCATCCGAAGATCAAACACATCGCGGATACGCTCTTTGCTACTCCCGGCGACCGCACCACCCTGCGCGAATGGGCCACTCGGCTTGCGACTAGTGAACGAACGCTGGCTAGGCTAGTTGAAAGCAAGACCGGGCTCAGCTTCGGGCGGTGGCGCCAGCAGCTGCATTTGATGATCGCACTCAGCCATTTGGCAGAGGGGGTATCCGTGCAACGTGTGGCGGGCATTCTTGGATATGACTCCGTTAATGCCTTCATTACGATGTTCAAGAAAGCCGTAGGTAAGTCACCTACCCAGTACTTCTCTTCTTTGCGCTAACACTCCGCTCGCGAATCCGAGGGGCCGAAGCTATCAAAAACTAGTTTTTACACAGTGGCCGTTGTACAAATCCGGCAATGGAAGCTATGAGTCGTCATGACCCCGCTAGGCTTTAGGGACTTTATGGAGATTCATCTCCAACCAGTCGCCAAGTGCCGCAACATGCGCGGCGGCTTCCTGACCAAAAGGGGTCAGATCATATTCGACCCACGGAGGGACAATGGGATATGAGGTCCGGCGCACGAAACCATCGCCTTCCAGCCGCTGAAGGGTCTGCGACAACATCTTTTCGCTGACGCCGTTCACTTTGCGACGCAGCTCACTGTAACGCAGCGTGCCGTCAATTAGCGCAATCAGGCATAGCATTCCCCACAGACTCGTGACGTGAGACAGCACTTCCCTGGCCTTGCATTTGCCCGTGAATAGGTCGCCGCGCCTGAGCTTGGCGGTCAGCGTGTGCTCGTCAAGCGCGGATGAGTCTTGGGGGTTGACGGTGTCCAAGCGAGAGTCAGTCATTGTACTAACCAAAAGGTGCGTACTTCCTTAGGGTGGGGTAGCAAACTTATAGTGCGTGCCAATCATCGGTCAAGGTCAGGGTGAGCGCTTTGCAACGTCCCACATTCAATAAACGCTGGATGCCCGTGCTGGTCATCGCAGCCATCGTCGGCGCACTGGCACTGTCATTCGCCTGGGCCGCCGGGCTGGTCGGGGGCCGAACCACCACTCGAACGTTTCTCGGTGACTCGCTGCAGCACTTCGAACCGGGCTATCGTCGAGCGCATGGTAAGGGCATCTGTTTCGCAGGAGTTTTTCGCAGCAGCAATGCAGCGGCGTCGCTCTCGACCGCTCGAGTGTTCGCCCAGGATGAAGTCCCGGCAATCGGACGTTTCTCGATCGGATCCGCCGACCCCCATGCGCCGGACGCCTCTACCGCCACGGTGAGCATGGCCTTGTTGTTGAGTGCAGACGACAGATCTCAATGGCGGATGAAGCTGAACAATGCCCCCTACTTCCCTACGCGTGATGCCGAGGGGTTCCTGGCACAAAGGCACGCATTCGAGCCTGACCCGACCACCGGACAGCCTGACCCCGCGCGAGTCGGGGCGTTCTTCGAAAAGTACCCAGAGGCTCGCAAGGCGGTGGAGTACAAGGCGACTGCGCCTTGGCCGAGCAGCTTTGCGCAGGCCCAGTACAACGTCATCAACGCATTTATCCTGCTTGCGGCAGATGGCACACGCCAGCCCGTGCGCTGGTTCATGCGGCCCCACGCTCCCTTCCATGGCCTCTCCCCGGAAGAGCGGGCGCGATCCAGCCGTGATTTCCTGTTCGACGATATCAAGAAGCGGGTGGCACAAGCGCCCGTTCGCTGGGATCTGGTACTGCAATTGGCGCAGGCGGGAGATCCGGTCGATGATCCGTCACAACCCTGGCCCGACGAGCGACAGCAAGTGGTCGCCGGCACGCTGGAAGTGACCAGCGTTCGCGATCAGCGCGAAGGGGGCTGTCGCGATATCAACTTCGACCCCACCTTGGTGCCATCCGGTATCGCGCTTTCGAACGATCCTGTGCTAGCAGCGCGCGCGGGTATTTACTCGCACTCTTACAATGCACGTCTGCGCGAAATCGCGTTCGGCAGGGCAACCGACGCCATTGGCCAGCAGGAGCACAAGTGATGCAAGACGTACCAACTACCCGTACGCGCAGTCCCCGGCACTTCAACCTAACCGCCAGGCTACTGCACTGGGCAATGGCGATCGCCATCATGGCCATGCTGTTCATCGGGGTAGCCATGATGAGCTCATTAGCCCTCCGTCCCGTGTTGATCGACGTGCATCAGCCGTTGGGCATCGCCATCCTTTGCCTCGCACTGGTGCGCCTGGCCAATCGCTTCTGCCGGCCTGTGCCGGCACTGCCCGCAAGTATTCCCCGCTGGCAAGCCGTAGCCGCCCACCTGTTGCACGGCTTGCTCTACCTATTGATGGTGGGGTTGCCAGTGCTCGGCTGGGCGGTGCGTTCGGCAGGCAACTGGCCCGTCATCCTTCTGGGCGACTGGAGCTTGCCTGCGCTGGTTCCGGAAAACCCGGTGCTCTACGCATGGCTTCGGCTGGCACATGGCGCTCTGGCGTGGCTGCTGTTCGCGATCATCCTGGGACATCTGGGCGCCGCATTGATGCATGCCTGGGTACTAAGAGACGGTGTTTTCTCCAGCATGGCCCGAGGCGCCAGCGACGAACGAGCTAAAGCTGGATCCGGCTCGCGGCCCACGTCTTGATGCGTTTGAATATCCCGCGCTGGCGTTGAACCGATAGCGGTCAGCCCTGACTGGCCGCTCTCGCCTTTTGGCGGAATAACCATCACTGGTTCTACCGGGGGGCGACTGTCAGTCGCTGATGACATGCCGCTCGCAGGCAAGTCGGGTGCATTCCCTAAAAAGCTTGGCGGCAGGCCCGGGGTCACGGTTATGGGGATAAAAACAGCCGATCCCGCCGAAACGTAAGGGCGTGCCGAAGGTGAAGCTTCGAATCCCGCCCTGACCAGACAATTGCCTAGCCGTCTCCATCGGCAGCAAACCCACAGTCTTCTGGTCCTGCATCAACGCTACGTTGGTAAGCACCGACAGCGACTCGATTACATTGGCTGGCAGCGGTAAATCAGCCTCGGCAAAAAGCCCATTGACGGTACGACGTAGTGACGAGCCGGGTGGCGGCAAAATCCACGGATAGGCCTGCAAATCGGCCAAGCTCGACACGGCCTGATCGTGTAGCGGGTGTCGGCTTCCGGCAACGATCGACAAAGACTCCACGTAAAGCGAGTCAACGCCCAACGTCCGGCTCTCCTCCCGCCCCCGCCAGTCGTCAGGGATCCTCCCGATCACCAGGTCCACCTCACCCACTATCAAGGCGGGGAAGAGTTGATCGAATTGCCCGATCCGCACCGACACCAGCACCTGCGGGGCGCGCTCCTTGAGCAGCCGTAGCGCGAGCGGCAACAACGATGCCGAAGCTGAAATTAGCGTGCCTACAACCACATGGCCTGCCCCCCCCTCGTGATGAGCCTGCACTTCATCAGTTAGCGCCCTAAGCTCTGCCAGCATTGCACGGGCTCTGCGCAGCACTACCTCGCCCAGCTCCGTCAGGCGCACGCCGCGATTGCTACGTACCAGCAACGGCGCGGAGAAGTACGACTCTATCTCATGGATAACCTTGGTGACGGCAGGTTGAGTCATGTTCAATATCTGAGCTGCACGCACTAGTGAGCCGCTCTGCACGACCTGGTCGAATACCACCAGTTGGTAGAACTTCAGCTTGCGCGAAACCGTAAGTACGCTTGATTTCATGACGCTCCTCGGCAACCACGACTTTTTTCCGATCAGGTTGCCGCTCGTTCGCGATGGCCAATCAAATGCCGAAGAATCCCCGGGCGTTCTCGGCGCAGATACGCGACTTGTCCTGCTCGCTCAACTGCGGATGCTCCAGTACACCAGCACCAATGGCCTGTTCGCCTAGCGGGAAGGGAGAGTCGGAGCCCAGCATGACGCGGTCTGCCCCCATCACGTCCACCAGCAAACGCAGTGCACGAGGGTCGAAGACCGCCGAGTCGACGAAGAAACGTTTGACATAGCTTGACGGCAGTTCCGGGCAATCCTCTCGGACAATATCTCTATGGCGCCAGGCGTTATCTACCCGTCCCAGGAGGAAGGCGAAGCCGCCGCCGCCATGGGCGAAACAGATGCGCAGGGACGCCGGCAAGTGTTCGAAAGCGCCAGACAGGATCAGCGACAGGATACCCAGCTGTGTTTCCGCCGGCATCGCGACAAGCCAAGGCAACATCCATTTCTTCATGCGCTCGCCGCCCATCATGTCCCACGGGTGCACCAGCAACGGGATATTTTCCACCGCACAGTGGTGCAGGAAGGTGATCAGGCCCGCTTCGTCCAGATCGTGGTTGCCCACGTGATTGCCGATTTGCACCCCGACATGGCCACAGGCCTTGGCCCGGCTGGCCTCAAGGCAGGCCGCCTCGATATCTTGCAGGGGTACCTGGGCCAGTACCTTGAGGCGATCGGGTACCTGGGCCGTCATCTCCAGGGCTCGATCATTCATCATCTGTGCCCACGGCAGCGCCTGCGCGATAGGTTGGTCGTAGGCGAACATCACCGGCGTTGCGCACATCACTTGCACGTCCAAGCCCTGCTCATCCAGGTGTTCGATGCGGCGCTGCGGATCCCACAGCACATCATGTACCGGACGGAACGGCTTATCTCCCAGCATGATCTGCCCCTGACGCCCCTCGGTATGCAGCCAAGGGCCACGCTGAGGACTCAGGCGGGCGGCCTCGGCTTGAGTAATGCGGGGAAGAAAGTGCGAATGGATATCGATTTTCATAAGTCGTGGACCTCACGCAGCGTGTTGTGCCAGGTCTGCCAATCGCGGCCTGGGTGGATTTCGCCGCAACCAGGGCAACGACGCTCTTCATCGGTGGTGGTATAGAATTGGTCGTATACCGGTGGAAGATCGGCAACGATGCTCTTGAGCCTCAACTCATAGCGCCGGACCACGGTGCCGCAGTGCGCACAGGACCACTGCAAGGCGTCGGACTGCCCTTCCGGGCGGCGATGCTCCACCACCAGACACAGACTGCCGGGCTCAGGACGCTGCGGCGAATGGATAACGTGGGGGGCCATCAGGTAGATGTCGCCTTCCTTGAGGTCGACGCGCTCGTAGCGACCTCGGTCCCAGACGTTCAAGTAGGCATTGCCCTTGAACTGGTAGAAAAACTCCTCCACCGGATCGTCATGGAAGTCGGTGCGCTGATTAGGCCCACCCACCACGGTAACCATGTAATCGCTGTCCTGCCATATCTGCTGATTGTTAACCGGCGGCTTGAGCAGGTGCGCGTGCTCGTCTATCCAGCGGTTGAAGTTGAAAGGGGCGCTGAAGTGATGCTTGTCCATGGTTGTTTTCTCCCAACGGTTCAGCGACGACGCGGCGCGTACGCTATGGCCTTGATCTCGATACGTAGATGGGGGTGCGGCAATTGGTGTACGGCTACGGTGGTGCGGGTCGGGCCGCTTTCGTCAAAGTATTCGGCGTATACGTCGTTGTATCCGCCGAAGTCGTTCATATCGACGAGGAAGCTGCTGATCTCCACCACGTCTGCAAGGCTTGCACCTGCAGAGGCGAGGATGTCGCGCATGTTCTCAATCACTGCGCGAGTCTGCGCCCGAATGTCTAGCTGGGTGGTGCCCATGGCATCCACCTCGACGCCGACAAAACTGTTGTCCGGGCGCCGTGAGCTGGTACCGGAGACGAACAGGAAGTCACCCGCACGCTTGATATGCGGAAAGCGCCCACGCGGTGTGGCCTTGCCAGCAACGACAGTGGCGTTGAGGTCACTCATAGCTGACGCCTCCGTGGTCACCGCGGACGCTGAAGCTGCTCTGCCCAACGCCATGGACATCGACACTGACATGCACGCCTGGGTACAACGCCACCGCAGCGCAGGCGGCGCCTGCCATCACGAGGCTACCCGCGGGCAATTCGAGTTCGGCGCCGTGCAGCAGGCGTGAGGCCTGCACTAGACTGCGCAGCGGATTGCCGAGGATTGCAGCCGTGGAGCCGGCCTGAGCCACACGCCCATCCAGGCGCATCACTACGCCGGCGTTGTCCAGCCCAGAGAAGTTGCGCGACCAAGCTCCAATGGTGAGGCCGGCCGAGGAGCAGTTGTCCGCCACCACATCCTCCAGGCTGAACTTGAACGCCTGGTAGCGTGAATCGATGATCTCCAGCGCCGGCGCCACGGCCTCGACATAATTGCCTACTTCCAGCAGGGTCAGCGGGCGATCAATCGCACGGCGCGTTAGAAAGCAAACCTCCGGCTCGACTCGCGGATGAATGTAGCGCGCCAAGTCGATCAGGCCGCCGTCCTCTTCCACCATGGTGTTGCTGAGCCACCCCCAGATCAGGCTATCCACCCCCATTTGCACCATCTTCGCGCGGCTGGTGAAGCCCAGCTTGATGCCGATGCTGTGCTCACCATCGGCATAACGACGCTGCATGGAGGCGCGCTGGATCCGGTAGGCGTCATCCAGGGAAAAGGCGGTGCTGCCACTGAACTGTGCCAGTGGTTCGGCGCTTCGCGCCGCTCGGTCAAGGGCTTCGGCGATACGAGCAATATCGGTATTCATGCACGCTTCTCCAGCGATGGCTTCAATAGGTCGAGTGCGACGTCAACGATCATGTCTTCCTGGCCACCGACCATCCGCCGCTTGCCCAGCTCGACGAGGATGTCCACGGCCTTGATGCCATACCGTGCAGCGGCCACTTCGGCGTGGCGCAGGAAGCTCGAATAGACCCCGGCGTAACCCAGGGCCAGCGTTTCACGGTCCACCCGTACCGGGCGGTCCTGTAGCGGGCGCACCAGGTCGTCGGCGGCATCCATCAGCGCGTACACGTCGGTACCGTGCTGCCAGCCAAGCTTGTCGGCAGCGGCGATGAACACTTCCAGCGGGGCGTTGCCGGCGCCGGCGCCCATGCCGGCGAGGCTGGCGTCGATGCGGTCGCAGCCCTCCTCCACGGCGGCGATGGAGTTGGCCACGCCCAGACTGAGGTTGTGGTGGGCATGGATACCGGTCGACGTCGCTGGGTCGAGCACAGCCTTGACCGCACGGAAGCGCGCACGGATGTCGTCCATGTTCATCGCCCCGCCCGAATCCACCACATAGATGCAAGTGGCGCCGTAGCCCTCCATTAATTTGGCCTGCTGCGCGAGCCCTTCAGGCGTGTGCATATGGCTCATCATCAGGAAGCCAACGGTGTCCATGCCCAGTTCACGGGCATATTCGATGTGCTGGCGCGAAACATCTGCCTCGGTGCAGTGGGTGGCCACGCGAACAATGCGAGCACCGGCGTCATAGGCGCTCTTCAGGTCATGGAGGGTGCCAATCCCTGGCAGCAGCAGCGTGGCGATCTTGGCGTGGTTGACCGCGTCGGCCGCTGCTTCGATCCATTCGAGGTCGGTGTGGGCACCGAAACCGTAGTTGAAGCTGGAACCCTGTAGGCCATCGCCATGGGCGACTTCGATGGAGTCGACCTTGGCGCGATCCAGCGCCGTGGCGATGGCACGCACGTCATCCAGCGAATACTGGTGACGGATGGCGTGCATGCCGTCGCGCAGGGTTACGTCACTGATATAGAGCTTCTTGCCGTTCATGCCGACGCCCCCATTGCTTGTGCCATGCGCTCGGCGGTGGCCAGCGCGGCGGAGGTCATAATGTCGAGATTGCCGGCGTAAGCCGGCAGGTAATGGGCGGCGCCTTCCACTTCAAGGAACACCGACGTCTTGAGACCGGTGAAGGTGCCCTGCCCAGGCAACCTCAGGCCGCACACGGGTTCGAACTGCACCTGCTGTTTGAGGCGGTAGCCCGGCACGTAGACCTGCACTGCGCGAGCCATTTCCTCGATGCTCCCCGCGATGTACTGTTGGTCGGCGGTCTCGCTCAGCACGTACACCGTGTCGCGCATCATCAGCGGCGGTTCCGCGGGGTTCATGATGATGATCGCCTTGCCCTTGGTCGCGCCGCCTATCACTTCGATGGCCTTGCTGGTGGTCTCGGTGAATTCGTCGATATTGGCGCGGGTGCCGGGGCCGGCGGACTTGCTGGCAATCGAGGCAACGATCTCGGCGTAGTGCACCTTGGCCACCCGCGATACCGCCGCGACCATTGGGATGGTCGCCTGGCCACCGCAGGTGACCATGTTGACGTTGGTCGCCTGCAGGTGCTGCTCGAGGTTTACCACCGGCACGCAGTACGGGCCGATGGCCGCTGGGGTCAGGTCGATGATGCGCAGGTCGGCCTTGTGCTGGCGCAGGAAGGCGTCGTTCTTCACATGGGCACCAGCGCTGGTGGCGTCGAAGACGAAATCGATGTCCCTGAACACCGGCAGGCGGGTCAGGCCCTGCACGCCTTCGTGGGTGGTGGTCACGCCCAGGCGGGCGGCGCGGGCCAGGCCGTCGGAGGCCGGGTCGATGCCGACCATCGCTGCCATCTCTAGGTGCTTGGCGTTGCGCAGGATCTTGATCATCAGGTCGGTGCCGATGTTGCCGGAACCGATGATGGCTACTTTGCGTTTCTGGCTCATTTAGGGCCCCCTTACTCGGCTTGAGCAAAGGACGCAGTGACGCGGCCCAAGCCCTGGATCTCAGCGGTAAACACATCTCCCGGGCTCACCGGCACCATAGGTCCCAAGGCACCGGTCAACACCACGTCACCGGCACGCAATGGCTCGCCGAGACGGACCATGGTATTGGCCAGCCACACCGCCGCATTCAGTGGGTTTTCCAGGCAGGCTGCACCGGCTCCGACCGATACCGGTTCGCCGCGTAGACTCAGGCGCATGCCACAATTGACCAGGTCCAATTGCCCCAGGGATACCGGCTGACTGCCCAGGACAAACAGCCCGGACGAAGCATTGTCTGCGACTGTGTCGAGCAAACTGATGTCCCAGTTGGCGATTCGACTGCCGACGATTTCGATGGCCGGCAGGGCGAAAGCAGTGGCACGGATAATGTCGGCCAGGGTCTGGCGCTCATTGCACAGATCGCGCTCCAGAACCAGGGCGATCTCTGCTTCTACCTTGGGCTGCTGGCATTCACTCCAGCTGATAGACTGGCCGTCACCTCGGGCCATCTGGGCAAACAGCCGACCAAAGTCCGGTTGGTCAACCCCCAACTGGCGCTGGACAACACTTGAGGTCAAACCGATCTTGTGACCTACCGGGTTCCAGCCTGCGGCAATGTCGGCGGCGTTGTTGTACTGTTGCACGGCGTAAGCCTGCTTTAGCGCGGATTCATCTTGCTCGACAGCCGCACGCTCGATGAGTTCGCGTACTGGCGCACAGGGCCTGCCCTGTTCACGAGCCTGGCGCAAACACGCTGCTGCTTCAGCGATTGCTGGATGCATGGAGTTCTCCTGTCCTTACGGATTGACACAAATGGTGGTGAGCTCGGAATAGAAATCCAGCGAGTGGCGCCCTCCTTCGCGGCCAAGCCCAGACAAGCGTGCGCCACCAAAAGGCGTACGCAGATCGCGCAGGAACCAGGTATTGACCCACACCATGCCGACATGGATACGTCTAGAGAGACGGTGGGCCCGCTTCAGATCGCGAGTCCACAGAGAAGCAGCCAGGCCGTAGGCCGAATCATTAACGCGTTGCAGCACTTCCTCGTCGCTATCGAAGGGCGCGATATGACAGACCGGACCGAACACTTCTTCGCGAATGCAGCGAGCGTCATCGGTAAGGCCGGTCCAGATAGTCGGCTGGATAAAAGCGCCCTGGTCGCGCTCGTCGCCAAATGTCGGCACACCGCCGCCACTGACCACTGTCGCGCCCTCTGTCACAGCCAACTGGAAGTAGCCCAACACCTTGTCGCGGTGTTTATGGGAAATCAGCGACCCCATGTTCACGCCGTCTTCGTCGGGATAGCCGATCTTCAGCTTCTCGGCGCCTGCTTTGAGCGCCGCGACAAAGCGCTCGTAGATCGACCGCTCGACGTAGACCCGCTCCGTGCATAGGCAGACCTGGCCAGAATTGGTGAAACTGGAACGCAGCACACCGGCAACTGCCGCATCAAAATCGCAATCGGCAAAAACGACTGCGGCATTCTTGCCACCCAGTTCGAAAGACACCTCACGTACGCCCTCGGCAGCAGCGCGCATGATGGTCGAGCCGGTGCGCGACTCACCGGTAAAGGTGATGGCATTGACGCCAGGGTGGCGAGTGAGAAACTCACCGGCAGAATCAGGGCCAAAGCCATGCACAAGATTGAATACACCGGCGGGCACACCGGCCTCGTGCATGACCTCGGCCAACAGGGTGGCACTGGAAGGCGTATCTTCCGACGGTTTGACAACCACAGAATTACCACAGGCCAACGCTGGCGCGACTTTCCAGGTAAGCAGCAACAGCGGTAGGTTCCACGGCGAGATGATGGCCACCACGCCATGCGGCTTACGCACGGTATAACTGAACACATCCGTACCATCGCCGGTGCGCATTTCAAAAAGCTCGCTACCGCCGTGTCGCACTAAATCAGCGAAGGTACGGAAGTTCTGCACGCCCCGTGCAACATCCAGGCTGCGCGCCTGATGCACGGGCCGACCAGTATCAGCGACTTCGGCATCCACGAAGTCTTCAAATCGACGCTCGATGCCATCGGCGATCCGCTCTAGCAGATCAGCCCGCTGGGCAGTACTGAATCCAGCCCACGGCCCCAATTGAGCGCCTGCCGCCGCTTCGACTGCAGCATTCACTTCATCTTCACCAGCCTCACATACCTGGCCCAATAGGCTCCCATTGACAGGAGAGATGTTGTCGAACCTGCGGCTGCTCTCGACGAAAGTCCCAGCGATATAGTGACGTAGCAAATGTTTGGACACAGCGCCCTCCTGAGCAGGATGTTTTCAATGAGTTTAGGGACGTCATATATAAATTAATAATAGAAATATCGTCTTCGGGTATCAGAACTCGGAATACATGAATTTCAGGCAAAGCTATGGATGTGAGTGCGCTTTAGTAATTCACTGCAACTTTCATGTTAACGATGCCCGCAACTTAATTGCGCCACCCAAACAACTTCGGGTTTTGCTTGTAAGCCTGCAGGTAATGCTCAAGCCGCCGCGACTTTTCATCTCAGCCAGTAGGCCAGCGCGTTGCAGTCAGCCCGAGCGTGCAGCATCGCTTGCGGTGGTGCTGCACACTTGAGCAGCACTCCCGATGCGGCCCTTTTAAAGGTGCCGGGCGAAGTAGGCCTGCGTACTTGCCCGGTTGGCGGCGAGCTTGTGCGCAACGTCCAGTGCCATGGGGTCGGGATAGACCTCCGTGGCACCGCTGGCCAACCCCGCTACGATCGCATCGGCCACGTCCCGAGGACTGGCCTTGGCACCCGCAACGTCACGGCTCATCGCGGTATCGATCGCACCGGGGAGCACCGCCATCACCTGCACCTGGCCGGCCAGCTCGGCCCGAGCGGCCTCGGTCAGGCGCAACGCGGCCGCCTTGGACGCACACAACGACCCCATGGCTGGCAACGCCACCCGCGCCAGAATCGAGAGCACGTTGACGATAGCGCCAGTGCGCTCGACAAGCGTCGGCGCAAAGGCACGCATCATCGCGAGCGTGGCGAAGTAGTTGACGGCCATTTCCTGGGCAGCGGCTTCGGAGTCCTCGGTGCCCAGCAACCGCTGCTGCCTATTGAGGCCAGCATTGTTCACCAGGATATCGACCCGTACCCTGCTCGCCACCTGCGCGACTTGCTGCTGGTCGGTGACGTCCAGATCCACCGCCTCCACCAGCGGATGATCGAACAGCAGACGCTCAGGGTTACGGCAAGCGGCGTAGACACGACTTGCCCCCGCAGCCAAAAACGCTTCGATCAAGGCAAGGCCCAACCCTCCGTTGGCGCCGGTGATCAGGACCTCCTTGCCCACAGTCGTGATGGCGCTCACAGGTGCTCACTTTTGGCCCAGCGGGCCATCAGCGTGTTCGAAGGCAGCGATTCATCGAGCAATTTCTTGGCCGTTTCGATGCCCGCCACCGGTAGCCCTTCTGGATCGAGCAGGCCGATCTGTACCAGCACAGAGGCCTGGTCCCAGTAGATATGCTCGTGGTATAGCTTGTTGCCGCGGAAGTTGACCACCGCCACCATGGGTACTTCCACGTATTTGCCGGTAGGTGCTATCCCAGGCAGCATGTAGTCCATTTCGCAGGTGTGGGTGAAAGACATGATGAATTCATCGACGACCTGGTAGGCGCCGACCGTGCGAGAAACCGGAATCATCTTGGTGTCCTCGGGGTTGGCGTGGACAAAGTGATGCTGATAGAAGCGTCCGAGTTGCTTGCTGCCCACCCCGCCGGTCAGCGTCGGAATATGGTTCACGTAAGGCTCGGCGACCATGGTCTTCAGGGTGGCCGGCACGTCTCGGGTAACGAACTCATGGTGGATGTGCTCGTCCCACAGGTCTGAAAGGTTGTAGGCCGGCCCGATGTACTTCTTCAATGCGCCAATGGTGCGCCCATGAGCCATGAGGGCCGAGGGTTTGTGAAAGTGATCGCTGCCCAGGCGGGCAAAGGCATGGTCAGCACCCTCGTAGGTATACAGCTCTACGCCTGGGCGGCCACGCAGCACCTCGGCGATACGCGCACGGGTCGTGGCGTCACACAGCCCGTCCAGTTCGCCGTGATGCAGCACCAGCCCACCGCTCAGGCCATCGGCTTCATCCAGGTATTGCTCAATACCCATGCCGTAGTAGCCCACCGCAACCGCGACATCAGTACGGGTGGCGGTGAGGTAGGCCAGTTTGCCTCCCAGGCAATAGCCCACGAAGCCCAGGGCGGGCTCGGTGACCTCGGCCAGATCCCGCAGCGTGTCGAAGGCGGCGGCGATGTCGTCTACGGCCTTGTCCAGGTCCAGTGCGGTGTAGAGGCTCAAAGCCTTATCGAAATCTGCGGGGGTATAGCCCAGGTCGATACCCGGCTGTAGACGCCAGAACAAGTCGGGCACCAGAACCACATAACCTTCCTCGGCATACATCTGCGCCACCTCGCGCATGTTGGCGTTCACGCCAAATATTTCTTGGCCCAACACGATGCCTGGCCCCTTGCCTTCAGGCGGCAGCGCCAGATATCCCTTGAAACTTCCAGCCTGGTCTCGTGCCTGAATATCGATGTATTTGCTCATCTCATTACTCCTTCTACGGTAAGCGGACAGACATTGCTCTACATGAATTCTTGGCGAAGCAGCTTTGATGAAGCATTGCCAACGGCGCCATCTACAGCAGCTTGAAAGGGAATTCGGTGATCAGGCGAATCTCATCCATGTCACCGCGTGGCTCAGCCGAATTACCGCGGTGCACGCCGTACCGCGCTCTCAAGCTGAGGTTTTTCGCCGGCCCGTCTTGCACGACATATTGCATCTCGATATTGCGTTCCCAGTGGCGCCCCCCATCTCGAAAGCCGAGGGGATAGTAGGAACTGTACGGTTCGATATCGGAGCCTTTGCCACCCTGTCCCTGCATGTAGCGAATCATGAACCTCAGGCCAGGCACGCCACGCGCACTGAAGTCATAGTCGTAACGAACCTGCCAGGACCGATCGTTGGGCGCGTTGAAGTCACTGAGCTGCACATTGTTAGCCAGCTGTGCCACGGTGGTTTGCCCGTCTCGGAACGCCATATAATCGAAGGGCGTGTCGCCCTGCACCTTCTGGTATGCAAGCATGAGGGAATGGGCACCGAACTTGACGCCCGGAGCAAAGGACCAGGTTAAGTTGTCGATGGGCCCGCCATGGGCGGCACCGATGTCGACCGTTCGGTACATGCTGAAATTCAAGGTTGGGGTCAGCCCCTCGACGAGGGCAGGCAAGTAGCGAAACCCCAGGTAATCCTGGCGCCAAAGATCTTCGGCACGTTGAGTGCTGAGGTAGCCTTTGACTGCGCCCTGCTCATAATTCAGGCTGAGATAATCGACCGTATCCGTCTCCGTAGCGCCATACAGGGAACGTAGCGTGCTGTCGTTGCGGTTCTCCGAAGGCGCCTTGCCGGCGGTGATGTGGGCGGCATCGAAGGTTAGCGGCTGCAGATCGCGACTGATGAGCTGCCATGCTGTCACAGTTTGCGGCAACAGGCGCCCGGAGCCACCATCGGTGAGTAACACCGGAGAGGTGCGCAATTCCATGGAGCCGTATTTGAGCACCATTTCACGGTACTTGAGCTTGAGCGCACCGCCGCCCACGCTGTACTCATTCGCCACATCACCGTCGTTGTTGACGTGAAGCAGGTTGGTGCCGGTCTTGCCACGACCACTGTCAAGCTTCAATCCCGCATACAGATGCGCGTCGAATCCCAAGCCGACAACACCAGTCGTGAACGGGGAGATGTAGTCCAGAGTTAAGCCTTGGGCCCACTCCGCGCGATAACCGTTAACGGTGCCTGATCGGCGGTTGGCACCACCGTTGCGGAAGTCGCGGTTGAGATAAAAGTTCCGGGTTAAACCGGACAAGCTTCCCTGCTGAAAATATGTTGAAGCATCGGCCCATAGTTCATCTGCCAAGGCCTGTTGGCAAGCCAGCGCCAGCCCTAAGCCAGACACTAGTCGGTAATCGATCACTGCAGGCATAACCACACTCCTGGGTACTCACGTGCACCACGCGCAAGGCCTTGAGGCCATGCATGGTCAGGGAATGACTAGCTGGGGGTCGGCCGACGACGCACGCTTCGGCGATCGAGGTCGGCTCGAACAGTTGTTGATTACAAGTCGCGGTCGGCCGGGTGGGCTACGATTCGCCGATATTCATCTATGGCGAGCTCTACCAAGGTGCCTGGAGGCAAAGGCTCTGCAGTCTGGGCAATTACCACTGGCCCATCGCTCAGCTCGACACTAGCCAGGTGCAGGAGCTCTGCGGTAGCGATCCCGATCCGCGCGCGCACCACGGTAGCCTGAGCAATCCGGGCGGCCCCGGCAGAGACTTCCTGCCACTGCGCCTCACCGCAGCGCGGGCAGCTGTAACGCGGCGGGAAACTGGCCTGGCCGCAACCGACACATTGCTGGATCATGAACGCCATGCCACACCCCCTTGCCACCGTTCGAGCACCACCGCGTTGGCGCACATGCCGTAGCGATACTGGACCATGCCATAGCCGGTCACCACCGCCAGGCGCGCATTGCTGACCTGGCGTTGACCGGCGTCGCCAAGCAGCTGGGTAATAGCTTCGACCAACCCATGCATACCCCCCGCCGCGCCCGCCTGGCCGGCCGAGAGCTGCCCGCCCGAGGTATTCACCGGCAGTTCGAAACGGCCTATCCGCCGCAGCGCTCGCCGGTAATCGTCGTCGGGGACGAAGCCCAGGTCGGCGAGCTGGATCAGGGCCATGACCGGATAGTCGTCATACACGCACGCCAGGTCCATGGCATCAGGCCCGGTATTGGCGCGGTCCCACAGCGTGTCGGCAATCTTTGCCAGCGGCGTCTGCAGGCCATCGCCAGCCTGGTGGTCATCGTTGTGCAGCGCCTTTACTGCACGCACCGCCACGTTGACCGTGTTGCGGGCGAGGTCGGCGCGGGTCAGCAGGATGGCGTTGGCGCCATTGACTACCGGTACGCAGTCAAACCGGCACAGCGGGTCGGCCACCATGGGCGCCTCAAGGTACTGCTCGATGGTCAGCGGCTCGCGGTAGACCGCCAGCGGGTTGCGCTGCGCCCAGGCTCGCTGGGCAATGCACAGCTCTGCATAGTCTTCGCGGCCAAGGCCGGTGCGTTGCGCATGACGCTGGGTGAGCATCGCGAACACCCCATTGGGCCCGCCGTGCTGAAGCGGCTTGAGGTACTCCTCGGTGGTCCGGTTGTAATGGTCGACCAGAGTCTTGAAATCCTCCGGGGTGAACGTATCACCGGCCACCAGTACGATCACGTTGGCATCACCGTGCTGGATGGCACGCACGGCATGCTGCAGCATATTGATCGCGCTAGCCCCGCCATTGCGGTCATCCATGCACCAGGTCAGGGTCAGCCCGAGGCGCCACGCCAGATCGATGGCGTTGTCCGGCCGGTGGGTGAAGGATGCCACGCCCAGGCCGTCGACCTCATGCGCTGCCACGCCTGCCTGGCGCAGCAATTGCTGCACCGCCCTGCCGAGCAGTTGCGACGTCGACTCACCCGTGCCGCGCCGGTTGTAAGGTACTTCCAGGGCCCCGGCGATCAGCGCCACGGCGTCATTGCTTGCTGACCGGTTCATGACCGCCCTCCTTTGGCCCGCACGCGGGTCTCCTTGGTGAAACAAAGAGAGATGACTGTGATCAGCCCCAGCGCCATCATCATCAGAGAAACTGGCCAACTAGCCTGGTAATGCGCCAGCAAGGCGGTAGCGATCATCGGCGTCAGGCCACCGGAGAATACCGAGGCGACTTCGTGCCCGAGAGCCATTCCGGAATAGCGGACCTCAGTGCTGAACAGTTCGCCCATAAGACTAGGCTGCGTACCGATCATGGCCCCGTGGCAGATGGCATTGCCAATGAGGAAGGCGAGCCAGATCCAGGCAGGCTCTCGGGTCTCGAGTAACCAGAAGAATGGGAATGCCATTAGCACCATCCCTAAGGCACCCACCATATATACCGGCTTGCGACCTATGCGGTCCGACAAACGCCCCCAGAACAGCATGGCCACCAACTCCACGCACGTGGAGAACGTGACTCCCGCCAGCATCACACTATTGGGCACGCCAAGAAACTTGCCGTAGACAAGAGCGAACGCCAGCATGATGTAGGAGCCGCCGTTTTCAGCCACTCGCAACCCCATGGCCATCAGCACTTCCCGCGGATATCTGCGCAACACATCCAGCACGGGCATATGCGCCGTCTTGCCCGTTGCCTCAGCTCGCTGGAAATCCTGACTCTCTGGCAATGTCCGGCGAATGTAGACGCCCAGGACGAATATGACGATCGAGATAAGGAACGGAATGCGCCAACCCCAGCTATGGAAATCCCGCTCCGGCAACAACTGGACTAGATAGAACACCGCTGCGGACAAGACAAACCCACCGCCCACTCCGATCTGACTAATCGAAGCGTAGAAGCCGCGGCGCTCAGGTGGCGCCGACTCGCTGATCATCAGCACGCCACCGCCCCACTCGCCTCCTGCTGCGATGCCCTGCAAGATACGTAACAGCAGTAGCAACGCGGGCGCCCACATGCCCGCTTGAGCGTAGGTGGGCAACAATCCGATCAAGAAAGTTGCCCCGCCCATGATAGAGAGCGTCCATACCAAGGCTTTTTTGCGACCGTACTTGTCCCCGATATGGCCGAATATCACCCCACCGAAAGGCCGCGCGAGAAAACCCAATGCAAACCCGGCCAGTGCCGCGATCGTACCCACCAGTGGATCGGTGCCCTTGGGGAAAAACAATTCCCCGAATATGAGCGCCGCCGCTGTGCTGTAGAGAAAGAAGTCGTACCACTCCAACGCCGTGCCAGTGACAGAAGCCAAGACGATCTTGCGAAAGGTCTTACTGTCGATCGGTACTCGGTTATCAACTGCAGCGGAAACATGACTGTGCTCCGACTGGTTATCTGATAGTTCAAGCGAATGCGTGCCCGTCATGGCCGTCTCCGTCAATGACTGAATATTTATGAACGCTATTTTTATTGTTGTTGCATCTTTTGTTATTGCACGGCAGTCAAAGCTAAATGATTAGGCGCGTTTAAGCCTGTAGCCGGAGCACTCTAGGTCCCATGTACTGGCGGTAACGCCGAGTTCTCTCAATTTATATTTCTGAACTTTGCCGTTTTCGGTTTTCGGCAACTCGATAACAAAATCTAAGTAACGCGGCACGGCGAAATACGCCAACCGTGACTCACAATATTGCGTCAGCTCCAATGGATCGAGCGTAGTCCCCTCCTTGATGACGATAGATGCCATGACTTCATCTTCCGCCAGTTCGGATTTCACCGCATATACCGCCACGAGCTCCACCGCGGGGTGGCTCGACAGAACCTGCTCCACCTCAAAAGACGAGATGTTCTCTCCACGGCGACGGATTGTGTCCTTCAAGCGGTCAACAAAGCGGAAATAGCCGTCGCTATCGCGCACAACCCGGTCGCCGGTGTGATACCACAGGTTGCGCCAGGCTTCGACAGTCTTTTCCGGCATACCAAAGTAGCCGCAGGCGAAAGCGAAGGGCTGCTCAGCGCGCAATACAAGCTCTCCTGGTTCGCCATCCGCTACCGGCTGATCCTGGCTGTCTACCACCCGGGCACTGAAGCCTTTGGCCAATCGGCCCATAAAACCAGGCCGCTGATTCTCCAGAGTCCCTCCAATCACGGCATTGGTTTCGGTAGCCCCATAACCATCGATGAGGCCTATGCCTGTGCGTTGAATAAACGGGGCGTGGAACTGTTCAGGGACGCCTGGGGCTAGCGCGACACGCACGTTATGCGCGCGCTCGAGCTCATTGTGCGGACGGCTGAGAAGGATAGGCACCATGGCTCCCAGCAGATACGTCACTGTGGCCCCGGTTTCCGCAAGCGCCTGGTAGAAGCCGCTAGCGGAAAAACGTTTGTCTACCACCAGCTGTGCGTCGTGCAGCAAGGCCTGGAAAAAGGCGTTCAATGCATTGGTATGGAACAACGGCAGGCATGTATACAGCACATCCCCGGGGCGCACCTGTAGGTCGCCACCGGTATTCAGCCCCCACCAAAAGAATTGGGCGTGCGGGCAGATCACGCCCTTGGACAACCCGGAAGTCCCGGAGGTGTAAAGGATAACCAGCGGGTCGCCATCCTCGAGCACTGCAGGTGGGGCCATGGACGCACTGCGAGGGGGCATCGACCGCACCCTCAACCGCTCCTGCCAAACCGCGTTGACATCGCCTTGCGGCGAAAGGACCCACAGGGCTTCGACAGCAAGCGCAGAGTAATCAAGTGCCGCGAGCACATCCAGATTGACCTCTTCACTGACCAATAAGCGCGCCCCACTATTAGCCAGCACATGATTCAACTGCATGCCCCGACAGGCGGTATTAATAGGCACCGCAACCGCGCCCAGCCAACCACATGCCAACAGCACTTCAAGGAACTCGGCGCGGTTGGCGCACATCAATCCAACCCGATCTCCACGCTTTATCCCATATTCCGCGAGTGTTGTGGCACGCCGTCCTATCACGTCGACAAGTTGCGCAGCAGTCCAAGTGCAGCTTCGGTCGGAAAAAAGCGCCGTTTCAGGGCTGCGTTCAATACGTTTCAACAGCAGCACCGGAAGTGTTAATGCCCCGCCAACTGCTTGTTGTTTGCAAAAACCTGTGTCCATCACTCAAAGCCTCAGATTGTTGTATCGCCTCGCTGTTGTTCCGAAGTCTATGAACCTGTACCCTATAAGTCAAATTCATGGCAATTATACAATTGATAAACGGTATTTATACGAATGCGCAACTTGAATGATGTCGATCTAAATCTGCTTAGGGTTTTTCAGGCCATAATGGAGGAACGCAGCTTGACACTCGCGGCTGGACGCCTGGCGATTACACAACCTGCTGTAAGTTACGCCTTGGGTCGACTTCGCAAGCTTTTTGATGATGCGCTATTCGTACGCACGCCGGAAGGCATGATGCCGACCCAGACCGCCGAGCGGATCGCCCTACCGATCGGACGGGCACTCACGGCAATACGCGATGCTCTGAATGAAACCGAACCCTTCGATCCTGGTACTAGCGACCGGGAGTTCCGTTTGTGTATGTCAGACATCGGCGAACAGGTGTTCCTGCCGTCGCTTTGTGAACGGCTTCAAACGCTTGCGCCGGCCATTAGGCTCTCATCAGAGCTGGTACCCGTCGCCATGGTGGTCGAGCGGATGCGTATGGGGCAACTGGACTTCGCAATTGGTAACCTGCCCACACTGAAAACAACCACCCGGTACCAATCCCTGTTCCGAGAGCAATACGCCTGCATGACTCGCAAGCGTGACGGACTTCCGGCCGGGAAAATCAGCGTGGAGGATTTTCTTGCCCTCTCCCATGTCAGTGTCACCTCCACTGACAGCAGCCACTTAGCCATCGAGGACACTCTGGCCTCACGTGGCCTGAATCGACACATCGCTTTGAGGGTACCCCACTTTACAGTTGTGCCGCAGATACTCAGGCATACAGGGTGGATGGTCACCCTACCTGAAGGCGTCGCACATGCGCTGAATCATTCGAATGATTTCGTGATTTACCCGCTGCCAGTGGAGATGCCGGGGGTCGAGTCTACCGTTCATTGGCATGGTGCCTACGACGCTGATGCCGGCAATCAATGGTTCAGGGCATTTCTATTTGAAACCTTGCGCAGATAAGGCTATTGCAGATCAGGGGTAGTCACGGAGGCCAAGTCATAAAGGGGCTAGCAGCATACGTCGGCGGGTATTGCTGGCCGGGCTGCGCTACGCGCAGTGTGCGCAGCACGGCAAGGGTATACGCGCCCGCATGGCCCGGTCATAGACTGAGCCGCTTCCGAGCCGAAATGGACGGGCAAAATTACCTAACTCCTCATTAGGATCATTTACGCGCCAGGCTACGCCATGTTGAGGGCCTCCTCCCTGCGCTTCGGCTCGGGCGCCAGCATAATGCTCGGCCTGACGTTCATCGGTTTGCGTGCAAATGAAGCTGACGACACGGCTCATTTTCAGGAGCAGCGGAATGCGTCGTTTTTTTAATTGCAGCCATGGTCCACTACTGCTGGGCCAAGCCAGGCGCACCATTCAACCATCCCATAAACGCCAATAGTGATTGGCATTTTAGTCCGGAGAAGCTTTCATCTCCTTATCAGCCAGCATGCGAACCGCCGTCGTGAACTAGCCCAGCGATCCAGTCAGCGAACGCCTGCACAGCTGGTGATAGAAAGCGCTGATGTGGATATAACAAGTGTACAGGAACCCGGTCAGGCTGCCAGTCAGCAAGCACTTCGACCAGCCGCCCCCATCGTAGATGTTCGGAAACAACATTCTCGGCGAGTTGCACGAGCCCAAAGCCTTCAAGGCACATTTTGATGTAGAGCCCAGTCTCGTTGACGGCTGCTGTGCCCTTGACCGGTACTGAGATTTTCTCGTCGCCCCGGGCGAAGCGCATCTCACCTGCTTGCCTTGCACGGCCCGAGAAGTAATGGATGGCCCGGTGACGAGACAAATCTCGCGGAGTCTGCGGAGTACCGTTCTCTTCGAGATAGGCAGCAGATGCACAGGTCACCCAGCGAAAACGGCCTAGTGGTCGCGCAACGAGCGTTGAGTCATCAAGCTCGCCTGTACGAATGACGCAGTCGACTCCCTCCTGAAGCAGGTCAACCTGCCGATCGTTGACGCCTATCATCAGGTAAATATCCGGGTAGCGCCGGTAAAAGTCTTGCAGGTTTGGAATGACGATGAAGTGGGCAATGCCGCCCGGCATATCGACGCGCAAACGTCCCTGCGGCCGTTTCACGGAATCCGTCAGGCTGGTCTCCGTGCGTTCGATCAGTCCCAATATTTCCCTGCATTGCCCCAGATATTGGGCGCCTTCAGGCGTCAGGCTAACCCGCCGCGTTGTTCTGTTCAGCAGGCGCACCTGCAGGTACTTCTCAAGGTTTTTAACGCTGCTGGTCACCGTTGAGGCCGGTAGAGAGAGCGTCTGCGCCGCCTGGCTAAAGCTTCCTGCCTCAGCCACACGGACGAAAACCTGCATTGCTTGAATACGGTCCATGACGGGTAACAGCCTTGGAGCAATGAAAGGAGGCATTATTATTCGCATAAATTGAATAATAAAAACAGTTCTACCATCTTTTTCCCGCAGTATCGCATTGCGTACATTGCTTCCAACGAAATTCGAAGAGGGGTACTGAAATGGGTGAATACAACCGCAGCATAGTGCAGGCTCCAGCCGCTCCGGCCGGACGCACACTTATCCGCGGCGCAACTGTGCTGAGCATGGACGGCGACATCGGCAATCTGGCGCGTGGCGATATCCTCATAGAAGGCAGCACCATCTCGGCCATCGATGAAAATCTCGAAGCCGGCGACGCTGTTGTGATTGAGGCATCCGGCATGATCGCCATGCCGGGCATGGTCGATACCCACCGTCACTCCTGGGAGGGGCAACTACGGCGAATTAATCCGAACGCCGCAACCCTGGAGGATTACTGCAACGCCACCCACTTTTCGTTCGCCAAATATTACCGTCCGGCGGACATGTATATCGGCAATCTGCTGAGTGCATTGGGCTGTATCGATGCTGGTATCACGACCCTTGTCGACAACTCGCATAACAGCCGCACCGGTGCGCACTCCGATGCCGCAGTAGAGGCGCTGCTCGATGCAGGCATACGCGCCGTACATGCTTCGGGAGCGCCGGTGGCGGGTGAGTGGGACAAAGCCCACTGGCCGGGCAACCTCGAGCGTCTGCAGGACAAATACATCAAGAACGGTGACAACCCGCTGCTCTCACTGGCAGTGATGGCGCAGCTGGAACCTGAGCTGTGGGCTGAGGCCAGGCGCCTGGGATTACCGATCATCACCGAGTTTTTTGGTGGGGACATGGCAGCTGAATTGGAAGGCTTGCATCGCGAGGGGCTGCTGCGCTCTGACAACATCTTCAACCACTGCACCGCGCTGCCGGACGCCGGGTGGAAGATCCTTCGCGAGGCTGGCGTGCGGGTCAACGTATGCCCGCGTTCAGATGCCCACTACGGCATTGAAGATGGAATGTTCGCCATGCAGGCGGCTCAGCGTCATGGCATCAGCCCTGGGCTGAGCGTTGATAACGAAACGTCCTACAGCGGCGACATGTTCATGGAGATGCGGGTAGCGTTTTATCTGCAGCGCGTCCTGGGCATGCATCAGCAGCGCTGCTGCAGCGAAGACCATCATCCGGTGGTGACCCTGCCCGCCCATGTTCTGCTCAAAGCCGCGACTGTCGACGGCGCCACCTGCGCTGGCTTGCATGACAAAATCGGCAGCCTGGTTCCCGGCAAACAGGCTGACATGATCCTTATCAATGCGCAGGACATCAACCTTTATCCGTCAGGTAATGCCTTCGGCACCGTGGTACATGCGGCAGAGCGCAGCAATGTCGACACTGTCATGATCGGCGGGCGTATCGTCAAGCAGGGCGGCAAGGTTCTGGGTGTGAATAGCGAAAAGCTGCGCGCGGCGATCGACGAGTCCCGTGAACATCTGTTTGCTGCTGCTGGCTATCAGCCGGATATGTTTGCCGAGGCATTCTTGCCGCTTGAGTCAGCCAAGTAAGGAGGCGTTAAATGAATGCAGCCTACTACCTACTGGCTATCTGCGCGGGGCTTGGTATCACCCTGCAGACCACGCTGAATGGCCAACTCGCTAAAGGTGTGGGTGGAGATTCCGTAGCGGCGGCACTGTTTTCTTTTACTGCCGGTGCGCTATGCCTGGGCATCTTTTCGTTGATGCGTGGCGGGATAGTGGCTTCAATCGCGGCTATCCCTGCCCAGCCTTTGTGGAGCCTTCTAGGTGGTCTGCTAGGTGCCGGCGCGTTGCTCAGCTACGTCGTACTCGCGCCAAAAATAGGCCTTTCAGCGCTGCTTGGCCTCGCCATCGCCGGGCAGATCATTTCGTCCCTAGTTATCGATCACTTGGGACTGCTCGGGGCAGTCGAGAGGCCGGTATCTGGTTTCAAGTTGGCCGGGGTAATCGTGATGCTCGGAGGCTTGGCAATCGCCCTGTTTGGTGACCGGTGGTCAGGGCTTGTATCCAGCTGACTCCCGTGGTTAACCCCTCTCGCTTGAAAGCCACTGATACCGATGGAGTGCAGCTTGAAGCCGAAGCGGTTGCCGCAGGAGAACTGACAGAAGAGCGATTACGAGGGTTAACTGAGTACGGGAAGCTCGGTAGAGGACTCAGTGTGATCATTTCTGGCTGCTGGCAGCCCTTAACGACTGACCGCTATCGATCCAGGCTGTGGAAAAACGCAGGAATCGCATCGATAATTGAGAACCGAGCAGATTACCTGCGGAATCATCAGGCGAGAGCGTAAATACACTCACCCAGAAAAATAGACATTTTTAGTGCTACACGGGCCGCGTCAGCGGCCCATGTAGCTGTTTACGGGCCAGCAAACGGCGGGGTTACGCCCTGATCGCCTCAAGTAGCTCTGCGATGCCGAAAATGCTCACCATGCGTTTGTGGAGGCGAGCACGTGAAGGCTCATTTCGGTGCTTAACCTCGGCAGGGTTTTGGTCACGAACTGGTTGCTTCCCTTCCAGAATCTGTTCGTTCCAAAGGTGTGCTCCACCAGGCGAACCTTCATCATCTCCGGATCTTGCTCCAATCGGATTTGCCCCTCTCGCCTACTGCTTCATGCTCGCAGCGCTTGAGTCGCCGCTCTTTATCGGTCTTACACTGCTTCTGCATGGAGCAACTCCGGCATCCTGAAAACCAGTATGCAGTAACAGGCGGTCCTCCATCGAGGAACAGGCGCGATGAGTGCCTGTCGTAATGCCGCGTCGTGGCTACTCAGCACTAAAGTCGAAAAGCTGAAACAGCAAATGCAAAAACTCAAGGGCATCGAGGCGCAGCTTCGAGCCAGTCCCGATCAGCAAATCTCGCTTGCCGGCGGAACCACTCAATGACCTCTGGTTGAAGAATCGGAGTTACCCATTCCGGAGGGGAGTCCTGCGTCAATCCACCAATCGCCATGAGCCGTAGGACCTCAGGGTCTAGCCTCAGTTGCTCGGCTGCGGAAAACACTGGCAGCAGCGCTTGCTGAACTTGAATTTCTGACTCACTGGATACGGACATAGTCTTCCACTCTCTCCTTAGACCGATCCGACACGTCAGCCGTTTGAGAAAGTGAAGATGAAGCCTCGCGCGCCCTCTGGAGGGCCATATCTACGCCCCAGGAAAGAGCCGTTGTCATCGACTGGCCCGGTCGTGAATCGAAACATTGTTCATCAAGAACCAGGCCGCTTGGCGCGTACACGCCGATGAACAGTTGAGTTCCTCCAGCTCGAGAGAGCCTGCTTTGCACGTCAATGGTTGTACCATCGGCGAGGGATTCATCATGGATCTGGTGGTGGAGCGTGGGGTCAGCCCATGCCCAAAAAAGCCTTACCGCGAATGCGCATGTCGTTCTCTTACGACGCTAGGTCTATGCTGAAGGATTTATCCACCATGGGCGCATCACCTCCGAATAGCGACCGATTTCCACCGCGCCGATGAGATACCGGACCGGCGGGTCAAAATGCTCCACAAGAATTTTTTTTTGTATAAGAAGACGCGCGTTGCGAGAAAGAAATCGCGGAAATGACAAATTCCTAGAAGGCCCAGCACGTCCTTGGCTGGGCCCGACCCGTTACTTCTCGAGGGTGGCGGCCTGGTTGCCGCCTTCTTCGGCAATCGCTGACAGTTTCTCGTCTGCAGCTTTTTCTTCTGCAAGCGTGTCGGCCAACAGCGAGGCCGCCTCTTCCATACCGAGGTGCTTGGCCATCGCAATTAGGGTGCCGTAGCTGGCGATCTCATAATGCTCAACCTTCTGGCATGCCCCGATGAGCGCCGCATCGAGCACCGCCCCCTTCTCGATTTCATCTATCAGCTCTTTGCTCTCCTCAACCAAACCCTCCATGGCTACGCACTTCATCCGCTTGAGTTTCAATCCAGCGGACTCTACCAACTGGTCAATGCGCTCTATCTGCCCCTGGGTTTCCGCTAGGTGTGAAGTGAACGCATCCGCCAGCAGCGGATTGGTAGATGCCCTAGCCAGACGCGGCAATGCTTTGGTGATCTGCTTCTCAGCGCTGTACACATCCGAAAGCTCATGGATGAACAGGTCTTCAACTGTTTTGCGAGCAACCATCGTCATTCTCCTTGGGTTTGAAAATCGATTTCACTGCAGGGTGTGGCTGACCAAGCTCTCGTGTGAGGACTCAATGGGAAGCTTTGGGGGCAGATCGTTGGGCAGCAGGGAGCCAACGCCGAACATGCTTATGGCCATCTTTACTCGCATCGCTCGGCAAGCCAGGCGCGAGTCGGCCTCGAACTCTGCTACCGCCGCGCTCATCAAATGCTCAAAGCCGATGCCGACCTGAGCCTTATCCCTCCTTTTCAAAGTGCTCATTGCGGCCTCCCGAAATTCAGTCATCTTTACCGTTGACCAAGCCTGAACCAAGATCCGCGCCGGTGACCGGGTTGCTGGCTGGATCGGACCTCGTCCCCAGCTTCATGGCTTCCAATACCGCCAGATCAGGAGCGGCCAGTTCTACCGAAGCGGTGCCATCTCCGCCATCAACGGCAGCCGATGGATTCTCGACGTACTCCCACTCCTCGCCTTCATTCCAAGGGCCGCGCACATTCGGCTCACCCGACATGTTGAAATATTTGTTGGTGAACTCCGGCATGCCAGGGAGCTTGCCCTGAGGGAAGTTAGGCTGGATGGCGTGCAGTGCTTTTTCGAAAGAAAGCTGGTGTGCGATTTCTCGCGTCATCAAGAAACCCAGCGCCTCTTTCACGCCTGGGTCGTCCGTCACGTTCATCAGGCGCTCGTACACGATCTTCGCCCGCGCTTCGGCAGCGATGTTGGAGCGAAAATCAGCTGTCGGTTCACCGATGGTGTCCACATAGGCCGCACTCCAGGGCACCCCTGCCGAGTTGGTAAGCGGAGCGCCGGCGCCGTAGAGGATGCTGGTAATGTGGGAATCGTTACCGGCGCCATTGATTGCTCGGTACAGCTCTCCCTCCTCTTCGACCCCCTCAGCAAGTCGGCCCTTGGCGCCCTTGTTAAGCATCACGACTATCGAGCCTACAATCTCCAGGTGGCTCAGCTCTTCAGTGGCGATGTCCATCAGCAGGTCTTTGCGGGTCCGGTTGTCAAAAGTCCCACCGAGCTGAATTTGATCTGCCGGACGACAATCAAGGAACTGAGTTCTGGGGAGCCAAACGCGACGGTTATATTCAATGATACCGATCCGGTCGTGGGTGGTTTTGATCCAGAGCGAATGGCTCAGGTATTTACCAACCTGATTGGTAATGCAGTCAGGCATGGTGACCTGCAGCAGCCAATCCAGGTCGCCCTCAAAGGCAGCCACAACACAATGACCTTCGGAGTCAGAAACGCCGGAGAGCCCATCTCTCCAGCCGCTATGCCATCCTTGTTTGATCCTGATCGTCGATACTCTGGTTATACCGAGACGGGTAGCAAAGCTTCTCAAGGCCTGGGGTTAGGCCTTTTCATCGCAGCTGAAATCGTCGCCAGTCATGGAGGGAAAATCGACGTGTCATCCTCTAAAGAGAGCGGCACCTGCTTCAGCGTGACGATCCCGCTGTAGAGCGGTGCTCAAGGAGGGCTGCTGCTTCACGCATAAAAATCTCGAGAGTTTTAGGGCCAACCCCTTCGAAGCTCAAAAGCCAGGCCTGGAAGGCAGAGGTGTCCAACTCGTTCTTTTTCAGCGAGATCAACTGAACATCGAGTTCGCTAGCGGCCCGAACACTCAAAGCATGAAGCCGCTTCGCCGTGGACTCGTCGTATCGCGCGTAACCTGCCTGGCCTAGGAGTCCTACGAGATCCCGATGGGAACAGCGGGCCAACTTCTCCGGCGTATCCAGGCCATGCCGATCAACCAAGTTCCGGTACTCCTCCACGGCGAAGGAGGAACGAATCCTCTTCCCGATCAGGTAGCTCGCGAGCAGCCACTTGTACAGCCCATGCCCGGTCGAATCGCTGACATTGATACCCAGGCCTGCAGCGGTAACTGGTATCACCCCTTCGAACGCCTCGGGTCAGCCGAACGTGGGTAGGTACGCTCTTCTTCGATGGTGCCGTCAGCTTTATGAATTTTCACCGAAGCTGTTTTGCCATCAAAGAAGTCAGCCAGCGAACCAACCAACCCCTGCTTCGTAGCGGCGCGCTTGGCGGCTCGTTCCGCACCGGTTTTCTTCAGCTCCCAGCCATCAGCGGTTAGGCTCAGGTGGTAGTTGTCCATTGCCTTTCTCCTCATGCGTAAATGACTTGACCGTCGTCCTGAATGTCTTCGTCGGCGTCCGCTGCGTCCGTTGCATCGGCGCCTCTCACGCCCAACGCTCCCAAGGCAATGTCGGCGCTGTGAACGCGCGGCGATCATCCACAAATCGAATTTAGGGACGTCACGGGCAGAATGATCAGGAACTCCGAAAATGGGTTGATCTTCGGCTACGCGATAGGCGACCGGGTTAACGCGTTGTATCGCCCTGAAGCACCCGCTACGACCGCGATCATCAATGACCGAGGCGCGCTGTGGGGCGCGAGCCTTTGCCGGCCCTTGCCTCTGATAGCGGACTTTGTGGGAGCGAGTTAACCCGCCAACACCGGCAAAGCCGGTGACATCCACCGCGTCGTCTGCTTAGCGGGAAAACCCGCTCCCCACAGAGTGCGCGTCGCACTTGGTAAAGCCGTTAGCGCTCAGCGGTCGCAAAGGGGCGATTGCTGCTCTTCACGATCATGGATATCGTCATGCCTACCTCTTCGCTATATTAGGTCTGATAAGCACAGGTTATCCGAACCTATTGCCGCGTTGAGCAATATGAAATTGACAGAGCCGATACAGATGCCTTCGTCCCTGCCGCTGGTGCTGGCAGAGCTGGCTGGCAACAACCGGGCCGCTGCTGAAGCATCATCACCGCCGGCATCGCAGCCAATACCGTGCACAGCTATCAGGGCGCCCTAGCATACTCGGCGGCGTGGCTGCGTTTGCGCTATTGCCGGTCGCTTGGCGATGGCGCGCTGCCGCCCGAGATTGCGGTGCAGTTCATCGTCAACCACCTAACCAGGCCCGATACTATCGGCGGTTAAACACACCTGCTGCCGCCGGCCGTCGACGCCGCGTTGATGGCGGCCACAGTCACGGGAAAGCTGGGGCCACTGTCGTTCAGCACCGCTTGGCAGTTTGGGCTAAATGGGATAACCCAAGTGAGGCTCCAGCGGTGAAGGCTCTACTGCGTGAGACACGCAAGGCTCAGGCACGCCAAGGTTTATCCGTGCGAAAGAAAACCGCAGTGGTATCGGAGCCGCTGCAGGCGATGCTCGCCACCTGCAATAACGGCGTGCGTGGCACGCGCCCTGCTGTTGCGGGCCTAGAGCGGCGGTGGCCAGCGCCGCTCGGAAATCGTGGGTTTAGAGATCGGAGACCTGCGCCGCCTAGACGTCGAAACCTGGCTTTATACACTCGGGGCAACCAAAACCGATAGTAGCGGCGTACGGCGGGAAAAGCCGCTTGAGGGACTGGCGGCTCCGGCGCTGAATGTATGGCTTCCTGAAGTACCGGCCTGCGAGGGTCCGCTATTTCACCGCTTGTACAAAGATGGCGGGTTCGCGGCTGCTGGTCTGTCCGGTGACCAGGTCGCGCGCATCGTTAAATGTCGCGCAGCACTGGCCGGCGTTGACTGCGACTGGGTAGCGCACAGCCTAGGTTCAGGATTCTTCACTGAGGCTAGAAAACAGGGCGTGCCGCTTGATGAAGTCATGGCGATAACTGAACACCGTAGCATCAGCACGGTGATGGGAAACCTCCAGGTAGGCTCTCTGCTGGGCAGCCGTGCTAGCCAACTGTATCCAGCACCAACTCCAGAGGACGACGATAAACAAATGCCAGTAACCGAGTGAGCTTGCGCTTCGCACCCCGTCCCACTCCCGCGGCTCCAAGGGTTTTCGCGTTTAGGTCTGGCGCCAAGCTGATTAGTCGGGTTGGCGTCACAAACGCTTACAGCCTGAATAGGCTAACCCGACCGTCGAGCGGCCGCTCTCCGGCACCTTCTTCGTAATAATGTACGGCCCAACCCTCAGGAACGTGCGCCTCCCGACGAACGTAATCAGCGGAGCTGCTAAACTCTACCTACCAGCCCACAAGGCGCGTGCTAGAGCTCTCCCATAAAGGGTCTGCAAGTACCGCATGGATGCCAAATGGTTGGCTGATATTTAAGAACAACAACTTTTACAAGGTATAATGATGTTATACCTAGTGCCTGACCTTTTCCGACAATCTGCGCTTGCCAGTCATCGACCGCGATGCCACTTTTTACGTGAGCTGCGCGAGGTAGTTAATCGATGCACAGGCACATATTGACGGAAGGTACGAAAATAATTCATAACGGCGCTTTAGCTGAAGTAGTAGCTTGGGTAGAAGCTGACAAGCTGCAGATAATTGACAGTTATCACAAAATCAAAATAATCAACATTTGCGAGATTCAGTGCGTAATTGATCATGCCACTCTCCAGACATCATTGAAAAACGATAGCCTTGATATTTCGGCTTTCGATGCAGAACAACTGAGCGATGCCCAGAGAAAATATGATGTCATCACCAAGCACCTTGAAGAACCAGCCAGTCGCCCAGTTGCCGAAGCGGTGGCTCAGGACCTGGCCTGTAGTAGTTCATATGCCTACACATTGATCCGTCGCTATGTGCGCGGGAGTTTTAGCTCGCTGATAAAGGAGAAGCGTGGACGGAAAGTTGGTACCCGACGCCTTGCGAGCGAAGTAGAGAACATCATCGACAGTACCATCACCGCGAGCAAAGGTCCTGGAAGCTCTATCAACGCCATATCAGAAGCAGTCAAAACAATGTGCGAGAACGCTGGCTACCCAGCGCCGAGCACTAAGACCATTGCCTTGAGAGTACGCCAGCGCTCCCCCAGTGACAATACGAAACGGTTGCATGGTGGAAAGAAATCTCGACAGGACCATCTGGTGCGCGGAGGAAAACATCTAACTAAGCGTGCGCTTGAGCTAGTTCAAATAGACCACTGCATCATTGACGTTATCGTCGTCGATTCGACCAGCCGAAAACCGATTGGGCGCCCATGGTTAACGATTGCAATCGACGTCCACACCAGATCTGTCATCGGTTTTTATCTAAGCCTTCACCATCCTTCCGCGGTATCCAATGCTGCATGCTTAGTGCACTCGGTCACACCTAAACACGGCTGGTTATCAGAGCTCAATTTGCATGAAATTCAATACCCTATGTATGGGCTCCCCCAGCACATTTATGTCGATAACGGCAAAGATTTTCGCTCTGCCGCGTTCATTTCAGGATGTAAAGAATATGACATTAAATTAACGTGGCGCCCTCCTGGTTCGCCACATTATGGCGGTCACATCGAGCGATACATCGGAACCCTTATGAAATCTATGCGTGGCTTGCCGGGCGCTATCCTCGCGAGTGTCGCAGACAAGGCAAGATACTCCAATCTAAAGGCGCCAGGAATGACATTGAGTGAAGTGCGCGACTGGATCATTGAGCAGGTCGGTATTTATCACATGAAAGAGCACTCCGAACTGGGGTGCTCTCCCCTGCTTAAATGGGAGAGCGCTCACAAAAATAAAGATGGGAAAATAATTCCACCAGCGATAGTAGGAGATTTTAGGAAATTAGCCATAGACTTTCTTCCATTTAAGCGAGGCTCAATCCAGAGAAGCGGTGTCACTATCCACGGAGTGCAGTATTATGCGCCGGCGCTCAAGCGCTTCAGCATTAAAACACCTTGCATTATCAAGTTCAACCCACAGTCAATCTGTAAGATCTGGGTAAAACCAAACGGTGAAGGCAGTTATATTCAGTGTGACTACTCGGACATCAGATTACCAGATTGCTCGCTCGCTGAACTAAAGGCTGCACGCAAGGAACTGAGCGCCGAGAACAAATCTAGAGTGCCTGTTTCAATGATATTCGCGGCAGTTGAAAGAAACCGCGAGAGGGTTGCAGCAGCGACACAAAAGACTGCAAAAATGAGACGCGAGCAAGAAAAACAAAAAAATTTGTTCACCGCAGATTTAAAGAGGATAGTGCCAGAGCTCTCACCTCGCCTGGACTATAGCCGTCAACCAAAGACTTACGACGTGGAGTGAATGTGATGGCTAGCGACTATTCGCACCTCAACACACTGTGCCAGTCCGTAATGGCGCTGCCCACCAAGGAGAGGATAGGTTTCATTCATAAAGATAAGTGGGTGAATCACAGCGCAGGAGTGAATATCCGGAATAGAATCAAATCCTCACTTTTCCTGCCCAATAACGAACAAGCAATGTGCATGATGATCGTAGGTGCCGGAGGAGTTGGAAAATCTAGTCTGCTTGATCGCGTCGTGAAAGATTGTGAATCATGGGCTCATCGACAAGGCGTACCTGCACCATACCTGCAATTGAAGCTGCCGTCAGATCCGACGTTGAGAAATAATATATCCGCGCTGTGTAACCAGTGCGGGCTGTCTACCCACAGCGTAACGAAAGATGCACTGCCTAGGCCGTTGGAACTATTGTTTAAGGCCCGAAAAATCAGAATGTTGCTCGTGGATGAATTCAATCACCTGCTGGCTGTAAATCGAATCGAAGCGAGAAAGAATTTAAATTTCTTCAAGCTTATCTCTGGCCCTCCAATGTCACTCATACTGGTGGTGTTTGGCACGCATGATGCTATGCACGCAATAAGAATGGACATACAGCTCTCCAGTCGCTTTCAGGTTTTTGAACTGGAGCAGTGGAGGCCAGACGAGGAATTTCGATCATTTCTGGCCAGCTACGAAAAATGCATCCCCCTCATGCATCCATCTAATTTGGCGTCCAAAGAGATAGTTGATTATTTTGTTAATCAACTAGAACCAACAACACGCAATATCGTCAATCGACTCAAATGGGCTGCGATGACGGCCATTCTTGAAGGTTCCGAGCGCATTAGTATTGATGTGCTTAAAAGATCTGATTTCCTCCCTGACCTGAGCTCGGTGTATGAGTAGTAACCACTTATTTGTAGGCATGCACCGGCCTTACTCTGATGAGGTCTTCAGTTCGTGGCTTAATCGCGGTATAAAACGAGGCGTTCCAAAGTTTTTTGAGACGGCGGCAATATTGGCACATTTAGGGATTACTGATCCAGACAGCATCAAGCATGCCCAAGTGTGCATCTTGTCCTCTCAGATCCTGGGCTGCACACCTAGCGCGATCCAGAGCCTACTGCCAACCCCCGCTTTGTGGCTTCCGCCCGTCACTCAGAGACGAAAATACTGTATTTCCTGCATAGCTGAAGATCTGGCTCAAGGGCGCCATCCAGCTTACAGAAGATCTTGGCTCCATCGATGGTCCGTTGGCTGCCCTGTGCACTTACATCCGTTGTCGATGATCCATCACTTTACTGAGGACACTAATGAAACTATAAGTCATGCTGTTTTTGTTGCTCTATCAGGCGACTCGCCTTGGTATAAATTTAGCTATCAAGCCATCCTGGCTGCCTCTTTACGGCGCCCTGAACTTGGCTGCTTTCTGACTGCGCTACGCTTCCAGCTTTGGCTAGCAAACGCCCTTAAACATTCGACAGTGCATCTGCCTACCGGAAGGTCAATAAAAGCAAACCACCTCTTACAGATAATTGATGCCACCGCAATAACTCTGGTCAAGGGTTTTTGCGACACGGACCTTGCCCTCGTATCTTTTACGCCACACGACGCCGGCAGTGATGCCGATCGTCACAACGCTGCTAGATTAGCACCTAACGATATTGCGCGGTTTGACCCTTTGCATACCTCAAGATTACTCGCTACTCTTGGGGCATTCCTAGGCATCCCTTCTTGCGTATCAATGTGGCGCATACTTAGCAGGAATTATCGATATAGTCCACCACCCCTTATAAGCTTTTTTCCTGATATAGAAGCACAAATAACTGATGAGATAATCAAAAAATTATGTGCTTATAAAAACCCTTGCATTGATCTCGTGGAGGGTTGGCTTAGTAGCGTAGGGACACACCGACTCCATCCCGCGCCCTTTTGTTTTATTCGATAACGTTCCTAAAGCTTTGCGACTGCTAACCGCCGCGTTTGGAGAATCCTCGCATGGCAAACCCAATCGACCCCAATGACTTGGACCACTCAATTCTTCCTGAAAACATCTTCTTCGCTCAGCAGGCTTTAAAGCAATATTTTTTACACTTTATCGGCGACAGTCGCACGACGATGTTTAACTGTCTTAAGTACCTTGCACGCGACATTGGCTACGACGACTCACGACTTGAAAGCGTACCTTGGCAAAGGCTGGACGCCCCCAGCATTATTTCATTAGTCAGTGAGTGGAAACAAAAATACTCTACAGCCACAATAGAGCTGAGGCTGATTGCAGTACGAAAAATACTTCGGTGCTGTATGGCTCAAGGCCTCATCACTGACAGACAGTACCGAGAAGTAGATGCGCTTCGATTTGAGTTTGAACAATTGAGAGATTATCGTGGCGTCTATGTCAACTCCGACACCATTGTAAATTTAATGCGCAGCTGCCTGAACGATGAACGTTACCTCCTCGCACTTAGGGATTGCGCCATGGTTGCTTTGCTTTTCGGAGCGGGTTTACGTCGAGCAGAGGCTAGCGCAGTTAGGCGTCATGATGTGGATTTGAAAAATACATCGCTGCAAATATTCAACAAAGGAAAACTAACCTCCCGTCGTCTACTCAACTGGGCACACGAACCATTGATCAACTGGCTGGAGGAGTCAGGCAACCATATCGACTGTGGCGATTGTATTCTCCAACGTGTCAGCAAGAGCGGGAGAATACTGGGAAATCTTACGGCGGATGGTTTGTATAGCGCACTAAGGTCAAGGTGCTTAGAAGCGGGCATCTGTCCCTTGGGGCCTCACGACGCAAGGCGAACATTCGCTATGGATTTTTCACACAAATATGGCTTAAGCGCCGCTCAAATTGCACTCGGGCATAAAAGTATTTCTTCGACGTTAAAGTACGACCAATCGGGAGATCAGGGATCTGAATGGGCTGAGTTTTAGCTAAAGCGATTCCTGGATAATCCCATCATCACTTCGGTCAAATCCCCCATACCTGCTGCAAAAAACCGCGGCTGCTCTAGTCTTTGTACGCCATATAGCCCGGTTCGATATGATTGAAAACGATCCAATAAAAGTAGGCACATCATGCCATTTCGCATACTCACTGGTCGACTCAAAACCCTCCATGACTAATTCTGACGACAGGCAGATTTGGGGGGCTTCGACAGGCCTTATCCTTGAGGACATAAAAAGTAATTTCGTGCATTTCTCGCATAAAAAGAAGAAAATCTGACCTATATCCCAGCTTGGTGTTTTGTGTTTTTCAAAAAAGCCATGTAAAGCAATGGCTTAAGATTTATTCTTTTTAAGGTAGGCTGACAGTGCGTCTCCTCGCCTGCGCTTTCCTTTGCATCCTCAGTTCGCGGCGTATTTCCGTCGTTACGCCCAGTTCAGGCGCAGTCAGAATTCAGATATTACCCCTCAGAGTCCGCTGCTGCCTTTGATGGATGGTACTGGCGGACTCGGCTGCCGACACAGCGGGCAAGTGAGATTGTAAAGTTGTTACCCCAATGCTGGAGTCATTCATCGTCTCAAGCGATCAGTCATTCTTGAGCTTGCTCCATGCTCAGCAAAAAACCTTAGTCGAGTGGATTGAATGATCGATTCATGGCTATCACGTCGCCATGGGTCGGGTTCGGCCCGAGCCACTTGAAATGCTCAGGCAATTGATCTCGTTTAGCGGCTGCCTGCCCCCTGATAGCTGCTGATAAAGCTCTGCGCATAGTCTCAGCATCGTAATCACAGCAATAGCCTGGTGTAGACGGCTGTTGCTTCCAGGACTCCTCAAGCGAGCCTGCGTCAACCGGATCGAAGCCAACCTGATCTACCAGAGTCATCACTGTTTCTTTGGCTTTCTCATCATCACCCGCTACCGCCGCTGCCAAACGACCTGGTGTCCCGTCCGGAACGCCCAGCTCTGCCAATGTGTACGCGAGCACATTGTTGAAAGCCTTGATTACCGGTCGCCCAATCTGCTTCGTCACCCAAACGCTTTCCGTCATCCCTTGATCAATTTCAGCTATGCGCGGGTCACGCAAACCAGGGTAGTAGTTGCTGGTATCCACAACAGGGATGCTATCCGGTACGGAGATAAATAGGTCAGGAGGGAGTGCGCTCAATGCTGGCAGAGGTATCGACAGCACTACCACATCCGCGCCGTCCACTGCGCCCCGAATGTCTGCAGGCTCTGCTCCGATTTCTTCGGCGAATGCACGAACGCCGTTGACACCTCCAGAATTTGCCACGCGAATCTCATGGCCAGCAGCTCTTAACTTACGAGCAATGGTGCCGCCGATGTTACCCGTTCCAATGATGCCGATTTTCATGGTTAAGCCTCAGTAATCGTTTGCTTGCACCGATTCTAGGCGGCTGATGTAATAATGGTAAGTACCCACCAAAAGGTGGAGTGTACCCGTTGGTAAGCGCTTGCTGAGCTGCACACCTCAAAGAATACAGGCACATCGAACTTCTGACGAAAGCGTGCAATGGCCGTTGGAGCCAGGAAACTTCCATACGCGGGATGCACTGCCAGTCGCAGACTCGATTTAACACTGCTCTTCAGCGACCGAAGCTTGTGATCAAGCATCGCCAAGCCGTTGAAGAAGGTCTCAACCTCTTCCATCAAGGCGTGTGATACACCGCCATGCTCTGCATGATGGCGTTGGAACGCCATGGACTGAAGCCGGCCAATGGCCCCGTGCTGGTGACAGGCGCCACAGGTGGTGTCGGTAGCTTCGCAATCAGCCTTCTGGCAGCTGCTGGGTACACCGTCACTGCCGCCACCGGAAAATCCAGCGAAGAAGAAGCGTATCTGAAGAGCCTGGGGGCGACGACGATCATAGGCTGACCTTCGACGACAAAATAGCGTCCGTCTAGTGTCGTTGGATGCATAGAGCAGATCTCTTGAGCGATACGTCGAATTCAAGTATCAGAACTTCCGCCTTACTGTAGCGAAAGCCCTTTCTCCACGCCCTCCTGCGCTGCCTTTGTCAGCAAACGTGTGTCGTCCGAGGGATACGGCAATGTCATCAGAACTCGATCACATAGCCAAGGATCAACCGATTCTCGTCTGCTGCATCGGCAAAATTAGAGCGCATGCTTGCATTGCGCCAACGTAGAGATAAGTTTTTCAAGAATCCTGACTGCACCACGTAAGTGATGTCTGTGGTGCGCTCCCATTCCTCGCCCTCCCCCCCGCGCGCCTTGAGCGCCCTGCCCTTTGCTGTGGCAATGCGCTGCGGATCAACCTGGTCACCCTTCACGTATCGCACGTTAAAGGTAAGACCCGGAATGCCCAAGGCAGCAAAGTTGTAGTCATAGCGCAACATCCAGGCGCGCTCTTTGGCCAGGGCGAAGGTGCTGACCTGTTGTTCGCTGAACAGGTAGGTATCGGTGCCGCCCACATAGGCGTAAGCGGTATCGCCGCTGACTTTCTGATAGCCGCCGCTGAAGGTATGGCCGAACAGGTTGTAGCCGAAGTTGGTGCTCAGGGTGCGGCTGTCCACCTCCCCTAGCAACGCCCTACCCTGATCCTGGGCGTTGAACCAGCGCCACTCAGTGAATACCTCACCTGGCCCCGCAGCGACGCGATACTTGAAACTAGCAAAATCACGGCGGAACAGGTCTTCGAGGTCGCTGGTGTGCAGGCTCACGGTGAGGTTCTTCAGCGGCTGGTAATCCGCCCCGGCGTAATACAAACGGTCACTGCTCACCGTCGCTGGGTAGGCGCCCTGTTGCGCCATTGCCGTCAGGTCTTCGAAATCGGTGGAGTCGCGCAGCTTGGTCGCATTCACCTGCAGAACGGTGAAGGTGAAATCGTCCAGATCCTTACTGACCAATTGCACCCCGTTAAACCACTGCGGAAATAGGCGACTGTAGTTCGCTGCTAGCAGCGGCAGTTGCGGGCTTAGCCCACCGACCAGCAGTTCAGTCTGCGACAGCTTCGCCTTGAACGTGGCAATTGCCTTCCCGTAGTCGCCCGCTGCACGCTTGTCGCTGCCACGCGGCAAGAGGCCGGTGCCGCTGCGGTCGGGCGAAGAGTCTAGCTTGATGCCCAACATACCGACTGCATCCAGGCCAAAGCCGACAACGCCATCGGAATAACCGGACTGCCACTTGAGCATGAAGCCCTGGGCCCACTCGGCGCGTCGCGACTGGCTGGCGGTATCACCATGGAAATCGCGGTCGAAGTAGAGGTTGCGCAGCTCCAGGCTGCCCTTGCCGTCGTCGGCAAAGCCTGCCTGGGCCGCCTGGCACGCGCAGCCAAGCGCCGCGAGCATCAGCGATGCCCGCCGGGAGGAGGATACATTCATGGTTACGCCTTGTTTTTCTTGTTGGAAAGCGCTGTTGTTCAAGCCTTGGGATTTCTGACGCAGCGCATCACCACCAGGCAAGCGATCAGGATCAGCGGTGCAATCGACAGCATGCCCATGTAGCTGCTGCCGGTAAGGTCATTGATTTTACCAACCATCACCGGCGCGACGATGCCGCTCAGTTGGCCGACCGAGTTTATCGCCGCAGTGCCCGTGGCGATGGCCAGCCCTGAGAAAGTCGATTGGGGAATTGTCCAGAAGATCGGGATGGCGATGAATGTGCCTGCGGTGGCCAGCACCAGCGCAGCCATCATGGCCACCGACGAGTCGGAGTACAGGCAAGCCAGCAGATAACCGCAAGCGGCGGCCAGAAGGCAGTACACCAAGTAGCGCTTGCGCTCACCCGTACGGTCGGATCGGCGGGTCAACCACACCATGCCAATGCAGGCCACTGCATACGGCAATGCCGACAGCACGCCGACCCACAGCATGTCCCGCACGCCGGACGACTTGATCAGGTGTGGCATCCAAAAGTTCAGGCCGTAGGAAGCAGTTTTCACCACGTAGTAAATGAACGCCATGATCGCCACTTCGCGGGTCAGCAGCACCTGCCAGATCGACCCCAGCATTGGTTTCTGCACGCGCCTGTCCTGAGCCAAGTTCTCCGCCAGCAGGTCTTTCTCCTGGCGGCTAAGCCATCTGGCCGACTCGATGTCGCGGTCAAGCTTCCTTAGCACCAGCAGCCCCAGAAGCACGCATGGCAAACCCGACATCAGAAACAGCCAGTGCCAGCCCGCCAGGCCCAATACACCATCCATGGTTCCCAGCAGGAAGCCCGCAGCCGGCCCGCCCACCGCCCCGGCCAAGGGCACGGCAAGGAACCACAAGCCGTTCATTTTTGCCAAGTGTTTCTTAGGGAACCAGCAGGCCAAGTAGAACAGGATCGCCGGGCCGAAACCCGCTTCCATTACTCCGATCAGAAAGCGCAGGAAATACAGCGTGTAATGGGTGTAGGCGAATACCAGGGCCGCCGTGGCCAGGCCCCACGACACCATGATCCGGCAGATCCAGGCCGGCGCCCCGTAGCGCTTGAGGCCCAAACTGCTCGGCACTTCGAACAGCACGTAGCCGATGAAGGACATGCTCGCGGCCAGTCCGTAGGCGGCGTCGCTCAGGCCCAGCTCAGCCTGCATCTGAGTCTTGGCGAAACTGATGTTGATGCGGTCGAAGTAGGAAAAAAGGAAACAGATGATGGCCAGCGGCATGATGCGCCAAGCCACGCGGCGGTAAAGCAGCAGTTCGTCGATGTGGCTGTCGGCGCGCTCGCGCGCCACTTCGCCAGTCAAGGCAACCATGGTGAATCTCCATTTTTGTAATTATTGGAGAGCGACGGCGCCCGTTGAGGGCGCCGCGTACAACGTGTCAGCCAATGCGCACGAGCTTTTCCTTGAAGGCCTGGCCCTTGCGCACGTACTCGGCGGCATTGGCGTGCATGCCGGCGACGGCTTCGGGGCTCAGCTCACGCACCACCTTGGCCGGCGCGCCGAGAATCAGCGAGTTGTCGGGGAACACCTTGCCTTCGGTGACTATGGCGCCGGCTCCGACCAGGCAGTTGCGGCCGATCACCGCGCCATTGAGCACCACCGCCTGGATCCCGACCAGCGCGCCATCGCCGATGCTGCAGCCGTGCAGCATGGCCTGATGGCCGATGGTGACGTTGCGACCCACGGTCAGGGCAAACCCTGGGTCGGCATGCAGCACCGCCCCTTCCTGAACATTGCTGTGCTGGCCGATGCGGATCGGCTCGTTGTCACCGCGCAACACTGCCTGCGGCCACACGCTCACGCCCTGCTCCAGGGTGACATCGCCGATTACCGTGGCGTCCTCGGCGATGAAGGTTTCCGGGTGAAGGGTCGGGGTCAGTGTGTCGTATCGATAGATGGCCATTCAGTGCACTCCCTGGGCCGGGTCGTCGGTTTTCAGCACCCCCGCCGCACACAGCTCGGCGATGCGTTCATCGCTATAGCCCAGCTCGCGCATGACCTTGTGCGTGTGTTCGCCAATCCGCGGGATCGGCCGGCGCGGCTGCAGGCGCTGGCCATCCAGCGACAGCGGCAGCAAGGGCATCGGCGTGCTGCTGCCATCTTCCAGCAGCAGGTTCGCCATGCCACCGCTCTGGATCAGGTGCGGGTCGTCGAACAGTTCTTCTGGGCGGCGGATCGGCGCGAACGGAATACTGTTCGCCTCCAGTTCCGTAGCCAATTGCTGGGCATCGAGATTGGCGAACACCTCGGCCAGATGCGCCAGCAGCCGCGGCCGCTGCAATACCCGGTCATTGTTGGTCGCCAAGGTCGGGTCGTCGAGCAAGGCGGTCTGGCCCAGCAACTGGCACAGGGCCTGCCACTGGCCTTCACCCGTGGCAGCGACGAACATCTGCTCGCCGCCCGCGAAGGTGAACACGTCGTAGACCGCCCAGGCACTGATGCGGTTGGGCATCGGCGCCGCTGCCTGGCCGGTCACCACGTACTGCTGCATGTGCTGGGCCGCGAGCAATACGCAGTTTTCGTATAGTGCACTCTGCACTTCGCGGCCGACACCCGTGGTGTTGCGCTCGTTGAGCGCGGCCAGTACACCAATGGCGCCGAACATGCCGCCCATGATGTCGTTTACCGAACTGCCGGCGCGCAAGGGGCGGCCCACCGGCCCGGTCATGTAGGCCAGGCCGGCCATCATCTGCACCACTTCGTCCAAGGCTAGGCGGTTGTCGTACGGGCCACTGAGGAAGCCCTTGTGCGAGGCATAGATCAACCGTGGATTACGCTGGCGCAGCGTGGCGTAGTCGAAGCCCAGTGTGTGCATGCGCCCGGGTTTGAAGTTCTCGATGAATACGTCGGCGCTGTCGATCAGCGTCAGCACCGCCTCACGGCCCTGGTGGGTGTCGAGGTCGACGGCGATACACTGCTTGTTGCGGTTGAAGGTGCGGAAGAACCCCGCCCCCGCCCCGAGCAAGCGGCGAGTGCCGTCCCCGCGGGTGGGTTCGATCTTGATCACTTCGGCACCCAGGTCACCCAGGATCATGCCGCAGGTGGGGCCCATGACCATGTGCGAAATCTCGACGACACGAATGCCGTCCAAGGGGAGTCTGGACATTACGCGTTCCTTCGGTAGTTGAGCGGCAGGCCGGCGCGGGCAATAGCGCCGTAAAGCGGTTCATCCGGCAGCACCTCGCGCAGCAGCTGGCGGGAAGCGATCAGCGCTGGCAGGTCGATACCCGTGTCAAAACCCATGCTCTGCAGCATGAACACAAGGTCTTCGGTCACCGTATTGCCCGACGCACCTGGTGCGAACGGGCAACCGCCAAGGCCGGCAAGCGATGCATCCAGCTCGCGAATACCCTGCTGCACCGCCACCAGGCTGTTGGCCAGGGCCAGGCCACGGGTGTCGTGGAAGTGCGCGGCACGCAGTCGCTCGCCGGCAATGGAGCGAACGGCCTGGATCACAGTAGCCACCTGGCCGGGGTTGGCGTAGCCGGTGGTGTCGCCCAGCGAGACCAGGTCGCAGCCCGCCTCGATCACCTGGCGGGTCAGCTCGCACAGGTCGGCCAATGGCACATCGCCCTGGCGGGTGCAGCCAAAGGCCACCGACATGCCGGCGATCATCTGCACATCGTGACGCCCCAGCTCGTTGCGCAGTTGGCACATGCGCCCCAGTTCCTCGACCATTTCCTGCGGCGTACGGCGCACGTTGGCCAGGCTGTGGGCGGTGCTGACGGATACCGGCGCGACGATACGCTGGGCGCCTGACTCCAGCGCATCCTGCGCACCACGCAGGTTGGGTGCTAGCACCGTTACCAGCAGATCGGGGTACGTCAGGGCATGGCCCACCACCTGTCTGGCATCGGCCATCTGCGGCAGCAGCCGGGCCGGCACGAACGAGGCAACTTCCATATGGCGCACGCCAGCGGCATAGGCGCGATCGATCCAGCGCAGCTTGGCGGCAGTCGGCATTACCGTGTGCAGGCTTTGCAGGCCATCGCGCATGCCGACTTCGTTGATTGTTATTGTTGTCATCGCGGTCTCTCTGTCTGAAGCGTGGGGCCAGACTAAGAGCAGGACGACAGGCAGAAAAGACGTGTTTCACGGGTTGATCCATCGTCAGCCGCGATGGATCAGCTCCGTGTTTGCCAAGCCGGCGCACGCAGCAGCAAATGGTCGAGCAAGCGACGCGCAGACAGGCTCAAGGCATGGCGGTCGCGCATGCAAATGACGAACTCGCCAAGCGCCCAGTCATCGGTCAGCGGGATCACTCTCAGGTCGAACAGCTGCGCATAGCGCGCCACCGCCTCCTGCGGGAACACTGCGAGGCCCAGGCCGAACTGCACCAGACGATAGGCCGCGTCAAAGGACGACACGTACGAGCGAAAACGCAATTCCTTGCCCGCCGCCTCAGCGCTGTTGCGCATGAAGGTATTGAGCGTGGCGAATGCAGACAAACCCAGATGCTCGTAATCCAGCGTCTCTTCGAACGCGATACTGCCCCGCCCGGCCAGCGGGTGATCGGCGCCAACTACCACGGCCAGATGATCCTGCCGGTACGGCACGAACTCCAGGTCGCCAACGGCCATCGACTTGCGGCAGATGCCCAGGTCTGCATTGCCCTCCGCTACCCCGCGCACCACATCCGGACTGAAGCGTTCTTCGATATCCGCCTGAATCAACGGATTGTCGAGCATGAAGTCCGATAATTCCTCGGGAAGGAACTCCATGATCGACGAGACATTGGCTAGCACACGCACATGCCCGCGTGCGCCGTCCGCGTATTCACTCAGTTCGCTTTGCAGAGATTCGATGGCGCGGGTCAGTCCTCGTGCATGGCGCAAAAGTGCGACACCCGCCGGGGTAGGTTCGACGCCACGCTTACTGCGTTTGAGCAGAGTAATACCAAAGCGCGCCTCAATGTCCGAGATTCTCTTGCTGACAGCGGAGGGCGCCATGTATGCACGCTCGCTGGCTCGGGCGATAGTGCCTTCTTCGCAAATGATTACGAACAGGTGCAACGATAAGTGATCGAGGTGCTGCATCACATTTCCCACTACTAGAGACGACGAGCATAGCTGCCGCAGCAGCTGAGCCAGGGTGCTTGCATTTCCTTCATCGCCTTAGCTTGACTCCGCCGGCGGGGATTTCCAAGAAGCCAGTGCACACCGTCTGATTCTCCAGCGTCAACGCCTTGGGCTTCGGCAGCTCAAATTGCTTGAGCCGATAGTGCTTTGAACATCCACTGCTTAAACTGAGAAACTGCATGGGGCTGCCTAGGTCGGCGTGGATGCACTAGGTAGTGACCAACGTACCGAACGCTATTGCTGACATGGCGAAGCGGACTGACCAAGCGACCGCTCGCCAATTCCTGCTCGGCTAACAAATCAGATTCAAGTACTACGCCCAGACCTCCTGCAGCAGCAGCTATGCCCATAGAGCTCCGGTCAAACGCCAAGCCGTAGTTACTCGGTGGCTGCATTCCATTCGCTGCAAACCAGCCTCTCCACTGGACGGACTGACCGTCGCTTTGGATTAGGAACTGAGAATATAAATCCTGAGGGGTGCGCAGATGCTTGGCTACCTCCGGGCTGCACAGCGGTGTTAACTCCTCGATGCGCAGCGGCGTCTTCTCATGAGGCGACGGTCTGGGCTCACCGTAGACGATGTCCAGGTCGAAATCATCGTTATCGAACAGCGCATAGTCTGTGCTCGCTGAAATACGCAGATCAATTCCTGGGTGGTCTTCTAGGAAACTCGCTAACCGCGGCACCAACCACTGGCTGGCGAAGGTGGGCGCCGTGTGCAGACGTAGAGGTACCGCAGGCTCGTTGGTCGCGATCGCAAGGCCTCGACTCATTTCTTCGAACCCGCGCTGAACGTGATCCAGCAGCATGGCGCCTTCTAGCGTCAGGGATGTGTGGCGCGTGTTCCGCGTGAAGAGGGTAAGTCCTGCGGCCGCTTCCAGTTTGCGAATCGCATGGCTGACCGCGCTCGGGGAAAGATCGAGCTCCTTTGCTGCCTCGACAAAAGAGCAGGTACGACCCGCTGCTTCAAAAACTCTGAGGGCAGGGAGAGGCACCCGTTTCAAAAGCTTCATTGATGAATCCAGTTCATTAGTTGACGAATTTAAACCTTTTGTCGAGCCACTATTTTTACATGAATATCAGGGCATTACCCAATACGGTTGCTGACTGATGAATAGGTTGCGTCAGTAAACCCGGATCGCTGGTCACCAATGGAGAACAATATGACCGAGATTCACCACCCGCTTTTGGCCAGGATGTCGGAACACGCGTGGCGTATTCGGCGTTTCGCCTTGCGCATGGGAGAGGTTCAAGGCCAAGGCTATGTGGGCCAGGCGCTGGGCTGGGCCGACGTGCTTGCTGTCGCCTACTGCCACGCCATGAATATTCGTGCTGATGACCCGGAATGGGAAGGTCGTGACCGCTTCCTACTGTCACACGGGCATTACGCCATTGCTCTATACGCCGCCCTCTTGGAAGCAGAGGTTCTTCCAGAAGAAGAGCTAGAAACCTACGGCTCCGACGACAGCCGACTGCCGATGTCCGGGATGGCGACCTATACGCCCGGCATGGAGATCTCGGGTGGTTCACTCGGTCAAGGCTTGGCGATCGCGGTAGGCCAAGCTCTTGCTCTGCGCATGAAGGGCAACGATGCCTTCGTCTACAACTCGATGTCCGACGGAGAACTGGATGAGGGGGCGGTGTGGGAAGCAGCAATGTCGGCATCGCATCATCAGTTGGGCAACCTGATCAACTTGGTAGACATCAACCGCCAGCAGGCTGATGGCCCCTCCCATGACATCCTCCAGTTCGAACCCCTGGTCGATAAATGGGCAGCGTTTGGCTGGCATGTACAGCGTGTAGACGGCAACGACCTGCAAACCGTGATCGAGGCGTTCGACATTGCTCGCGGTTTTACGGGGGACAAACCTCGCGTGATCCTGTTCGACACGCTAATGGGTAAGGGTGTGCCTTTCCTGGAGCAGCGGGACAAGAACCACTTCATCAGGGTCGAGCCCGAGGAGTGGCAGCAAGCACTTACAGACCTCGACGAGATCTATGCGACCCGGAGCCCACAATGAACGCCGCCTCCTCTACAAAGCCGAAACTCACCACTTCGTCCATGATCGCCTCTATCGCAAGCGAGGGTCAGCGCACCACGTCAGCACCGTTCGGCCACGCCTTGATAAAGGCAGGCCAAAAGAACCCACGCATTGTCGGCATGACTGCAGATTTGGCCAAGTACACTGACTTGCACATTTTCGCCCAGCGCTATCCAGAGCGTTTCCTGCAGATGGGCATGGCTGAGCAGTTGCTCATGGCTGCTGCCGGCGGCATGGCCAAGGAAGGCTTCGTGCCTTTCGCCACCACCTACGCGGTATTCGCCACCCGACGCGCTTATGACTTCATTCATCAAGTGATCGCTGAGGAAAACCTGAACGTCAAAATCTGCGCAGCGCTGCCGGGCTTGACGACTGGGTACGGCCCGAGCCATCAGGCTACAGAAGATCTGGCGATGATGCGCGCGATTCCGCAGATGATGGTTATCGATCCTTGCGATGCATTGGAAACCGAGCAGTGCGTGGCCGCGATCGCCGAGCACGACGGCCCTGTCTATATGCGCCTGCCTCGTGGGCGGGTACCGCTGATTCTCGACGAGTACGATTACCGATTCGAACTCGGTAAAGCCCAGCTCCTACGAGATGGCAACGATGTGCTGGTCATTTCCTCCGGCCTTATGACGATGCGTGCTCTGGAAGTCGCAGACGAACTGGCCAAGCACAAAGTGGACACCGCCGTTTTGCACGTTCCGACAATTAAGCCGCTCGATGTCCAGACCATCCTGGAGCAATGCCGGCGCGAAGGCCGTCTGGTGGTCATTGCGGAAAACCACACTCAAATCGGCGGCCTGGGTGAGGCCATCGCCATGGCGTTGTTGCAGGCCCGCGTACAGCCTGAAGTACGTCACGTTGCGCTGCCCGATCAGTTCCTGGATGCAGGCGCACTGCCGACATTGCACGACCGCTACGGCATCTCCAAAGACGTCATGGTCGCCAACATTCAGCGCTGGCTAGGCTGACCATTCTCTGACCATACGGTGGTACCCGCTCACGTTGAACGCCCTTCTGCCTGGGCTCGTTGAGCGGGCTCGTGCCGTACAGCCCGATACTCCTCTGGATCGTCCCAATAAGTACAAAGGTGATGGCGATGCAAAAAGGCACCAGTCTCCTGAAGAAAAAACGTGTATGGATCTATGCGTTTCTCTTCACCCTGACCTTGATCAACTACGTCGACCGGGTCTCGCTCTCAGTCGCATCCAAAGTCCTCAAGGAAGAATTCGATATCTCGCCAGTTGCGATGGGATACCTCTTCTCATCGTTCGTGTGGCTCTATTTCCTCGCTCTCATCCCCATGGGCTATCTGGTGGGCCGCTTCGGCCCCAAGAAGGTTAATGGTTATGGGATCGGTGTTTGGTCGGTTGCAACGGCCTGCACTGCATTGTCGACTGGTTTCATCTCTTTGCTCAGTTGCAGGCTGATCATGGGCATGGGAGAAGCTACCACCTACCCCGCCGGTGCCCGGGTCATTCGCGAATGGATGCCGCTTAAAGAGCGCGGTATGGCCACTGCGGTCTTCCACAGCGGCAGCCTGGTTGGGCCGGCCATTGGTGCCATTGGTTTCGGCTGGCTGATCAGTACATTCGGCTGGCGCATCGCATTTGTCGTGGCCGGTGCATTGGGCTTCGTCTGGCTGGCTGCCTGGTTGAAGTGGTACAGCCATCCCGCTAAAGCGCCGTGGCTGGGGGATGCCGAACGCGCAGAAATTGCCGCTGGCAGCGTCTCTTCCAGTGCAGACCCTGCCCGGACTGTTTCCCTTGGTCTGAAAGGCCTCGCTCGCTCTAGCAGCATGTGGGCCATCGCCTTGTCCCATGGATGTGCGGTCTATGCCACCTACTTCTTCCTGACCTGGTTGCCAAGCTATCTGCAAGCCGAGAAAGGTCTGACGGTGATGTCGAGCGGTATCTACACCGCGATTCCGTATCTGGGCGCTGCAATTCTTGCCATCGTCATTGGTCGCTGGAGTGACAAAGTGATGCGCCCAGGGGCCGCAGAATCGGGACAGAGGCGCATGGTCGTTGCCAGCGTCTTGCTGGCGTCTTCGGTCATCTTCCTGGTTCCTGCAATCGACAATACCTGGGCAATTCTTTTCGTAATCACGCTTTCGCTAGCCACTTGTGCCTCAGCGATTTCCCTGAACCTCTCGCTGGTCAACGATCTGGTGCGCTCGGAAGACGATGTCGGCACTGCAGCTGGCTTTATCACTGCAGTCGGCAATCTGTTCGGTCTCCTCGCTCCGATCGTGACTGGCTACGTGGTGGCCGGCTCTGGCAGCTTCGCCTTGGCCTTCGTCGTCGTCGGCGCATTACTTGTGATCGGCTCAATCCTCTCGATGTTCTGCACACGTCGGCCCATCGGCTTTACAGCCTCCGGCAAACAGGCCGTGGCCTGAATCAATAGCAAATGAAGGAAGTAGTGGCGTCATGAATCAACGTAGTAGTGAATCCCGCAGCAACGGCCGGGCCTCGGCTGGTCACAGCGGGAAATGGCGGCTGGCGACCGTCGTGTTAGCCCTGGCGCTGGGGGCATTTGGCATGGCCCTTTTTGGCGGAGGCGTATGGCTGATGGCTTTGGGCGGTAGCTGGTATTACGCCCTCACTGGGGCGGGATGCGTAGTAACCGCTGTTCTGCTGTGCAGGCAACGATTAGAAGCTGTGTACCTGTTCGCCGTGATCTGGGGCCTGACGCTGATTTGGGCTTTATGGGAAGTCGGACTCAACTGGTGGGGGCTTGTACCACGTCTTGTGGCAATCACCGTCATCCTGTTGTTGATCCTTGCCGTGTCGCCGTCACTGCGTCGCACCCCCCGCTCTGCTGCGTAAAGAGGTTTGTCATGTTCCTATCAGTCAAATGCAGAAGCGCACTGGCGCTCGCCGTTTCTTGCGCGCTTCAGGTGCAGTTCGCTCAAGCTCAGCAGATGCCGCAGGTCGGCAGCGATTGGCCATTCTATGGCGGCGATCACGACGCTCAGCGCTTCAGCCCACTCAAGCAGATTACCCCGGAAAACGTCGGGCGCCTGGAGCGCGCATTTGTGTATCACACACGGGACTTGCCGAATCCTGGCAGTCGGTACTCGCCTGAAACAACCCCGGTCAAGGTCGGCAACGACCTGCTGATGTGCTCTGCTAAAAACATCCTTATTTCGATCAATGCTGCAACCGGCAAGGAAAACTGGCGTCACGACCCTGGAGTTCCTGATCAGGCCATTCCTCACGCAGCAGCATGCCGCGGCGTAGCGGTGTATACCGCGCCAGAGATCCCTGAGTCCGCACAATGCCGCAGCCGTGTGGTAGAAGCGACACTGGATGCGAGGCTGGTAGCTGTAGATCTGCGCACGGGCGAGCCTTGCAAGGACTTCGGGCAAAACGGCACCGTAGATCTTTGGGAAGGTCTGGGCAAAAAAGTCCCCGGCTGGTATGCGGTTACAGCGCCACCTACCATCGTCAATGGCGTGGTGGTCACGGGAGCACAAATCCGCGACGGTCAGGACGAGGATGCACCTTCTGGGGTGATTCGCGGCTACGACGCGATCACCGGGAAAATGGCCTGGGCTTGGGATCTGGGTAACCCTGAAAACGTTCATGGCCCAGCCGAAGGCAGCACCTACACCCGTGGCACCCCGAATATGTGGACGGCTGCAGTGGGCGATGAGCAGCTTGGCTACGTCTACCTGCCGATCAGCAACTCCTCAATTGATTACTTCGGCTCCAACCGTAGCGAGGAAGAAAACAAGTATTCGACCTCACTGGTGGCCGTCGACGTGAAGACGGGCAAGGACGTATGGCACTTCCAGACCATCCGCCATGATGTGTGGGATTATGATCTGGGCAGTCAGCCAACCCTTCTTGATTTCCCTGATAAGGACGGAAAACCAGTGGCTGCAGTGCTGCTGCCGACGAAGCAGGGTGACATCTACATCCTGGATCGCGCAACTGGCGAGCCTCTGGTTCCGATTGGTGAAGTCAAGGCACCAAAAGGCGGCTCCGTTGAACCCCAATTCCTGGCTAATACTCAACCTACCTCCGAGTGGCACACTCTACGCAAGGCGCCGAAAACCGAAGCGGACATGTGGGGCTTCTCACCACTCGATCAGTTGATGTGCCGCATCCAGTTCCGCCAGGCCAACTACGAAGGCTACCTGACGCCGCCATCGGTGGATCGTCCCTGGATTCAATACCCAGGCTACAACGGTGGCTCCGATTGGGGTTCGGTCGCGATCGACCCAGTTCGACGACTGCTAATCGCCAATTACAACGACATTCCTAACCTCAACCAGCTCATACCGCGTGAACAGGCAGACAAGATGGGGCTCAAACCTATCTATGCGCCAAAGGTTGATGAGACCTCGCTGAACAAGGCTGGCAGCAAATCGGGCAAGGGCGAAGGTGGAGCATCGACCTATCCGCAGGTCAACGCGCCTTACGCGATCAGTGTGAATGCGGGATGGCGTAACTGGGGCACCGGCGTACCGTGCTCGGCACCACCGTATGGCGGAATTCGTGCAATCAGCCTGGATACCGGCAAGACCGTGTGGGACGAGCCGCTGGGTACCGCGCGTCGCAACGGGCCTTTCGGCATCCCGTCGCATCTGCCACTGAATATCGGCTTGCCGAACAATGGCGGAACGGTGGTCACCGCAGGTGGACTCACCTTCGTCGGCGCGGCGACTGACAACTTGTTCCGAGCCATCGACACGACTACCGGTGAGGTGCTGTGGGAAGACGCATTGACGGCGGGCGCCCAAGCCAACCCGATCTCGTACGAGGTTGATGGCGAGCAGTATGTGCTCGTCTCAGCGTCTGGCCACGCCTTCATGGAAACCGGCACCAGCGACGAAATCATCGCATACAAGCTGCGTAAGTAATGCCTTGACGGGGCCCACTTGGGCCCCGTCTTGACACTGATTCACAGAGGAGTTTGATCATGGATTTGGGCTTGCAAGGTAAACGCGTACTGGTTAGCGGAGCTTCCAGGGGTATCGGGCGGGCAATTGCCAAGTTGTTTCTCGATGAGGGCGCCAAGGTGGCATTCTGTGCTCGGGGTACCGCAGGCCTCCAAACGACGCAACAAGCACTCGGTCATGACGCCATCGGTACCGCCGTTGATGTCACCCAGCCCGACCAGGTGCAGGCCTGGGTCACGGATGCAGCGCAGCGTCTTGGAGGAATCGATATCGTCGTGCCGAACGTGAGCGCTCTGGCTGGCGGAGATGACTTGCAGACATGGCGGCGAGCCTTCGACACCGATTTACTGGGAAGTGCGACGATGGTCAAAGCCGCCTTGCCCGCCCTGCGTGAATCGCAAGCCGCATCGGTTGTCCTAATTTCCAGCGTATCGGGCCGCGAAGTCGATATGTTCGCCGAGCCATACGGCGTATTGAAAGCAGCCTTGCTGCACTACGGTAAAACGCTTTCTGCACGCCATGCGCGCGAAGGTATTCGGGTGAACTCTGTCTCCCCAGGAAACGTATATTTTCCTGAGGGCGTATGGGGTGACATAGAGCGCGACCAGCCCGAAACCTTCGCGAAATGCCTAGCTGAAAACCCGTTGGGCCGCATGGCTACACCCGATGAAGTAGCCAAAGCAGTCGTATTCCTGGCCAGCCCTGCTGCAAGCTTTACCACCGGCACAAACTTGCTCGTGGATGGCGGACTGACACGCTCAGTACAGTTCTGAGCATCCAGGCCCAACGGCAGTAATCCGGATAAATTTGAATGATGAAACTCTATATTTACGAACATTGCCCGTTCTGCACGCGTGCTCGGATGATCGTTGGACTCAAGAGTCTCCCGGTGATGCTTCAGGTCATCATGGAGAGCGATGCCGAAACGCCCCTGCGCCTGATTGGAAAAAAGGCTGTGCCGATCCTGCAGAAGGAAGACGGCAGCCATATTGGGGAAAGCCTAGATATCGTGCGATATCTCGATGGCATCGGCCCGACAGTACTGGTGGCGCCGCAAGACCCAACCTTGGACGCTTGGGTCAAAGAAGCCTGGCCCACGGCACTCAAGCTATTCATACCACGCTTCGTCCAGGCAGACTTCGCAGAAATCAACACGCCAATGGCAAGAGAGGCGTACCGGCTGCGGGAGGAACAAGCCTTCGGGGATCTGGAGGCTTTGCGTGGAGCCACATCCAAGCTGGTGGCGGAACTGCAACCTCTGATCAACGACCTTGTTCCGCTGGTTAAGGACAGAACAACAATCGGCATCAACGATGTGACGCTTTGGCCCGTATTGCGATCGCTCTCCATCGTTCGAACCGTTGAATTCCCAGATCAAGTGCGCGATTACATGCATCGATTGAGTGAGGCATGTGGCGTTCCCCTGCTCTTCAACCAAGCTGCTTGACCAACAGATAGATGGCTATTTTAGAGCCCAGCGTAAGCTCCCAGAAAGGCGTGGGAGGCAATTCCTACCTAGGACATCTTGAAGATCAGCAAGCTTTCACGACGCCCGTACGTGAGCTCATCGTGGATGCAAGCACGCGGACTGTCAGATTCGAAGATCTTCACTTTCCGCTCAAGGCCACGTCTTGCCGCCTTTTGACATTGCTTCTTCGCCATCAAGAAAACGTCGTGAGCCGAACGACGATCTATGAGGAAATTTGGGGATACCAGTTCAATCCCGGTACCAAGATCATAGAAGTACAAATTTGTTATCTGAGAAAAGTGCTTAAGGCCCTACAAGCGCCGTTCGAAATCAGGACACTACGCGGTAGAGGGTTAACCATTCGGGGGGTTGAGTCATCTTCGTCACTACGGACTGAGAGGGGCTTCTGAGCCAATCTACTGGGTACGTGAATCTCTGAAGAATGAGATGCCGAGCCTCGGATGACGAGACAAGCGACTAGCCGACAAAGGGGAGCTTTCGCTCCCCTTTGCGCCCAGGTGATCACCTCACCTTCACCACTACCTTACCTTTGGCTCTGCCTTGCGCGACGTATGCCAAAGCATCACGCGTCGAATCCAATGGGAAGGTGCGATCCACTACAGGCTTGATAACCCCAGCCTCAACCAGCTTGGCCAGATCAGCCAGTTGCGCACCACTCTCCCTCATGAACAGAAACTTGTAGCTGACGCCCTTCTGCTCAGATTTTTTCCTGATCCCACGGCTGATCAAACGCACGACCTGCTTGAACAACCAGGAAAGGCGAAGCTGCTCAGCAAACTCAGGGGTAGGTGGGCCAGAGATGGAAATCAACTGACCACCTGGCTTCAGTACCTGGAGGGATTTTTCGAGAACATCACCGCCCAGCCCACTGAGCACGACATCGTAATCACTCAACTGCGATTCGAAATGCTGGGTCTTGTAATCAATCACCACATCGGCACCCAGCGCCTTTACCCACGGCACATTGACGGTACTCGTGGTTGTTGCGACGAATGCTCCCAGGTGCTTGGCGACTTGGATGGCGATGCTACCGACGCCACCGGAACCGGCATGAATCAGAACCCTTTGCCCTGGTTGAACCTTGGCCATTTCCGCCAAAGCCTGCCAGGCTGTGAGGCCCACCAATGGCAGCGAAGCCGCCTCCTCCATGCTCAGATTGGTAGGCTTGGGCGAGACTGCCGCTTCGTTGACGGCCACGAATTCCGCAAAGCCGCCCATACGCGCCTGGCCGACACGTGCGTACACCTCGTCGCCCACCCGGAAGCGGCTGACTTTCCCACCGATCCGTTTCACGATGCCAGCGACATCGTTACCCAAGATCAGGGGCATCTTGAAAGGCAGCATCAACTTGAACTCGCCCTTCCGAATTTTGATATCAAGAACGTTCACGCTTGCAGCGTGGGTCTCAACGAGAACATCGAAATCACCCACCTTTGGCTCTGGAACTTCAGTGATATCACCAACGACGTCTTTGCCGTAGCGATCAATCAGAAACGCTTTCATATCTTCAAAATTCCAAAATGTAGAGGTGCCCGAAGTGCAGGTGATCAGGCGATCACCAACTTTCTTTGAACGGCCTAAGGTCGAGTTCTTGAGTCCAGGCGGATCGTGGCTGGCAATGCAACGTCCAGTAGTTCTCAGCAATCGCCTCGTATCCCAACAGCCCTTCTGACCCGATGCTCTCCACCCTGGCCGGGGCAGCATTTCGCAGTCGGTCACCCAGGATGCCGCCATCGATGACGACATGAGCAACATGAATACCCTTAGGCCCATACTCGCGTGCCATGCTTTGAGAGATCATCCGCAATCCCGCCTTGGCGGCGGCAAAGTGGGCAAAGCCAGGCTTGCCCCTCAAGCTTCCTGAAGCACCGGTAAAAATCACGGTGCCACGACCCAAAGGAACCAGCCGCCTGGCTGCTTCTCTGCCAACGAGGAAGCCCGAGTAGCAGCCTACTCGCCAAAAGTCCTCGAACTGGCTGGCTGTGAGCTGAGTGAAATCGATCAGGGCGTTATTGCCCGCGTTGAACACCACGACGTCGGCAGGGGCTCGGCCCGCGCCTGGATACATCGCAAGATCAAACGCTGCGATGACTTGCTCTTCGACGGTGACATCAGTCTGCAACGCTTCGGCGCTCCCTATGCCGGAACTCCGAATGTCTGCAACGACTTCCTCGATCTTTTCCAAAGTTCGGCCTGTGACAATGACGTGATACCCCTCTTGGGCAAAACGCTTACAGACCGCTCCCCCGACACCTCGGGTAGTGCCAACACCGAACACGATTGCAGTAGGCTGACTCATTTGTCCGACTCCTGGCTGCGGTTGTCTTAGTCACGAAGAAATGCGAGAGTTTTCGAAGAGAAGTCAGCATGGTTCTGGAAAATTCCTCCGTGACCAGCATCCTCGTAGATAACCAGCGTAGAGCCAGAAATGCGCTCTGCCATATCGCTGCTAAGTGCGGACGGAACCATGATGTCTTGGTCACCGTTGGCGATAAGCACCGGAATATCCAGGCTAGACAAGTCCTGTGGAGCTTGCTGCCCCCAGGCCTGAATGGCTTGAAGCTGGCGACCGAAGACTTCCTGAGTGACAGGAAGATCGCGGTCGCTCTGGCGTTCAAGCATGGCATTCAGAAAAGCATTAGCAGCCTGCTGGCTCGCCTCGCTCGACGTGAAGAAGAGATAGGTCTTCGGATCAATTCCTTCGGACATCGCCTTCTGGATCAGCGGCATGGAAACCACGGCGACTTGGTCAATGTCCTTGCCCCCGGCAGGGCCGGTGCCGGTCAGGATCAGTTTACGCACCAGGCCAGGCTGGGTGATCGCGATCTCCTGAGCAACGAAGCCACCCAACGAGAAGCCGAAGAGGTCGACCTTGTCGAAGCCCAGCGCCTTGATAAACGCCACGGAATCGCGGGCCATTTCTGCGACGGTAAGCGGCGCGACACCACCAGACAAACCAATGCCGCGATAGTCCGTGGCGATTACATGGTGATGCTTAGCCAGCTCGTCGACGATGCGTGGATCGAAGTTGTCGAGAACGGCTCCCCAATGATTCAGGAGGATGAGGGGAACGCCACCTTTGCGCCCGAGCTCACGGTAAGCGAAGGCAACACCATCGATCTCGAGGGTCTGGTTGGGTGCGGCGATGTACTGGGTCATATCAATGATCTCGAATTGAAGATAGACGCGCTGGGCTTAAGCGTTTTCCAGTGCGGGGTAATCGATGTAACCCGCTGCACCGCCGCCGTAGAGTGTCGCGGGGTCGAAGCTTGCCAACGCAGCACCGGAGTTCAATCGCTCGACCAAGTCAGGGTTTGCGATGAAGGGCCGACCAATCGCAAACAGATCTGCTTGACCTGACGTCAATTGAGAGGAAGCGAGCTCCACGTCGTAGCCGTTGTTGACGATCACGGTGTTGGTGAAGCGCTTGCGCAGCCCGGCGTAATCGAACGGAGCAATATCACGTGGGCCACCCGGCACACCTTCAATAACGTGGAGGTACACCAGGCCAAGCTCATTGAGCTTGTCGATCAAGTAGTCGTACTGCTCTTGAGCGTTGGTGCTGGAAACATCATTGAACGGAGAGACAGGCGAAATGCGGATGCCCGTGCGCTCGGCGCCAATTTCTGATACCACCGCCTGGGCAATTTCCAGAACGAGCCGTGCCCGGTTGGCTACCGAACCACCATAAGCGTCGGTACGTTTGTTCGCGCTGTCCTTCAGGAATTGATCCAGCAGGTAGCCGTTGGCTGCATGGATCTCGACCCCATCGAAGCCGGCCTTGATGGCGTTAGCTGCAGACTGTCGGAAGTCTTCGACAATGCCTGGGAGTTCTTCGATACGAAGCGCACGAGGCTCGGAGACATCCACAAGTTCGTTATTCACGGAGACCTTGGCAGCAGCTCGGATTGCAGAAGGTGCTACAGGCGGTTGACCGTCCTGGTAAACGACGTGCGATACCCGGCCAACGTGCCAGATCTGAAGGAAGATACGACCTCCCTCAGCATGGACGGCCTCGGTCACTTCGCGCCAAGCGTTCACCTGTTCTTGGGTGAAGATACCAGGCGTGTTCTGGTAGCCCTGAGCTTGCTTTGAAACCTGGGTAGCTTCAGTGATCAACAACCCTGCAGAAGCGCGCTGGCTATAGTAGGTAGCGGCGAACTGGCTCGGCAGCAGGCCCTCCTCCGCTCGGTTGCGCGTCAGCGGCGCCATCACGATACGGTTGGAAAGGGTGATTGCCCCAAGGGTGTAGGGCTCAAATACGGATTTCTCAGCCATTCTCAACATTCCGATACTACGAATTAGGTTTCAAACACACCGCTATTGAAGACGCTTACGCGCTCCCAGCAGCCCAGGTGGGGGTGGCCTTACTCTTCCAAGAATTGGAGAGCGTGTTTCAGGAAGCGCTCGGGATACTGGAAGTGAGCGGCGTGACCGGAGTCCGGGTAGATCAGCAGCTGGGCATTCGGGATGTTCTGCACCAGGCTCCACGAATTGATCGAAGGGATCATGACGTCGTCGACGCCATTGACTACCAAGGTGGGCTGCTTGAGCTCGTTGAGGTAAGAGAAGCGGTTCTCGCCCTGTGCCGACTGGACATAGGCTGCAAAAGCAGCGCCCTGTGCCATGGCGACATCAATCGAGCTTGGGGTGTCTTGATCGGCGCGCTGGTTGCGGCGCTCCCAGAACGCCAGGCCCGCTTTCTTGGCTGCTTCCGAACGACCGAAGAAGAGGAACAGGAAGTTTTCGATGGTCGGAACGGGGTTCGAAGCGGCCTCTCTCACCCCCTCCGCCATGGTTGGATCACCACCGCGCAGTCCGGTGCCGAGCAGCAAAAGCTTGCGTACCAACTCGGGGTGACGAAGCGCCACCTCCTGAACTTGCAGACCACCGATGGAGAAGCCAAGCAGGTCGACTTGGGTCAGCCCCAGTGCCTTGATGGCCGCTGCAATGTCATCCGCCATTTGCTCAATGGTCGTGGCCGGTGTTCCCGACGACGACGCTACACCCCTACCGTTCAGCAGGATCACTTCACGATCCGCAGCCAGACCATCAGTGATGATCGGATCCCAGTGATCGAGCCCGCCACGGAAGTGGGCAATGAAGACCAGGGGAACACCTGAAGGATTACCCCAGCGACGGTAGGTGAAGGTGTCGCCGCCTACTTCTACTGTGCGGGTCGGAACGGTGAGATGGGTATAGCTCATGACGTTTTGCTCTCTCAGTGGAAGACATAGCCTAATGATGATGATCGTCATCAATCCAGTCAACAGCTTTGATTATGAACGTCATCAATGTATGATATTGGCTGCCTTGATAGCGAAGAGAGCTGAGAAATGAAGGTCACCAAGGCCCAAGCACAAGCTAACCGGGCCCATATCGTGGAAACGTCTTCCACGCTATTCCGTGAGCGCGGCTACGACGGCGTGGGTGTTGCAGACCTCATGGGAGCTGCCGGCTTCACCCACGGCGGTTTTTACAAACACTTCAAATCCAAGGCGGATTTGATAGGTGAATCCGCGACGTGCGGAATCAACAAGACGGTCGAGCAGATGCAGGGCATCGAACTCGCCGACTTCGTCAATTTCTACCTGTCCCGCAAGCACCGCGATGAGAAAGGGAAAGGTTGCACCCTAGCGGCACTGGGCGGAGACGCCGCTCGACAGTCCAATGACATCAAAGCAGCTTACGAGGCTGGGATTGAAAAGTTGCTGGAGGTTTTACAGGGCAAGGATGACGAACCGAAAGCAAGTCGTGCGGAAATCATCGACACCTTCGCACACGCCCTAGGCGCCTTGATTCTGTCTCGCGCTTGTCCGGACGACTCACCACTTGCTGATGAAGTGCTCAGCGTGTGCCGTGAGCAGATCATGGACAAATTGACGCCCTGAGGCAGGCCCATCCATTCCCCATGAGCGTCACTGCTCGAGCATGAGTCCTTTCCACTTCCGTTCGATCCGAATGCGACTTACTTGAATTCCAGGCGAAAAAACCGCCAACAGGGGCGGTTCGCAACGAACCACCATTCGGCATGATCAATGCCATCGATATGCACACCCGTAAAGTGCTGTGGCAGAACCCGCTGGGTACTGCTCGTGCGAACGGCCCGTTCGGCTTGCCAACCGGCCTGCCAGTTCGTTTCGGCGTACCAAGCAACGGCGGCCCGATCACTACCGCAGGCGGTCTGGTATTCATCGCTGCTGCGACCGACAACCTGAGACCGACTTCGTCGGGGCAGACAACTACGTCGGCATACAACTCGCCACCCAGCACTTGATTGACCTCGGGCATCGGGACATTGCCTTCGTCGGGCGCAACAGCACCTATTCGGTAAGCATGGAGCGTTTGCACGGCTACATGGAGTGCTTGGAGAAAAACGGGATTACCCCAAATCCGGACTGGATGATCGAAACTGCCATCAGCCTGGCTGGCGGCAAAGACGGCATGAGTCGCCTGCTCGACATGGATCGTCGGCCGACAGGAGTGGTTTGCTACAACGACCTGATTGCCACTGGCGCGCTCAGCGAGCTGGGCAACCGAGGACTTAAGGCGGGTGAGGACATCGCTTTGATCGGGAGTGGCGGGGTCGCGAGCTCCGCATACTGCAACCCTCCCCTCACCACCGTGGCCCTGGAGCCTGAGCGTATTGGAGAGGTTGCTAGCGAAATGCTCATGAAGCGCCTGAAGAACCCAGACACCCCTGCCATGAAGTTCTTACTCAAACCGAAGCTGATTGTGCGTAAAAGCTGCGGCCTGACGCGTAACTAATCAACCCGAGAATTGGCAGCTATGCAGGAGGCTCGGAGAATTATTTACTTCTTATTAGCACGCGCAGGTTGGTTACCTTTCTGCCGCCTGTCAATCCTCAGCGAGAGCCGAGCAGCTTCATAAAAACAGACTTTGTTCGTTCCGAATGTGAGCTGACGAGCCGCACCTTGCGGCCCGCTATCAGAGATCTTGACTTTGGTCGCTAGGGCTTCTTGTGTGACGCGGGCGTTCATCCCATTCCCGATCTTTCCTCCCTCTTGTACGCCGACCGGTTCATCAACTGGATCGCCCACAACTGCATCCGTTGAATTCCCAACGGCAATACAACACATGCATCTAGGGCTTGGATTGGCGCGGGCAGATTTGAGACTGAAACTTTTTCAGATATCCGAGGCTGAGCGCACCAAATAAGCGTATGAAATGAGAAAAGCCACCCAAGCCGCAGTGGCAAAAGTGGCTTTTTTCCTATCAACATGCCCCACTGTCGGGCATCAAGTTTGCCCCCAGCACACCGGCAATGGCACAGCGTTCATCGTTGTCGGAGCTGTCACCGCTGATACCGATAGCGCCGATCACTTCCCCTGCCCCATTACGCACCAGCACCCCGCCGGGCACCGGAACCATATTGCCGCCGGCCAGGTCACTCAATGCATTGAAGAAGGCAGGAAGCGCGGCAGCACGACGGGCAAGTTCGCGGCCGCCAAAGCCCATGCCCAGAACTGAGGCGGCCTTGCCCGACGCGATTTGCGGTCGCAGCAGGCTGGCGCGCTCGTCGCGTTTGAGCGCCAGCAGGTGACCGCCGGCATCCAGTACCGCAACACAAAGTGGCTGCAAGGCTAACCGCCGGCCCTCTGCCAGCGCAGTGTCGACCATCTGCGACGCCAGTTCCAGGGTGAGCTTATTCATGCCGGCCTACCTCCTGCTCAGGTTCAGGTGCGCTGCGCTTGCCCATTTCCACGGCCCGTTGCCGGGTGTGAAGTTCGGCCCATTTCACCGTGTTGAAGTCACTGACCTTGTAGGGATCGTAGCCCGGTACCTGGGCCTCCACGCGATGCCCGCCTAGGTACACGTCACGTATGCGCTCGCGCTCCTGAAGAATCGAGACGTTCTGCAGGGGGGAGCCATCAACACAGATGAAGTCGGCGCGACGGCCAACCTCGATGGCGCCCACCTGCTGCGCCACGGGCATCATCCGCGCGGCAACCGAGGTTGCCGCGCGCAATGCCTGGGCAGGGCTGAAACCCAACCAGTCGACAAAAATCTCGATTTCACGGGCGTGCCATTCACCGTAGGGAGTGATGGCGAAACCGCTGTCACTGCCGGTCATGAACGGCACACCGGCTTCCCGAGCGCGGCGCAAGTTGCGACAACCCACCTCGATCACACGGCGCTGCATCGCAGCGTAACCACAGCGGGTCGAAGGCTCGTAATCCTCGGCAAATTCGACGTTGTTGGCGAGCATGGTGAAGGTCGGAGCGAGGTGACTACCCGATTCGAGTATTGCCTCGATACAGGCATCGTCTAGGAAAAACCCGTGGAAGATCACGTCCACCCCCGCCTTCGCCGCATACAGCACCGCTTCGCGGCCATAGGCATGCACGGCGACCTTTTTTCCAAGGCGGTGGATCTCCTCGACCATGGCGCAGGTCTCGTCCTGAGTGAACGCAGCGATATGTTCACCGTTAGGACGCATGTGCGGGCCGTCCATAGCGATCTTGATCAGGTCCACGCCGTCCTTGGCCTGGCGACGGATTTCCGCAATCTGCTCGTCGCGGGTAGCGCACAGGCGGCCAGAGAAATACTCAGGCGTACCGACCCAACTGGGGAACCAATCGTTCAGGCTCTGCCGGTTGGCGATTACATTGCTGCTGGCGGCAATGCGTGGGCCAGTGAACATACCGGCATTGATAGCGTTGCGTACGGCAATGCTGCAATGCCCGGCGTCACCCGGCACCACCACCGAGGTGTAGCCGGCGGCCAGTACATGCTGGGTAAAAAACAGACCGCGCAGGGCGCGAAATTCCGGCGAGACGTGCAGGTCGATGTCTTCCTCGCTCTTGGCGTTGCCGAACACCAGATGGGTGTGGACATCCACCAGGCCGGGCATGACGAAGTGGCCGCCAGTGTCAATCACGCGTTCGCCAGGCAATGGCTGAGGAGCGGTCTGACGAGGGCCGACATGGGTGAACACACCCTTTTCGATGATCAGCACCTGGTCGTGGCGAGCCTGGTCCTCAAGGCCAGTAAAGAGGGTTTCACAGTGAACGTGAAGTCTGGGCATGGCGGTCTGTCCTGTTGTTGTCGTACCGACACGGTATTGGGCAGCCAATGCCTGAGGAAGTGAAGATTCCTGCTAGCCGGCCATGACAGAAATTGATAGCCGTCGTGGTCAGCCCGCCACCTCCGCCAACAACTGGCGCAGCCAGACCAGCGCCGGGTCACTGTCCTGGTAGGCGTGCCATTGCATCACCTGCAGAGTGGCGGGAATGGCGAGTGGTGGTGGCAGCAGGCGCAGAGGAAAGCGCTGCGCGTAGAGGTGCGCCAGGCGACTGTGCAGGGTCGATAGGCAGGGGCCGCCAACGATGAATTCCGGTATCAACGCGAACTGGTCCACAGCCACAGCCACCCGCCGCGCCAGCCCCTGGCTTGCGATAAATTCCGCTTCCATGCTGCCCTGGGCGCCTGCGCCGGTCTCGCGGACCACATGTGGCGCTGCCAAGTAATGCTCCAGCGTGAGGCCGTCCATCAGGGCGCAGTTATCCCTGCAGGCAATGACGCTGAAGCTGTCTTCGAACAACGGTTGTTGCGGATGACGCGCCGAGCCATGGGCAAGCGGCAGGATCACCAGGTCGCAGTGCCGGTGCTCCAGGGCCTCATCCACCAGGCTGCCCGGCTCGGCACCGCGCAGCGGCACCAGCGTGAGAAGTTGCAAGTCGACCTGGGGCGCAAGGCTGGCCAACCGTCGCATCAGCGCCGGCATGAGCACCGCGATCACATAATCCGACGCAATGATGCGGAACTTGCGGCGCGCCGCTCCCGGGTCGAAGCGTGCATTGGCGAAGGCAATGCCCCGCGCGTTTTCCAGTACCTGGTCGATACGTGGGTGCAGCGACTGCATCAGCGCCGTGGGCAGCATGGCGCCGCCCACGAGGACGAACAGCGGATCGTTAAAGTGCTCCCGCAGGCGACCCAGGGCCGCGCTGACCGCTGACTGGGTCAGGTGCAGGCGCACCGCGGCGCGCGTGACGTGCTGCTCGACAAACAAAGCGTCCAGCACCACCAGCAGGTTCAGGTCTAGTCCATGGAAGCGCACGCAATAGCCTCATCGTTTGCCCGAGGGCCACCCTCCTCCAGCCAAACATTTCCCGAAACGTCGACCTTTACCATCAGTGCTTGCAGCGACTGGCCCTGACAGGGGCCAAGCACGCAGAAGCCGTTGTCGGGTTGAAACAGCGCACCATGAGCAAAGCAGACGATGTGCCGGCCATCGCCAGACATGAAGCGGTCCTTGCGGTACTGCATGGCCACGTCCAGGTGCGGACACAGGTTTCGATAGACACGCACCTGGCCACGCCAACGCAACGCAAGCACGGTGTCACGCCCCTGGGCCCAGGGGTCGAACCCACGTGCAAGGCCTTCCTGCAACTGGTCGTCGCGGCAGAGCAATGTCAAATCCTGGGACACAGAGACCTCGATAACTCAGGGGGTGAGCGCGTAATCACCGGAATAGCCGCCACGGCTAGCAGTTTCAGATCGGTTCGGCGGTCAGCTTGAGCATCGCCTTGGTCAGTCCGATGCGATCGAACGTCGCGTCACGGGCCATTTCCCTCTCCCCGGCCGTGATCGAGTTCTCGCTGATGTACTTGCAGCGCTCAAAGCGGCGCGTCATGAAACGCTCAAGCCGCTCCTCCACCGAACCGCTGCCGCACAGCTCTAGGCTCAGAACCAGCGCGTCTTCGATTGCCATCCCGGCGCCCTGCCCCAAATGTGGCGTGGTTGCATGAGCCGCGTCGCCAATCAGCAGCACACGGCCTTTGAACCAAGGTTCATTGACGAACACCACTTCCATGGGTTTGTAGACCACCTGGCTGCTGTCGGTAATCTGCTCGCGCAGCTCGCCCACTAGGCCTGCGATCTTACTGATGCGGTCACGCATCAGTTCGGCCAACTGTGCCGGCTCATAGCGGGGGTTACCCGGCTCGTGGGAGGTGGAGAACATGTACATCAGGTCGTCGGACAGCGGTACCAGGCCGGCGTTGCCCTCAGCACCGACATAGCTCGCCAGATGATCAATGGAAGGATGTCTAGGAAAGTTGTAGCGCCACACGGCCTGCCCGGTGAAACGCGGCTTGTAGGTGTCGCCAAAGAGCATGCCGCGAATCTTCGAGTAAACGCCGTCGGCCCCCACAACCAAATCGTAGCGAGCAGCGCTGCCATCGGTGAAGCTCACATCTACGCCGGCCGCGTCTTGTTGGAAGGATTCTACCGACAAGCCAAGGCGTACCTGGGTGCCAAGGTCGATCGCAGTGGTGCTCAGCACCTGGTGCAGAGACAGGCGCGAGATACCGACGTTGGCGGGATACTCCGGGCCGGCCAGGCGTTGGCCTGGGATGCGCACCAGGGCATTGCCCTGCAGATCGTAGATGCCAACGTCCTCGAAGGCGTAGGCCGCTTCGAGGTAGCCTTCGAGCACGCCGAGGCGGGCCATCTCTCGCACCACGTTGCTCTGCTGAATGATACCGACACCATAGACGGTCCACTCGGACTTGATTTCCACCAGGTCCACCGCGATGCCCTGGCGGCGCAATGCGATGGCCGCGCAGAGGCCACCAATCCCGCCGCCGACTACGAGTACCTTGCTGATATCGCTGCTCATGGATGAATCCTTGTTCTTGTTGTGGGAGCGCAGGGTCGATCGCGAGCGTGACAACCCGAGCATTAACAGTGTTTTGACCGGGACCACGCCAGCGCGGCTGGATAGCACGACATCAGAGAGGCCCTAGGAGCACAGGCTAGGAAGGCAGGAACAATTTGACTAATCGTTAGTCGGGATGCAGGGTATCGCGAAAATAAATACAACAAGAGATGCCCGTGATGCGCTTTAAACACCTGGATTTGAACCTCCTGGTGGCGCTGGATGTATTGCTCGAAGAGCAGAACATCACCCGTGCCGCCGCCCGCCTGCACATGACCCAATCGGCCACCAGCGGTGTGCTCGGACGCCTGCGGACCTACTTCGAAGATGACCTGCTAGTGCAGGTGGGCCGCAAGATGATGCCCACCCCACTGGCAAAGGAACTGGCATTACCGGTTCGCGACGTACTGCTGAAAATCCAGACCTCCATCACCGCCAAACCAGTGCACGACATCTCCGAGAGTAAACGTCACTTCCGCATCATGGCCTCGGACTACCTGATCAGCGTGCTGTTCGCCGAGGCGATTCGCGAGATCAACCATGAAGCCCCGAACATCACCTTCGAACTCATCAGCCCCGGCCAGACCGCGATGGAAATGCTCATGCGCGGCGAAGTGGACCTGATGATCGCGCCAGAGCACTTCATCGTTAAGGAGCACCCCTCACAGCTCTTGTTCGACGAACAGCACGTCTGCGTGGTGTGCGCCGAGAACCACAGCATCGGCGAGCGCCTGACACTGGAACGCTACCTTGAGCTGGGCCATGTCGGCGTCGCCTTCGGGCGCAGCCGTACGCCCGGCATAGAGGAGTGGTTCATGAGCCAATACGGCTGCAAACGCCGCGTGGAAGTCATCACCCATGACTTCAATACCTTGGCGCAACTGGTCATTGGGACCCAACGCATCGCCACCATGCACAGCCGCCTGGCACGGCTTTATGCACGCAACCTGCCGCTGCGCATCTTGCCGCCGCCGGTGGAGCTGCCGGCCATGCAGGAATACATGAGTTGGCACCGCAGCCTGGACCGTGACCCCATGCTGCGCTGGCTGCGCGAAAAGCTGACGGAGATGGTCAGCCGCCCAGAGTCTGCCGTTACCGCTTGAGCCCCTCGGCATCCGGGGTCCCGCTACAGCCCCGTCCCGGATGCGCTAACCAATCGATACTGGCGATGCGTGCCCTCAGCGCTCGCCATGCCTGCCGTTACGGCGGCACGCCAGGTATCTCACAATCCGATAGCTGGCATCCGAACAAGCGATTTGTCCAATCCTTTGGCCCATGCGAGCTTGCGCAAGCTGCCCCAAGGGGCGGCCGACGCCCGCGCCACTGCCTGATGCGGGAGCGTTCACACCGGGTTGCCCGACTTGAGCCCTGCCGATCTGCGAACAGCGCCTCGGGCGATAGCCCTGGCTATGCAGGGTCGATTGCGGCCAGGACCAGAAGAAGGAAAAACAACAATATGTTCCGCTATTTCCCCACCAACTACGTTTGGAACCTCTCGGTAAACCTCGCTATCGAGATGGGCGCGCGCATCGGTGAAATCGTCGAAATGTGCGAACCGCTTCAGGAAGCCGCCAAGCAACCTGACGCCGACGGAACCCGCGCCTTTCGAGAAGCCTGGTCGAAGACGGCCGACAAACTCTGCGACCTGGCCCGCGAGGACGAAGAGAAAGGCCGCCTGCTTTCGGCCGGCGAAAAGTACAACCGTGCCGCAACCTACTACCTCACAGGTGAACGCCTGCAAGCTCACGGCGCCCCAGGTCGCATGGAGCTTTACCAACGCTTCCTCGACACCTTCGCCCGCGGCATCGCGCTCTCCGGCGAGAACTGCGAGCGGGTCGAGATCCCCTATGAGGGCAAAGTCATTTCCGGGCTATTCATCCGTGCCGAAGGCGTACAGGGGCCGGCGCCTCTACTGCTGCAACTCAACGGCCTGGATTCCACGAAAGAAATGAAATACCGAGTTGGCCTGCCGGCCTGGCTCGCCAAGCGGGGCGTGTCATCGCTGGTGATCGACCAGCCGGGCACCGGCGAAGCGCTGCGCCTGCACGACCTGAAAGCCCGTTATGACGCCGAGCATTGGGGCAGCCGCGTGTTCGACTGGCTGGAAACCCGTGCGGATGTGGACCCCAAGCGCATCGGCTGCGAAGGCGTGTCGCTGGGCGGCTACTACTGCCCGCGTGTGGTGGCTTTCGAGCCGCGCTTTGCCTGTGGCGTGGTGTGGGGCGCCAACCACGACTGGCGCGACGTGCAAAAGCGCCGCCTGGAACGCGAAGGCAGCTTCCCGGTGCCGCATTACTGGGAGCACGTGCGCTGGGTCTGGGGCGGTAAGAACATCGACGAATTCATGACCATCGCCGAAAACGTCCACCTGGACGGCGTCGTGGAGCGGATCAAGGTGCCGTTCCTGGTCACCCATGGCGAGCAGGACTCACAGATCCCGCTCAAATGGGCCCACCGCACCTACGAACAACTGGTCAATAGCCCCAAGCGCGAACTGAAGATCTTCACCCCGCGCGAAGGCGGTGTGCAGCACTCCAGCTTCGATAACTCCATTAACGCCGGCCAGTACATCGCCGACTGGGTCGCCGAAAACCTCGGTGGTCGTACCGCCTGATAGACAAGAAGAGAAACCGACCATGAAGATCATCGGACCTGATTACCTTGTGTTCGGCGTCGACAACGTCGACGCCTGCGTGCAATACCTCACCGACTACGGTTTGAAGCCGGGCAAGCTGGACGAAGCCGGCGGCTACCTTGAGGCCCTGGACGGCACAGGCATTGAAATTCGCCACCGCGACGACCCACGCCTGCCCAAGGCCATGGAGACTGCGAACACCCTGCGCGAAACCGTTTACGGCGTAGCCGACGAAGCCACCCTGCAGGCCATCGAGGCCGAACTTTCCAAGGACCGCACCGTTGTGCGTGGGGAGGACGGCGTTTTGCGCGTCGTGGACGACATGGGCTTCGCCCTGGGTTTTCGCATCACCCTGCGCCGCCCGTTGGTGATGCCCGGCGAAATAAGCAACGCCCCCGGCGCACAGCTGGGCCGCGCCATCAACTCGCTGGGCGCCAGCGACGACATGCCGGCTTTGCCACGCAGCCTGTCGCATGTGGTCTATTTCGTGCCTGACCAGGCCAAGGCAGAAGCGTTCTACACCCGCCTGGGCTTTGTCTGCACCGACCGCTTCGTCGACACCGGCCCCTTCCTGCGCCCGGCTGGCACCCAGGACCACCACACCCTGTTCCTGATCCAGACGCCGCCGTTCATGAAAGGTATCGAACACTTTACCTTCCACATGGGTGGCCCAACCGAGGTAATGATTGCCGGTACCCGCTTCGTCGAGAAAGGCTATGAGTCGTTCTGGGGGCCAGGGCGTCACCAGCTGGGGTCCAACTGGTTCTGGTACTTCAACAGCCCCATGGGCTGCCACGTGGAATACGACGCCGACATGGACCTGCATGACGAGCGCTGGACCGCGCGGGTTGCAGCGCCCGGTGCCGATAACTCGCAGTACTTCCTCTTCCATTACCAGGAAAAATGGGCCCCTGGCGGCCCGCCACCCAAACATTGAGGGTGGGTGGCTCCACGAACGCTGACACGCCGTGAGCGGGTCGCCCCCTATACCCTGGGGCGACCCGCTCTTCGTTTCCCGGCAAACCGGTTGGCGAGGGGTCATTCAGACTGCTTGTACTACCCTACCACTCCGAGTGGGTCAAGGTTGTTGGCGGGATACGGCGAATGGTGCGAAAGCCCACATGAGAGGTCGCCAGGTCCGCATCCTGGCGCTCACGTGCCGCCGTGCGGTAGCGGGCGCAATAGGACGCGGCGCAAAGGTAGGAGCCACCCTTGATGACCTGAGGACGCGACGGTGCAAGCGCGCTACGCAATTGGCTCGGATCGCCATTGGCGTGACTGATCAGCGGCCCCCATTGGGCATCTGCCGTCCATTCCCAAACGTTGCCGATCATGTCGAACAGCCCAGCGGCGTTGGCGGCAAAACAGCCCACTGGGGCAACGCCAGCGAAACCGTCCTCGGCTGCGTCATGCACGGGGAACACGCCCTGCCAGTAATTTGCGGCGGGCTGGCCGTTGCTGTCGCGTGGTTCCTCGCCGAGACGTTGCGAGGGGTCAACGCCGCGCGCTGCATATTCCCATTCGGCCTCGCTGGGAAGGTCGTTGCCGCGCCACTGTGCGTAGGCCTGGGCGTCCGCCAGGGTGACCAAGGTCACTGGGTACTGGTCCAGGTTGGCCAACGGCCCGTCCGGGCCCGATGGGTGGCGCCAGTCAGCACCCCTTACGTAACGCCACCAAGGCAACGCCGACCCGCCGCTGGCCGTGTCCAGCGGTACGTGGAACAACGCGGCGCCACCGGAGCGCTCAGCCTCGGTGATGTAATGGGTGGCCTCGACAAAGGCGCCGAACTGCGCGCGGGTAACTTCGGTGCGATCGATCCAGAAGTCGCCCACGTGCACTGGGGCGAACGGTCGCTCATCCGGGTAACCCCCATCAGTGCCGGGGGTGAAGCGCCCGCCGCTGACGCGGACCATCCCGGCCAGCGGGTCGTTGCCCCAACCCGCCGGCAAGCCACCGTAGGCCTCGCAACCGGCGACATTGCCCAAGGGCAGGCTGGTGGGCGGCCGCGCAGCTACCGTCGCCAGGGCCAGCACACTCAAGCAACCGACGACGAAGAGCTGGCGCCTCATGGGGCCTTGGCCAGAGGCGGTGCGACCACTCCGACACGGCGGGCGTAGTCCTGCCAGGCCTGCTGCAAGCGTTGCGTCGTTTCCGGCTGGCTGGCGGAGAGGTCGTGCTGCTCGCCGCGATCGTGCGACAAGTCGAACAACTGCCAACGCAACGGTGGCTGGGGCTGGCCCGGCATGCTCCAGGGCACCAGGCCAAGGAGTTTCAGGTTACCTTCACGGTAATAGCGGCTGCCAAACAGCTCACCGGCCATTACCGGCTCAGCCCGGCCTTTGCCTTCGAGCATCGGCAGCATGGAGCTGCCGGTGATGGGATGCTTGGGCTGGCCTTGGTACTGGTCACCCGGGTCCGGCAGACCCGCCAGAGCGAGGAAGGTCGGCGCTAGGTCATCCACCCGTGCCACGCCACGCTCCAGCCCCTGGCGACGCAGGCTGGCCGGCAATTGTACGATGGCCGGCACGCTGATACCGCCTTCGGCGGTGCTGCCTTTGAACAGCCGCAGTGGCGCCGCGCTCACCTCTGCCCAGCGCAGCCCGTAGTCGATCTGCGACCCGCGTCGGCCGAGATTCTCCAGGCGGTTGTCGGTATTCGGACCGGCGGGGTAGTACTGCTCGTGGCGTTCGCCAGCGGGGCCGTTGTCGGACATGAAAACGATCAAGGTGTTGTCCATCTGGCCGCTGGTCTGCAGGTATTCCAGCAGGCGACCGACGTTGTGGTCGAGGTTGTCCACCATCGCGGCGTAGATCTCCATCTTGCGCGCCTCGATGCGCTTGCGCTGGGGGTCCAGTTGGTCCCAGCCAGGCAACTGCGGGGTGACCGGGAGCGGCGCGGCGCTCTGGAATTCGGCAGGCAGCAGGCCTTTTTCTTTCATGCGCTCGATTCGCGCCTGGCGAACCGCGTCGTAGCCGCCGTCGTAGCGACCGCGGTATTTATCCAGGTAAGCCTGCGGTGCTTGCAACGGCCAGTGTGGCGAGGTGTAAGCCGCATACGCGAAGAAGGGTTTGCCACTGCCCTGCCCCGCCCTCAGGTACGCCAGTAACTTGTCGGTATAGAAGTCCGTGGAGTAGAAGTCATCCGGAAGCTCCACTGGCTTGCCATTCTCGCGGTAAGAGAGTTGTTCGATCTTCGCGGTCGAGCCAGGGGCGGGCTTGAAGTGCACCCCACCCCCTTCGAGCAGGGTGAAAGACTGCTCGAAGCCACGACGGTCCGGGCCCTGCTCCGGGGCCAGGCCCAAGTGCCACTTGCCGACCATGGCGGTACGGTAACCACCATCGCGCAACAGGCCGGCGATGGAGTGCGCCTGTTGGTTGAGGTAGCCCTCATAGCCTGGCTTGCCTCGCTGGAATGGCTGCATCCCTTCGGCCATGGTACCCAGCCCGGCCAGGTGGTTGTCGGTGCCGGACATCAGCATGGATCGGGTCGGCGAACAGGTCGGCGCAGCGTACATGCTGGTCAGCTGCAGACCACTGGCCGCCAGGTGATCGAGGCTCGGTGTGGCAATTTCACCACCGAAGGCGCCGAGGTCGGAGTAGCCCAGGTCATCGGCCACGATCAGCAGTATATTGGGGCGCTCGGCCGCATCGGCGAGCACTGGCGCAAGGCACGCTAAGGCCGCCAACAGTACGCGTAATCGCATGGGGAGTTGCTCCTGTTCTTATTCTTCGAAGATGGCCACGGCGCGGACGAAGCCGGCCGAGGCATGCTTGATCTTGTAAGGGAAGCAAGACACCAAAAAGCCGCTGGCCGGCAGGCTATCAAGGTTGGCCAGTTTCTCCATCTGGCCGTAGCCGATGTCGCGCCCAGCCTTGTGGCCTTCCCAGATGATCGACGCATCGCCACTCTCGGCGAAGCGTTCGCGGGTGTACTTGAAGGGTGCGTCCCAGCTCCAAGCGTCGGTACCCACGACCCGCACGCCGCGCTCCAGCAGGTAGAGGGTGGCTTCACGGCCCATGCCGACACCTGCTTCCAGATACCCCGGCTCGCCGAACAGGCTGCCGGCACGGGTGTTCACCAGCACGATGTCCAGCGGCTGCAACTCATGGCCGATACGCGAAAGCTCAGCGTGCACCTCGGCGCCAGTCACCACATGGCCATCGGGCAGGTGGCGAAAGTCCAGCTTCACTCCCGCTTGCAGGCACCACTCCAGCGGCAGCTCATCGATACCGAACGCCGGCTTGCCGCCGTCGGTGGTAGAGGCGTAGTGCCAAGGCGCATCCATGTGGGTGCCGCTGTGGGTGGTGATCGACAGGCGCTCTGCTGCCCACGACTCGTGCCCCGGCATCTGGTCCAGGGACAGGCCAGGGAACATCGCGGCCATTTCTGGCCAACCCTGCTGGTGGTCCATGTAGTCGATCTTGGGCAGCAGCGGCGGCGGGTCGGTGTAGGGGTTGTTGTCCAGCGTTACCGAGAGATCGACGAGGCGGCGTTTACGGGCAAGGGTCATGGCAGCAGGTCTCAAAGGGTTTGTAATGACGCGCGCGCATGGCGCGGGCGTTGGCTCAGGCTAAGGGCGTTACGCACCAGGGTTTGGGCAGAGCCATCGTGATGAAATCCCAGGGCTCGCGATTGCGGGGTACGCAAAGGCGGATAGCGGCCGAACAGGGCCTCCAGGTCCACGTTCGGCTGGTAGCTCACCAAGGCCCGACGGTCGTCGCCGAAGGCCTCGACCAGAGCCTCGACCACTTGGTCCATGGCCAGGTGCAGCACTGGCAACTGCCACACCCGCTGAGGGCCGGGGTTTTGCAGTTCGGCGGCATGCAGCAGGTTGTCGACGCAGCAACGCGCCGACATCCACCAGGCGGTGGCCTGCGGCGATACCGGGCAGCAATAGTTTTCTCCCGCGGCAAGGGCGTGCATCAGGTCGCTCATGAAGGCCGAACGCAAGCCATTCGGCTCGCGGGGCCTTGCGACGATGCCCGGTAGCCGCAATGCGCGGCCATCTACCTCGCCACGGCGGGCGAGGTCATTGAGCTGGGTTTCCACCATGACCTTGTGCGCGCCATAAGACAGCGCCGGACGCGGCATCCACTGCTCGTCCATGCGTGCCGGTAGTTGCGCGCCGTACACGGCCACGCTGCTGGCGTAGACCAGCACCGGTGGCCGCGCAGCGTTGCGCAACTGATCGAGCAGTTCCAGGGTCGCCAGCAGATTCACCTGCCGGCCCAATGCATAGTGCTCCTCGGCTGCGCCGCCGGGGACGCTCACCAGATGGAACACGACATCCACGCCATCGGCCAGGGCGCGGCGTAACAGGGTCGGTTCTGCGATACTGCCGGCGAGCAAGCGCAGGCGCGGGTCGGAAGGAAAACCCTCCAGTTGCCGATCCAGTAACACCAGCGCTTCCAACGGCTGGCCGCGCAGTTGGCCCTTGTCCAGCAGTCGTTGCACCAGCAAGCGTCCAAGGAAACCGGCAGCTCCGGTAATCATCACGCGCATGGCGGGGCTGCCTGGACTACCTGCTGGTCGATGGCACCGAACAACGGTGAACCATCCGTGTTGCGCGCCTCCATGCGAATGCGGTGACCGAATTGCAGAAAGCCGGTGCGCGGCGCACCGTGTTCAATCATTTCAATGGCGCGGCGCTCGGAAATACACGCCGACCCCACGCTGCGGTCGGCATTGGAAACGGTGCCAGAGCCAATCACGCTGCCGGCGCCAAGGCGACGGGTCAGTGCGGCATGGGCGATCAACTGATGGAAGCCGAAGTGCATGGCGCCGCCATGCGGGTGGCCAAACCACTGGCCGTTCCACTCCACGTTCAGCGGCAGGTGCACGCGACCGTCGCGCCAGGCACCTCCCAGCTCGTCTGGGGTAATTGCGACCGGGGCGAAGCTGGAGGAGGATTTGGCCTGGACGAAGCCGAAGCCGGTCTTCATTTCCCGTGGCGCCAACGCCCGCAGGCTGACGTCGTTGACCTGCAGTACCAAGCGAATATGCGCCAGTGCCTGCTCGGCCGTACAGCCCATGGGCACCTCGTCCACCAGTACGGCGAACTCGCCTTCGAAGTCGATGCCATGGGCCTCGCTGGGCAGTGCAATGTCCTGCCGCGCGCCAAGGAAGTCGTCGCCGGCGCCCTGGTACATCAGCGGCGTGGACTCTACGCCTTCGATGGGCGCAAGGTTGAACGCGCGCTGCATCAGCTCGCCGTGGCTGAGGAAGCACGAGCCGTCCAGCCATTGCCAGGCACGCGGCAGCGGCGCCATCACGCGGTTGGGTTCGAAGTCGAAGGCACCGGCGAGTTCACCTTTGTTAAGGGCATCATAGCGGCCGCGCAAGTCGGCCTCCACGTTCGGCCAGTCATCCACGGCCGCTTGCAACGTGGGGGCGATATCGGCGGCGTCCACCGCACGGCTCAAGTCACAGGAAACCAGTAGCAGGCGGCCGTCGCGGCTGCCGTCGTCGAGTGTGGCAAGCTTCATTGCAGCATCTCCTTGAGTTCGGGGGCGTAGTGGCCGTCAAGCAGGATGAAGACCATCCGCGCCATGCTCTCGGTGCGGTTGCTCCAGGCATGGTTGGTGCCGCGCTGGACCACGATGTCGCCGCGCTTGAGGTGGACTTCTTCGCCGTCGAGCACCAGCCACACCTCACCCTCGGTGACGAGGCCGTAGTCGAGGGTTTCGGTGCGGTGCATGAGCTTGTGCCTGGAGTCAGCCTTGCCAGTGCCTGCATGGGCTTGGCCGATCTCGGCGAAGGCCGCGGCGGCCTCCTCGGCGCTGACCTGGTTCTGCACGCTGTCCGGCGGGATATCCACCACACGGATCACGCTGCCCTGGGCGCCGGGGGAAAGCTGCAGGGGCTTGTCGGTTGGGTCGGCGCCATTGTCCAGCAGCGCCGGGCTGACGCTGCTGTTCCAGACCTCATAGAACAGGGTGCCGGGCACCGCCTTGAGCGGGAAGTTGTTGGGCGTAGGGCCTACCAGGGTGACCACGGCGTGGCCCTCGTTGTCGTGGCCGGTGACCACGCGCTGGAATGGGGGAAGTGCTTGCATGAAAACTCCTTTCAATCAATTGCCGTCACGAGGGGCATGGCTACCTCTAGATGTGATCAGGCGTGGTGGTAGCGCCAGCGCCGCGCGAACGGAAACACTTCGCCAGCACCACGCAGGCGAGCGCCAGCAGCAACTGGGCGACAGCCACCACGGTCAGGGCGCCAGGCAATTGGGCGACCACGCCGCCATTAAGGCCCAGCACCACCAGAGGGCTGATGAACTCGCCGGCGAATAGGGCCGCGGTGAAGCCTCCGGTGGCGCGGCCGCGCTGGGTGAAATCGACCTGCCTCATCACCCCGGTGATCAGGGTCGGCAGCATCAATCCGATGCCCAGGCCATTGATCAGCACCGCAACCACCACCAGCGCTGGGTTGTCGGTGGTGGCCATCAGCAGCCCACCGCCCCCGGCTGTTGCGAAAGCCAGCAGCAGCAGGTGTTGCCGGCGCTGGGCGTTGAGCAGGCGGAAGCTCAGTGCACCGGCCAGCACGCCGAGCTGGTTGGCGCCCATGGTCATGCCGATCTGCTGGGGCGAATCGACGTGCAGCAAAGTGAGCAGGAAGCCGGCTTGCACCGGCACGATGAATAGGCTGACGCCCGCCAGTACGGTGAGCAGGTACAACGGCAAGAGCCTGCGCCACGGGAAGTCTTCAGCCTTGCCAGACAACGCCGCGGCTTCAGCGACCTTCGGCTCCCAGAGCAGCATTGCCATCAGCGGCAAGAGCAACAGGCCGGCGCCGTACAGCACGAAAGGCAGACGCCAGTCGTTTTGCCCAAGTGCGCCGCCCAAGGCGATGAACACTGCCGCCGAAAGCGAAGTGGCGACCATCTGCAGGGCGAACAGGCGCTCGCGCCGCCCGCCCTGGTAGTAGTCACCCATCAGCGTCGTGCAGCAGGTCATGATGCCAGCCTCCGCCAGGCCCAGGCCTGCACGGCTGATGACGATACCCAGCAGCGACTCAAGCCACAGCGGCAGCAGCCCGCAGAGGCTGTAAAGCATCATCGAGGCCAGCAACAACGGCTTGCGCCCCAGACGGTCGGCGATGACACCGGCAAACGGCGCCAGCAGCGCGATCACTAACGCCGGAATGGTCAGGCTGATAGGCACCAGCACTTCGGCGCCGGGTGTATCGGCAAAATGCGCCTGCATGCGCGGCAGTACCGGTGCCAGCAGCACCGCGCCCAGCACCGGCAAACAGCTGCCGAACAGTAGCAACAGGGATTGCGGCAAACCCGCCTGGCGCTCAGTGCTCATTGCAGTGCGCCTCCATGGCCGTCCGTAGGCCGCGTGGGAGTGCGAGCCAGAGGATTTGCAAGGTCTCGATCAGTGGTGTCATACCCATGTGCTCTTGTTGTTGGGGCGAAGGTCAGCGGGTGGCGGTATCCAGCAACAACGGGCGACCAGTGGCGGCTGCCTTGCCGGGCTGCCTATCGGCGACTGGCTCGGCGCCGACGACTGCATCGCTGCGGCGGGTCGCTGGTAGCAGGAAATAGGCGAGCGCTGGCAACAGCAGCAGTGCGCCGACCATGTTCCAGACGAACATGAAGGCCAATAGCACGCCCATGTCGGCCTGGAACTTGATGGGCGAGAAGATCCAGGTGCCGACGCCGATGGCCAGGGTCACGCCAGTGAGCATCACCACCTTGCCGGTGGAGACCAGCGCGCGGTAATAGGCTTCGGAAAGGCTGGCGCCCTGGCGCAGGTGGCCAAGCATGATGCTCATCACATACAGCGCGTAGTCGACGCCAATGCCCACGCCCAAGGCGATCACCGGCAAGGTGGCGACCTTGACGCCGATGCCCAGCCAGACCATCAACGCCTCGCAGAGAATGGAGGTAAGCATCAGCGGAATCACCGCACAGAGGGTGGCGCGCCAGGAGCGGAAGGTGATCAGACACAGCAAGATCACCGCGCCGTAGACCCAGAACAGCATCTCGCGATTGGCTTCCTTGACCACGATGTTGGTAGCGGCCTCGATCCCGGCGTTACCGGCAGCCAACTGGAATTTGACTTCGTCGGTGTCGTTGGCAGCGGCGAAGGCTTCGACGTGCTCCACCAGCCGGGTCAGCGTTTGCGCCTTGTGGTCGGAGAGGTAGACATAGAGCGTGAGCAAGTTGCACGACTCGTTGTACAGCCCGCGCGGCGCGCTGGCGGTGATCATGTTGAGCATCGCCTGGTTGTTCTGCAGTTCGTACCACTTCGGGCTGCCTTCGGAGAGACCCACCAGCATCCGACGGTTGAGCAGCGCCAGCGAGTTGGTCGAGTCCACGCCCGGCAGGCTGCGCAGTTGCCAGTCCAACTCATCGACCTTGCGCAGGATGTCGTAGCGTGCACAGGCGCTGTTTGGTGTACGCACCATGATCGCGAAAAGATCGCTGCTGGCCCCGTAACTGCGGGTCATGAAGGCATCGTCCAGGTTGTAGCGCGAGTCAGCGCGCAACTCCGGGGCCCCGGCGTCAAGATCGCCGATGGCCAAGTTCAAGCTGACCAGGAAGCCGAGCACTGCCATCACCAGGCTGACAACCACGCAGACGGCGGCCCAGGGCTTGCGGGTGAACAGGTCAAGGAAGCGCCAGAATGCATGACGCACCTGGCCCCCCTCCTCGGCCCGCTCGCTTCTAAGGCTCAACGCAGCAGCGCGAGGACTGACGCCGATATAGGAGAGCAGCACCGGTAGCAGGATCAGGTTGGTGAAGATCAGCACGGCCACACCGATGCTGGCGATGATCGCCAGGTCCTGGATCACCTGAATCTGGATAAGCATCAAAACGGCAAAGCCCACGGCATCGCACAGCAGCGCAGTGAGGCCTGCGAGGAACAGTCGGCGGAAGGTGAAACGCGCAGCCACCACGCGGTGCATACCGCGACCGATGTCCTGCATGATGCCGTTCATTTTCTGCGCGCCGTGGCTCATGCCAATGGCGAACACCAGGAACGGCACCAGCACCGAATAGGGGTCCAGTTCGTAGCCCAGCAGGGGCAGCAGGCCAAGCTGCCAGACAACCGCCACCAGCGAGCAGAACACCACCAGCAAGGTACTGCGCACACAACGCGTGTAGCCGTAGAGCACCACCGTGGTGATCAGGATGGCAACAGCGAAGAACAGCAGGATCTGCTCCAGGCCTTCGATCAGGTCACCCACTTTCTTGGCGAAACCGGTGATGTGGATATCGACGCTGTCGCTCTGGTACTTCGCCCGCAGGGTCTCCAACTGATCGGACAACACCCGGTAGTCCAACGGCTTGCCATCGGGCGTGCGCGCCATCAGCGGCACGTAGATGATGCTGGAGCGCTGGTCGAAGGCTACCAATTGACCGATCTCGTTGGACAATTGCACGTTGCGCCGCAGTTCGCCCAGCGATGACAGGCTGCCATCGTATTCATCAGGAATCACCGGGCCGCCGTCCAGGCCTTCTTCGGTCACCGAAACCCAACGGGTGGCAGGCGTCCACAGCGATTTCATGAAGGCGCGGTCAACACCCGGCAACAGGTAGATCTGGTCGCTCAGCGCCTGCAGGGTACGCAGGTAATCGGCGTCGTAGATATCACCGTGGCGGTTGGTGACGGCGATACGCACCGCATTGCCGATGCCGGACAACTCCTTCTGGTTGTCCAGGTAGTTGGCGATGTAGGGGTGCCCGGTGGGGATCATCTTCTCGAAGCTGGCATTGAGCTCCAGGCGGCCCGACTGCCAGCCGAGCAGCACGGTGGTCAGCAAGCACAGCAACAGCACCCAATGGCGGTGATTGAACAGTGCGCGTTCGATCAGCGATCCAGAGCGAGGATCGAAGTTATCGGACGCGGATGACAGGGTTTGGCGAGCGGAATTCATTGACTCACTCCGGAGCGGAAACGGTGGGCTGTGGCAGGCGCGAAAGCCCGGAGAACCCCGCGGCAACGAGGCTGCCATCGGCGGCCTGGACGATGCCTGAGACCGGTTTGCGCAATGATTCGGAGACCGGGGTGAATCCCGAGGGAGCGCTTGCAAACAATCCGCCCGCTTGATTGGCCAGCAGCACGCGACCATCGTTTAAAACACGGGCATCACTGAAGGACACCGGCGCCAGGGTCGGCAACGCTTCGGCGCGCTCGGTCCCGGGCGCCAGGACAAACGCGTGGCCTTTGAGCCCGCCAATGAGCAGTGCACCGTCGCCGCGCGCTGCCAAGGTGAACAGCGTGCCGGCATAGGGGCTGCTTATCTGTTGGAAGTGTTCTCCGTCCAGCGCCCGCGCTAAGTAGCCCTGCTCGCCGGCCAGCACCAAGTCATTACCTTGGTACGCCACGGCATACAGGTGCAGGCCCATTGGGTTATCGATCTGGCCCATCGCTGAATGCCAGCTAGCGCCGCCGTCATCGCTGCGCAAAGCCAGGCCGTAGGCACCGACCACCAGCACATGCTTGGTGTCACGGGCTGATAGCGCCAGGAGTGGTTTGTCGGGCCCTTCAGCAAGCAGGCGTTCGGCGGTTTGTACGCGTACTTGCGCCACTTCGTCATCCGCCTGGTTCGACAGCACGCTTTGCGCTGCCTGCAATTCAAGCTGCGCTGCACGCAGTCCATCGAGCTGAAGTCGCCAGCTTTCGCCACCGTCGCCCGTCCCCAGTACCACACCGCCATGGCCCACGGCCCAGCCGACATTGGCATCGGCAAACTGCACTGCGGTGAGCCCCACCGACACCGGCACGCTGGCTTGACGCCAATGCTCGCCGTTGTCATCGGATAGCAGGATCAGACCGCGTTCACCTACCGCCACCAGGCGCTGGCCCGCCAAGGCCAGGGCAGTGAAAACCCCGCGCTGAGGGTTGGCAACCTTGGCCGCCGGGCTCTGTAGTACGTCGCCGACCACCAGCCCTTGAGCCAGGCAATAAGGCGCAAAAGGCATAAGGAGGGCCAACAACAGGCCACTCAACTGACGCAGTGTGTTCATATCTACCTCGATTCTGTCGCAGGAGGGGAAGGCGCTGTGCACCCTCCCCTGAACATCGTCAGCGCACGCCGCGCCCGGCCATTGCGGCAGGTGAGAATTCAGCAGGTTTGTAACGTTCAACCAAGGCGTACTGCTGAGCTTTGCCGGTGTAAACGTTCTGGATGAACCAGGCACCGGACACCAGGTCGTAGAAACCCGAAGACAACTGGGCCACCGCCGGCAGGTCTGGCATCACCGCAGGCAGCGACCACAGGGTCTTGGCCAACTGGCCATTGGCGTCCCAGCGATCACCGAGCATGGCTTGCCATGTGTCCTCGTCGAGGTAGTACCGCCCTTTGGGCAACTGGTGACGCTTGCCGGGTGCAAGTTCGGCGTCTACCACCCACACGCGATGGAGCTCCCAGCGCACTTGGTCGGGGTTCAGATGATGTTTGTCGAACAGGTCTTCAGGCTTGCCGGCATCCTGGACCTTATTGGTGTTGTAGGGGATGTACATCTCTTGCTTGCCCACCAACTTCCAGTTGAAGCGGTCCAGCCGACCTTGGAACACACTCAGCTCATCGAACGACATCACCCCTGCAGTCGCCGGCGTAGGGGTGTCGCAGCAGGCGTTGGGCAGCTTGCGCACTCGTCGCTGACCGGTCAGGTAGACGTGGGCCTCTGACTTGTCGCCATTGAGGTTGGTACGTCCCATGATTTGTTCGCCTGCCCGCAATGGCGGGCCAACGTTGAGCAGGCGGAACAGCCAATAGTCACCGTCGAAGCTGGCGGCGTTACCATCCTTGTAGTAATACGGCATCTCCTGCACCGCTTTGCCGTCAGTAGTCAGTACTTGGGCGCCATCGGCGGTGATCAGGTAATGCCGGAAATCCATCGCCAGTGACGTGCCGCGCCAGTTGAGGATGTGGTTCCACATCGCCTCTGTGCCGTCTTTCGGGATCGGGAACGGAATACCGCCGTAGGCACCTTCAGGCACAAGGCCTGCACTGCTTTGCACCAGCTTGGCGTGCTTGGCATTGTTCAGGGTGTTGTCGTACACCCATTGCGGAGCTGCAGCGCTGCGCCGGGTTGGATAAACGTCGATGCGATAGGTGTCCGGGTAACGCTTGAACATGGCTTTGGTGCCATCGCTGAGTTTGGCCGCGTACTGGTCCATGTTCTTGCTAGTGATGCTGAACAGCGGTTTGTCAGCGGCAAACGGATCGCCGCGCTTGCCACCCTCTTTGAACGCGGGGTCCACCTTGGTGTAGCCGCCGTCCCAGGCCGGAATGCTGCCGTCGGCGTTACCGGCGCGCTCAGCGCCCAGCGGCGTCAGTTGCTTGCCCAGATCATCCGGGCCAGCGGCTTGCACGGGTTGCAAACTGAGCGCGGCAGCGCCGAGCAGGGCCACACAAAAGTGCTTGAGTGAGAAAGGAATGTTCATGCACGCGTCCCCTCAGAATGTTGTTTTGACCGAGAAGGCCAGGTAGTCCCGGTCTTTCAGTGATTGTTTGAACGTAAACTGGCTGGCGGCGTTGAGGTTGGTGTCCTCTGGGCCGTAGTAGTGGGTGTAGGTCAGGCCGAAGGTGACTCGGTCCAGGTAGGTGGCATTCAGGCCGATGTTGAAATCGCCACCGCGGTCCGGGCCGAAGCTGCTGATCACCGCCGATTTGCCCATGGGGAAGTAACTGACGCCCACTGGCACACTGAGGTCGATGCCAGGGAAAATCTGCCGATATGTCGGGCTGTACACCAGCTTGATGCCAACGCCGTCGTCGGTAGCGCTCGGGTCAAGCGCAGCACGGTTCTTGGTGACACTGAGCAAGCGGTTCCAAGCGATTTCGCCGACCAGGCTTGCCTCATTGGCGATGAACGAGGGGCCCAGCGACGCCAGCATGTTGAGGTTCAGGTGCGCCGTGCGGCCCACGGCATAAAGCGGATGGTCGTCATTGTCGGCAACCATGCCCGGCGTAACGGTCTGGCCGTTGGAAACCAGCGGCATATTCCAGCGCATGGAGGCTTCACCGGCGAAGCTGTATTCATTCAGCGTGGTGGCAAAGCTTGCGCCCAGTGCACGGATCTCTTCGGGATAGACCCAGTAGTATTCGCCGATCTGGCCAGTGGCGAAGTTCGGTCCGGTAGCGCTTGGTTTCAAGTACAGCTTGGGGGATTTGTCGTGGTACTGGATGGCGTAAAGGCCGTACTCAACGGTGTCGGCGGTGTAGCGCAACTGCAGGCCGCCCTGCCCCGAGCTCTTGGCTTCTTTGTCGTTGCCGTGGAAAAAGGCTGCCGGGCTGCCGGGGTTGCCGCCCAGAAATGGCGGGAACGGTGCGCCGACAATCAGTCGCTCGTTACCTTCGCCAATGGTGTCGCTCACCGAAAAATAGCTGCCTGCCCCCGGCAAACGGGTTTCTTCCCATTCGAACTGGTAGTAAGCGCCGACTGACAATGCATCGGTCAGTTGATAGGTGGTCGACAGCTGGCTGACCGGCCGGGTGATTTCCTTGAACTGGGTGTTGGGTACCGACACTGCCTTGACCACGTCTACCGGTGCCATGCCGCCAGCGATACCGTTGGCGCCGAAGAACAGGCTTTCACCCCAGATCAGCCCGTGGCGGCCCAGACGTACCGAGAGCGCGCGGTCGGCCAGATCACCGTTCCAGTAGACAAAGGCATCCAGTAGCTCGCCGTCGCCGCCGTGCAAGTGGCGGGTATCGTCGGTGAATTCGTCGTAGGCAACCGAACGCTGGTTGGCCCGCGTCGGGTCATTGTTGTCGTTGTCTTTCTGGTATTCGGTATCGAACCAGCCCGCGCCACTGATCCGCGCGCCGTATTCGCGGTAGCCAATGTCCAGTTCAGAAAGTACATCCAGGCGGTTGGAGATCAGGCCCTTGTCAAAGTTGCGGTCGCCATCGTCCTGGTTCAACGCCACCGAGCCGCTGCTGAGCTTGCTGCTTTGGTCCTTCAGGCGCCAGGCAGAGCTGTACTTGAGCGTGTTGTCCCACCGCAGACTGAGGTCAGGGTTGTCGGTCTGCACTTCAAACGCCTGGGCACATGGAAGACCGCAGACCAAGGCAGTGGCGAGCGTCAGAGTGAAAGGCGCACGCCGCGCTGCGGCGATGGAGCGAATAGCCATCGAACGAACCCTCTTTTATTGTTTTTGTTGGCAATTTTCTTTGCCACCACGGCCGGACGAGGCGAACGGGATCGATGCGATCGACCTGCCGAGGTGAAGTCAGCTGGCGGGATAGACCAGACGACGGGAACAGGTTGACCTCAGTGCAGGGCTCTGACTAATCGCTTGTTGGGATGTGACCTATCGGCAATCGCGATACTTGTGGCCAAGCATTGAATCGTGCGGTTGCGATGGTCCGAGGGGGGTATGCCCGCGCAAAGGTGCGAAGGCAGACTGGAAGGTTGATACCGGAAGGGGCCGCCGGTAGCCGGTAGTGTTATCTCAGGTTCAGCTTGGTCGTCGAACGGATGAAGATCATGGTCACCACGCTCAGGGGTTCTCTGGATCGTAGTCGTTGACGTGAGAGACCTGGCTGTTCAAGCGTCCAAGCAAGTTGATCAAGGTATCGACTTCGGCTGACGAGAGGCCACTCAGCAAGCGACGCTCTCGTTCAAGCGCAACCATCAAGACCCGGTTGTACAACTGCACACCGCTCTCGGTAAGCGAAACGGTGTAGCGCCTTCCGTCAGCAGGATCTACTTCCGTACGAACTCGCCCTGCCACCTCCAGCGCCTGTAGAGAGCGGCTAACAGCACTTTTGTCGAGGCCGATCACCTGGCAGATACGATTCGCCGTTATCCCGCTTTCCACTGCCAGCATGGACAGCATCCTCCACTCCACAACGCCAATCCCGAAGTGTTTTCGATAGCACTGCGAAGCCCCTGAGGAGAGTTTGTTCGACAGAAAATTCAGCAGCGCGGGCACATAGCGGGCGAGGTCTAGCTGGGGGGCCGTGGACATAGAGAGCACACCTTCAATTGGCCTTGGAGAAAATTAGTTGACACCGCAACCAATTGATCCGAGGATTTACTCAACCGATAGCTGGGGCCAGCCCAGCATGATATGCCGTCACAGCACCTCACAAAAATAATTATCAGGTAATGCCATGAACACCCGTCACCTAGTCACTTCCCGCGTGCCTGGCTGCAAGCCAGAGCTGCCGCCCTTCGCGCCAGGCTGACCTCCTCCCGGTCGATCTTTTACCTGTGATTTTTCAGTAGCCACTTGAATGTGGAGGGATGAGTCATGTTTGAAGTCAACGTCAGCCGCAAGGCAATCGAAGCAGAAGGTGTTTGCAGCTTTGAATTGAGCCCCTTGGATGGCGGATCACTTCCGCCCTTTGAAGCCGGTGCCCACATCGACGTTCATGTACCAGGCGGGTTCATTCGCCAGTACTCGCTGTGCAATGACCCACGAGAGCGTAATCGCTATCTCATCAGTGTTCTGAGGGAGCCTAGCTCCCGCGGCGGCTCGCAGGCAATGCACTCAGCTGTAGAGCAAGGTCAAACGCTGACGATCAGTGCGCCACGCAATCTGTTCCAGCTCGACCACCGCGCAAAGCGCCACCTGCTGTTTGCCGGGGGCATTGGTATTACCCCAATCCTGGCCATGGCTTATGAGCTTTCGCATCGCAGCCTGGAGTTCGAGCTTCATTACTGCTTCCGCTCCAGCGACCGTGCAGCATTCGTCAACGCACTTGCTCATGCGCCGTTCGCGGACCGCATCACTTTCCATGATGACAGCGGCGTGCAGCAGCAAAAACTAAATGCCGCCGCCATTCTCGATACGGTCGATCAAGGTTGCCATCTGTATGTGTGCGGCCCCACCGGCTTCATGAACCACATTCTGGAAACCGGCGAGGCTGCCGGCTGGCCGCAAGCGCGCATGCATCGGGAGTTCTTTGCGGGCCAGATCAGTGACCAGGGTTCGAACACGCCCTTCGAGGTAGTGCTCGCCAGGAGTGGCAGAACCTTTGAAATTCCAGTCGACCGCAGCGTATTCGAGGTGTTGGACGACGCGGGAATTGAAGTTCAAACATCCTGCGAACAAGGTGTGTGTGGGACATGCGTGACACGCGTGCTGGAGGGTATCCCGGATCACAGGGATCAATTCATGACCGCCGATGAACACGCCAGGAATGATTGCTTCACGCCGTGCTGCTCCCGGGCAAAGTCACCTCGACTCGTACTTGACCTCTGATCTCTAACCAACACATTCACTGCAACGGAGACTCCTATGACTGCCTCTCCCCTTCAGTCACTCGCCCAGGATATTGCACCCGCCAAGCCTTCCACATTCCCGCTCAATCAATGGTATGTGGCTGCGTTGGGCTGGGAACTCAAGGATCGTCCCGTGGGCCGAACCTTGCTGAACACATCAGTCGTGATGTTCCGCACAGCGGATGGCAAGGTGGCGGCACTCGAAGACCGATGCTGTCACAGGGCACTACCACTGTCTGATGGAACACTTGAAGCCAGCGGCCTTCGCTGCGGCTATCACGGTCTCTTGTTCAATGAAGCCGGTAAATGCATTGAGATCCCCGGCCAGGAAAAAATACCTAGCAAAGCAAAAGTGGCAGCCTTTCACGTGGTTGAAAAAGACCAGATCGTTTGGATCTGGTTTGGCAGCCCCGAACACCCAGAGCCTATCGATGAACCTCCTGCCTACGATGTTCACACGAATGAGCATTATCTTTTTGAGGGTGACGTGTATCACTACGACGCGCCCTATCAGCTCATACACGACAACTTGATGGATCTGAGCCATTTGGGCTATGTCCACCTACGCACCATTGGCGGCAACGCCAGCGTTCACATGAATGCCCAAATGACGGTAGAAAGTGACGACCATTCGGTTCGCGTTGTTCGACACATGCCTGACTCCGTCCCACCTCCGACCTATGTCGCCGCCTACCCATTCAAGGGCACTGTCGATCGCTGGCAGGAAATTGAGTTTCATATCAGCCACTTGCGTATTTGGACCGGCGCTGTAGATGCCGGAACCGAGCCCCTGGACAATCCGCAGCGGGGCGGCTTCCACATGCGCGGCTTCCATGGCGTGACCCCGGAAACCGAAACCACTAGCCATTACTTCTGGACCATCGCCACCAACCCGGAAAGCAATCACGAAGAAGTCAAAGCGAAAGTAGTTGAGCAAACCATAATGACATTTGATGAGGACAAAGTTGTTATCGAATCTCAATACAAGAACCTGTGTCGATTCGGTGAACGGCAGATGATTGATATTCATGTTGACGTCGGTGCCAACAGGGCCCGCCGGATCATAGAAAGGCTTTGTCACTCAACCCGCTGAATGCCCAGTGCGTTTATATCGTGCGGGTATCAGGCTACCGGGGGCGAGCGGGATCGCCCCCATCACCACCTGCTGCAGGTCAGTCGATATTGAGGCCCATCCAGTCACTCAGTTTTGGGGTTGCACTTGAGCACACCATTGCCGGTTTCTCACCCAGTCTGTGCTACGCACTCATGTCCAACGGTAGCGATTGGGTCCCGGTCGCGTGCTTCATTGGTGGCCTCGCCTTGATAGCAGCAATCGCAGCCCTGTCATCCAGGCCTGCCGCCCTTGCCGCTTCGGCTCCAACTCACAACCTGCAGGCGCAATCACAGCATTGACCCTGAGGTGCTGGCCTACCCGCACTAGAAGTCCACCCTACCCCGACCCGCCTTGACCGTACTCCGCCTGGCTTTTCCTTCGAGGCGGCGGGTCTTCGAGCCGAGGGTCGGCTTGGTGGGGCGGCGTTTCTTCTCGGTCTTGCCGGCACTGATGATCAACTCGGCAAGACGCGCCAGTGCGTCAGCACGGTTCTGCTCCTGGGTGCGATACTGCTGGCCCTTGATGATCAACACGCCGTCACCGGTGATGCGGCTGTCACGCAGCGCCAGCAGCCGCTCCTTGTAGAACTCGGGCAACGATGAGGCACGGATGTCGAAGCGCAGGTGCACGGCGCTGGACACCTTGTTGACATTCTGCCCACCCGCGCCTTGCGCGCGGATGTATGTCAGTTCGATTTCGGCATCCGGCAGATGCACGTTATTGGAGATGGTTAGCATGACTGGCCCTTGTAGTTGCCCCCATTATCACCGCCTGCGCCGATCTCCCATAGCGTTTGTGATAACACTCAGCGTGGCTGCGATGAGCAAGAATACGCCACTGGCCATAAAGGTAGCCCGGTAACCGGCCCCGTCGTACAGCAAGCCGCCCACTGTGGCACCAGCTGTGATCGCCAACTGAATCACCGCAACCATCAAGCCACCACCGGCTTCTGCATTGTGCGGCAGCGCCTTGGCCAACCAGGTGAACCACCCCACGGGCGCACACGTGGCGATCAGTCCCCAAAGGCCGAGCAAAACCGCAACTGGAACCACCCAGGTACCCACTGCGATCACGGCGAATGCGATAGCGCTCATGATCAGCGGTATTCCCACCAAAATCCTGTTCAGGTTTCGGTTAACAAGCGCGCCCACCAACAGGGTGCCTAGCAAACCTGCGGCACCAATGACCAACAGCAGGAGCGAGAGCGTGGGCAGGTCGACAAGCGTGACCTTCTCCAGGAAAGGCCGCAGATACGTGAAGAGTGTGAACTGTCCCATGAAGAGGAATGCTACTGCACTCATGCCAAGTGCGATCTTCCAGTCCCCCAGCAAGCGCAGGGGGCCGAAGGCCGATACCTGAGTGCGCTGGCTCGGCATAGCCGGCAGCGTGAAGGCCTGCCAGATCAACGCCAATGCAGCCAACGGCACGACGCAAAAGAACGCCCCTCTCCAGCCAATCAAGCCGCCCAGGTAGCTCCCAACGGGCGCCGCGATGGCCGTGGCCAACGCAGTACCGCCCTGCATCACGGCAATAGCCCGCGCAATAAGTGCCTCTGGCGCGATGCGCATCATCACTGCAGTGGACATCGACCAGTAACCACCAATGGCAATCCCAAGCACGGCGCGCCCTACCATCAATGTCAGGTAGTTCGGGGCAAACGCCACCATCGCGCCGGAAACCAGCATGAGCGCAGTAGTGGCCAACAGCACCGGTTTGCGGTCGATCCCCTGGGTCACGGCTGCCAGCAACAGGCTGGTGATGACAGCAAAGAAACCCGAGATGGAAATGGCCTGCCCGGCTTGGCCTTCAGTCAGTGACAACTCGGACGCGATCGGCGTGAGCAAGCTCACCGGCAGGAACTCTGAAGCCACCAGGGCAAAAGCACATAGTGACATCGCCAGGACAGCGCCCCAGACGTGACGGCTTGAGTGTTGAAGGGGTATTACTGGGCTGTTCATAGCGGTTCTCGTTGTATCAATCTCAAAGTGCACGGGCCTCAACTGCCGCCAATATTCCTCGCATAAACCAGCACACCAGTAGAGCAAACGGGTAGTTTTCTTGCCTAAATGTCCAGCCCCTGGTCACCGGACATGGACAGGTGAAGTGACATGAAAGTAATGTTTTGCCATACGATGATCGGAACCCACGCCATGGCCACCCACGCATTAACGCCTTCAAGCACGAACCCAATGGCCACGCTGTGCAGGGTCATCGGCGCCCACGCGCCCAGTGCGGGCGATTTCGCGACAAGCATTGCAGACCTGAGCGTCTACCGACGTAACACCCCAGCCCCCCCGATCACCTGCATCGTCGAGCCGAGCATCGTGCTGGTCGTGCAGGGCGCCAAGGAAATGGTCATCGGCAGCGACGTGTTCCCCTACGATACGACTCGCTTCCTGGTCACCTCGCTGAACATACCCGCCAACTCAGCGGTGACGATGGCCAGCGATGCAGCGCCCTGTCTCGGCCTGGTATTCAAGCTCGACCTGCGCACGCTGGCGGAGCTGATCGCGCACGATGGTCGTCTTCCTGTGAACGGTCAGTCCTTCCATACCAGCGCTGGCGTGGGTGAACTGAGCCCGAAATTGTTGGAGAGCTTCGCCCGTCTGATTCAGCTGCTAGAGGAGCCGGATGCGATACCGGTGCTCTGGCCCCTAATTCAACGAGAGATCCACTATCGTTTGCTGTTGAGTAACCAGGCCCCTCTACTGCGCTATATCGCTTCCGTAGGCAGCAAGGGCCATCGAATTGCCAAAGCCATCGACTGGATGAAGCTGAACTACGCCGCGCCTTTGCGAGTGGACGAGCTGGCCTCCCAGGTGCAGATGGGGCTCTCCACCTTCCATCAGCATTTCCGTCAGCTCACTGCCATGAGCCCGCTGCAGTACCAGAAATGGCTGAGGTTGAACGAGGCGAAACGGTTGATGCTCAACGAAGACCTGGATGCTGCCACCGCTGCCTTCAAGGTCGGCTACGAGAGCCCCTCGCAGTTCAGCCGCGAGTACGGGCGCCAGTTCGGCATGCCGCCCAAACGTGATATCGCAGAGCTGCGCCTAAGCGCGGAGAGAACAGCTATCTCCACGCCTATCGTGGCGTGAACCCCGACGCGGGATAACCGCCCAAGCTGCGATACTACAAGTACCGATTAGCTACGCTTGAGCAAAGCATTAACGTTCAACGTCAACGCTTCAAGCGTGAACGGTTTCGTCAGCACAGCCGTGTTGGGCTCTAGCTGGGCATTGTCCAAAACGTGCGGCTGCGCATACCCCGTCATGAACAAGACCGGAAGCCCCGACCGAGTGCAGCGGCCGGCATCGGCCATCTGCCTGCCGTCAATGCCTCCTGGGAGGCCAATGTCGGTCACCAGCAAATCGATGCGGGTATCCGAACGCAGTAATTGAAGGCCAGCCAAACTGTCGGCGGCCTCAATGACGATATAGCCGCAGTTCCCCAGCGCTTCACTCACAAACATGCGGACGGAGGGCTCATCATCGACGACCAGTACCGTCTCGCCTGGCAAGGCCATTGGCGATTCAGGCAAGGACTCTGCGCGAGGTGCAGCTTCGACGCTGGCTGCAAGGCTGGGTAATTGAAGGAATACCCGGGTTCCTCGCCCCTCTTCCGACTTGATCCTGACCTGCCCGCCCGATTGTTTGGCAAAGCCATAAATCATGGACAGCCCAAGCCCGGTGCCCGCCCCTACGGGTTTGGTCGTGAAGAACGGCTCAAATACTCGAGTGAGCGTTTCAGTACTCATGCCGAGACCGTCGTCGGCGACACAGATTGTGAAGTAGGTTCCAGGCTCCAATTCCGGATCCAGCTCGGCCCCTTGCACCAGTTCCTCGTTGTAGGTCTTGATGGCGATTGACCCTCCGCCTTTCAACGCGTCACGCGCGTTGATGCACAAGTTCAGCAGCGCGTTCTCCACTTGGGCCGGGTCGACCAGGCAGGTACTCGATGCCGCATGGAGCTCCACCTTGAGTTGAATGGCTGGCCCTACTGTCCGACTTATTAGCTCCTCCATATCGCTGATGAGCGTGTTCACATTGGTATGAACAGGCATCAGTGTCTGGCGGCGAGAGAACGCTAGCAGCCGGTGAGTGAGTGAGGCCGCCCTATGCGCCGCACCGTGGGCTACTGTCAGGTAGCGCTCTACATCAGCTATGCGTCCCTGCTTCAAGCGGAGCTTGATCAAATCAAGGCTCCCCGTGATGCCCGCCAGCAGATTGTTGAAGTCGTGTGCGATGCCGCCGGTCAATTGACCGACCGCTTCCATTTTTTGCGATTGACGCAGCGCTGCTTGCGCCGCTTCTCGCTCGGCCACGGCTTCTGCAACCCTCGCTTCCAAGGTGCGGTTGAGTTCAAGCAGTTCCGCCTCAGCATTTCTTCGCGCGGTTACATCGATTGACGAGCCGATCAGCCCGATGACCTCGCCTGCTTCGTCGCACAGTGGCGCTTTGACCGAAAGCCAGTAGGTGGCTGTGCCATCCGGCATGTCGACACGCTCTTCGATCTGAACGGCCTGCCCGCCCTGCATGATGTGCCGATCGGTTTCCATTATCTGGCGTGCTTGGGCTTTGTCTTCCAAAAACTCCAAGTCGGTTTTGCCCAGGTAGAGCTCCGGTGGCTTGCCAACCAGTTGGGTGACACCATCGTTGGCAACGATCAGCCGCCCCGCTAGATCTTTTGCGTAGACAACACCCGGAACGGCAGCAGTGAAGGTACGAAGCAACGCTGACATCCTGTCGCGCTCAGCCTCTGCTGAGCGGCGTGACTCAATGTCCATGAGAACGCCAGGGAACCGAACAGCGCGACCTTCATCGTCAAGCTCAGCTCTACCATTAGCCTCAATCCAACGGTAGTTGCCATCATGCTGTCTGACGCGGTATTCACACCGGTAGGCCCCACCGCGGGTCATCGCCTCTTCGATGTCGGCAGAGACACGTTCACGATCGTCAGGGTGAATAGAGGCGAAGGCTTCCTCAATCGGGATACCTGCCATGCATTTATCTGCTGGAAGTCCAAAAGATCGCGAGAATCGCTCATCCGCAGTCACTTGGTTGTCGAGGATGTTCCACACCCACGTTCCAACGATCGCGCCAGCATCGAGCGCCAACTGCAGGCGCTCCAAAACGCTCGTCGGAAACGCGGACTCCTGATGGGGTGATGCGGGAGCATCCAAGTCTCCTGAAGAGCCGGCGCCTTCGCGATCCATAAATTGCCTCTTTCTTACGCTTATGAGCGACTTGCCACTGGAGGCGATTCTAAAGCGTGATGCCGAGCGATAGCGAGCACAGCGCTTCGCCTTTTTGGAAGCGAACTCGCGCGGAGTACATTTGTACTCCACGCGAAATATCTCATTTAGCGCTTACACCGGAACGGCTGAGGCATGCTTGCCTCAAACCTGAAAAGTCACGCGCCAGCCCGCCTGTTACCTGTGCGTGGCAGGCATCAGGAAGGCCAGCACGTAAACCTAGCCCAGCTCGCGTTTGAGTTGTTCTTGATCGAGAACACCTTCCCAGCGAGCCACAAACAGTGCGGCGACACCGTTACCAATCACATTGATCAGTGCACCGCCTTCAGAGATGAACCGGTAGACGCCCAGCACCAACACCAGGCCGGCAGCGGGAATGACGTCGATGGAGCCAAGCGTCGCAGCCAGCGTGATAAACGCGCCCCCGGTCACGCTCGCTGCCCCCTTGGAAGTCAGCAGCAGGATGAGCAGCAGCGTTATCTGGTGATAGAGCGATACATCGATATCCAGGGCTTGGGCGATAAAGATGGCCAGCACCGTCATGTTGATGCAGCTACCGTCCAGGTTGAAGCAATAGCCTGACGGCACCACCAGGCCCACCGTGGACTTCTCGCAGCCAAGCTTCTCAAGCTTGGTCATGAGTCGCGGCAGCGCGGACTCAGAGGACGATGTGCCGAGCACCAGAAACAGCTCTTCCCTGATGTACTTCAAAAACTTCCAGAGGCTGAAACCAGCCAGCCGAGCGGCAAGGTTCAAGATCACGAACACGAACACAAGGCCGGTCACGTAGTAGCAGATCAGCAGGTTTCCATAGGCCGCGAGCGATCCGATACCGTACTTGCCCACCGTGAATGCCATGCCACCGAAAGCGCCCAGCGGTGCCACGTACATGACGATTTTGAGCATCCGGAAGAACGCTTGAGCAACCAGATCAATCGTCGCCAACAGCGGTTTGCCGATAGGCCCTAGCAGCTGGAGCCCAAAGGCGAACAACACAGAGATAAACAGTACCTGAAGGATCTCGCCGTCAGCGAAGGCGCCAAACACGGTGGTGGGAATGATGTGTGTCAGGAAGCCAACAACGCTTTGATCGTGTGCCGCCTTGGTGTAGCCAGCAATAGCGGATGCATCCAGCGTAGCGGGATCAATGTGCATCCCTACCCCAGGCTTGAACAGGTTTACACCTATCAAGCCAACAATCAGTGCCAAGGTAGTCAAGACTTCGAAATACACGAGAGACTTGAAGCCAATACGACCGATCTTCTTAAGGTTCTGCATGCTGGCGATGCCGCTCACGACGGTGCAGAAGATGATCGGCGCGATCAGCATCTTGATCATCTTGATGAACGTATCACCTAGCGGCTTCATCTGCTCACCCAGACCTGGGCTTATGTGCCCCAGCAGGATACCCAGCAAGATGGCCGCTAAAACCTGCACGTAGAGGTGGTGATAAAACGGCTTGCGTTTGATCACCGGGGCGTCAGGAATATCGGATGAAGAGCTGATTGTTTTTGTCATGGCGCTCTACCTGTTCAAGTTGTAAGTGCTAGTGCGGTCAGCAGACCACGTTGATCGGCTTCCCTGCGGCGAAGGCTTGGATGTTCGAAAGCAAGATGTCCTTGAGGCGGGATACGCTGCTCTGGCTTGCCCAGCCGACGTGAGGGGTCATGATGAGATTTTGAAGTTGGCAGTTCAGTAATGGGTGATCAGCGCGCGGTGGCTCTCCATCCAGCACATCAAGCGCAACGCCACCGAGGTGACCGGACTGCAAGGCTTCGAGCAGTGCGTGTTCGTCAATGAGCGGCCCTCGAGCAGTGTTGATCAACAGGGCTCCGGGCTTCATCTGAGCAAGCTGCGGTGCGCCGATCAGATGCTGGGTTTGCGCGGTCAGCGGGCAGTGCAGCGTAATGGCGTCCGACTGCTGCAGCATGCCTTCGAACGAGACATAACCGTCACGGACAGTGGCCGCGCCGCGATGCTCGGCGAAGATCACCTTCATCTCGAGCGCTGAAGCCAACCGGGCCACCCTACTCCCGATATCACCGCGCCCCACAATACCCAGGGTGGCGCCCCGGATGTCGAGGATCGGCGTACCGTGCACGCAGAAGTGATTGGAGGTGGGCCAGTGACGTGACGCGGCCTCACGGTATTCGAAGAGGCGCCTGCGGAGTGCGAACAGGGAGGCGACAACTGCTTCAGCAACGCTTACCGCTGAGTAAGCCGGTGCATTGCAAACGGTAACGCCCAAATCCCTGCACGCTGCGATGTCGATGCAATCATAACCGGTCGCTGCGACGCAGATCAGCTTCAACCCAGGGAGTTGTTCAAGCTGCACCCGCCCCAATTTCACCTTGTTGGTAATGGCAACCTGGGCATCTGCAAGCGCAGCGACCACCTCGTCAGGGCCAGTGCGCTCGCGGACAGTCCAGCTGTTAGCAAATGCGGGGCGCGGCATGGCAGACGGCAGGCTGGCGCCGTCCAGGAATACGATATTCATGAAGTACCTCTTGTTATTTTGTCAGGTCGCGAGCGCGTTCACAGCGGCTCGGAAATCTCGATCAGGTTGAGATCTGGGTCGCGCACGTAGACTGAACGGATAGGCCCAGTGGCGCCCGTTCGCTGAATGGGCCCTTCAACGATCGGCCAAGCCTGGGCCTGCAGATGTGCAATCACCTGTTCTAGACCGACGCTGGCGATGAAGCACAAGTCCAATGCGCCGGGAACGGGCAGATGGGCCTTCGGCTCAAACTCTTGGCCGCGGACGTGGACATTGATCTTCTGATTGCCAAAACAGAACGCCAGGCGCCCTGCCCCGAAGGTCTCGAGGCGCATGCCCATGACGCGGACATAAAAGTCTTTGCACGCCTCGACATCAATGGTGGTAAGTACCAGATGGTCCAGGTGGTCAATCATTTCGCCACCTCCGGTATCGCCGACACGACTTGCTTGGTCATGTTGTGGACGTGATCAGGGATGGGATGCAGGTTCAGGCGCTTACCCGCCTTGAGGATCTGGCTGGGCGTTGAGTGCGCGATCAACCCCGGTAGGCGTGCTGAGGCCAGGAGGATTTTGTCCAAGTCGACGCCGGTGTCGTATCCGATCAGGTCGAGCATATGAACGAGGTCTTCAGTACACACATTGCCACTCGCGCCCGGTGCGTAGGGACAGCCGCCCAGCCCACCGAGTGAAGCGTCAAACCGATCGACCCCGGCCTCGAGTGCGGCCAACGTGTTGGCCAGGGCCATGCCGCGGGTGTTGTGGAAATGCAGCGTCACCTGCAGTTCAGGGAAGCGTTTGAGCACCTCAGTTGACAAGGCCTGCACCTGCGAAGGGAACGCCATGCCTGTGGTGTCACACAGCGTAACCCCACGCACACCCAAATCTGCGAAGCGGGCAACCCAGCTCATTACCTCTGAAAACGCCACATCGCCCTGCATCGGACAACCGAATACCGTAGAGAGCGACACGTTCACGGCAACGGGGCCTTGGCCAATAACCGAGACTACTTCCTTCAATTGAGCAAAGGAGTCTTCACGGGTCATGCGCAGATTGGACCTGTTGTGGGGTTCGCTCACCGACATGACCAGGTTGGCCTCGTCGATTCCGCAACCCAAAGCGCGCTCGGCACCCCGGACATTGGGAACGAGCACCGTATACTCGACCCCGGGCTGGCGTTTGATGCCATGCATCACGGCTTCTGCGTCACGCAGCGCCGGAATCGCCTTGGGCGAGGTAAACGAGGTCACCTCAATTTTGGCGAAGCCGCACTGGCTAAGCGTGTCGATCATCGAAATCTTGTCAGCCGTCTCGATGAAGGTTGCTTCGTTCTGGAAGCCGTCACGGGTTGCGACTTCTTGCATAAATAGGCGTTTCATCAGGTTACTCCGTACTTCAAATAATGCCGCGTGCGCGCCACTGTTCACGGGTTTGCGCATCGATGCCGTACGCATTCAAGACATGGTCGGTGTGCTCGCCGAGGGTCGGTGCCCTTGATCGCAACTGCCCTGGCGTGGAAAGGAGCTTGGGCACGATGCCTGGCAGAGTGACCGGTGTTCCATCGTCCAGCGTGCTCGCCAGCAACATGTCTCGAGCCTGGTAATGGGGGTCGGCTGCGATATCGGCGGCGTCGTAGATCTTACCGGCAGGAATGCGCGCATCGTTCAGCGCATCCAGGACTTCTTCAAGCGAGCGCTCGGCCGTCCAGGTCGAGATCGCAGCGTCGATGCGGGCCACGTGTCGAACGCGGCCATCGTTCTGCTCAAGCTCAGGATCATTGGCGAGATCGAGGCGATCAATCTTCTCCATCAGACGGCGATAGATGCTGTCCCCATTACCCGCGATCAGCGCATACTTTCCATCCTTGCAACGGTATGCGTTTGTGGGTGCGATCCCAGGCAGGCTGCTGCCAGCCGGTTGGCGAATGGACTCGAATACCGAGTACTCAGGGATCAGGCTTTCCATCATGTTGAACACAGACTCGTACAGCGCGACATCAACCTGCTGCCCCTCGCCGTTGTTCTGCTCTCTATGGCGCAAAGCCAGAAGAACGCCAATCACCCCATGAAGCGCAGAAAGAGAGTCACCGATCGACACCCCAACCCGCACAGGCGTACGCCCTGGCTCACCGGAAAGATGGCGTAAGCCACCCATGGCCTCCCCAATGACACCAAAGCCCGGCAAGTCACGGTACGGGCCGCTCTGCCCATAGCCAGACACGCGCAGCATGACCAAGCGTGGGTTGATTTCGCGCAGGACGTCCCACCCCAGGCCCCACTTTTCAAGCGTGCCGGGGCGGAAGTTTTCGATGAGGATATCAACGTCTGCAACCAGCCGTTTGACCACATCATGGGCTTCGGCCTGACGCAGATCCAGCGTAATAGAGCGCTTGTTGCGCGATTGAGACGCCCACCATACGGACGTTCCGTTGTGGAGCATGCGCCATTTGCGCAGAGGGTCGCCGGTCACTGGTGGTTCGATCTTGATAACGTCGGCACCGAACTCGGCGAGCATCTTGGCAGCAAACGGGCCAGCAATCAGCTGCCCCATTTCGATGACCTTGATGCCTTGTAATGGGAGGGTCATGGCGTCATCCGCTCTTGTGGGTTGTTATGGCAGGATGATCCCTCTCATTGTGCATGATGAAAATTGCGAAATTATCCAGTACCCTTTCCAAAATCGAAAGGCTAGGAGCCGTTGATGAGCCTTCTACATGTGGATTTGGTATCCCTACGCCTCCTGGTCTTCGCGGCAGAAACGCTCAATCTGACCCAAGCGGCCCATCGCGCAAACATGACGCTCTCTACCGCGAGCAAGCGCCTGTCTGAGCTAGAGCGAATTACCGACTGCGCACTGTTCGTCCGCTTGCCACGCGGGGTGGAATTGACTGCAGCGGGTCGAGGCATCGCTGATCACGCTCGGCATATACTCGAGAGCGTCAACCGCATGGCTTGCGATGCAAATGACTTTGCCATGGGCGTGCGCGGTCACGTTCGGCTGACCGCCAACACGTCTGCTGTCGTGCAATTTCTACCCCAGGATCTGGCGAGCTACCTTGCCGATAACCCGCATGTCCGCATAGGGATGGACGAAGCGCTCAGCGACGACATTGTGGACGCTGTTTTCAATGGCCGAGCTGACATCGGGATTTTTGCTGACAACGTCGCGTCTGAGGGGCTGTTGAAGAGGGTCTACCGGCGTGATCAACTGGTGCTGCTGGTGCCCACTGATCACCCACTGACTGCATCGAGCGAGATAGCGCTGGCGGACGCGCTAGACTACGATTTCGTGGCACTCAACCAAGGCAGTTCGCTGCTGCGGCGCTTGACTGACGCAGCAGTAGCGAACGGAAAGATGCTGAAGGTTCGCATTCAGGTCAGCAGCTTCGATGGGATCTGCAGGATGATCGAGGCCGGCCTTGGCGTGGGCGTTCTGCCACTGGCATCAGTGAGGAAAGAGCTGCTAGGGACGCAGATCCAAGCCATCAGGCTCACCGATGACTGGGCCATGCGAACGCTGTATGTAGGGGTTGCAGGTGAGACCCAGCTATCGCCTGAGGCGGCCAAGCTGTTCGAGTATCTCGCGGGTAGAGAAAACGACCTGTAATTTGCGCAATGACGCCCGCACGATTCAAAGAAAAACCTGGGGTGAGATGCCCATCAACAATACTCGCGAACCGCACAATAGTTCGATAATCGCACAAAATCCGCTCCCCTCTCTCTACTTGTGCCCAATCTTGCGGCACGCTATCGGCAGTCAGCAAACATTTCCTAGGCGCTGACTGGCCCAGTCGCTTCGAAGCGCGCCGGCCAGGTCGACAATCCCTACTCCAGGAAAAACCAGGAGCTCGCTTTGATCAATAAAACGTTTGAGTCCATCGCCAGCGCGGTGGAAGGCATCACCGACGGTTCGACCATCATGGTCGGTGGCTTCGGCACTGCTGGTATGCCGTCTGAGCTGATTGATGCTCTGATCGCCACCGGTACCCGCGACCTGACCATCATCAGCAACAACGCCGGCAACGGTGAGGTCGGCCTGGCCGCGCTGCTCAAGGCGGGCAGTGTGCGCAAGGTGGTCTGCTCGTTCCCGCGCCAGTCCGACTCCTATGTCTTCGACGAACTGTTCCGGGCCGGCAAGATCGAACTCGAAGTGGTACCACAAGGCAACCTGGCCGAGCGTATCCGCGCTGCGGGCTCGGGCATCGGTGCGTTCTTCTCGCCGACCGGCTACGGCACCCTGCTGGCCGAAGGTAAAGAAACCCGTGAGATCGACGGCCGCCAATACGTCCTGGAAATGCCGCTGCACGCTGACTTCGCGCTGATCAAGGCGCACAAGGGTGACCGTTGGGGCAACCTGGTTTATCGCAAGGCCGCTCGCAACTTCGGCCCGATCATGGCCATGGCCGCCAAGACCGCCATTGCCCAGGTCGACCAGATTGTCGAACTCGGTGAACTGGACCCGGAACACATCATCACCCCGGGTATCTTCGTCCAGCGCGTGGTCGCCGTCACCGGCGCTGCCGCTTCTTCGATCGCCAACGCTGTCTGAGGCCTGCCATGACCATCACCAAAAAGCTCTCCCGCACCGAGATGGCCCAGCGCGTGGCCGCAGACATTCAGGAAGGCGCCTACGTCAACCTGGGCATCGGCGCACCGACCATGGTGGCCAACTACCTGGGCGACAAGGAAGTGTTCCTGCACAGCGAGAACGGCCTGCTGGGCATGGGCCCAAGCCCCGCGCCGGGCGAAGAAGACGATGACCTGATCAACGCCGGCAAGCAGCACGTGACCCTGCTCACCGGGGGTGCCTTCTTCCACCACGCCGACTCGTTCTCGATGATGCGTGGCGGCCACCTGGACATCGCCGTACTGGGCGCCTTCCAAGTGTCGGCCAAAGGTGACCTAGCCAACTGGCACACCGGCGCCGAAGGCTCGATCCCGGCCGTAGGCGGCGCGATGGACCTCGCCACCGGCGCCCGCCAGGTGTTCGTGATGATGGACCACCTGACCAAGTCCGGCGAAAGCAAGATCGTGCCCGAGTGCACTTATCCGCTGACTGGCATTGGGTGCGTCAGCCGCATCTACACCGACCTGGCCGTGCTGGACGTGACGTCCGACGGGCTGAAAGTGGTCGAGATCTGCGCCGACATCGACTTCGACGAGTTGCAGAAGCTCAGTGGCGTACCGCTGATCAAGTAATCCGCGCAAAGCGTAGGTATCCGCCTGCCGGCGAATGGACCTGAAACGGTCGCATCGCCGCCAAGGCGGATTCTACAGTGCGCGTTCGCAATTTCGAGCTACGGGTCCCCTAGATCTGCTGTAACCAATACCCCACATCCACCTCATCCATCTGCTCGGCCCGCAAGAACCGCTCGCCATATTCCCGATACACGCCACTGCTCAGGAACAAGCGCAGCAGTTCACCATCCACATGGTTGTCCCGTGCCATGAACACCAGAATCTTCACCGATTCGGACAGGGTCTTCGGCGCCTTGTACGGCCGATCCGCCGCCGTCAGTGCCTCGAAGATATCGGCGATCGCCATCACCCGTTCGGCGATACCCAGGTCTGCCTTGCCCAACCGCCGCGGGTAGCCAGTGCCGTCCATTTTTTCATGATGGTTGCCGGCGATATCGGGCACACGCCGCATCTGACGCGGAAACGGCAGCGAACTGAGCATGATGATGGTCTGCACGATGTGTTCGTTGATCTTGAAGCGCTCCTCGTCGTTCAGCGTGCCGCGGCGGATTGATAGGTTGTACAACTCGCCGTAATCGCTGGCATTGGCCGGCAGGCGCATGTCGAACCCCCAGACATTGCGCGGGTCGCCTTTGGCCACCGGTGGTTTGCGCGGCCCCCAGGGCACCCGGTGTTCGCTGCGGTCGGCCAATAGCGGTTCGTCCACCGGCAGTTGCACAGGCGGCGCACCGGCAAAGCGCGCCGCTTCGTCGCGGGAGATGCCCAGGCGGTTGTCGAAATGGCGCTGCCAGCGCCGCTCGCCGATGCGGCGCAAACGCTCGACGTCTTCGTCTTGCATGCACTCGCCGCCAATATTGGCCTTGGCGACGAAGGCGAACGCCTCCTGTAGTTCAACCTTGTTCTGTTCAAGCGTACGTTGCAGCACCTGCCGATCCGCGCCGCTGGCCACGCCTTGCCAGTACACCAGCTCGGCGTCGCGCCAGAGCACCTCGAAGCGCATGCGCACCTCGTGGATGCGGTTGTACAGGGTCTCCAGCTTGGTGGCCTTGTCCACCACATATTCGGGGCTGGTGACCTTGCCGCAATCATGCAACCAGGCCGCTACCCGAAACTCATAACGCTCGGCCTCGCTCATGGTGAAACCGGCGTAGGGGCCACTGTCGGCCGCCACAGCCTTGTCCAACAGCATCTGCGCCAGTTGCGGCACACGTTCGCAGTGGCCTCCGGTGTAGGCACTCTTGGCATCGATGGCATCGGCCAGCAGCTTGATCATGGCATCGAGCAGGCGCTGCTGGTCCTCGACCAGCTGGCGGGTCTCGATTGCCACGGCAGCAGCGCCGGACAGTTCCTCGACAAAGCGTTGGAACGGTTCGCCCATTCCATCAAGCGCCTGCTCACTTGCCAGCTGCAGCACCAGGATGCCGAGCAACGCATGACCACGATCATTGAGCACCACCGCGTGACCGCGGCCCTGTAGTGCCAGGGCCTGTGTCACAGCGTTCGCCAGCTTCTCAGGGGCGTGCTCGCCAATCGGCAACGCCTCCGGGTAGCCCTCGCCTCGGCAGGCGGCGGCCAGGCGCAGCTCGTCGCGCTCGGCATCGAACAGGTACACCGCGCCAGCACTGGCCCCGGCGGCGTCCACCAGAGGGGTGAGCACCCCGTCGAGCATGTGTTCCAACTGGCTTTCACGGCTGAGCGTCAGGGTGATCGCCTGGAAATTGCGGATGGTCCCGGACATGCGACCAAGCACCCGGCTCAACTCCCGCACCTCGGTCACCTGCGACTCAACCCCCACCTCACGGCTGAAATCGAAGCTGGCCAGGCCACGCACCTGATCGGCCAGAAGGCGCAGCGGGCGGCCGATTCGCCGGCCCAGCAAGCCACCGAGCGGCAGCAACACCCCCATCAGCACTGCGGCCCAGAGCAACTGCTCGACCAGCACCTTGCGTGCGTCGGCCAGCAGTTCGTGGGCCGGCACGGCAATCAGCACCTGCAAGTCTTGCCCGGCCAGGGTCGTCAGTTGCTCGAGCATGCCGTACCAGGTTTCACCGTCCACCTGGAACGCTTCAGGCTGGCTGCCCTGGGGCAAGCGCGCGTAGAGCTGTGCCAGGCTCGGGATGCCCAGCTCGGTGATACGGGACAGGCGCACCGCCTCCCCTTCATGCACGATGACCCGCGCCAGGTCCGGGTACGCCACCACACTGCCCTTCCCGTCTACCACGGCGATCTCGGTGCCTGCGGTCATGCGCATGTCGCGGGTTTCGCTGGCCAGGTCGTCGACCGAGACGTCCATGCCGACCACCGAGCCCCCGTCGACGCTGCGCTGGGCCATGGTCATGCCGATCTCGCGGGTGGTGAAGAACACGTAGGGATGGGTAAAGACAGTAGTAGATTGCCCGGATGCTTCGACGAACCAGGGGCGTACGCGGGGATCATAGCGGTAGTTCGGCTTGGCCTCGGACTGGAGTAGCGTCAGCGCCGTGTCGTAGAACCGCCACTCCCCCAACAGCGTGCCGTCGTCGCCCTTGCTGACGCTCTGCACCAGAAACGCGGTTGCCGCCGGTGCGGCGTAACGCTGGAGCAGTTGCGGGTCTTTGAGCCTGCGCACCAGCAAGAACTCGCCAGTGGGGTACCCCATATAAGCGGCGCTCAGCATCTTGTTGGCGTTGAGGCTTTCGACCAGTTGCGGCAACCGCTCCAGGCGCTGCGCGAGGGTGCTGGCCGTCGGGTTGAAGGCCAGCAGGCGGATGCTGCTTTGCACGGGGTCAACCATGCGACGGGCGCGTTCATCGATGGTCTTGCCGAACTGCCGGGCAGTGTCGCCGGCGGCAGCCACCAGCGTCTGCTGGACACCACGATAGCCCTGCCAGGCAAGCCCCGCGCCCAGCAGCGACATGCCCAGCACAATGGCCAACGCCACCAGCCATTGCAAGGAATAGCCGCGCCCTGGATTGCTCATGGCTGCGGCCCTCTGCCGCCCGAAGGCGCGGTAGCAATAAGCACACGCCCTAGGCCACCTGGGTTCAGAGCAGCACGAGCGATCAACATGCAGTCCATCCCGGGTACTCCATGTGTGGCGATGCGAACAGTGTAATCAGCCAGGACGAACAGGTAGGCTGTAGAAGGGCAATGCATGATTCACGGTTCGAGCATAGACCGTACCCGGCCGGGTAACACCCCGGCCCTTGATACTGTCATCTAGGTTCGAAATCGGCAGCTGGGAGTACATTTGTGCTCCACCATGGATCTCTTCACGCGCCACGTGGATCAAGCAGCGTTTACTGGCATCCCAACACCCTGTAAATCTGCGAAACCACCTGCATCGTCGCCTCTTCCACCGTCCCTTCATTCCGGCACAACACCCACCCCTGCTCCGCCACCGCCCGCTCGAATGCCTCGGTACTGGCCACCTGTTCCCCCAGGTTGAACATCACCGTGCTCCCCAACCCACGCGAGCGCGCCGCGGCCCTCGCCCATGAAACCTCAGGGTCGGTGACCACGCCGACATGCAGGTCTGGCACGCGCACGTTTCGCTCGATGTTCAACCGCAGAATCTCCGCAAACGGCACTGTCCGCCGAAACGCAGCATCGGAGGGGTACCAGCGATCGATCAGGATGATGCTGCCAGGCGGCTGCTTAGGCAGCACATGCTGTGAAATCCAGCTTCGGCTATCGGCCAAGCGCTCACAAACCCCCAATTCCAGTTCCCGGCAGGGGTTTCTGGCAAGTTGGTTGACCAAGGCCATGGTTTCACCCCTGTTGGGGTCGTTATTGCGCTCGCAAAGCCGGATTACCTTGTTGTTGCCTGCCCTCAATACTTTCGTAATGGCCTCCAGCAAGGTGGTCTTGCCAGTGCCTTTGGGCCCATCCAGAGAAACGAACAGCGGACGATTCATACGGCAGGTATCACTCACATAAGACAATAGAACTCGCTCAACTCTGCAACCTTCTGCCCCTGGGCATCGTACAACCGCGCCTCCGGCGTCAAGGCCATCGAGCGCGCCTCCAGCACGTAGCGCTGGCCCGCCTTGAAGTGCGGGTAGTTGAGGGTCAGGTAGCATTCGCGAACGGTGCTGCCCCCCATCATGCTCATGCCTGAGCCACCGCTGGCCTCGAAGTCGAAACGAACAATCAGCTCATGGCTGCCAGGGCTGACCTGAAAAAAGCGACCGTCGCGCAGGCGCTGATTGTCGAGACGTTCGGCCATCAGCACCCTGTCGTTGGGAAACGGCACCGAGAAATCGACCCAGGCCATCTGCGGGTTGGCGGCCGGCATGGGCGCCTGGCAACCTGCGATTGCTGTGATAGCGAGCAACAGCATGAATCTGCGCATGACGAAGGCCTCCTGCACAGGTAAACCCTTGATAACCAGTTTACGGCAATACGCGCTACGCCGTTGGCTGCGCTGACAGGGCACCCTAGCCTGCCTCACGCCCCAACACCGCCTTGAGCAACGCATCATTCAAATAGGCCACGTTCAAGCGCGTCCAAGGGTTAACCTGCGCCTGCTCCGGCGCAAAGATATGCCCCGGGGCAATCATGAAGCCCTTGGGCAGTAATTGCCGGGTCAGCTCCCTGGCGTCGTCGACATGGGCAAACCTGGCCCACAGGTACAGGCTTTGCTCGGGCCGCGCGAATACCTCGGCGCCGATCCCGTCGAGCATCTGCAAGCCCGCGCTGGTAGCGGCTTTCAAGCGCTCTTGAAGGCGGATCACGTGGCGCAGGAAGTGCCCTTCGGTGAGGATGACGTCGACCGTGCGCTCGCACAGCTCCGAGGTGCTGGTGTGCAGCAGCATCTTCAGGTCGCCCAGTTCATCGATCACCTCTTTGCTGCCGGCGATAAAGCCCACTCTCAAGGCCGCAGACACCGACTTGGAGAAGCTGCCGACATACAGTGAGCGCTGCAATTGGTCCAATGCCGACACCTTGATTGCCGCGGCCGGTTTGAAATCGGCCATTGCATCATCGTCCACCAGCAGGAAGTTGTGTTCTTCAGCCAATTGCACCAACCGATGCGCCTTGCTGGGGGAAATATCAGACCCCGTCGGGTTGTGGCCGACAGACTGAATGAAGAACAGCTTGGGTTTATGCAGGCGCAGGTGCTGCTCCAGCACCTCGATGTCCGGCCCATCTGCGAGCCGAGGTACCGAGAGCATGCGTGCGCCTTGCAACTGTAACTTGCCAAACAGCGGGTAGTAGCCAGGGTCTTCCACCAGCACGCTGTCGCCTGGGGCGATGAAGCGGCGAATGATCAGGTCCAGCGCATGGTTGGCGCCGTGGGTGGTGACGATTTGCCTGGGGCTGGCGGTGATTGCATAGCTGGCGAGCTTTTGCACCAGGTGTTGACGCAAGCTGGCGTTGCCCAGGCGGTTGCCATAACGAAACAGCGTGGTGACGCCTGTGCGCATGATTTGCCGGGTGAACTTGTCCAGGCGCATGTCCATCAACCACTCCACCGGCGGAAAGCCCTCGCCCAACGGCGAATGGCCAGGCTCGCGGACGAACTGCTGACGCATTAGCCAAATGGTGTCCATCGCCCGGGTGTAGGGCAGTGGCTCCTCTGGCTCGTGGCTGCGTGGCGCGCCCTGCTTGACGAAAAAACCTTGCCCGTGGCGCGCTTCGACCAGGCCTTGCGAGGCCAGCGACTCATAGGCATTGATCACGGTGTTTTTCGAATGGCCGAACAAACGCATGCACTCGCGCAGGGACGGCAGGCGTTCGCCAATGCGGTACGTGCCGTTGCCGATCTGCACTGCCAAGGATGCTGCCAGTTGCTCTGCGAGTGTCTGCCGCGCCATCGCCAGGTGTCCCGAATACCTTGTCTGAACAAAGGGTACAGCTTAGGTACTGTCTGGCCAAACTGTACCTTCTTTCACCAGACAGATCGGACTACGGTGGCGCCAACTCACAACAATAACTGCAAGGTACCCCTCCCCATGAGCATCGACTCCCGCCTGCCCATGTTCCGCGCCATGTCACCCGCTGAGCGCCTAAGCCACTTGCAGGACGCACTCGAACTGCCCCAGGCAGACGTCGCCCTGCTGCGAGACGCCGGCGCCTTGCCGTTGGACATCGCCGACGGCATGATCGAGAACGTGATCGGCACCTTCGAGCTGCCCTACGCGGTGGCCAGCAACTTCCAGATCAACGGCCGCGACGTGATCGTGCCGTTGGTGGTGGAAGAGCCTTCGGTGGTCGCTGCGGCGTCCTTCATGGCCAAGCTGGCACGCGAGGCCGGCGGCTTCAAGACGTCGAGTTCGCTGCCATTGATGCGTGCCCAGGTACAGATCGTCGAGGTCGCCGACCCCTTCAATGCACGCTTGAGCCTGTTGCGCCACAAAGATGAAATCATCGAGCTGGCCAACCGCAAGGACCAGCTGCTCAACAGCCTAGGGGGCGGTTGCCGTGACATCGAGGTGCATACCTTCGCCCATAGCCCGCGCGGGCCGATGCTGGTGGCCCACCTGATCGTCGACGTACGCGATGCCATGGGCGCCAACACGGTCAATACCATGGCCGAGGCCGTGGCGCCCTTGCTGGAAGAAATTACCGGCGGCAAGGTCCGCCTGCGTATCCTCTCCAACCTGGCCGACCTGCGCTTGGCCCGCGCGCAGGTGCGTATTGCCCCAGAGCTGCTAAGTACCGGCGCCTACACAGGTGAAGAGGTCATCGAAGGCATCCTCGATGCCTACAACTTTGCCGTGGTTGACCCGTACCGCGCCGCCACCCACAACAAGGGCATCATGAATGGCATCGACCCGTTGATCGTCGCCACCGGAAATGACTGGCGTGCGGTCGAGGCCGGCGCCCATGCCTATGCATGCCGCAATGGACACTACGGTTCGCTGACCACCTGGGAGAAGGACAGCCAGGGCCATCTGGTCGGCACCCTGGAGATGCCCATGCCGGTCGGCCTGGTCGGCGGCGCCACCAAGACGCACCCCCTGGCGCAGCTGTCACTGCGCATCCTGGGGGTTAAAACCGCCCAGGAGCTGGCCGAAATCGCGGTTGCCGTCGGCCTTGCACAAAACCTTGGCGCGCTACGGGCACTGTCGACCGAAGGCATCCAGCGCGGCCATATGGCCTTGCACGCGCGCAACATTGCGCTGTCGGCGGGGGCACGCGGCGACGAGCTGAACTGGCTGGTCAAGCAGATGGTTGAGGCCCGCGACGTGCGTGCTGACAAAGCGGCAGAACTGCTCAAGCACAAGCGGGCGCCGTAATGGAGGCGGTACGGCTGGTCGAGGTGGGTGCGCGGGACGGCCTGGGGTAGCGCGCGCCCTGCTCGCCCAGCGCACAATGGCTTAAACGTCCTCTCTTCACGTTCATAACAATAAAAGCCCGCAAGGGCAGTGGGAGATTCTTCATGAAGTCCGAACTGTACGAAGTCTGGGGCGACACCGTAGACGGTCGCCACCTGGTCTACGCTATCGCCCTTGGCGCCGTGGTCAGCCTCGGCGCGTTCTTTACCGCGCAACAGCTGCTGGTGGGTTGGGTGGCGTCGGCGCAATTGGCACGGGCCTACGCAATGCTGATCGGCATTATCGGCTGCCTGGTCGGTGGCGGCATCAGTGCCGCGCTGTTCAAGCCCAAGCGCAATGTCGTCGAGCACCTGGCCGACCCTGCCTGGCGGGCCAAGATCCTGGTCGAATTGCAGAACGAGTTCGGCCCGCTGGGCAGCCTCGCCGACCTGCCTGCGGCGACCCTTGCAGAGCTGAAGGAAATGGACCTGTACGACCTGTTCGCCGAGTACGAAAAAGGCCTGCCTGCGCTGCAGAACGACCCGAGCGCCCCCGCTACCGTGCCTGTACAGGCCGCCCCTGCCCACGGAGGCCGGCCATGATCGCCTTGGTGATGGATCAGTTCCTCATAGCCCTGGGCATGGGCGTCCTCGGTGCGGTGATCTTTGCCGGCATCGGCCTGATTTCCGGCAGCGACGAAACCACTACCCTCGCCCCCTTGACCCTGCTGGTGGTGCTGCTGGGCGTGCCGGCGGCCGGTGTGCTGACGTTCTTCCTGGCCGGTGCCGTGGCCAAGCACATGACCCACGCGGTACCGACCGCGCTGTTGGGTATCCCCGGCGATACCATGGCAACGCCACTGATGCGCGAAGCCAACTTCCTGCGCAACCTGGGCGTGCCGCACATTGCCCTGCGCAAGATGATTTCCGGGGCTGTGATCGCAGCGTTGATCGCGGTACCGATGGCAGTGCTATTCGCCGTGATGCTGGCGCCGTTCGGCGACATGATCAAACAGGCCGCGCCCTGGGTCTTCCTGCTGGCGGCAGTGGCCATCGCCTGGTTCTCCAAGGGCCGCCTGGCAGCGGTGCTGACCTTGATCCCGTTCGTCATGGTGATTGTCGGCCTGCAAAGCCTGACCGCGCAGTACGGCGTCAAGCTCAGCGTCAGTTACTTCCTCGGCATCGCTATCGGCCCGTTGATTGCGGCGCTGTTCTGCCTGCTCGCGCCCGCCGAACGCGCCAGCATGCGCCGCCAGCAGGTGCGCACGTTCTCGTTGTCGCCCGATGTGAAGCGCTGGGGTGGGTTCTTCCCCAACCCGCTGCGCGTACTGGACAGCAAGCAAACCCTGTGGACGGCGATCACTGCCGTTGTCTCCAGCGCCACATTCGTGTTCAGCCCGGTAGCGATGACCGTAATCATGGGCGAGGCCGTCGGTTCACGGATCAAGCACGTCTACCATCGCCTGACCACGGTCATCACCGCGCGCAACGGCGTCACCGAATCGACTTACCTGGCCGAAGCCTTGATTCCGCTGATCGCCTTCGGCCTGCCGCTGAGCCCGGTCGCTGCTGGCCCCGCCGCACCGCTGTTCAACGCCCCGCCACGCTTCAGCGTCGATGCTGCAAGCGGTGAGGTGAATAACCTGCATTCGTTGCTCAGTACCTGGGAGTTTCTGGGCTACGGCATGCTGGCGGTGGTGGTCGCGATCCTGATCGCCTACCCCTTCACCATGAATTACGCGCACCGAGCTGCTGCCTATGTGTCGCGCAAGATCAGCCACGAAGCGGTGATCGCGACCTTTGTCGGCCTGATCCTGGTGATTGGCATCTGGGAAGGCGGCCTGTTGGGGTTGCTGGTGATTGTCACCATTGGCCTGCTGGGTGGTTTTCTCTCACGCTTTCTCGGTTTCAACATCGGCGTGCAGTTCATGGGGTACTACACCGCGGTGTTGACCGTGCCGGCGATGATTGCCCTGTTGGGGGTATAAGATCGAGCGCCGCCCGCGCGGCGCTCGATCTACGCACCATTTCCCCAACCCATTTCACCCAATTCCCCAGCCAGCAAATCACAGCCAATCCTGCCCATCATTGCGCCCATAGGAAAAAAACGCAGGATGTTGTGCGCAGAATTCGCTTGAGATGCACGGCCGCTTTGCCCATGGTGGCCAGCCTGACAGCTATTGCCTGAATAAAAGGCTGCAGGGCGTGGACGCAGGCGCACGACGATGCCTGTGGGTGGGGCGACAATGTCTGCAGTGGCAAACCTTGCACTGCAGCATCATTGCCGACGCCTCCCAGATAATAAGAGAGGACAAGGAAATGCAATCCAACAGTCTGAAGCAAAGCCTGAAACAACGGCACATCACCATGATTGCGCTGGGCGGGGTGATCGGCGCGGGGCTGTTCATGGGGTCGGGCAAGTTGATTGCCTCGGCAGGGCCTGCCGCGATCCTGTCGTATTTCATCGGCGGCATTGTGGTCACCCTGGTGATGTTCATGCTCGGCGAGATGGCCTGCCGCAACCCGGATGCAGGCTCGTTTTCAACCTATGCCAACAGCTACCTCGGCGAATGGGCAGGGTTTACCGTCGGCTGGCTGTACTGGCTAAAGTCGATGCTGACCATCACCTTGGAGGCGGTACTGCTGGGCGCCATCCTCAACGATTTTCTGCCTTGGCTGCCCATCTGGGCCGGCGCGTTCATCATGCTGGTGACATTGATGGCAAGCAACGCCTACTCGGTCAAATCCTTCGCTGAAGTGGAGTACTGGCTGGCCGCGATGAAGGTCGCCACCATTCTGATCTTCATGGTGCTGGGGCTTTCGATTCTGCTCGGCCTGCACAGCAACATCCCTTCCCCTGGCTGGGTCAACCTGACCGCGCACGATGGTTTCATGCCCAATGGCCTGTCGCCGGTCATGGCGGGTGTGGTGGTGGTGATCTTCTCGCTGGGCGGGAGTGAAATCGCTGCCGTTGCCGCCGGCGAATCAGAGAACCCTCGCAAGAACGTCATTCGGGCCATCAAAAGCGTCATTCTGCGGGTGATGTTGTTCTATGTCGGTTCGGTGTCGATCCTGATCCTCTGCCTGCCGTGGACAGACACGGAAAACCTGGCGTCCCCGTATGTGTCGTTGTTCAGCCTGGCTGGGTTCAGTGGCGCCGCAGTGGCCATGAAGATCGTGTTGTTCATCTCGTTCATGTCGGTGATGAACTCCTTCATGTTCTCCAACTCGCGCATGCTGTTCTCGCTGAGCCAGCGTGGGCATGCGCCGAAGCTGTTCTCTCGCACCACGTCCAAAGGGGTACCGCTCAATGCGCTGCTGCTGAGCCTGAGCATCTGCCTGTTGATCCTGACCGTGCACTTTGTCAGCGGCGGCGACCTGTTCATGACCCTGGCCAAGAGCAGCGGCACGTTCGTGATGATCGTGTGGATCTTCATCATCGTCGCCCACTTCGCCATGCGCTGGAAAACCCGGCATGAAGCGGTCGACCCTACGGCGTTCCGTGCATGGTTCTTCCCTTACGCCAATATTGTTGCGCTGTTCGCACTGCTGGCGGTGATTGTCACCCAGGCATTCGACCCGGCCTCGCGGTTCCAGTTCTGGTTCACCTCGGTGACCTCACTGGTTGTGCTGGGGGCGTACTGGGTGATGCGTAATCGGCTGGCGGGGAAGACAATTGGCTATGTAGGTAGCTGATTGGCTAGGCCTGAAAGTACATCTCAGGCTCCAGGTGCAACATGACCGCTGTGGGAGCAACTGTCTTGTGGTGCTTGTTCCGGCCTCATCGCTGGCAAGCCAGCTCCCACAGGGTCAGCAACTCGCTTACGAACTTTGTTCTCTGCTCGACAACGCGGTCCAAAGGGCTGGGTGATTTCCCAGAGGATGGAATGCCCCCAAAAATTTGAACAAGAGAGTTGCTCACACAGGTGCGGCGCTAGCCTTGGAGGCTACACAGCTCGGGTGGGAGCCGGCTTGCCGGCGATGCAAGCGCCGCGGTGCATGGCACCGGCTTGCCGGTGATCGCCGGCAAGCCAGCTCCCACATCCCTTGCTAAATCAATGAGCTATGTGTTGTTCTCTGGAGAGTCACTACACAACCCGCCGTGCATCCCTGCGCACGGCCTGCGGCGGCACGCCAAAGCCGCGCATGAACACCTCACGCATATGGCGGCGATCCCTGAACCCCGTTTCCCTCGCCACCGTATCCAGGCTGTGGCGGCTTTGCTCGATCATCAACCGGGCGGCCTCCAGGCGCAGGCTTTCCACCGCCTTGGCCGGTGATTGCCCCGTCTCCGCAGTAAACACACGGGTGAATTGCCGGGGGCTGAGGTGCACTACATCAGCCAGTTCCTCAACACTGAGCGGGCGGTTAAGGTGCTTGCGCGCATAGTCCAGCGCGCTCTGGATGCGGTCTGACTTGGGCGCCAGCGACAGCAATTCCGAATGCTGCGACTGGCCACCAGAGCGGCGTTGATGCATCACCAGCTTGTGCGCAATAGAACGGGCAAGCTCAGCCCCCAAGTCCTTTTCCACCATCGCCAGCGCCATGTCCAGCGCGGCGGTCATCCCCGCAGAGGTCCACACAGGGCCGTCAACGATGAAGATGCGGTCGTCCTCGACCGTGATTCGCGGGTGCATGCGCTGCAAGGCTTTGGCGTAGGCCCAGTGCGTGGTGGCGCGACGGCCCTCCAGTACACCCGCTTGGGCAAGCACGAATGTACCGGTGCACAACCCAGCAGTGCGACGCGCGCCGTCGACAAACCCCCGCACGCTTTTCAGCACGTCGTCGGAAGGCGGCGTCAACGGGGTCAGTGTACCGGTGACCATCCAGCTGTCAGCAAGGCCCGGCGCCCCTAAGGGCAACGTATCGATGTGCATCCCTAAAGAAGAACGCACAGTCCCCCCGCCGATTGAGTAGTTCTGAATCCTGTAGACCTCTTTGCCCGCCACAAGGTTGGCGAACTCGAACACGGTCTGCGTTGCCAGGGACATGACCTGGAAGCCCTCCGTGATCAGATAGCCGACTCGATGCATTGCTGTGCTCCTTAATGCCATGTCCTGAATCAGTACTTTATGCGTCATTTAAGCCGCAGGCAATCTTGAGCATCATGGCGCCAGTCCCTACCCGCGGAGCTGCACCATGACCCAAAGCGTTCGCTCCGCCATTTTCACCCCCAGCGTGAAAGTCTTACTTCATTCAGCGGGTTTCTGGACTAAACCCAAGCGGATAGCCTGCGCCCAACTTCCCATTCCACTGAGGTAATGCCAATGAAGGCCGTCGTATACACCCAAGCCGGTTTGCCGATTCAAGACCCACATTCGCTGTTCGAAACAGACCTGCCCAAGCCAACACCCGGCGCCCGAGACCTGCTGGTCGAGGTCAAGGCCATTGCCGTCAACCCGGTCGATACCAAAGTGCGCGCCTCACGCCAGACCGGCCAGCCGCAGGTATTGGGGTGGGACGCGGTGGGGATCGTGCGCGAAGTAGGCGCCGAGGTCACGTTGTTCCAGCCAGGCGACGAGGTTTTCTATGCCGGCGCCATCGATCGCCCGGGCAGCTACAGCGAATATCACCTGGTCGACGAACGCATTGTCGGGCACAAACCGCGTAGCCTCGACGATGCCAGTGCCGCCGCGTTGCCATTGACCTCCATCACTGCCTGGGAACTGTTGTTTGATCGACTGGGTATCGCACCGAACGGTGGCGTGGGGCAAAGCCTGTTGGTGATCGGGGCTGGTGGCGGCGTCGGCTCAATCCTGGTGCAACTGGCCCGGCAGCTCACGCAACTCACGGTCATCGGCACCGCCTCCCGGGCCGAAACCCAGCAATGGGTCAGCGAACTGGGTGCCCACCATGTCATCGACCATTCGGCTTCGATCGCCTTGCAACTGGAAGCACTTGGGGGCAATCCCGTTGATTATGTGATCAGCCTGACGCATACCGATACCTACCTGCCGCAGCTTGTGGAGGTGCTTCGCCCACAAGGCAAACTCGCACTCATCGATGACCCCGCGCAGTTGGACGTCATGCCACTCAAGCGCAAATCGCTGTCGCTGCACTGGGAACTCATGTTCACGCGCTCGCTTTACCACACCGAAGACATGATCAAACAACACCAGCTACTCGAGAAGGTATCAGCGCTTATCGACGAAGGTGTACTCAAGACCACCGTCGGCGAGCACTTCGGCACCATCAACGCGGAAAACCTCAAGCGTGCCCATGCCCTCATAGAGCGTGGCCAGGCCCGGGGCAAGATTGTTTTGGAAGGTTTCTGATCCCGGCACACTGTTGCAACTTCCAAGAGGGCCAACTTTGCGCTGGCCCTCTTGCGCCCCTGATGACGAAGCGTAACGCGCCCGCTAGAATCAAACGCTGAATGTGACCGTAAACACTTCGTTTGCCTGAAACTGTTCGGCGGTCATGCAGGCAGCCGGTGTCTGGTAAACCGGCAGGGGCCGCCTATGACTTTGCAACCTCCCGTCAATCTGACCAACTGCGATCGCGAACCCATCCAGATTCCGGGCAGCATCCAGCCGCACGGTTGCCTGTTGGCCTGCAATGCGGCAGCAAGCGTGGTGCTGCGTCACTCCGCCAATACCCCAGGCATGCTGGGCGTTGCCGGGGACATCAACGGTCAACGCCTCGAAGCAATCATCGGCACCGAGGCTGCGCATACCCTTCGCAACGCACTGGCACGGGTCAAAGAGGGCACTCGCCCAGCACTGTCGTTTGCCGTGAGCCTGCCGTCCGGTCAGGCGTTCGATATTGCCGCGCATATTTACAAAGGCACCGCCATCCTCGAGTTCGAGCCCTGCGGTGCAAGCATCGCCGAGCCGATTGAGCTGGTCCGCACCGTCATCGCCCAACTGCGCGAGATCGACCGCTCCGAGAAGCTATTCGCCGACACTGCCCGACGTGTGCGAGCACTGCTGGGCTACGACCGGGTGATGATCTACCAGCTTGGCGTTGACGGCGCTGGCAAGGTGATTGCCGAGGCCAAGCGCAGCGGCCTGGAAAGCTTTTTGGGGCAGTACTTCCCCGCGTCCGACATTCCGCAGCAGGCGCGCGCCCTGTACCTGCGCAATCCGGTCCGCATCATTTCCGATGCCCAGTTCAAGACCGTGCCCATCACCCCTGTGCTGGACCTGAATGGTGAACCGCTCGACCTGTCCTACGCGCACCTGCGCAGCGTCTCGCCCATTCACTGCGAATACCTGAGCAATATGGGCGTAGGCGCGTCCATGTCCATTTCGATCATCGTCGACGGCGCGCTCTGGGGGCTGATTGCCTGCCACCATTACGCACCCCGCACGTTGTCCATGGGCCAACGCGTCGCGGCAGAAATGTTCGGCGAATTTTTCTCGTTGCATATCCAGACTCTGCGCGCCAAGCAAAGCCTGGAGGCCGCCGCCTACGCACGCGAAGTGCTCGACAACCTGCTGCGTGATGCACACCGCACCGCCGACTTCGAGGAACTGCTGCGTGCTCGCATGACGGACTTCAAGGCGCTCATCCCCTGCGACGGCATCGGCATGTCGCTGCAAGGCCGCTGGACCGCTGAGGCACTGACACCGCCAAACGTGGCGTTACCCAGCTTGTTGAGATTCGCCGAAGGTGTCGCCGAGGGCCGTACCTGGGCTTCGAACTGCCTCTCGATGGCGCACCCACCTGCCCAGGATTACGCCGTCGACGTTTCAGGCGTGTTGGTCATTCCGATGTCACAGCAGCCCCGGGATTACCTGATGCTGTTTCGCAAAGAAGTGATCGAGACCCTGGATTGGGCCGGCGACCCCAACAAAACCTACGACAGCGGCCCGTTAGGTGAACGCCTGACGCCACGCAAGAGCTTCGCGGTGTGGAAACAGACCGTTCACCACCACTCACAGCCTTGGTCCGAGCAAGACCGCCCGTTTGGCGAGGCCATCCGCGCCGCGATAGTCGAGGTGGTGCTGCATAACAGTGAGCTCATGGCCGACGAGCGCTCCAAGGCGGACGTCCGCCAACGGATGCTCAACGAAGAGCTCAACCACCGGGTGAAGAACATTCTTTCGCTGATCGGTGCGCTGGTGGCCCACCCCACCGCCGAAAACCAGACCCTCAACAGCTACGTGGCAACGCTCAAAGGCCGCATTCAGGCGCTTTCCCTGGCGCATGACCAGGTCGTGCGAGGTGATGGCGGTGGGCGCTTCTCCACGCTTCTGGAAGCCGAGCTGTCGCCCTACCGCACCTCGGCCGATGTCATCGAGCTGAACGGCCCCAGCCTGCTGCTTGATGCCCGCGCCTACTCGGTGCTGGCCTTGGTGCTCCACGAACTGGCGACCAACGCCGCCAAGTACGGCGCGCTGTCTCGGGCAGGTGGCAAGCTGGCCGTGAGTTGGCAGGTCGATGTGAGTGGGGCGTGCGACATCACGTGGCGCGAAAGCGGTGGGCCAACGGTTCGCCCACCCAGCCGAAGTGGTTTCGGTTCGGTGCTGATCGAACGCAGCATCCCCTTCGACCTCGGCGGCACCAGCACGCTCGAATACAGGCCAGAAGGGCTGCAGGGGTATTTCAAGATCCCTGCCAAACACCTGACCCAGGTCGAAACGGTCGATGCCGTTGCGCCAATGGCGCCACCGGCTGCGCCTCATGTCAGCGGCTCGGGCCTGGTCAAATCCTGCGTGCTGATTCTCGAGGACCAACTGGTTATTGCAGTAGGCCTCGAACAGATTCTGGCCGATGCGCTGGTCGAAGACGTGATCACCGCAAGCTCCGAAGCCGAGACGATGAAGCTGCTCGCCAGCCGCAGGCCAGATGTCGCGGTGCTGGATATCAACCTGGGGACGGGCACGTCGATTGCCGTCGCCGAAGAACTCACGCGCAAAAACATTCCCTTCCTGTTCGCCACCGGCTATGGCGACAGCATCAGCATTCCTGCGCATTTGAAGCACGTCCCTGTTGTGCGCAAGCCCTACGATGCCCTGACGATTCTGACGAATCTGGAAAGCCTGATCGACAGTGGGCAGTAGGCTGCGGGAGCAAACGATCGCCCGCTGCCTACCCTGCCCAGGCTCACGCTCTAGATCTGAGCCTGACCGCCATCGACAAACAGCTCGGCGCCATTGACGAAACTTGAGTCATCGCTCGCCAGGAAGACGGCGGCATTGGCAATTTCCACAGGCTCACCCACACGTCCCAGCGGCACCTGGGCGGCCAGGTAGTCGAGCAACCCCTGCTGTTGCTCTGCATCGGGGCCCGCCAGGTCAACCAGGCCTGGGGTTCGCGTGGCACCTGGGCTGAGGGTGTTGACCCTGACCCCGCGGTCCTTCAAGTCGAGGATCCAGCTGCGTGCGAATGCCCGAACGGCGGCCTTGGACGCCGAGTACACGCTGAATGCCGCAGTCCCGGAGCTACCGGCGGTAGAGCCCGTAAGAATGATGGAGGCGTTCGGCGCCAGCAACGGCAACGCTTTCTGCACTGTGAACAGCACACCTTTGACGTTGCGGTCGAACGTATCGTCGTAGTGGGCTTCGGTGATGTCTCCCAAAGGGAGCATCGAGCCGCCACCCGCGTTGGAGAACAGCACATCCAGACGCCCCTGTTGCTGGCCGATTTGGGCATACAGCGCGTCCAACTGGTCAAGCCGGGTCGAATCGACGGCGATGCCGGTGGCGTTACCGACCAGCGCTACGGCCTTGTCCAGCTCGCTCTGGCGGCGGCCGGTGATGTACACATGGGCGCCCTCCTCTGCAAAACGTTTGGCGGTGGCCAGGCCGATACCGGTGGTGCCGCCGGTTACCAGTGCGATCTTGCCTTCAAGTTTGTTGCTCATGGTGTTTCTCCCGTGGGGTAGTGATTGGCTGTGGGAGAAGCTTATCGACGCACCGTTATTTTCAAAATAGAATCATTTGAAACTCATCATTGCAGAATTGAAATGGCAAGAATCCCCGATTTCGAAGGGCTGGCAATGTTCGCCAAAGTGGCGGAAGAAGGTTCCTACGCAGCGGCGGCGCGCGCCATGGGCGTGTCGGTACCGACGGTATCGCGTGCGGTGGCGCGTCTGGAGGCACGCTTGGGCGGTCGTCTGTTCAATCGCACGTCACGCCAGCTTTGCGTCACCGAGTTCGGCCAGCGCATGGTCGAACAGGCCAGCGCGTTGTACCGCCAGGCAGAAGAGATGGAAAGCGCCGCCCAGGAGATGTCGGTGCAGCCACGGGGCTTGGTGCGCCTGGCGGTGCCTATGTCATTCGGCTTGCGCTGGGTAGCGCCGCTGCTGCCCGCGTTGATGGCCAGGTACCCCCAGTTGGAACTCGACCTTCACTTGTCAGATTCGACAGTCGATCTGGTTGCCGAGGGGTTCGATGCAGCACTGCGTATTGCAGCACTGCCGGATTCGTCCTTGGTGGCGAGACGTATCTGCGCGGTCACCCAATACCTGGTAGCCGCGCCGTCATACCTTGCGCGTCATGGGCGCCCTGAGCACCCGCGCGACCTGGTTGACCATGCCTGCATGAGCTACGCCTACCGCGCCCGCAGCCAGGTTTGGCGGTTCACCCACAGTGACGGCACCGAACAAGACGTCGTGCCGCGGGGGCCCCTGCGTGTGACCAATTCGGATGCGTTGGTGGCGCCCTTGCTGGAGGGCTTGGCGATCGCCGAATTACCGGATTTCATCGCCTCCGAATACTTGGCGGACGGCCGCCTTGAGCACCTGCTACCCACGTGGAGCATGACCCAAGGCGGCTTGTATTTCGTCACACCTTCAGCCCGAAGCCGGCCGAGAAAGGTCCAGGCCTTGGCTGATTTTTTCATTGAGCGGCTGGCCGGGTCACAATGGCTGACGCCAAACGTGACCTGACGGTGGCTCAATTATCCAGTTCATCCTTGGTGATGTTGCCGGAGTGTGGGTCAACGTGGAATTCGTACTGCTTGCCATCGGCCTTGATGCCCTCGCCTTCCCAGTGGCCGTCATCCGCTTCGATCTTGGTGATCTGGGTGTAGCCGGCGCCTTTAAGCACCGTCTCGGCCTGGTCTTAGTTCACCTTCCAGTCGGCACCTGGTTGGTCAGCCCACGCGGCACTAGCGCCCAGTGCGCCAACCAGTGCCAACCCCGTCAATACGCGCGTCATGGTTTTCATCGTCAACATCCTTTTTGTCTGAGTTAAAGGATGCGACCTGGGCGCTGTCGTTTCGGTTCAATCATCGTTACGCTTGCAGCCACGTTCATTACACAAAGGGTTGACGGTGCACTCCTCCGAACGTTTGAAGGGCATTGACGTTTTTGTCTGCGTGGCAGACCTCGGCAGTTTTGCCGCGGCGGCGCAGCGCCTGAACCTGACCAGCTCGGCTGTCAGCAAAGGTGTCGCGCGGCTGGAAGCTCGCCTGGGCTTACGCCTGTTCGAGCGCACGACGCGTCGGCTTGCCCTGACCGATGCGGGGCAAACGTTCTACAAGACCTGCTCACGCGTGCTGGCCGACCTCGAAGCATCGGAATTGGCCCTGCATGAAGACTACTTCGAGCCACGGGGCCGGGTGCGCATCGACCTGCCCGCAGCGTATGGGCGGCTGCACGTCTTGCCGGTCATTCTCGACTACCTCAAACGCCATCCCCAGTTGCAGCCACACGTGTCCTTTACCGACAGCTTCGTCAACCCGACCGAGCAGGGTATCGATATCGTGGTACGTATCGGCGGCCCGGACGTTTGGCCGGAGGACCTGGGGCACCAGTTCATCGGTGCTCAACGGTTCATCTTCTGTGCCTCACCGGGCTACTTGCAAGCCCGTGGCACACCGCTCGATGAGGCGGACCTGCAAGCCCATGACTGTGTGGTTTACGGGCAGCCCGACGGGGTGGGCAGCCCCTGGCACATGACCGGTATGCAACCGGGTGAAATGGAGCGGCGCTTCATGCCGGCGCGGCTTGCCATCGGCGATGGCGAAGGGGTGGTACAGGCAGTCGTACAGGGTTTGGGGGTCACTCAGGTGCCCACCTGGCTGGTCAATCAACAGCTGGAAAGTGGCGCGTTGATTGAAGTGTTGCCGCACTTGGCAACAGATGGGCTGCCGATGAACGTAGTGTGGCTCAAAAAACGTGAGGCCCTTCCCCGCGTCAGGGCGCTGCTGGATGTGCTGCTGAACGCACTGCGAACAGACGGCCACCGCCTCGCACCCTGCGATTAGTGAATATAATTCGCGTGCCATCTGAAATATTGCCCGTAATAGGCTTTTTAAGAATCAATACAATGGCAGCCCCTGATTGAGGAACTGCCTGCATGACTGCTGTTGAACGCCCACCCGTGGGCTTGGCGACCGACCGACGCGCGACCTTGGGGACTTTGGTCCTCGCCGCCTCCGCCTTTTTGATTGTCACTACCGAGTTCTTGATGGTCGGCCTGCTGCCCGGGCTGGCACGCGACCTTGATGTCTCGATTTCGACTGCCGGGCAGTTGATCACGCTGTTTGCCTTCACCGTGATGCTGGCGGGCCCGCCGTTGACGGCAGCACTTGCCCACCTGGACAGGCGCAAGCTGTTCGCAGCCATCCTCGCCTTATTCGCGGCGTCCAATGCGCTGGCGGCCCTTGCGCCAAACATCGGGGTCTTGGCAGTGGCGCGTTTCCTGCCCGCCCTGGCACTGCCTGTTTTTTGGGGTACAGCCAGCGAAACGGCCGCCAGCATGGTCAGCCCCGATCGCCAAGGGCAGGCCGTCGCGCGGGTCTACCTCGGCATCTCAGCTGCGCTGTTGCTGGGCATTCCATTAGGGACGTTGGCGGCTGACGCCATAGGCTGGCGCGGCGCTTTCTGGATATTGTCTGCTGCTTCGGCGGCCATGGCCTTTGCCGTGCTCACCTGGATGCCAGTGGTTGCGCGCCTGCCCAGGGTTGACTTGCGCCACCAGGCGCGGATCTTCCGTGAACCGAACTTCCTCGCCAATGTGGCGCTGTCGATCATGGTGTTCACCGCCATGTTCATTGCCTACACCTACCTGGCCGACATGCTCGAGCGTACCGCAGGTGTTGCAACTGCGGATGTCGGCTGGTGGCTGATGGGCTTCGGTGCCATTGGTTTGCTGGGCAACTGGCTGGGGGGGCGAGCTGTCAGGCATTCGCCGATCAAGGCCACTGCGCTGTTTCTTGTGTTGCTGGCGATGGGTATGGCGGCCTTCAGCCCGCTGGCCGCTGCGCCTGTAACGCTCTGGGGCGCACTGGCACTGTGGGGCATCGCCAATACGGCGCTCTACCCCATCTGCCAGGTGCGCGTGATGCATTCGGTGGCGCACTCTCAGGCTCTGGCTGGCACCACCAACGTGTCTGCCGCCAATGCCGGTATTGGCTTGGGTGCGCTGTTGGGTGGGCTGGTCATCCCGACATTCGGGGTGTCGACGCTGGGCTATGTGGCCGCCGGGGTGGCGCTGTTGGCGTTGCTGTGTGTGCCCGCCGTGGCGCGGCTGCAGCGTCAGGCACCCAGCGCTTAAAGCATGTGCCCCGCCCAGATGCCCTGCGCTACCAGCTCTGAAGCAAGCTCGACGAAGGTTTCACCCACATAGCGCGTGGCTGGGCTGACATGCCTGTCCGCAGGCGACACCATGACCAGCTTGCGCATCGGAGTCGGCTCGATCAGTGGCGCTGCACACAAGGTGCCATTCTGCAGGTGGGTGTAGATCGAGGCCAAGGGCAGCGCGGTCAAGCCGAAGCCATGACGCACCAGGTCGATCATCGCCCCGAACGAATCGGCCTCGACATTGGCGGCAATCTTGAAGCCGACGTCCGCGGCGCAGTGGTCCATGATCTTGCGCAAGCCATGGCGCGGGCTGGGCAGCACCAACTGCTGCTGGGCCAGGGTTGCGAAGTTTACCGGGTTGTCCCACGCCAAGCCTGCGCTGGGCGGCCCGACCAATACCAGGTTCTCCATCATCACCGGCACGATGCGCAAAGTGTGCAGCGGCTCCAGGTCATAAGAGATCGCCAGCTCCAGTTCGCCACGCTGAATCCAGTCCACCAGGTAACCGCTGAAGGCCGACGAGAAACGGATCGACAAGTCCGGGTGGGCTTCGCGGATCCGGGTCACCAGGGGCACGGTGACGATTTCCGCGATGGTCGGTGTGGTGCCGATCGCCACGGCCCCGCGAAACGATGCATGCCCGCCCACTACCGAACTGCGAATGGCCTCCAGTTCATCCATGATCCGCGTGGCGTGCTGCAGCACTTCGCTGCCGGCGTCGGTGATGATCATGCCGCGGCCATGGCGCTCGAACAGGTAGACCCCAAGCTCCTTCTCCAGTTGCCGGATCTGCCGGCTCAAGGCGGGCTGTGCAATGTGCAGCCGGTCGGACGCCTTGCTGAGGCTGCCAAGCTCGGCAACATGGATCAGGGTTTTGAGTTGAACGACGTCCATCGGCAGGCCCGTGTCGAGGCAGAAGGTAACTGGCAGTCTAAACAGCACACCTGTCAGCAGCTATAGAATTTCAGCATATCAGTTAGTCAGCTAGTCCCCTTATTGACGGGCCCACTCTGGAGTAGCGTGAAAACAGGGTCGATCACCGATCGGACGCCCGCTACAAGAATAAGACCAGAGGCTGACTACCATGCCAACTCCCCGCTCCAGCACCACCCTCGTTGAAGATGCCCCCGCCCGCCAACCCAATCGTGTCAGAGCGATCATGGGGGCCTGCTCCGGCAACCTGGTCGAGTGGTATGACTTTTTCATCTACGCCTATACGGCAATCTACTTCGCGGCGTCGTTCTTCCCCAAAGGCGATACCACCACGCAGTTGCTGGCCACTGCGGGTGTGTTCGCCGTCGGTTTCTTCATGCGGCCCCTGGGTGGGTGGATTTTCGGCTGGCTGGCCGATACCCGTGGGCGCAAGGTGTCGATGATTATCTCGGTGTTCATGATGTGCGCCGGGTCACTGCTGATCGCGGTGATGCCGACCTATGAAACGGTAGGTATCGCCGCACCGATCATGCTAGTCGTGGCACGGCTGATCCAGGGTCTTTCGGTGGGTGCCGAGTACGGCACCGGCGCAACCTACATCAGCGAAATCGCGACACCAGGCCGGCGTTGCTTCTATGGCTCGTTCCAGTACTTCACGATCATCGCCGGGCAATTGCTGGCCCTGTTCACCGTAGTCATCCTGCAGCAGACCCTCAGCGATGAGCAGTTGCGTGAATGGGGCTGGCGCATTCCGTTTTTCATTGGCGCCATCAGCGCCGTGGTTGTCGTGTACCTGCGCCGCTCGATGCACGAAACCGCCTCGAAAAAGGACATGCACCGCGAGGGTGCCGGGTCGTTGCGCGGCATGTTCAAGCACAAGCGTGCCGTCGGGCTGGTGATCGCCTTTACCATCGGTGGGTCGCTGTACTTCTATACCTTCACCACCTACATGCAGAAGTTTCTGGTGATATCGGCAGGCTTCGACGCGGCCACGGTGAGTTTCATCATGACCTCGGCGCTGATCGGCTTCATGCTTTGCCAGCCGCTGTTCGGCCTGATGGCAGACCGGCTCGGGATCAGAACGCACATGCTGATGTTCTCGAGCCTGGGCGTGTTGCTGGTGATCCCGCTGCTGTTCGCCATCAAGCATACCCACAACCCCTTCATGGCCTTTGCGCTGGTCTTCGGCGGGCTGGTCATCGCCTCGCTCTACACCCCGATCGCGGGCATCGTCAAAGCCGAATTGTTCCCCCCCGCAGTGCGTGCGCTGGGGGTCGGGTTCCCGTATGCCATAGGTAATGCGGCGTTTGGCGGGACCGCTGAATATGTCGCGCTGTCGTTCAGGGCCGAAGGGGCCGAGGACTACTTCTTCTTCTACGTGGCCGCCGTCCTGTGCGTGACCTTCATCGCATCGATGCTAATGCCCAACCTGACGCGGCATGGGTACATCAGTGGCGATGGCAGGGTCGAGGAGAATACCGGCATGCCGGCCAGCAAGGTGCAGACCGCCAAGGCCTGACCTCGCCAACATTGCCCCTTTATTGACCCGCGCGGCCCTGATGGCTTCCCCAAGAAAGCCACCAGGGCCGCTTCGTTTTGCCTGGCCGGCCACTCTGCGAGCTATGCCATGCCGGCATATCTCAAAGAGAAAAACGGTAGTCGTCGGTACCCCGCGTTGCCTGCATGATGAGGCAAAACAAGAGCAGCACTGGAGACAACCATGTCATCGCAAGAAGCTGAACAAAGCTGGCAAGAAGACGTTTTCCGCGTCCTCAAGGCCCACGACGTCAAGCATGTCGTGTTCGTTCCGGACGCCGGCCATTCGGCCGCGATCCGCATGTCGTACCAGGACCCTGATATCAAGGCCGTCGTCCTCACCACCGAAGAAGAAGGCATTGGTTATCTGGCCGGCGCCTGGCTGGGCGGCGAACGCGGTGCACTGTTGATGCAGTCCAGCGGCGTCGGTAACTGCATCAACACCCTGGCCCTGCAGAACTGCGCGGGTTTCCCCCTGCTGATGGTGGTGACCATGCGCGGTGACTGGGCCGAGTTCAACGCTTGGCAAAACCCCATGGGCCAGGCCACCGAGGCCTCGCTGCAACTGATGAAGGTCATGACCTGGCGTGCCGATGTGCCAGAAGACGTTGCGCCACTGCTGCATGGCGCCGCCACCATGGCCTTCAATGGTGATTCCGCCACTGCCTTGCTGCTCGGCCAGCGCCTGATCGGAGAAAAGAAATGGGTCAAGTAAGCGCCAACCACACGCTGTGCCGCCGTGAGGTGGTGCGTACCCTGCTCGCTGATCGCCAGGATGTACTGGTCGTGACCGGCCTGGGTTCGGCGTCTTACGACGTCATGGCTGCCGGTGACCACGATGGCAACTATTACCTCTGGGCGGCCATGGGCAGCGCCATCACCGTAGGCCTGGGCCTGGCCAACGCGCAACCCGACAAGTCGGTGGTGGTCATCACTGGTGACGGCGAGTTGCTGATGGGCTTCGGCGCGCTGGCGACTGTCGCCCTGCAGAAGCCTGCCAATTTGACCATTGTGGTGCTGGACAACGGCCACTTCGGCGAGACCGGCATGCAGGTCAGCCACGCCGGTTTCGGCATCAAGCTCGACCAGGTTGCCCAGACCTGCGGTTTCAGCTGGACCCGCGAGATTCGCGACATGGAAGGCGTGCATGACCTGCGCGAACGCTTCGCCAGCCGCGAAGGTGTGAAGCTGGCTACCGTCAAGATCAAGGCCGAGAACCCACCGCGCGTGCTGCCGCCGCGTGACGGCCACTACATCAAGAACCGCTTCCGCGCTGCCCTGGGCTTCCAGCCTCTTTGACCGTGTCAGGCGCAGGTTGGCAACCGAGCCACGACAAGGCTGCCAGCCTGCGCCGCCTGGAGAACAATAATGAGCGACTACGACAACGAAGCACTCAACGCCATCCGCGAGGGCGTGCGTGCCCTGTGTGGTGATTTCCCTGCCGAATACTGGCGCAAGATCGACGAAGAAAAGGCCTTTCCGGAGGCCTTCGTCAAGGCCATGACCGATGCGGGCTGGCTTTCGGCGATGATCCCGGAAGAGTACGGTGGCTCCGGCCTGGGCCTGGCCGAGGCCTCGGTGATTCTTGAGGAAGTCAACCGTTGCGGGGGTAACTCCGGCACCATTCACGGCCAGATGTACAACATGTTCACACTGCTGCGTAACGGCAGCGAAGAACAAAAAGGCTATTACCTGCCAAAACTCGCCAGTGGCGAACTGCGCCTGCAGTCGATGGGGGTCACCGAGCCCACCACCGGCACCGACACCACCAAGATCAAGACCACGGCCGTGCGCAAGGGCGACAAGTACGTCATCAACGGCCAGAAGGTCTGGATCTCGCGCGTCCAGCACTCCGACCTGATGATCCTGCTGGCCCGTACCACACCGCTGGCAGAGGTGAAGAAAAAATCCGAAGGCATGTCGATTTTCCTCGTCGACCTGCGCGAAGCCATCGGCAACGGCCTGACCGTGCAGCCCATCGCCAACATGGTCAACCATGAGACCAACGAGCTGTTCTTCGACAACCTGGAAATCCCTGCCAGCAGCCTGATTGGCGAAGAAGGCAAAGGCTTCCGCTATATCCTCGACGGCCTCAACGCCGAGCGCACGCTGATCGCCGCCGAGTGCATCGGCGATGGCCGCTGGTTCATCGAAAAGTCCAGCCAGTACGCCCGCGACCGCGTGGTGTTCGGCCGCCCGATTGGGCAGAACCAGGGCGTGCAGTTCCCGATCGCCGAGGCGCACATCGAGATCGAAGCAGCCGACCTGATGCGCTGGCGTGCCTGTGCCGAATACGACAGCGGCAAGAACGCCGGCGCCGCGGCCAACATGGCCAAGTACCTGGCGGCGAAGGCCAGTTGGGAAGCCGCCAACGCCTGCCTGCAAACCCACGGCGGTTTCGGCTTTGCCAACGAATATGACGTCGAGCGCAAGTTCCGTGAGACGCGCCTGTACCAGGTGGCCCCGATCTCGACCAACCTGATCCTGTCGTACGTCGCCGAGCACCTGCTGGAATTGCCACGCTCGTTCTGACCGATGCCGCCCCTGGTCGCCAAGGCGCCAAGGGGCCCTGCCATGACAAGAGAGATAACCATCATGAGCCAGCCTACGGCAATCCGCCCGCTAGACGGCATCACCGTCATCAGCCTCGAACATGCCATTGCTGCGCCCTTCTGCACCCGTCAACTGGCGGACCTTGGCGCCCGCGTGATCAAGGTCGAACGGCCGGGGGTCGGTGACTTTGCGCGGGGCTACGATCAACGGGTCAACGGCCTGGCTTCGCACTTCGTCTGGACCAACCGCTCGAAAGAAAGCCTCGCTCTGGACCTCAAGCAGGACATCGCCGGCGACATTCTCGACCAGCTTCTGGAGCAGGCCGACGTGTTGGTGCAAAACCTGGCGCCGGGCGCCGCTGCGCGCCTGGGGCTGTCGTTCGAGGCGCTGCATGCGCGGTTCCCCACGCTGATCGTCTGCGACATTTCGGGCTACGGCGCGGGCGGCCCTTTTGAACAGAAAAAGGCCTACGACTTGCTGATTCAGAGCGAAGGCGGCTTTTTATCGGTGACCGGCGGCCCGGGTGACGAGCAGATGGCCAAGGCGGGCAACTCGATTGCCGACATCGCGGCCGGCATGTACGCCTACACCGGCGTGTTGTCGGCCCTGCTGCTGCGTGGCCGCACCGGCGAAGGCAGCCATGTGGAGGTGTCGATGCTGGAAAGCCTGGTGGAGTGGATGAACTACCCGCTGTACTACGCCTACGAAGGCGCGACCCCGCCGCCACGCGCCGGCGCGGCGCACGCGACCATCTACCCGTACGGCCCCTTCCCCACCGGCGATGGCAATACTGTGATGCTCGGTTTGCAGAACGAGCGCGAATGGCGCCTGTTCTGTGAGCAGGTGCTGCTACAACCCGCGCTGGCCGACGATGCGCGGTTCTCTGCCAACTACCTGCGGGTGGCCAACCGTGAGGCTTTGCGTGCACTGATCATCGAGGCGTTCGCCGCCCTGGACTTGGACACGGTGGTTGCGCGCCTTGATAGCGCCAGCATTGCCAACGCACGGGTCAACGACATGCAGGGGGTGTGGCAGCACCCGCAGTTACAAGCCCGCGACCGTTGGCGCCAGGTAGCCACGGCAAACGGCAGCATACCCAGCCTGCTGCCCCCGGCCAGCAGCAATGCCTACCGCCCACGCATGGACCCGGTGCCAGCCTTGGGGGAGCACAGCGAATGCATCCTCGCCCAGCTAGGGCTGTCTGCCGAACGTATACAGGAACTGCGCCGCGATGGGGTCATCTGACCGCTTCAGGCACAGCGTTGAATGATCGAGGACCACGACAATGACAACACACGACCTCAGCCGCTGGATTGGCCGTAGCGAAACCAGCCACGATCGCATCACCCACAACCTGGTCAAGCGCCTCGCGGCGACCCTTAGCGAGCCTGCACCCTCGGCGGGAGAACCCCTGCCCCTGCTCTGGCACTGGGCGTTCTTCCAGGACCCCGTCGAGGCCACCGGGCTGGGCGCTGATGGCCACCCCGCGCGCGGCGGTTTCTTGCCGCCAGCAGACAACCGCAACCGGATGTGGGCCGGCAGCCGCCTGACCTTCATCAGCCCTTTACAGGTGGAAGCGCAGGTAGCACGCCACTCGACGATTCTCAACGTCGAAGAAAAACAGGGCCGCACCGGGTCGCTGCTGTTTGTCACCGTCAGGCACGTGTATGTCCAGGATGGCCATGAAGCGCTGATTGAAGAACAGGACATCGTCTACCGCGAGCCCACCCCACCCAAGCTTGGCGGTACCGAGCCGGCACCCGCCGGCGCTTGGCAGGAGACCGTGACGCCCGACGCAACCCTGTTGTTCCGCTACTCGGCCGTCACCTTCAATGGCCATCGCATCCACTATGACTGGCCCTATGTCACTGACACCGAAGGCTACCCGGGGCTGGTGGTGCACGGGCCCTTGATTGCGACGCTCAATCTGCGCGCCTTTGCCCGTGCCAACCCCGCCGCCCAGATACGCCGATTCAGCTTCCGCGGCTTGCGGCCGTTGATTTCGCCGAACACCTTCGAGGTGGGTGGGCGCCTGCTCGAACGCGGCAAGGCGCAGCTTTGGGCAACCGCCGAAGCGGGCATGGCGCAAACCGCAGAAGTCGAATTCAGCCTGGAGGCCAGCCAATGAGCCAGGCCATCGTGCGCTCTGCCCTGTTCGTCCCCGCCAGCCGCCCGGAACGTATCGCCAAGGCGCTGGCCAGCGGCGCTGATCGGGTGATTGTGGATTTGGAAGACGCCGTTGAAGAAGCGGCGAAGGCGCAGGCGCGGGACAACCTGCAGGCATTTCTGGCCGAGCAGCCCGAGGCCTGCGTGCTGGTGCGGGTCAACGCCCCGCAGCATTGGGCGCACGCGGCTGACCTTGCGCTGTGCCAGCGTCACGCCGGTGTCAGTGGCATCCTGCTGCCCAAGGCCGAAACGGTCGAGCAAGTGCAGCGTGCGCGTGCTACCGGCAAGCCGGTCTGGCCAATTATCGAGAGCGCACGTGGGCTGGTCGCCCTGCCCTTGCTGGCGACCTGTGAGGGCGTCGAACGCTTGTCCTTTGGCAGCCTCGACCTCGGCCTGGACCTGAACCTGAACCTGCGCACAACCAGCGAAGCCGCCGAACAGGTGCTCGGGCATGCGCGCTATGCCGTCTTGCTGCACAGCCGCGCTGCCGGCCTTGCGCCGCCGCTCGATGGCGTGCACCCGGCCATTCAGGACGTCGCTGGCCTGCAGCGGCACGTACAGTTCGCTCGCGACATGGGCTTTGGCGGGGCCTTGTGCATTCACCCCAGCCAGGTCAGCGTGATTCATCGTGCCCTGCAGCCTTCGCCCGATGAGTTGGAATGGGCGCACCGCGTGTTGGCTGCGGCCGAAGGCGGTGCTGGCGTGTTCACCCTGGATGGGCAGATGGTGGATGCGCCGGTGATCCTGCGCGCCCGTGCCCTTGTGCACGCCGCAGGCAAGGGTGAATAGCCATGCCCGACGCCCGTCACGTGCAACAGTGCCCCAGCCCTCTGCTCACTGTGGCACAGGGCTTGATGGCAGAAGTCGGCTATGGCGCCATGAGCATGCGCCAGCTCGCGGCCCGCGCTGGCCTGCAGCCGGGCAGCCTTTACCACCACGTTGCGAGCAAACAGGACCTGCTGCTCGATGTATTGCTGGACATTCTCGCCCAGCGCCTCGACGCCTGGCGCCGAGGGCCCTACACTCGCGACCTGCGCGGCTACCTGCGGTTTCAACTCGCGCGCCAGGCATCGCACCCCTTTGAGGCGTTGTTGCTGCGCCACGAATCACGCCATGTCGAGCCTGGCCAACGTGGGTGGCTGGAGCAGGCGCTCAACCGTTCGCGAGCGCCTTTGTGCCAGATCATCGAACACGGTCAGCAACAGGGGCGTTACACGGTGGGGGATATCGCCAGCGCAGCCGAGGCGATTCTGGCCCTGATAGATACCGCCGAAGGTATGCGCCGTCGGCCAATGCCGGTGGATGACGCGAAAATCGAGGCCTGGGTGATACAGATGAGCCATGCGCTGCTGTCAGCATGCCCGCCTGCGAAACGACCGGCACGCGCCGCCCGGCTGACGGGAGCCGCCTGAAACCGCGTATCATCGGGCCTCACACCAGAGGCCTGTCATGTTCGATTGGGAAGACCTGCGTCATTTTTCTGCATTTATCAGCGCCGGCTCGCTGTCGGCCGCTGCCAAGCGCCTGGGGGTTGACCATGCCACCGTGGCGCGGCGGATCAGTTCGCTGGAAGCCTCGCTGCAGTTGAAGCTGGTGGACCGCCGCCCACGGGCTTACGCCCTGACCGAGCAGGGCGTGCGCGTTGGCGAGTTTGCCGAGCAGATGTTGGCATCCTCGTTTGCGCTGGAGCACTTTGCCAGTGCCGACCAACAGGCCGTTGAAGGCGAAGTCGTGATTGCCGCCCCGCCCGCGCTGTTGGGCAGCATGGTGGCGCGTAGGCTGGGCGAACTGTACAAACGTTACCCTGCCTTGCAACTCACCTTGGTCGGCAGCAAGTCGCGCGCGTCGCTGGCCCGCCGCGAGGCGGACGTGGCAATCACCTTGGCCAGGCCCACCGAGCCAACCCTGGTGGCCAGCCTGCTCGGGCATCTCGAATACAGGCTGTACGCATCGGCGCCCTACGTGCGCCGACGCGAACCGCACCTGTACATCGGCTACGACGACTCTCAGGCGAAATCCCCACAGCAGCGCTGGCTGCTGGAGCAGGCCGCAGGTCGCCCTTTCGCCCTGCACAGCAACGACCTGCGCATCCAGGCCCAGGCTGCGGCCGGTGGCGTGGGGGTAGCCTGCCTGCCCGCCTTCATGGCCGAGGAGTACGGGCTCAAGCAAGCCTGCGAGGACGACAGGTCGATGAGCATCGAAATTTGGCTGGCCGTGCACGAGGACGTGCGCAACACCCCCCGCATCAAAGCCGTAACGGATTTTCTGCTCGAGCAGGTCAAACCCCTGCTGCGCTTGTGAATTTTTGCAGATATCACCTGCACATCCTGGGAATTTGCACGCTCGCGTCGCGCCGCTAACCTTGTTCCATCGCTCGGCTGCACACGCTGGGCAATGCTGACCAAGAGGATTCACAGATGCAGTACGTCAAACTCGGCAACACCGGCCTGGACATCTCCCGACTGTGCCTGGGGTGCATGACGTTCGGTGACCCGGATGCCGGTACACATCCCTGGACCCTGGATGTGCAACAGAGCCGCCCGATCATTCGCCACGCGGTAGAGCAAGGCATCAACTTCTTCGACACAGCCAATAGCTACTCGGCGGGTACATCGGAAGTGATCCTGGGCCAGTTGCTGAAGGAATTCACCCGCCGTGAAGACACCGTCATCGCGACCAAGGTCTTCTACCCGGCGAACATGTGGCAAGGCGCAAGCAAGCCGAACGAGCAAGGCCTGTCACGCAAGGCGATCCTCAGCAGCATCGACGCCAGCCTGACCCGCCTGGGCGTGGATTACGTCGACCTCTACCAGGTTCACCGCTGGGATTATCACACGCCGATCGAAGAAACCATGGAAGCCCTGCACGACGTGGTCAAGGCCGGCAAGGCACGCTATATCGGTGCGTCTTCAATGTATGCCTGGCAGTTCGCCAAAGCCCAGCACGTCGCAGCGGCCAATGGCTGGAGCCGGTTCGTGTCGATGCAGAACTACCTCAACCTGCTGTACCGGGAGGAAGAGCGGGAAATGATCCCCTTGTGCCAGGACCAGGGCGTCGGGCTGATGCCCTGGAGCCCGCTGGCCCGTGGACGGCTGACCCGGCCCAAGGGCCAGGAAACCGCGCGCACGCTCAGCGATGTTTCTGGCAAGTCGTTTTATGCAGGGACAGAAGTCGAGGATGGCCGAGTGATCGATGTGGTCGAGCAGATTGCCAGTGAGCGTGGCTTACCCATGGCTCAGGTTGCCTTGGCCTGGGTGCTCAGGCACCGCGCCGTGACGGCGCCGATTATTGGCGCATCGAAGCCTGGGCATCTTGACGATGCCATTGCGGCATTGGGGCTGCAGTTGTCTGATGAAGAGGTTGCGCGGTTGGAAGCACCGTATGTACCGCATGCGGTTACCGGGTTTAAGTAGGGCTAGTGGGGCTGCAGACATCGAGCGCCGCCCGCGCGGCGCTTCGCAGCACAAGGCTGCTCCTACATTTTTTGGGCCAATTATTCCTGAGGCGGTCGCGCGCAAACATCACAGGCCTCACTGGCCCGAAACAGATGTGGGAGCAGCCTTGTGCTGCGAAGCGCCGCGCGGGCGGCGCTCGATCTCACAGACGCTAAAGAACGTGCGGCATGCGCATCTCGCTACGCCCCTCCCCCTCAGCCGCAACCTGATCGCCCTCCGGCCAGGCGCGTGGGTCCAGGTCTAGATCGCGGAACTGGCTAGCATCAAATACCGGTATCTGCACCCCGGCCTTGCGCTGCTGGTCATAATCGTCAATCAGGCGCAGCACCACCTTGCCCAACAACGCCAGTGCTACCAGGTTGACCAGGGCCAGCAAGGTCATGGTGATGTCGGCAAACGCGAACACCGTGCCCAGGTTCTGCACCGAACCCCACAGAATCAGCAACAGCACCACGCCACGATACACCAGGATCGGCCACCGTCGGTTACCCGCCAGGTAACGCAAATTATTTTCGCCCAGGTAGTAGTTGTAAAGAATCGAGGTAAACACGAACAACGCCAGCGCAACGCTGATAAATACCCGCCCCCAGTCGCCCACCACCGCCGCCAGCGCATCCTGGGTCAGCACCAGGCCATCCCCTTCGAAACCAGGCGTGTAGAAGCCCGACAGCAAAATCAGCAACGCCGTGCAGGTACAGATGACGAACGTGTCGAAAAACACACTGAACGCCTGTACCACGCCCTGGGCGGCAGGGTGTTCGACCTTGGCCACCGCCGCGACGTTAGGTGCACTGCCCAGCCCAGCCTCGTTGGCGAACACGCCGCGCTTCACGCCCATGACGATTGCACTGCCCACCAGGCCCGCAAACGCCGGCTCCAGGCCGAAGGCACTTTTGAAGATGGTGGCCAGCATGTCGGGCACGTGCTCGAACTGCAGCACGATCACATAGAGCGTTACCCCGATATAGGCCAGCGTCTTGACCGGCACCAGCAGGTCTGACACGGCGGCGATGCGCTTGATGCCGCCGATGAATACCAACCCAAGCAGGACAGCGATCACGATACCGCTATGGCCCGTCGAAAAGCCGAAGGCGTTCTGCAACGAATGGGTAACGGCGTGCGATTGCAGCCCGTTGAATGCAAAGCCGAAGGTCACCAGCAGCAGAACCGCCATCAGCTTGGCCAGCCACGGTCGATGCAGGCCATGGTGAATGTAGTACGAAGGGCCGCCGCGATACTGCCCATGGTCGTCGCAGCGCTTGTACAACTGGCCGAGCGAACATTCGAAGAAACTGCTGGCCATGCCCACCAGCGCGGTCACCCACATCCAGAACACCGCACCTGGCCCACCCAGGGTCACTGCCAGGCCGACACCGGCAATGTTACCAGCACCTACGCGCCCGGCCAGGCTCAGCATCAGTGCCTGAAACGAGCTGAGCTGGCCGCCGCTCTTGCGCAGGCTGTCCTTGAACACCGCAAACATGTGGAAAAAATAGCGAAACTGCAAAAAACGTGAGCGCCAGGTGAAATAGCTGCCCAACCCTACGATCAGCACAATCAGCACCTTGCCGGATAGAAAACCATTGATGGCTTCAAGCATGGTCAATACCTCTTTGTTTTTATTCGCGGCTTGAAACGGGCACACGCGTGCCCCTGCGCAGCGCCGCGGCCGCACATCGATTCTTTAGGGTGGAAATGGCCCCCCCGCGAAGCCGGGGGGTGCTGACAGCCTTAGCCGGCGTGACGCGCGTGGAAGCCGGCGATTCGGCGCCACATTTCGATAGGGTTGGAATACATCGGGAAGTGCCCGCACGCGGGGATGCTGGCCAGCTCTACACCCTGCGCCTGGATGTCCGCCAGGTAAGACAGGTGACTGTTCTGCTCGCCATACATGAACATGCGTGGGCACGGCAGGCCGAGGAATTTGCTCATCAGGTCGCCGTGGTCAGACAGCTCTACCATCGAGCTGAAGATCCCCCGCACGGCCTCTGCCCGCACTTTGTAAGGCAGGCTGGCAGCGTACAAGGCACTGGCCGGGTCACTGCTGTGCCGGGTGCGCTCGATGAACGCGTCGAAGAACACCTGCGGGTCATTGGCCGGGTAGTCATCAATCTGACGGCTGAGGAAGCAGTCTTCCGGGGCGATATTGCCTTCGATGTCGATGAAGCTGATCACCCGCTCGGGGCATTGATGCGCCAGCAGCAACGCCGTCAGGCCGCCCATCGAGTGGCCCACCAGGTGAAAACGCTGAATACCGAAGTGCTCCAGCACCTGCAACGCGGTCGCCAGCAGCAGCGGAATCGAAACACGTGAAAGGTCGCTGCAGTGGCTCTGCCCGCACCCCGGTGCGTCGTAGGCCACGAATGGGCGGCCGGCAAACGCCGGCTGGCGTGTCAGCCCTGCATAGTCTTCCTTGGTCGAGCCGAACCCGTGCAGAAACAGGATCGGCGCCCCACGGCCCTCTCGGTGGACAGTGGACAGTTCAAGGTCGACGCCCTCCACGTTCAAAGGCAGGACGAACTGGCGGAACGATTGGGATTCGGGCACGCCGTAAACTCCTCTTGTAGTTGAGAGGCACACTCTCGACGCCCACCAACACTCTGTAAATTCCTCATCAGCGATCAATTTCATAGGCCAAACCTATGAAATGCATTTGCTCAGCTGGTTTACCAATGCCTGCACCAGTGGGTTGGCGCGCTCGGCATTCCAGGCGTAGGTGGTGGTCACCACACTCACCTGCTGCGCCAGCGGGCGCATGACCACATTCGCCGGGGCCAGCTTTTTCATGGCCGCCGGTACCAGGGCGATACCCTGCCCGCAGCTGACGAAGGCTATCTGAGACGCCACCGAACGCACTTCGTGCAGCACTCGAGGCGAAAACCCGTTGGCGCGGCAGGTGGCAATCAGGTTATCGAAGTACAAGGGGCTGACCTTGCGCGCGAACATCACCAGCGGCTCGCTGGCCAGGCTCGCCAGCGCGATCTCGCTATGGTTTGCCAGTGGGTGATCAACCGGCAGTGCCACCATCAATTGCTCCTCGGTGAGCGGGCGCCATTCGATGCCCTTGCCCAGGTCGCCATCCAGCCTCGCGAACGCCAGGTCGATATCGCCCGCCTCCAGCGAAGGCACCGCCTCGACGCTGTCGATTTCGCGTACCGACACCGTGACCTGAGGGTGGTCCTGCTTGAAGCGCTCGATTACCTCCGGCAGCACGTCGAACATGGCCGACGAGATGGCACCGATGGTGACCATGCCCTGATGGCCCGCCACGGCTTCTTCCACGGCCAGTTCCAGGCGTTCGAGTTGGTCGGCGAACTTGCGCACCGCCGGCAGGATGGCGGCGCCCACCGGGGTCAACGCCGCACCGCGCCGGGAACGGTCGAACAGCTTGACCTTCAATGCCTGCTCAAGAATTTGGATTTGCTCGGTGAGCGGCGGCTGGGTCATGCCCAGGCGTTTGGCGGCCCGCCCAAAGTTCTTTTCCTCAGCAACAGCCAGGAACAGCCAAAGGTGGCGGATAAGGCGGAAATTGATCATGGCGGTTCCATAGGTTGGGCATATGTTTAACATCCTTGATAAGGAATATACCTATCAAACAGCCTGTCGGACACTCATGCCTCCTTCACCAAAGAGGTTCACCCATGAGCCAAGACAGCGTGCTACAACGCCTGGCGGCGCTGGACACCAACACCGTGTCCGACGCCCTCGACTTCCTCGGCCTGCCCGGCGCCACGTTCGGTCTGCGCCCGTTATGGCACTGCCCCAAGGTGGTCGGCCGCGCCAGCACTGTGCAACTGGCCGCCAAGACCGACCGTGCACCGACCGTGCACTTGATCAGCCCGGTGATCGAAGCGATCGCCAGTGATGACCGCGTACTGGTGATCGCCGGCGGCATCGACGGGATCTCTTGCTGGGGCGACATTCTGGCCAATGCCGCCGTGGCCCGGCACGTGCGCGGCAGCATCATCGACGGTTGCAGCCGCGACATCGACGGCAGCGCCGACATCGGTTATCCGGTGTATGGCCGTGGCGTGACCATGGTCAGCGCACGCAATCGCGTGGTCCAGGTCGACGCGGCCTGCACCGTCCAGGTGGCAGGTGTAGCAGTGGATGAAAACGACTACGTGATTGCCGACAACTGCGGCACCGTCTTCGTCGCCCAAGCCCACATCGCCAAGGTGTTGGAGCTGGCCGAGCGCATCGCCCGTCGCCAGGCCGGCATGGTGGATGCCGTGCGGGCTGGCCGCTCGGTGGCCGACGTGATGCATGACAGCCAATTTGATGCGATCAATACGGAGCACCACCGATGAGCGAGCAGGACACCGACGGCGGCATCCAGCGCCTGAACCTTAACCTGGCCAGCGCCCGCCCCTCGGCCACCTACGGCATCATGGACCGCGTTGCCCAACGCCGCGCGGCGGGGGCCACGATCATTTCGCTGTGCGCGGGCGAGCCAGACTTCGACACACCGGCGCACATCCGCGACGCCGCCAAGCAGGCGATCGACCAAGGCCATACGCGCTACACACAAGTGGCTGGCAGCCGCGCCCTGCGCGAAGCGGTGGCGGCCAAGTTCCGCAACGAGAATGGCTTGCAGGTCGAGTGGCAGGACACATTGGTCGCCAGCGGCGGCAAACAGGTGATCTACAACGCCTTGGCAGCGACCCTCAATGCCGGCGACGAGGTCATCGTGCCAGCGCCCTACTGGGTCAGCTACCCGGAGATGGTCCAACTGTGTGGCGCCCGCAGCGTGATCGTCACGTGTGAGGCCAGCAGCGGTTTCAAGCTGACGCCTGAAGCGCTTGGTGCCGCGATCACGCCGCGCACCCGCTGGCTGATCCTCAACTCGCCGTCCAACCCGACCGGCGCGGTCTACAGCGTTGCCGAGCTGCAGGCCTTGGCTGCGGTGCTGCTGGCAAACCCACAGGTATTGGTGCTGGCGGATGACATTTACGAGCACCTGATTTTCGACGATCAGCGCTTCCATACCCTGGCCCAGGTGGAACCTCGGCTCGCCGAACGCACGCTGACCATGAACGGCGTATCGAAGGCCTATGCCATGACGGGCTGGCGCATCGGTTTCGCAACGGGCCCGCGCTGGCTGCTGGCGGCCATGGAAAAGCTGCAGGGGCAACAGACCTCGGGTGCGTGTTCGGTCTCTCAGCAGGCGGCGGTTGCTGCGCTGGTAGGCCCGAAAGCGTTCATCCATCAAAGCCGGGACGTGTTTCAGCGCCGCCGTGACCTGATGGTGAAGGCGATTGATGGGATCCCAGGGCTGCACTGCGAGCAACCGGCCGGGGCATTCTATGCCTTTGCCAATTGCGCCGGGCTGATCGGCAAGTCCTCCCCGGGTGGTCGTTACCTGGCCACTGACGAGGATGTCGCGCTGGCCCTGCTCGACGAAGCCGATGTCGCCGTGGTGCATGGCAGTGCTTTCGGGCTCGGGCCTTACCTGCGCATTGCCTACGCGCTGGACGATGCGTCGCTGATGGCAGCGTGTGATGCGCTCGGGCGCTTCTGTCGCGCGGCCAGGTAGGAGCAGCCTTGTGCTGCGAAGAGGCCGGTGCAAGCAGCGAAGATTGAGGGTGTTGTCACCGGCCTCTTCGCAGCACAAGGCTGCTCCTACACCGAAGGGTTGCGCCTGTGGGCGAGGCTGCGGCCTCGACGTTTTGGCCAGAGATTGTCTATGATCCCGCGTTGAACGTTTCAGCATGTTTCAAAAGGGATTCAAATGTCTGTCCATGAAGCACCACCGCTAGCCCTGCCGAAAAGCACTGTCGCCAAGATGGAAGCCGCCATGGCGCTAGGCAGCTTTGCCATCGGTACCGGCGAATTCGCCATTATGGGGTTGATGCCGGACATCGCCAGCAACCTGCAGCTGAGCGAGCCCCAGGTGGGCCACGCCATCAGTGCCTACGCGCTGGGCGTGATGGTCGGTGCCCCGACCCTGGCGATTTTGGGGGCCAAGCTACTGCGCAAGCACATGTTGCTGCTGTTGATGGCGCTGTATGCCCTTGGCAACCTGGCCACGGCGTTCGCCCCCTCGTTCGGCGGCCTGGTCGCTTTCCGCTTCATCAGCGGCCTGCCACATGGCGCCTACTTCGGCATCGCTGCGGTGGTGGCATCGAGCATGGTCGCCAACAACCAACGGGCAGGCGCCGTGGCTCGGGTGATGATGGGCCTGACGCTGGCCATGTTGCTGGGCAACCCGGTTGCCACCTTACTGGGCCAGTACTTCGGCTGGCGCTCTGCCTTTGTGTTGGTCGGGGCGATCGCCCTCTGCACCATCGCCCTGGTCTGGCGCTTTGTGCCGCAACCGCACGATGAAGTGCGCAGCGACCCGCGCAAAGAACTTAAAGCGTTCGCCCTGCCCCAGGTGTGGATGGCGCTGGCCATTGCATCGATCGGCTTTGCCGGCATGTTCTGTGTGTTCAGCTACCTGGCGCCCACCATGCTGCACGTGACCCAGGTATCGCCGCAGTGGATCCCCTTCGGCCTGGCGGCCTTTGGGGTCGGCGGCATCGTCGGCAACATCGCCGGTGGCAAGTTGTTCGATCGCTTGCAGTTCCGCGCCGTCGGGCTGGTGCTGATCTGGTCAATTGCAGTGCTGCTGTTCTTCACCTTCGCAGCGCATTCGTTGTGGACCCTGCTGCTGGGCGTCGGCCTGGTGGGCACCATGATTGCACTGGCAGCCCCCTTGCAAATCCGCCTGATGGACATTGCCCATGAAGCCCCCAGCCTTGCAGCAGCCTCGAACCACGCCGCGTTCAACCTGGCCAATGCGCTTGGGCCGTGGTTGGGTGGCATGGCCATCACCGCAGGCATGGGCTGGACAAGTACGGGTTATATCGGCGCTGCAACCGCGTTGGTCGGCTTGGGCATTTACCTCGTTGCCCGGCGTATGAAGGGTGGGCATTAAAACCGGTTATTCGGGGGCGCTGTGCGCCTCCGATCCCGCTATGAAACAGAACAACTTGCATTAATTAACGCAGCAAACTTCTATTAATTGTCCCATCCGTAATATCGCTTAAAACCCCCGCCCCACAGCCTCCCGCTCGCATAACCTCAAGTAATACCAGACAGAAAATTAAGCGCATTGACGCCTTTTCAGGGCCACTTCAATAATCCGCGCCAGACGTCTTGGTCGATTAAAAATAAAAGTGCCTGAGGACAACAATGCGCCCTTCATCGAGCAAAACCCATCGCGAACTGATTGCATCCCGCCAACCTGGTTTTGGCATGAATGGCGCGTTGTACAGCCGCCAGGATGTTTTCGAAACCGACATGGAAATCTTCTTCAACCAGCATTGGATACAGGTCGCCGTTACCGCCGATGTCGATGAACCCGGTGATGTCTTTACCGTCGATATCGGCAAATCGTCGGTGCTGATCCTGCGCGACGATGATGAACAGATCCGCGCCTACCGCAATGTATGCCGCCACCGCGGCGCGCGCCTGAAAGAAGCAGGCAAATCCACTGTCGGCATGCTGGTATGCCCCTACCACCAGTGGACCTACGACCTGGACGGCAGCCTCAAGCATGCCAGCCACATGGGCAAGGGCTTCGACCCCAAGTGCCGCAGCCTGATCCCGGTGCACTGCAAGGTTGTCGGGGCCCATGTGCTGGTGTGCCTGGGCGACAACCCGCCTGAAGACATCAAGGACCTCGAAGCGGTGATGGGACCGCGCTTCGCACCGTTCGACCTGACCAATACCCGCATCGCCTACGAACTCGACTATATCGAGAACGGCAACTGGAAGCTGGTGATGGAGAACAACCGGGAGTGCTACCACTGCGCCGGCACCCACCCGGAACTGATCGTGTCCTACCAGTCCGAAGACCTTGGCGTCAGCCTGGAAGAGATGAGCGACGAGGCTCGCGCGTCCTACGATGCCTATCAAATTCGCAAGGCCGGCATCGAAGCTGACTGGGCCAATTCGGGCCTGCTCTACGAGACTGTGGAGCATTTGCAGGATGACGCCCCCACGCAGTTTCGCACCCAGCGCATGATCATCGCCGGTGCGGGTGAATCGCAGACACTCGATACCCAGGTTGCCTGCCGCAAACTGTTGGGCAACCTGACCCGTCGCGACCTGGGCGACACCCACCTGTGGGGCAACAACGCCTGGGCGCACGTGATGAGCGACCACGCCATGATCAGCTGGATCATCCCGCTCTCGCCGGACCGCACCCTGGTGCGCACCAAATGGCTGGTGCACCGCGATGCCGTCGAAGGGGTCGACTACGACCTGCAGCGCCTGACCGAGGTCTGGGTCGCCACTACCCAACAGGACGCAGCCCTGGTCGCCATCACCCACAGTGGCACCCAAGACCCCGCCTTCGTCCCAGGCCCCTACTCCACCTACACCGAGCCGTACGTCGACCAGTTCGCCCGCTGGTACACCTCGCGCCTCGCGGCACATGGGGTGTGAAGGAGATGACCGTGCTCGAGAACATTGCCCAGAACATTGCCGGCCTGGGGGCCGACCAGCGCTTCACCGACACCGACCACTGGGCCACCCATGGTGCCCAGTGGGCCAGCGGTGAAAGCAAACGCATCGAATGCCTGAGCGTCGTGGACGAGACCCACGACGTGAAAACCTTCACCTTCCACAGCCCAGACTACCCGGCGCTTGCCTACGAACCGGGCCAGTTCCTCACCGTGTCGCCCGTGATCGGGGGGGCCAGCGTGTCGCGCTGCTACACCCTGTCCTCGACACCGACCCGGCCGTTCACCTTTTCCATCACGGTCAAGCGGGTGCCGGGCGGCACGGTGTCCAACTGGTTGCACGATAACCTGCGCCCTGGCCACGCCCTGGCCGCCTCTGGCCCCGCGGGCGTCTTTACCCCAGTGGCGGGCCCTGCGCGCAAATTGCTGTACCTGTCGGCCGGCTCCGGCGTCACCCCGCTGATGGCGATGACCCGCGCCGCCGCCGACCTGCACGCCGACCTGGACATCGTCTTCGTGCACAGTGCGCGTACGCCTAAAGACATCATCTTCCGCGATGAACTGGCGCGCCTCGGACGCTCCATGCCAGGGCTGCGGACGCTGTTCTTCTGCGAAGGCGCTGGCGACGAGCCCGACTGGGACGGCCCGATCGGGCGCCTGTCGCTGGACGCACTGCAGCGCCAGATCCCCGACTTCAAGGAGCGGGCGGTATTCACCTGCGGGCCAAAAGGCTACATGGAGGCGACCAAGGCCTTGTTGGCGGGTGCTGGTTTCGACTTGGCCCGCTACCACCAGGAAAGCTTCGACATCAACGCCGAAGCCGAGCCGGCAGCCGGCCCAGCGGCCCCCGGCCAGGCCCTGGACAGCTTCACCGTGCGCCTTGCCCGCTCTGGCAAGGCATTCACCATGAGCGCCGACCAGACCGTACTGGCCGCTGCCAAAAAAGCCGGTGCCGTAGTCCCCTCCTCGTGCAGCCAAGGTGTATGCGGTACCTGCAAGACCGCGGTATTGCAGGGCAGCGTCGAGATGAAGCACAACGGCGGCATTCGCCAGCGTGAAATCGACAAAGGCCTGCGGCTGCTGTGCTGCAGCCGCCCGACGTCGGACCTGGTGATCGACCTCTGACATTCGACAAGGACGCCCTGTTACTGGGGCGTCCTTTTTTGCCGTCTTGCGAAAATAAAAAGGATATGGACGATGCGTGCAAAACAAGGCCTTTTCAAAGGCCTGAACCCTATTGTAACGGTAGGGTCGATCTCAATCGTGGTGGCGTTCGTGGTGCTCTGCGCCTCACACGGCGACCAAGCCGCGGGTGTATTCAAAGGCGCGTCGGACGCCATTCTCGACCACCTCAAGTGGTTTTACCTGGCGCTGGTCAGCGCCATCCTCGGCTTACTGGTGTACATCGCCTTCAGCCGCTATGGCACCCTCAAGCTCGGGCGCCCCGACGAAAAACCCGAGTTCAGTTTTGCCGCCTGGATCGCCATGCTGTTCAGTGCGGGCATGGGCGTTGGGCTGATCTTCTGGTCGGTTGCCGAACCGGTGCTGCACTACGCCAGCAACCCGTTCACACCGGGGCTCACCGACCAGGCCGCGTCCATGGCCATGCGCATTACCCTGTTGCACTGGGGCCTGCACCCTTGGGCGATCTTCACCGTGATCGGCCTGGGCCTGGCCTACTTCGCCTACCGTGAAGGGCTGCCGCTGGCGCTGCGCTCGATCCTCTACCCGATCATCGGCAACCGCATCTACGGGCCGATTGGCCACACGGTTGACATCATTGGTGGCGCGGTCACTGCATTCGGGGTGTCGCAATCGCTGGGGTTGGGCGTCGAGCAGATCAACATGGGCATGCATCAGGTGTTCGGCACGCCAGTCACCCTGTCGTTCAAGCTGAGCATCATCGCCGTAGTCACCGTGATCGCCTCGATCTCGCTGGTGGCCGGTGTATCGCGTGGCATGAAGCGCCTGTCGACACTGAACATGTGGATTTCCCTGGGGCTGATGCTGGTGGTGCTGGCCCTGGGCCCAACCCATTACATCATGAACCTGCTGTTCGAGTCGGCGGGCGACTACGCGCAGAACATCATCGGCATGAGTTTCTGGACCGACGCCCAGGCCGACAGCAGTTGGCAGAAGAGCTGGACCGCTTTCTATTGGCCGTGGTGGATGACCTGGGGACCGTTCGTTGGCCTGTTCATTGCCCGGATTTCCCGTGGCCGGACCATCCGCGAACTGGTGTTCGGCGCGTTGCTGGTGCCGACCTTGGTGACTATCTTGTGGATGGCCGTGTTCGGCGGTGCCGCGCTGAAGGATGAGCAGCAAGTGCGCCACGCCTACCAAGCACTGCCGGTCGCCGAGCAGGCAGCGGCCGGCGCATTCCAGGGTGGCCCGATTCTGGAAGCCACGCGCAAGGAAACCACCACGGCCATGTTCACCCTGCTCGACCGCCTCGATGGCCCGACGCTGGGTGCAATCCTCAGCGTGATCATCTGCCTGCTGCTGGCCGTGCATTTCGTCACTGCGGCCGATGCCGGGACCCAGGTGCTGTGCATGCTCAACTCGCTGGGCAGCATTGACCCGCCCAACTGGATACGCGTGCTGTGGTGTGTGCTGGAGGGCGCCATCGCGGCCAGCCTGGTGATTGCCGGCGGCTTGCTGGCGATTCAGATGGCCAGCATCGTGGTCGGCCTGCCGATTGCGTTCTACATGCTACTGACCGGGTACAGCCTGATGCGCAGCTTGTTTGCCAGTGATGCGGTGATTACTGGACCGGCGCCGATGCATGCGGGCGCAGAAACCCAGCGGCCTGCCAACGAACTGGCAGCCAGCTGACGTCATCGCATTGTAGGAGCAGCCTTGTGCTGCGAAGAGGTCAGTACCAGAGACGAAATACTGTGGTCTGTACCGGCCTCTTCGCAGCACAAGGCTGCTCCTACCAGGACCGCGCTTGACCGGAGGGGGATTCAATCCAAATCAACAGGTTAGATTTCGATTAGAATGCAGTTCCTTAACTGAGACCTCCTGCCCCCCCATGAAAAAACTGCTTTATGCCGTATCGCTCCTGCTCGCCGTCAACCTCCCCGCCTTCGCCAACCCGCCTTCCACCTTCACCGAAGCCAAGGTCGTCGCCAAACAAAAGGTCTACCTGGACCAGGCAAGCAGCGCCATGGGCGACCTGTATTGCGGCTGCAAATGGACCTGGGTGGGCAAGTCAGGTGGGCGCATCGATGCTGCCTCCTGCGGTTATGAAACCCGCAAACAGCAAAACCGCGCCGAGCGTACCGAGTGGGAACACATCGTGCCGGCCTACACCTTCGGCAATCAGCGCCAATGCTGGAAAAACGGCGGCCGCGAGCATTGTGTCGATGACGACCCGGTCTTCCGCGCGATGGAAGCCGACCTGTTCAACCTCTACCCGGCCGTGGGCGAAGTCAACGGTGACCGCAGCAACTTCAACTACGGCATGGTCGCTGGCAACGCCGGGCAATACGGCCAGTGCTCGACCAAGGTCGATTTCGTGCAGCGCGCCGCCGAGCCGCGTGACGAAGTGAAGGGCCTGGTTGCCCGTACCACCTTCTACATGTTCGACCGCTACAAGCTGAGCATGTCGCGTCAACAGCAGCAACTGCTGATGGCCTGGGACAAACAGCACCCCGTCTCGGCCTGGGAAAAAGAACGTGACCGGCGCATCGCCGCCATCATGGGGCACGCCAACCCGTTCGTGACGGGCGAACGCAAATGGACAGCCGACTACAAGCCTGCTGGCAGTGGCGTGGTGCAAGCCATGCCGGCCAAACCGGTCAGCGAAGCGGCCAAGCCCAGCCTGGCCAGCACTGCAGCAACAGGCGCGGTGCTCGGCAACCGCAACAGCCATGTCTATCACCTGGCCAATGGCTGCCCGGGCTACACCCAGGTGGCTTCGAAGAACCAGGTGATGTTCGGCTCTGAGGGCGAGGCGCAAGCGGCCGGCTACCGCAAGGCGGGCAACTGCCGGTAACCGCTGCGCTTCGGTGCATCAACGCCCGGCTGTTGGGTTCACCAGGTTTGCCGGGCGCTCACCGGCCAGCGCGCTGAGCAGGTTGTCTACCGCACAGCGCGCCATGGCCTCACGGGTATCGTGGGTGGCCGAACCGATGTGCGGGGTCGCCACCACGTTGTCCAGTTGCAGCAGCGGCGAATCACTGGGCAACGGCTCCTGGACGAACACATCCAGGCCCGCGCCGCGGATGCGTTTCTCCCGCAAGGCCTCGATCAGCGCGGCTTCGTCCACCACACGCCCACGCGCAATGTTCACCAGCATTGCCTCAGGCTTCATCAGGGCAAGCTCACGCGCGCCGATCAAGCCCTCGGTGGCGGCACTCAGCGGCACGGTCAGGCAGACGAAATCAGCCTGCTGCAAAAGGTCGTCAAGGCTGCAATGGCGGGCGTCGTAACGGGCCTCCACCGCAGGCTTGGCGCGTGGGCTGTGGTAAAGCACCCGCATGCCAAAACCGGCCGCGCCGCGCCGGGCCAACGCTTCGCCAATCCGCCCCATGCCAATGATGCCCAAGGTCTTGCCGTGCACATCCGTGCCAAAGTGCGCAGGCCCAAGGTTGGCTTGCCACTGGCCGTCACGCACCCAGCCCGCCAGCTCCACGACCCGACGCGCACTGGCCAGGATCAAGGCAAAGCCGGTGTCGGCAGTGGTTTCGGTCAGGACATCGGGCGTGTTGGTGAGCATCACGCCACGCCGGGTCAGGTCGGCGATGTCGTAGTTGTCCACGCCTACCGACACGCTGGCGACCACCTCCAGTTGCGGGGCCAGGTCCAGCAGGCTGCTGTCCAAGCGCAGGCTGGCACCCAACAGCCCTTGAGCGCCCGGCAACGCATCGCGCAGGCGGGCAAGGCCATCGGGCCCGGCCGTGTCCACCCACGTCACGTCAACCTGTTGCTGCAGGCGCGCCATCAACGTGTCGGACAGGCGCTTGTAAAGGACGATTCGCTTCTTCATAGCAGGATTTCCTAGTGGCTCGTGGCCAGATGAGAGCCGCCGCGCTTGGCCCGGCCAGCGGTGTGTGAGGTTTTAAGCGCCGCCGTGAGCGCGACTGCCGTCAGCAGTGCACCGCACATGAACAGGTACGAGGCACCCGGCCCGCCGGTGGCGCCATTGAGGTAACCAACCAGCCACGAGCCGCCGAACGAACCCAGCGCGCCCATGCTGTTGATCAAGGCCATGGCGCCACCGGCGACGTTGCTGGGCAGGATCTCCGGCACGATGGCGAAAAACGGCCCATAGGGCGCGTACATGCAGGCGCCGGCGACCACCAGCAATGCGTAGGACAACCAGAAATGCTCACTGCCCAAGGCATAGGAGCCATAGAACGCCAGCGCCGCAATCAACAGGGGCGGCCAGACGAAGCGCTTGCGCTTCTGCAAGCGGTCCGACGCCCAGGACACCCCGACCATGGCCAGCACCGCCGCCAGATAGGGCACCGACGACAACCAGCCGGCCTGGACGATGTCGACGTTGGCCGCCTGTTTCAGAATCGACGGCAGCCAGAGCACGAAGCCGTACACGCCGATGCTCCAGCAGAAGTACTGCATCGACAGGATGATCACCTGAGGCGAGCGGAACGCTTCGCGGTAGTTCTTCACCGGTTTGATGCCCTGCTGTTCTGCTGCCAGGGCGTTTTCCAGATCGGTCTTTTCCTGCTCGCTAAGCCACTTGACCTGAGCCGGCCGGTCGTCCACCAGGCGCCACCAGAAGAACGCCCAGATCACCGCAGGCAGGCCTTCGATGATGAACATCCAGCGCCAGTCGTAGTGCTTGATGAGGTAGCCCGACACCACCGACATCCACAGGATGGTCACCGGGTTGCCGAGCATCAGGAAGGTGTTGGCCCGGGACCGTTCGGCGCGGGTGAACCAATGGCAGAGGTACACCAGCATCGCCGGCATCACCGCGGCTTCGACCACGCCAAGCAGGAAGCGGATGCCGATCAGCATGTACACATTGCTGATCATGCCGGTCAGCGTGGCCAGGCCGCCCCAGAGGATCAGGCTGACGAAGATCAGCTTCTTGACGCTGCGTTTTTCGGCGTAGATGGCCCCAGGTACCTGGAAGAAAAAGTAACCAAGGAAAAACAGCGCCCCCAGCAACGACGACAGCACCGGGGTGATTTTAAGGTCGTCGGCCATGCCGGACGCTGCCGCGAACCCATAGTTGGCACGGTCCAGGTAGGCCAGGCTGTAGGTGATGAACACGATTGGGATGATGTACCACCAACGGCGACGCGCGAGACTTGTCGTTTGCATCATGTGTACTCCTGAGCTTTTTGTTTTTGTCGCAACAGGTAGGGGCCAGGCGTTCAGGCGCTTATGCGCAGGTCATGGGTTTCGAGTTCGTGACGCAGCGGCAAACCTTCCATGTCGCCGCGCGACTGCACGGCGCGGCTGCCACACCAGTTGCCACGCGCCACCGCCTCGGGCAGTTCACGGCCTTCGAGTAGCGCACTGAGCACACCGACAGCAAAGGCGTCACCCGCACCGACGGTGTCCACCACCTTGGCCACCGGCACCGGGGCTACCTGGCCATCGCCTTTGGCGGTGCGAAAGTACGCGCCTTCGTCCCCCAGCTTGATCACCACCAGTTCCACCCCTTTGTCGAGGTAGAACGCGGCGATGTCCGCCGGTGCGTGCTGGCCGGTCAGCAGGCGGCCTTCTTCAAGTCCCGGCAGTACCCAGTCAGCCTTGACTGCCAGGGCGTTGATCTCGTGGATCATGTGCGTGCGGTCCGGCCACAGCGATGGGCGCAGGTTAGGGTCAAAGGAAATGCTGCGCCCGGCAGCGCGCATGCCATCCACCAATGCATGCGACAAGGCCCTGCACTCGGCTGAAAGCGCCAGCGGGATGCCGGTGGCATGCAGGTGGCGGGCCTGCAGCCAATGTGGGCGGATCAATGCCGGGGACAAACGGCGCGCCGCTGAATGGCTGCGAAAGTATTCCACTGCCGGGTCACTGCCATCATCGCAGCGGGCTTTGAGCTGAAAACCGGTGGGGTGTTGCGGGTCGACTTCAACGTCGCTGCAGTCCAGGCCTTCCCGCCGCAAGCTGTCGAGGACAAAGCGCCCCAGGGAGTCGTCGCCCACCCGGCTCAGCCAGCGGACCTTGAAGCCCAGCCGCGACAGGCCGATGGCAACGTTGCTGTCGGCACCGGCGATGCGTTTGCCGAACTGCCCGACATGCGCCAGGTCCCCCACCTGCTCGGCGACGAACATGGCCATGGTTTCGCCGAAGCACAGCACGTCATGCTCATGCATGGCTGACCTCCTCGGCCAGGCCCAGCGCAGACAGCGCCACTACCTGGGCACGGGTCAGTGTGAGCAAGTCGTCGGCGGCCAGCGGGTATTCCACGGCACGCACCACGCCGGGCGTGAACGCGGCCAGCAAGGCATCCCACGCTTGCAGATCGTCAGCCTGCGGCGGCACGGCAACCAGTCGCCCAGCGGGCTGGCGCTCGACCGCCTTGCAGTGCACATAGCGCACCCAATGCCCCAGTTGGCGAGCCGCTTGCTGCACAGGCTCGCCCTGCCATTGCCAGTTACCGATGTCGAACGTCATGCCCAGCGCCAGCCCAAGGTCATCGGCGCGCTGGAAGAACGTGAGCAGCGGCGCGATGCGCCCGCCTTGCTCGGTCTGGTCGTTCTCGACCAACAGCTGGGGGCCATCGTCAGGCAACAGCGAGCGTAAGGCCGCCACATCGCAGGTGTCATCGAAACGCCCCAGCGATACCTTCAGGGCCACCGCGCCCATCGCGCGGGCCAGCGCCAGTTTCTGCGTCAGGCGTGGGTCTGGCAGACCCTGCGCCGTCCACAGTTCAAGGGGCGTGGAATACAGGCATTCGAGCCGCAACGCGGTGACGGCGGCGGCCAGCGCGGCGGTGTCCGGCGCGCTTTCGAACAGCTCTTCACGAAATTCGACACGGGTTACGCCGGCAGCGGCCAGCATGTCCAGAAAATGCGCCTGTCCGCGCTGCCGTACCAAGCTGGCACCGTAGCTGGAGAGGCTGATGGAAACGGGGTTCGAGCGCATTGTTATTGTCCTTATGAAACCGGTTTCATTTTTATGCACGTCAAGCCGCAACGTGCCTTTCGTTCAGTCGCGTGAGTGGGTTGAACCTCGGATGATCAGGTCGGCCTTGAAGTCGATGCGCCGTGGCGCCCCGCGTTCGCCGCGCAGGCGGCCCAGCAGGCACTCGAATGCCGCCACGCCGATGCGCTCGGTGGGTTGGGCCAATGCCGTGATGCCGCTGCCGACCAAGGGGTACCAGTCCAGTTCGTCGAGGGCGATCAGGCCGACGTCGTCGAACAAGCCGCAGCCGGCGTCGTGCAGGGTTCGGGTGACGGCCAGCGTCGCCACACCGTTGAAGGTGAAGATTGCTTGAGGGCCATGACCGCTGGCCGAAAGAAATGAAGCCAGGCCGGCGTGAAGGTCGGGGCTGACTTCCAGCACCTGTTGACGCATGCCCGGGCGCCGGTTGATGGAAGCGCCAAATGCCTGTACCCGCTCTTGGCGCGAGCTGGTGCCATCGAGCGGTTCGGTTACCGCCAGAATGTCGCGGTAGCCTTGCGCCTGCAGGTGATCCAGGGCTTGCTCGACGGCGTCGGCATTGTCCAGGCCGACCAGGTCGACATTGAGTTCAGGCAGTTGGCGGTCCACCAGCACCATGGGCATGTCGCGCTGCAGGTTCAGCAGTTCGCCGGGATGATGGCCGAGGGTGTTCACGATCAGGCCCTCGACGTTGTAGGACTGCAGGGCCACCAGGTGATGGCGCTCTTGATCGTCGTCGCGGTTGGTGTTGCACACCACCAGGCTGTAGCCGTGTTGGCGGCAGGCGGTTTCGACGCCGTGCATCACCGCCACCGAGTAGGGGTTGAGGATGTCTGCCACCAGCATGCCGATCAGCCGGGTCTGGCCGCGTTTGAGGCCCCGGGCCATTTGGTTGGGGCGATAGCCGAGGCGCTCGATGACTTCTTCCAGGCGCTTGGCGGTCGCCTCGGCCAGCAACTGGCGATCGCCACCGATGTAGCGCGAGACAGTGGCCTTGGACACACCGGCCACACGGGCCACTTCGCTGATGGTCACCCGCTCGCGGGCATTGGCAGGCATATCGGTCATGGGTGTCCCTTGTGATTATTGTCGGTGACAGGCTATGAAACCGGTTTCAATACACCAAAACCGGCGCGTTTCGTCACCTACCGTTCGTCGGCAAGTTTACACATTCCCGGTAGGAGCAGCCTTGTGCTGCGAAGAGGCCAGTACCCGCCACGAATTTCTGTGGTCTGGACCGGCCTCTTCGCAGCACAAGGCTGCTCCTACAGGGGGGCGTGCAAGCTCTGAATTTTGCGCAGTAAAAGTGGCTCGTTACCTGCCCAAGGACATCCCCAGAGGTGTGTTTCACGACATCGCCCGCTTCACCCCAGCTGGCGCGAAGGTAGGAGCAGCCTTGTGCTGCGAAGAGGCCAGTACCCGCCACGAATTTCTGTGGTCTGTACCGGCCTCTTCGCAGCACAAGGCTGCTCTTACAGGGGGCGTGCAAGCTCTGAATTTTGCGCAGTACTAGTGGGTCGTTACCTGCCCAAGGTCGTCCCCAGAGGTGTGTTCCACGACATCGCCCGCCTCACCCCAGCTGCCGCGAAGGTAGGAGCAGCCTTGTGCTGCGAAGAGGCCGGTACCCGCCACGAATTTCTGTGGTCTGGACCGGCCTCTTCGCAGCACAAGGCTGCTCCTACAGGGGGCGTGCAAGCTCTGAATTTTGCGCAGTACTAGTGGGTCGTCACCTGCCCAAGGTCATCCCCAGAGGTGTGTTTCAGGTCATCCGTGCGCAGCTTGGCGACATCGCCCGCCTTCACCGCCCCGCCCTGGTTGCCCCAGCTGGTACGAATGAAGCTCACCACATCAGCGACCTCCTGATCGCTCAGGCGCCAGCCAAACGCCGGCATGGTGAAGTTCGATGGGGCGGTGTGCGTCGCAGGCACCGTGCCACCGGCCAGCACCACATGGATAAGCGAGGTGGCATCAGCAGTCTGCACCACCGGGTTACCAGCCAGTGCCGGGAACACGCGGCTATAGCCATGGCCATCGGTGCGGTGGCACGCCGCGCAGTTGTCGATGTATACCGACGCCCCGCGCTTGCTGTCATCGCCGTTCCACAGCGCCTCGGCGACCTGCTTGTCATACGCATGCGGCTGGTCATCGGGGTTGCTGGGCGGCAGCGTTTTCAGGTACCGGGCAATGGCCGTCAGGTCAGCCTCGCTCATGTACTGCATGCTGTGCTCGACCACATCGCTCATGCCACCGAACACCGCACTGCGGTCGCTTCGGCCGGTCTTGAGAAACTGCACCAGCTGCGCTTCGCTCCAGCAGCCCAGGCCATCCTTGTGATCACCGCGCAGGCTCTTGGCAATCCAGCCTTCAAGCGGGGCGCTGCCTGCCAGAAACTGCTCGCCATCCTGCGGGCTCAGTGCCTTTTCCTGCATGGTCAGGGCGCGCGGGGTATGGCATGCGCCACAGTGCCCCAGCCCTTCGACCAGATAAGCACCGCGGTTGACGACCGGGTCGGTGGCAGCCGAGGCCTGCCAGGCCTTCACCTGCGGCGCGAACAACCCCCGCCAGATCGCCAACGGCCAGCGCATGCTCAACGGCCAGGGGATGTCCGTCGCCTTGTTCGGCTGCGCCACCGGCTCGACGCCCTGCATGAAGTAGGCATACAACGCGCGCATGTCGTCATCGCTGACGCGTGCATACGAGGGATACGGCATGGCCGGGTACAGCGTGCTGCCGTCCTTGCCGACGCCATGGCGCACGGCCTGGTCGAAGTCTTCGAAGCTGTAGTTGCCGATGCCGCTGGCATCAGGGGTGATATTGGTCGAGTACACCGTGCCGATGGGGGTTTCCATGGGCAGCCCGCCGGCGAATGGCTTGCCGCCCTTGGCCGTGTGGCAGGCCACGCAGTCGCCCGCGCGCGCCAGGTACTCGCCTTGCTTGACCAGCGCGCTGTCAGCCTGGGCTGAAAGGCTTGCACCGCACAGGATGGTGGCGATCAACAGTGTCTTCATGCTCATCGCTCCTCAAGCCTGAACCAGTGGGCCAGGGTTTTTCAGGTACTGCTCACGGATCGCCCGTGCAGACCAGTACGTCAATGCCGCGACCAAACCGGTCGGGTTGTAACCCAACCCCTGCGGGAATGCCGACGCCCCTGGGACGAAAACGTTATGGACGTCCCAGCTCTGCAGATAGCGGTTAAGCGCACTGGTCTTGGGGTCAGTGCCCATGATTGCGCCACCGTTGAGGTGGGTGGTCTGGTAGCTGGCAGTGTTGAAGTGTTCCTTGACCTTTTTGCCCAACACAGCAATGGACTTCGGGTTCATCGCCTGGGCGATCTTGCTGAGCTTGTCGACCATGAACTGGTTCATCTTGATGTCGTTTTCCTGCCAGTCGAAGGTCATGCGCAGCAACGGTTGGCCAAAGGCGTCCCGGTAGGTCGGGTCCAGGTCCAGGTAGTTGGCACGGTACGACTGGTGCGCGCCATGCGCGTCCATCGAAACCTGGTGGGTGTAGTAGTCGGCTGTGGCCTTCTTCCAGGCGCTGCCCCAGGTGGGGGTGCCGGGCGGGTTGGCGATACCGGCGATTGGGCGGCTGCCCGCCTGGTTGACCCACATGGGTGAACCACCGACAAAACCGTGCGGGCCGTGATCGAAGTTGTCAGCGTTGAAATCATCGATCGCAATGCCGTTACCGCCAGCACCGATGAAGTTGTTGGTGTAGGTGTCCTTGTCGAAGAACGCCTTGACCGTGCCCATGTTCTGGTACGCGAAGTTGCGCCCGACAACGCCTTCGTTCTTGACCGGGTCATAAGGCTTGCCGATGCCGGACAGCAGCATCAGGCGCACGTTGTTGAACTGGAAGGCTGCGAGAATCACCAGATCCGCCGGTTGCTCCACCTCCCGGCCTTGGGCGTCGATGTAGGTCACGCCCGTGGCTTTGCGCTTGCTGTCATCCAGGTTCACGCGCAGCACATGGGCATTGGCGCGCAGCTCGAAGTTCGGCACCTGGCGCAGCGCGGGCAGGATGTTCACGTTGGGCGAGGCTTTGGAGTACATGTAGCACACGTAGCCGCTGCAGAAGCCGCAGAAGTTGCACGGCCCCATCTGCGCGCCGTACGGGTTGGTGTAAGGGCCCGACGTGTTGGCCGAAGGCAGGTTGTACGGCTTGTAGCCGAGGCTGGTGGCGGCCTTCTCGAACAGTTTTGCCGACACCACATTTTTTTGTGCGGGCAGCGGGAACGGGTTGGAGCGATCAGGCGCATAGGGGTTGCCGCCCTTCCCTTCACCGACCACCGCGCCGTTGACGGTCCAGGCCTGGCCCGAGGTGCCGAACACCTTCTCGGCAAAATCGAAGTACGGCTCAAGCTCTTGGTAGGTGACGCCGAAGTCCTGGATGGTCATGCCTTCAGGGATGAACGCCTTGCCGTAGCGTTCTTCGTAATGGCTGCGCATGCGCAGCTCGATCGGGTCTACCCGAAAATGCACGCCGGACCAATGCAAGCCCGCACCGCCCACGCCCTTGCCTGGCAAGAAGGCGCCCAACTGACGGTTGGGCAGCGCAACGTCGTTGACGCTGTGACGGATAGTGACGGTCTCTTTCGACACATCGACGAACAGCTTCTTGCGCACGCTGTAGGTCAGCTCATCGATCACCTGCGGGTAGCTGCCCTCAGGGTAGGTGTCCTGCATTGGCCCGCGCTCCAGGGCGACCACCTGCAGCCCCGCCTCGGTCAATTCCTTGGCCATGATCGCGCCGGCCCAGCCGAAGCCCACGATCACGGCGTCTACTTTCTTCAACACATTCGCCATGCTTCAGGCCCTCTCGCCGCGGATCGACACTGCCGGGAACGGGTAAGGCTCGTTGCGCTCGACCCAGTCCATGAAGTCTGCCCGTGCACCGGGGAAGCCGATCTGGGTCCAGCCCACCATGCCTTTGTTGCCACCGTGAATCGGGTCGCAGAAGAATCCCTCGCGGGTGTTCTGTACCAGCAAGCTGAAAAACAGCTTGGCCGGCAGCGCGTCGAACACCAGCTCACCGGCTTCGACCTTGGCGAGAATGCGGTCTCGGGTAGCGCTATCTTGCACAGCAAACACTTGGCCCGAGTTGGCTTTGCACCAGCCGTCCACGGCAGCGATGCCCAGTCGGTAGATTTGTTGCGGGCTGAGTTGCAGCTGGTAGCCCAATTCTGGTGGGGCGTCGGCGTTGAACGGCCCCTGCATGTACCACTGGGCGCCAGTGGCATAGGGGGTATTCATCTGGCGGTCGATGAACTCGGCGGCACCGGCTTCGAGCGCACCGGGGCCCAGTTCGTCCGCAGGGATGATGCGGGCCACGGCGGCTTGCACGAAGGCCCATTCTTCGGCGGTGAAAAAGGTTGGCTGATAATCGCCCGCCGGCGCAGCGACAGGCACCTTAGGCTCACGCACAGGTTCGGCCAACAGTTGGCTGGCACCCAGGCCCAGCCCGGTGCTGGCCACGGTGGCGACCGGTATCAAGGTCAAGGTCTAGCGCAGGAATTCCCGGCGCGGATTGTCTGGGGCATGCTTAGGCATTTCAAATCCTCATCAGCGGTAGGGGCGGCCTTGGTTTGCGCCATCTGATTTTTCAATGGGGTACTCGCGCAAGCGGGCGCGTGTAGAAGACAGCCGAATAATCTAGCGCGTTCAGAAATGTTTTGAAACCGGTTTCATTCTTGACATTGTTGGCCTTCAGCAATAATGCCCAACATCGCGGATAAGGTATTTTTCACATCAGCCTCACCCTCTGGCGACATCCTGCTACCTAAAGTGCGCGCACTCTCAAAGGATCCGAGCCACCGGTTCCGGTCCGTTGTTCGCGCTCACTGGAGTGACAGCATGCTGCATGGCGTCATCGACACCCCGCCGGCCCTTAAGCTCGCCCGGCACTACCGATTGCCCCGCGCCAAAGCGCTGCTGGTGGCGATGTGTGTATCGGTTGCGCTGGTGGCTCTCGCTGCATGGGCTGCCGCACGCCCTGCCCTTGCAGACCTTGGCAACCCGCATACGTTGCACAGCAGTGGCTTGCACAGCGCCTGGTCCAAGGGCTCAGTCATTGTGGTAATTCGTCACGCCGAACGCTGCGACCGCTCACGCGGTGCCTGCCTGGACGACCCCACCGGTATTACCTTGGCGGGCAGCCGGGTAGCCGCCGACGTCGGCCAAGGCCTGCAACGCCTTGGCCTGCGCAGCGCCGATGTGTGGGCCAGCCCGGAAGTGCGCACTCGGCAGACCGCGCAGTTCATGTTCGGCAAAGCCATCACCACCCAGGACTGGCTCAACCAGTGTGACCACACCTTCGCCAGCAATGCCTTCGCCCATAAGCAACCCGGCCGCAACCTGGTGCTGGTCAGCCACAGTGGCTGCCTGGAGCAGGTGGAACGCCAGCTCAACGTCGACACTGACGCGGATTCCAACCGCTATGCCAGCGCGCTGTTCATCACCCAGGGCGACGATGGTAAGGCCCGGGTGCTGGGCCAGATGGATGCCAGCCAGTGGCGCAAACTCGCTGATGCCCGGGAAATCTGACCATGCCTGTACCTTCACGCGCCGCCTTCTACCGCAACAACCTGCTGCTACCGCTGCTGCTGGCGGGCATCGTCTTCGTCGCCTTCGACCTGACCGAACTCGACCGCTGGATCAGCAACCTGCTGATCGACCCGGCCACCGGTCAATTTCCGCTGTTGCACAATCAATGGTTCGAAAAGGTCACCCACAAGTGGCCACGGGTATTACCGAACTGGACCGGTGAACTGGCCGTAATCGGCTCGCTGCTGTCGTTCGCCTGGCCGCGCCTGGCCAATCACCCGCAATGGGGCCTTACGCGGTGGCTGGAAACCGCCCGAATCGCGCCGGTATTGCGCTTCACCACCCACCACCGTCGCGACTTGTTGTTCGTAGTGGTCGCCTTCGCGCTGTGCACCACCGTCATCCATTACCTGAAAAGCCATACCAGCGTGTACTGCCCGGTGGAAACGACGCTGTACGGCGGCCAGCAGGCGCGGGTCGAGTGGTTCGAGCACTTCACCTGGCTGGACAAGGCCGGCGATGGCCGATGCTGGCCAGGCGGTCATGCGTCCAGTGGATTCACCTTGCTGGCCCTGTACTTCGTGGCGCTACGCCACCGCTGGATGCATGCGCGCAAGCTGCTGGTGGCGATCCTGTTGCTGGGGTTCGTCTACGGCACCACCCGCGTGCTGCAAGGCTGGCACTACATGTCCCACACCTTCTGGGCAGGGCTGTTCGTCTGGTTCACCACCTGGGCCACTGCCTTGCTGTTCTACGGCCGCCTGGCCTTGCAGGCGCCAAATCACAGCCCTGCAAGGCATTGTTCCCCAGTTCATTCGATCAGCTCACTACCCTTGCAAGGCCAGCTTTGCGCCGAGCAAGAGCCGAATCGAGATGCTTGAACACACCGTTCGCCTTGTTTACCTGCAACCAATTGTTTCTTAACAGAATAGAAATCGAACTTTCCTACACGTTTATAGGACGCTCAGTACTCACCCATGAATTGATTCCTCGTTAGTGTTCAGGCATCAGCTAAATGCTTGCGTCTGGCCACACGGTCGGCCCATGCCCAGTGCATACGCTGCCTGCCCAAACACGAGGACCAGGAATGTTCAGTGAGCCCGATGGCACTGGTAAAACAGTGCCCACCAACCAGCCAATCCTGCTTGAAGACGCGCGTGGGGAGCAGCCGTCGCATAGCCGTCCACCACCTGAAAGCCCCCCCACTGCGCAAGCTGTCGGCAATACCCTGGAGCCCGCAGGTACTCTCCGTCATCCCCGCCGAAGTTCTCGAGTCGCTCAACGTCATCTTGCAGCAGTAGCGAGCAAGTGCTCGTCATGACCGTACTCAGGCACTTTTGGGGGAATCCACATGCCTAGCCAATCCGATTTGCGCTTCACCTTCCAGCCGCTGGTTGGCCAGGTTGAGTTTGAAGTGGTTTCGTTCGAGCTCGACGAAGCGATCAGCACACCCTTCCAGTTAAACCTGGAGCTGGTCAGTTTCCAAGACGATGTCGATTTTGGCCAGCTGCTCGACAAACCGGTGCTGTTCACCCTCTGGCGGGGAGACCAGCCACTGCGCTACGTACACGGCCTGGTCAGCACCTTCAGCCAAGGTGAGACAAGCATTCACCGTACGCGTTACCGCGCCTTGGTCGAACCCACGCTGGCGCGTGCCGGGCTGCGCTCGAACTGGCGCATCTTCCAGAACAAAACCGCCCCGCAGATTCTTGAGCTCATGCTCAAGCGCCAAGGCATCCTTCATTTTGAGCTGCACAGCTGCGGTGACCATGCGGTACGGGAGTTCTGCGTGCAGGCCGGTGAAACCGACCTGGACTTCATCGCCCGCCTGGCGGCCGAAGAAGGCTTTATCTACCGCTTCGAGCACACACCCAAACACCACATGCTGGTCATTACTGATCGGTTGCTTTCGCTGGGTCAGATCAGCCAGGGTGGCAACAAGACCGGTGATGACGATGACATCGACCCCAACTTAGTGCTGTACCACGCCAATAGTGGGGGCGCTCAGGCAAAGCCTTGTCTACGCCGCCTACGCTATAGCGAGCAGGTGCGCACTGCACGACAGGTGCAACGCGACTATACGTTCACCAACCCCGAATACCGCCAGGAACACCGCGCAGACGCGAGTGGCCTGACGCACCAATCCACCGCGTACGAGCGCTTCGACTACCCCGGCCGCTACAAGCGTGATGCGGTCGGCGTGCCCTTCACCGCCACCCGGATCACCGCGCTGCGCCATGATGCCCGCATTGCCGAAGTGCAAGGCGATGACATGCGCCTGCAGCCGGGGCTGAGCTTCACCCTGATCGGGCACCCACGGCCAGACTTGAACGATCACTGGCGTGTGGTCAACGTGCACCACGAAGGTACCCAGTTCACCAGCCTGCAGGAAGAAGCCGCCAGCGCCAGGCAAGGCACGCGCTACACGCAAGACGCCGTGCTGGTGCTAGGCAAAGCCGAATGGCGCCCGGCGCCGTTGGCCAAGCCACGCATCGACGGCCCGCACATGGCCACCGTCGTCGGTCCAATTGGCGAGGAGATTTATTGCGACCAATGGGGCCGGGTCAAGGTCAGCTTCCCTTGGGACAGGGAGAGCGAAAACAATGAATTCAGCTCCTGCTGGGTGCGGGTGTCGCAAGGCTGGGCCGGTGGCAGCTGGGGCTCGATGGCCATCCCGCGTATTGGCCAGGACGTGATCATCCAGTACGTCAACGCCGACCCGGACCAGCCGATGATCACCGGCCGCACCTACTGCGGCAATCAGCTGCCCCCGTACGACCTGCCCGAGCACAAGACGCGCATGACCATCAAGAGCCAGACCCACAAGGGCGATGGCTTCAACGAACTGCGTTTCGAGGACGAACTGGGTCGCCAGGAGGTGTTCATCCATGCAGAAAGGGACCAGAACAACGTTGTAAAGCATAACGAAACGACGCAGGTCGGCAACGATCGCGCCGAACGGGTCGAACGTGACGAAACGGTTTCGGTTGGCCAGGACCGCCGGGAAGACGTCGGCCGGGACGAGTCCGTCAGCATCGGCCAAGACCGGATTCACGACATCGGCAATGACAACAGCTTGAAGATTGGCCGGACGCACACAATCGTCACCGGCCAGGACCGCATCGAGACGGTTGGCAACCAGCGCCAGGACATTACCAAAGCCAACCACACGGTAGACATTGGTGGCCACCTCGAACAGGTGGTGGGCGGTCATCACCTGTTGCAGACCGGCGAAGCCATCCGGCACACCACCAAGGTTTATGACATACAGGTCAGCGAGAGCCTGACGATCCGGAGCCCAGGCGGGCTGCTGCGAATCGATGGGGCCGGTGTGACGCTGGACGGTGTGGCAGTGGCCTTTAAAGGGCCGATCCACCAGCAGGCAAAGGGCAGCCAACGCACAACCTCGACCGCTGGCATTCCTGAGCCCGGCGAGCCCATTTGCCTCAGTTGTTTGCTGAAAGCGATCACAAACGGCCACACCATGATCCGTATGGCGGGAGCACACTGATGCCCAGCCCATTCGTTAGAGCACTGGTCAAGGCCCTGCGAGTATCCGACCGGTACCGCCTGAGCGCGGTTGTGGAAATGGCCGATCTTTCACCCAAGGCTCGGGAAGACCTGCTCGCGTATTACTCGCAGCGCTGCTGGCCACTGTTACAGCAAGCCCAATTCAGCAATTTGCGGGCAGTGGGCCCCTGGCTGTTCGGCTCGCGTCCCGGCTCCGATGTTTCAGCCCAGTACGACTTTAAATGGCAGCTCGAACAAGGTGCAGAGGGCGCGGTATGTGGCTGGATAATCAGCGCATTGCCACCTGCCGAACTCGCGCTGCATTTGAGCCAGGCCAACATCGTCACAGGCGCAGATGGCCATTCGTACCTTCTGCGTTACCACACCGCTGCTGCACTGCAAGCGCTCGATAGCCACCGTCACTTGCCTGGGGTGAGCGAATGGTTGGCGCCCATCTATCACTGGTGGGCACCTGTTGCACATCCACACAAAACGCTGTGGTTGCAAATAGCGGGCGGCGATCAACCTCACGCTGCGCACGTCACGCCGATCACGCTGGACGAAGATTGCTGGGCAGCATTGGCCGGCGACCCGCTGAGCTACCAGCTTGCCGAGGTACTGAAGGACACTCAGCACTGCCCAGCCTTGACGGGTGACTGCCACGGCACGCGCGTCGGCCTGATCCAGCATTACCTCGACCAGGCACGCGAGCAAGGCCTGGCCCGTGAGGAGGACCTCATCACCTATGTACTGATGATGGCTCGCGACGGTGATCAGCTCAACACCTCACCAGCCTGGCAGGAGGCAATCATCGCCACCCGCGAACAGCACACCGCCCTTATAGACAACGTGCAGCGACGCCTGCGCATAAAGGACTAAAACACACGCCCATGGATTCGCTCACCGACACGCTCGACCTGTGCAGACGTATCACAACCGGCTACCGCCCCGCGCTACGCAACAGCCCCGTCGCCGACTGCACCCGCCGCTTCGAACTGCTGCCCTTGCGCTATGCCGCCGTTGGCGGAAACCCGGCACAACGCGCCCGCTTGCCCAAGTTGCCGGGCTACCTCAGCCCCTTTCAGGAGGTGGCTGCGCTGACCCACTCCAGCTACGCCATCCGCCCGCTGCGCGAAGGCTTTCTTTACCTGCTGATCAAACGCCACAGCGCACCGGCGCACGAATGGCACAGCCAGTACCGCGTGGCGCCGAATGGCTCACTGTTGTACATCAGCGCCGACGCCCCATGGGAGCCTGCCCCTAGCGCAGGCAACCTGGAGGACATCATCCGCGCCTTCGGCTGGACCATCACGCTCTACGACTTGGACGACATCCAGGAACTGCGCCCGTTGTTCAGCCCCTCCCCGCTCACGCCGCGCATGCTCGACAACTACCGCCTGCTCGAAGACGAGTACCGCAGCAGCCTGCCCGCGATCGATATCGCAGGGTTCATTCAACCCTCTGACGCGCCGCCACAGCCCCACGTGCTCAAGCACGACCAACTGAACTGGGTAGCCGACTTCAAGGCCCAGGACGACGCAGACCTGCAGGCCCTGCTCGACCTGCAGCCGTTCAACAACGCTCAGATCGTGTCCCCGCACGCTTCACGGCAAGCCCTGGCACCGCCCATGAATCAAACCAAGCCGCGCGGCGCCGCTATCGTGATCGAGGATGCCCTCGGCATTACCCAAGAGCTCAATGCCTGGCGCAATGCAGCCGTCGACGAGGTGAAGACCCACTGGCTACAGCGCGTTGTGGAACCCGGCGTGGACAATGAGCGCAAACTGCTTGTTGCGCAGTCGTTTCTGGAAATCGAGAAGCTCTACCCGCAGATGATGGCCGAGCGCATCGTCAAGCGTGAGGTCATGGCCGAGGCCGTGCGCAAGCAGCCGGTGACGCCTGTGGACTTCTATGGGTTTACCGACCACGCTCGCCAGCAGGCCGATGCACATGACGCACGGATGAAACCTCATCTGGCGCAGTACGAACGCGAAGTCCGGGCCAAGGTTCAGGCCCGCCAGGATGCTGGCGAATTCAGCAACAAGTTCGACCAGAAGTACGGCCAACTGGTCGACCGCCAAGCCATGCACGATCAGCTCGCAGGCTTCGAGCAAGCGATGCAACAAGCCCAGCAAGCTGCAGAAGACCGCGCCAAGGACCATACCCGATGGCTCCTCAGCGAACGCCTGCTGCAGGCCCTGGACCGTTACGACAATGCCGACCTGATCAATGGCTTGGCCTTTGCCGAGCAAACCGGCCAGTGCGTAATCGGCATGGAGCTCAGCGAGTGGGGCGCGACGGTACTGGACCACTGGTGGCGCAGCGATGTGGCGCATCGGAGCAATCTGGCAATGCGCGGCATCAGCTACAACCAGGATGACATCCGCGAAGCGCTTGCCGCGCTTCTGGAAGCGGCCAAGGCCGAGCCGGCCTCAGAGACCTCTTTCACGTTGCGTGAGTCGCTCGCCCGGCAGGCGCACATCGCGGCGAATGCCTTCGGGCGCATCAACACGCTGTACGAGGAGCTACAAAGCAGAAACAGTACCGCCAGCATCGGCTTGTATGCCTGGTACGTCGCGCTGGGGCGCCAAGTGCTGCGTACCGGGGCACCCAGCAGTGTGGACCGCGCGCTGCACCATGGCCTGCGCCTGACATTGTTCGCCTCGGTACATGAAACGGCCGTCGACATACGCCTGGGCGAAGCGGCTCGCAGCGGGCAGCCCTTGAACCCACAGCGCAGTGGTGCCCAGGTTGCACGCTATCTGGACCAGGCCTGGGCCGAAGGCCTGATGCAGGCCAACAACAGCGACTTCTACAAGGTGCGTGCTGCAGGCTTGGTGTGTTTGCTCGAAGGCATGCTGATGGCCTTCAAGGCACGCGAACTGCCAGACAGTGATGGACGGGTGAAGACCGAACTCTTTGCAGCGGCCATGACTACGGCTGCGGCGGGCTTCGAGATTGGCGCCAGTTATGTGGACCAGGTGGTGACGCGGTATGGCGCGAATAGTGTGACTGGGAGAGGGGCGGCGGCGAGCTTGGGGAGGTTGAAGCTTTGGGGGGGTAGTTTGGCCAGTATCGGCGGGGGGATGCTGGCGTGGTGGGATTTTGTAGATGCGGTTGAGCATTTTAAGAGCAGTCTGGATGGACCTAGGGGACAGATCAGAAAAAAGTCCAGACTCTTGGCTGCTACTTACTTTGTACGAGCAGCGGCGACTGTCACACTTTCACTGGCGGAATTGGGAACGGCAATTGCAATAGCAAAACCACTCTTTGACCATTTATCCCTTAACGCCAAAACTAAGGTCTCAAGGATGCTAGCCAGATCCGCAGGAACGCTTGCCAACCACCTCGGAACGCAAGCTGCCCGCCTAATACTCGCCCGTTTAGTTCTAGGCACCTTTTGGATAGGCTTAGTCCTAACGATATTGATCTATATATTTGAAGATGACAGTTTGGAAAAGTGGTGCAAGCGCAGTAGTTTTCGCATGGGAAAAAGCGCAAATCGATATGACGAACAAGAAGAACTGAAAGCTTTATACTCTGCATTCAGCGAGGCCTCATAATGTATTTGATCGAATGGGGATTCTGGCGGATGGCAACCCAATCAGAATCGGCACGCAAATCGCTCGAACTAGAGATGACTCCGGCAGAGATCCACGCCAATAAAGACTTCTATCAGAGTGACTTAGAGGAAGAGTTACACTTCCAAACCGTCAGCGAAAGGCCTCAAGCAAGAGGCCCAGTTTTTGCTTTTAACGAAATATTTCTAGAAATGCGCTGTGGAGGATCTGAAGAAAAGCGCGGCCTCATTACGCTCGCAACTCTCGGCGGGATTGCTCCGGCCGCCCTTATCTCAATAATCATCACCATTGGTTTCATATGGTTAGACATAACCGACCATGAAACCCGCTCCCCAATTACGATACTCACCACCCTTATAATGTCATCCGCTTCTGTGACCATAATTTACTTATACTCGAAGTATGGCGTTCGTCTAACCAGACTGGAAATTTTGACCAGTCGCCATTTGCTTATTCGCTTCAATCGAAAAACCCAGCAAGTCCACCTCCATCGGCCAAGTTATTGCGGCGGCATCGTAACGTTCCCTTGGAAAACAACCGGAAGTACAGGCATCTACCCTGAGGACGACTCACTCAGCGTAGGCATGAGACTAGGCCTGGTCTGGCACCCCAGCCGTACCGGCCTGCCCCACATGGAAATGGCCCTACTCGGCAAGCAAGGCCAAGGCGGCAGCGAGCTCCGTGACGAATGGGAGTTCATCCGCCGCTACATGGAAGAAGGCCCACACGCTGTCCCCCGCCCCCGTTTGAGTACCCAATTACCCTCGCCCATCCAGGCATTCAGCGCCCAATTCGAAGGCCTCGGCCGTTTCTTCCGCAAAAGCAGCTGGCTGTTCAAACTCGCCCTGCTCATGGTCTGGCCCGCTTTCGTCATCATCGGCACCGCGCACTGGGTCAGCCTGCTGCTGTGCTGGCGACCGCGCTGGCCGAAGGTGATTCGCGAGGCAGGTTTGCCCGGCAAACCAGTGCCTCCACCCACCACATTGAGTGACTACCCGCCCGACATCCAGGAACGCCTACTCGCCAATGCCGACCGTTGGCAGCTAAAACCCGGCAAGCGCCCCGAGAAAAAACCACGGAAACCACGCACTTCCAAATCACCAAAAACACCGACATAGAAGCGGGCCGCACAGGCAAGCGAGTGGGTCGCAACCACCGACCCAATTCCCCAATGCTGGGGGTACCGGGCCCATTGGCAAGCACCGTAAAAGAAACCCACGAAACGGCCGTATCCCCCGTTGTACAAGGCCTGCGAGTCATTTATTTCGGTTTGGCACGCCTATTGCCGATCTCCTCCCAGACGCCCCAAGTCCATGGGCCCGTTTGCAGGAGGAATTGACTCATGCTCCGACCGATACCCCACCCGCTGGCAGTGGCGATTTTCGCCGGCATGCTCCAGATCCCGGCACAGGCTGCATTGAACGCTGTCGACCCCGGCCCCTACAACCTTGCCAATGGCAACTTTGCAGGCTGGTACCAGGACAGTCATGGTCGCACCCTCGACCTGTGCTTGACCAAAGCGGTGAGTTCAAGGGTCGCCGGTGCTCCCGGCGCGCCGGCGTACATGTGCACACTGCTACCCACCCCCGGCGTGTTCGACGACACCCAACCCATCGCCTTCCCCACCAACTTCCCTGACGAAGCCTTCTGGTTCACCGCCGACGCCGCCATCGTCGACGCTGCACGGGGCATCGACCTGAGCTACGGCACGGCCATCGAGGCAGCATTTGCCGCCGAAGAGCCCGTCGAAGGCGACCAGGTCAGCTTCGCCCGGGTGCGTATTCGCGTCGATGTGCCGACTGCAGGCACCTACGTGGTCACCCATCCTTACGGGGTCGAAGTCTTTGACGTACCGGCCGGTGGGCGCCGGGCGATCAACATGACCCGCGACATTGGCATCGCTGGCGCTGGCGACTTCAGCGGCGCACTCAAAGGCGATGTCGGGCCGTTCCTGCGCAGCGTCAATGGCCCCTACACCGAAGGCAGCGAGCGCTTCATCGGCGACCCGAACCTGGATGAGCGTGTGACCGGCAGCCCGTTCAACACCAACTTTGTGCGCATCGAAGGCCCGGGGGGCATCGACCTGCGGACCGAGCTGTTCTCGATCTCGGGCAAGCTTTCCGATGTTGCCCTGCCCACGCCGCTGATGCCGCAGCGCACCACCTACTCGCGGCGCACCGAGAATGGCGACCTGCACGCCCAGCAAGATGTCTTCGTCATGGCCCCGCCGCCACCGGCCGCCGTCACCCTGACCAGCCAGACACCAAACCTGAACCTGACCGAAGCCAACGGCACCGGTGCCTGGTACGCCCAGTCGGTACTCAACCCGAATGTGCCCACCACGCTGGTACTGACCGCCGACAACAGCGTGGCCATCCCGACCAGCAGCCTGACCACGGCCAACCTGCCACTGACCGACTTGGTGACCATCACCCAGGCTGAATACCACCTGTCCACCGGGCAACTGACGCTGGTCGCCAGCACCAGTGACGAAACCAGCCCGCCCGCCCTCACCGCCCACACTGGCAACGGCACGTTGCTGGGCAACCTCAGTGGTAACGGCGCGGTGAAGACATTGAGCACATCCCTTTCGCCCATCCCACCGGCCAAAGTGCAAGTCACCAGCGCCAATGGCGGTAGCGACAGCGAAGACGTGGTGCTGGTGCCATGAACAGACAAAGGCTCAGCCCTCAAGGAGGCAGCATGAACACTTGGCCACGCCGTGCGCTGTTCGCCGCCGGTTTCTCCCTCACTGTCACCAGCGCTGCCTTCGCCGCGCTGTCCGATGTCGACCCCGGGCCCTACACCTTCGCCACCGGCGGCTACCCGATGTGGTACAAGGACGGCAACGACCTGTCGCTTGAGCTGTGCCAGTCACGCGCCACCAGTTCGCGGGTTGCCGGCGCGCCGGGTGCACCGTCCTACATGTGTACCTTGTTGCCGGAGCCGGGCATCTACGACGACGCCTTGCCCCTGGTGTTCCCCGACAACTGGCCACCCGAGATGTTCTGGTTCCTGGCCGAAGCCACCATCCCGGCAGTGGGCAACAGCGGTTATGAACTGGACGCTTATGTCGCCGGCCTTGAGGCCGCCTTTGCCGCTGAAAACCCGGTGGATGGCGACCAGCAGAGCTTTGCCCGCATCCGCATCCGCGTCTCGGTGCCCCGGGCCGGTGTCTACACCATTACCCACCCCTACGGTGTCGAGACGGTCAACGTCACCACCCCTGGCCGGCGCGCGATCAACATCACCCGTGACATCGGCATCGGTGCCCCTGGTAACTTCACCGGTGCGCTCAACGGCGCGCTGGGCCCATGGCTAAGAGGCGCTGGCGGGCCGTACCTGGAGGTCAACCCAGACACCGGCGCCACCGACACCTTCATTGGTGACCCGAACAGGCCCGAGACCGTGGTCGGCAGCCCGTTCAACACCAACTTCATCCGTATCGACGGCCCGCCCGGGCGCATCGAAACGTCGCTGTTCACGGTGTCTGGCAAGGTGCTCGACCAGCGTGCGCAAACGCCAGTGACCCTGGAGCGCGCCACCTACTCGCGCAACGGCTCCGGCACCCGTGTGGAGGTGTTCGCCAGGGCCCCGCATGACGCTAGTCTGTGCATGCGCAATGGCCTGGCACTGATCGGCACGCCGCCTTCGCCTTGCCAGTTCAACCTGCTGACAGACAACAACGGGCTGTTCTTCAGCCAGCAGTTCGGCCAGGCCGTGCCGCCCGCCGTGGTGGTGGTGACTGCCAGCAACAGCACTGCCGGCACCCAGCCGACCGCACTGTCGAGCAAGCTGACTGACGTGGTCAAGGTCAGCACCGCACGCTACGACTGGGCCAACAAGCGCCTGTTCATCGAGGCCCGCTCCAGCGACGAAGTGGCCATCCCCGACATGCTCGCCCAAGGCTATGGCCGGATGTCCAAATCGGGCACGTTGCAAAGCCTGACCGTGAATGACCTGGCACAGCCGCCGGCCACTGTCACCGTCAAGTCGGCCCATGGCGGCAGCGATGTGGAACCGGTGATCGTGGTCGGCAATGCGCCGGTCGAGGCCGCCAACCAACCGCCGCTGGCCCAGGCGGATGTCGGCAGCACCAGTGTCGGCATCCCGCTGACCCTCAACCTGCTGCTGAACGACAGCGACCCGGACGGCAACGTACCGCTGGCCATCAGCGACCTGACCCAACCCGGTACCGGCCTTGGCGGCGTCGTGCTCAACGGCACCACCTCGGTCACCTACACCCCACCCGCCGGTGCCACGCAACCGCTGGTGGCCACCTTCAACTACCGGGCGGTGGATGCCAAAGGCCTGAAGTCGGAACCGGCCACGGTGACCATCAACGTTGCCCCCAACCAAGCGCCGACGGCCAACCCGGAAACGGTCGCCACCCTGGGCGTGCCGCTGACCATCAACGTGCTGGCCAACGACACCGACCCGGAAGGCAACCTGCCGTTGACCGTTGCCGCCGTCACACAACCCGCTGCCGGCCGAGGCACCGTCAGCACCGATGGCACGACGGTGACCTACACCCCACCGGCCACGGTGACGGCGGCCTTTACCACCACCTTCACCTACCAGGTGCGTGACTCGCTGGGGGCGCTGTCCAACGCCGGCACCGTCACGGTCAACGTGTCGCCACGCCCAGCCGCCGAGACCTTTGCGGTCACCGCAGCCACGGTCACGGCACGCTCCAACAACCGGTACAACTGGGACATCAGCGGCACCTCGTCGGTGACCACCGGCAACGTTGTGACCGTACGTGTCACCACTACCACCGGCGTGCAAACCCTGGGCACCACTACCGTACCGGTCACCGGGCGCTGGCGCCTGGCGGTCAGCAACAGCACCACGGTGATCCCGACCGCCGCGCCGACGGCGACCATCACCACCAGCCCAGGGACCACACGCACCGTCAACGTCGTCGTGCAGTAGAAGGCGGGAGAACGCCATGAAATGCCTGTATCCACTGTTGCTCTGCCTGGCCCTGGCGGGCCAGGCCAGCTGGGCCGAGGACCTGATGGACAACGCCGATCTTGCGGCCGGCAATGACCTCGGCGACCCGGTGATCATCCGCCTGTTACCGGTCGGCGCCGGCCAGGCAGCGGTGATCGAGCAGCAAGGCACGGGCAACCGCGCCGCCCTCGACCAGAACGGCCAGGCCCTGCTGGGCCGCATCGTCCAGGCCGGGGGCGCGCAAGAGGCGTACATCCTGCAAGAAGGTAGTGACCTGATGGCCAGCATCAGCCAGCAGGGATATGGCAACAGCGCGTCGATCCGCCAGAGCGGCAGCAGCAACAGCGCTGCCATCGACCAGATCGGCAACAACAACAGCGCCAACATCGTGCAGTCCGGCACGGGCCTCAACAGCTCCGTGACCCAAGCCGGCAATGGCCAGCATGTTCAGATCACCCAATACCGATAGACCTGGAGGCACCACCATGTTCAAGCTCGCTCCCCTCAGTGCCGCTATCGTCCTCGCCCTTGCAGGCCAGGTCGTGGCTGCCGACAGCACCTCGACCCAAACTCAAGACGGCAAGGAAAACATTGCCGAAGTGACCCAGACCCTCGCGCCGTTCGCCTCGGCCACCCAGTCGCAGACCGGCAAGGGCCACAATCACCTGGCGGTGCAGGCCAACAGCACCAGCGATATCCAACAAAGCGCCACCGGCTCGTACAACGCAGGCTACGCCGAGCAGTTGTTCGAAAATGGCAGCCAGATTACCCAGCAGGCCGGCGGCAGCTATAACGATGCCTTCGCCAGCCAGTCGCTGGGCGAGAACAACCAGTCGCTGCAGACCCAGCAAGGCACTGAAAACCGCTCGACCGTATGGCAGGACAGCCAGCTGGGCAGCCAGGCCACCACCCAGCAGTCCGGCCAGCGCAACGAAGCCTTCGTCGAGCAGACCTTCGGCGGCAGCAATAACCAGAGCATGATCATCCAGGCAGGCGCCGACAACTACGCCGCCGCCGAGCACCTGACGCATAACGACGGCAACATCCAGATCTACCAGGACGGCAAGGAAAACTGGGCTTACGGCGACCAGCGCGACGGCGAGGGTGGCACCATCGGCCTCAGCCAGACCGGTACCGGCAACTCGGTGGAGGTCTGGCAAGACACGCAAGTCGGCAGCCAGGCCAACGTCACCCAGACCGGCCAGCTCAACGAAGGCTACATCGACCAAAGCTTCGGCGACGCTAACAAGGCCACCCTCACGCAAAAAGGCAAGGCCAACGCCAGTTGGTCGGACCAGTTCGAGAGCAACAACTCGACCACCACCATTTCGCAGACCGGTAACAACAACCTGCACTACACCTACCAGAACGGCGAAAACCTGAACTTGACCGTGACCACCCAAGGCAACGGCAACAAGATCACCGCCAGCAACTGGAAAGGCGACAAGATGGGCGGCCAGTTCGGCGTCAACCAGACGGCCGTGATCAACCAGTACGGTAACGGCAACGGCGTCAACCTGACGCAGAACGGCGACAACCACCTGGCCACGCTGAACCAGACCGGCAACAACAACGCGATGCAGACCAAGCAGGCCGACAGCAACAACGAACTGTTCTTCGAGCAGAACGGCACCGACAACATCCTGGTCGCCGACCAGCGCGGTACCGACAACTATGCCTTCGGCAGCAGCGAGGGCACCGGCAACGTCATCAACCTGGACCAGTCCGGCTATAGCAACCAGAGCTACACCAACCAGCTCTACGGCAGTGGCAACGAGGCCACCATCAAGCAGACCGACAGCATCAACGTCGCCTACGTGACCCAGGGTGGCCAGGGCAACAAGGCGTTCGTCGACCAGAGCGGCATGGCGCAAACCGCCACCATCAGCCAGCTGGGCAGCGCGAACATGGCCACTGTGACCCAAAAATAACCTGCTCCCCCCTTGAACCGCGGTGCTCACTCTCCCTGGTGCCGCGGTTCCTTTTTTATTGTTTCCCTGCTACCTCACCGCCCTTTGTAGGAGCAGCCTTGTGCTGCGAAGAGGCCGGTGAAAACACAGTAAATTTGCGCTGCTATCACCGGCCTCTTCGCAGCACAAGGCTGCTCCTACACGGGGAGCGCATGAGCCGGGGTAGAATGGAACACCGTAAGCCTGGTGCTGCTTCCATGATCCAGTCCGACCTCGACCTGTTCGGCCCCCAACCGCAACGCCTGGCCAGCCACACCGTGCTGCTGCCCGGCTTCGCCCTGGCCGAGCTCGAGGCCTTGCTAGACGCTTTGCGCCCGGTGCTGCGCGCCGCGCCGTTCCGGCACATGCACACGCCTGGTGGCCTGCACATGGCTGTCGCACTGACCAATTGCGGGGCACTGGGCTGGGTCAGTGACGAGCACGGCTACCGCTACACCCTGACCGACCCGCAGAGTGGCCAACCCTGGCCTGCGCTACCGCCAGTGCTGCTCGGCTTGGCAAACCGCGCTGCGGCCGTCGCCGGTTTCGACGACTTCGTGCCCGACGCTTGCCTAGTCAACCACTACTTGCCAGGCACCCGTTTGAGCTTGCACCAGGACCGTAACGAGCAGGACTTCAGCCAGCCGATCGTGTCGATTTCACTGGGCTTGCCGGCAGTGTTCCTGCTGGGCGGGCTGCAGCGCTCGGACAAGACCCAGCGTGTGCCGTTGAGCCATGGCGATGTGCTGGTGTGGGGCGGTGAGGATCGCTTGCGCTTTCATGGTGTGCTGCCCATCAAACCCGGCGTGCATCCGCGCATGGGCGAGCGGCGGATCAACCTGACCCTGCGCAAAGCGGGCTGATCAGGTAAAAACTTGAACATCCGGGCCTGAAAGGCTTCTAAAGAGGAGCCGCGTCAGCGTTCACAAGGAGCCCATGCCCATGAAAATGCCCGGCCGCGCACCCAATACCTTTGTGCAGCTGGATTACGTACGCGATACGTTGTTCGGCCCGGTCGCCCAGAGCGTGGAATGCCAATGCCAACTCGCCGCCCTCAACCTGCAGGGCCGCCCTGCCCTGCGCTTGCACATCTGCCCGCCGCTGCCCGACAAGGTCGATCGCGCCCACAGCGTGGCGTTCGTCTGGGATGGCCGCACCTACCGCGGGGTGGTGCGTGACCAGGGCAAATGTGGCGATGGCGGGCTGAACCTCTTGCTGGAGCTGCAATAAGGTGATCAACGGCGATCAAATGCGCTGAACCTGCCCGCAACGGCGCGTCTCCATAGAAAAGAGCCCACGCCTTCTGGAGACCGTCATGAACAGTCCACTGCTCAAGCTCTTCACCCGCCCGTCCGATGCCTGGATGGAGATACGCCGCGCCGAAGAGGACCATCCGCAGCAATACCTGCCTCGGCTGCTAGCCCTGGCGCTGATCCCTGCCATTTGCCTGTTTGTCGGCACCACCACGTTCGGCTGGAGCCTGGCCGCCGAAGAACGCGTGCGCCTGAGCATTGGCAGCGCGGCGCAGTTGGCAGGCCTGCTGTACGCAGCCACAGTGGTCGGGGTCATGATCATGGGCGTGATGATTCGCTGGATGTCACGCGGCTTCGATGCGCAACCCAGCCTGCAGCAATGCATCGGCTTTGCCGCTTACTGCGCCACGCCGTGGTTTTTCGCGGGGGTGGTTGGGTTGCTGCCGATTCGCTGGCTGGCCCTGACTGCGCTATTGGCTGCTTCGGCTTATGCCAGCGTGCTGCTGTTTGGCGGGCTGCAGACGTTTCTGCGGTTACGCAAGGAGCAGGCCATGCTGTTCGCCGCCTGTGTGTGGGGGGTTGGGCTGTTGGTGCTGGTAACCATCCTGGTGTCGATGATCCTGTTCTGGTTCAACGGCCTGATGCCGGAATATGTGCGCCCGGCCAGCCTCGGCTGACCGGGACACAAGGTGCAGGCTCAGGCAATCGCCCTTATTGGCGTGGTCGGCTTGTCACGCAGCGCATGCAGCTGCGAAACCAGGTTCACCACGTCGCGGCAACTGTTGAGGTCCTGCAGCGCAACGCCTGTCAGTGTAACGCCCGCTTCGAGGCGCTGCCCCTGGCCCAGGCGGATGGTCAGGTGGGCGCCATCCGCGCAACTGACCTCGCAGCGATCAGGCAGGCAGGCTTGCTCGATCATCTGCCGCATCTCTAGCATTGAAACGCCTATCAACGACATTGTACGACCCTCTCTGTACTGGATGGCCTGTTGTTTAGGTACGCCTTTGCCAGGCATGGTGCCAATTGATATTGCGCATGCTCAGGCGGCCGTCCATGCGCCGGAGCAATGATGGTGCGCGGGATCATCTAGCACCTTAGTGGAAGATCGCAGGCCAGCCAGGACTGTTCGATCGGCTGCACAGAGTTGACGACGAGCGGTCTCAGCTGCCCTCGGCCTGCATCTGCCCGAACCGGCCGGCATGGAAGTCGTCGAACGACTCAGCGATTTCTGCCTGGCTGTTCATCACGAATGGGCCATAGCCAACGATCGGCTCATCGATCGGCTCACCGCTGAGCAGCAGCACACTGGCGCCTTCCAGCGCCTCGAGCACAATGTCCTCACCACCACGCTCAAGCAGTACCAGGCTGGCTGGCCCGGCTTCCCGTTCACCGTTGACCCGCACAGTCCCGCGCAGCACCACCAAGGCGGCGTTGCGCCCTGCGGCTACGGGCAGTTGCAAGGTCGCTTGAGCATTCAGGCGCAAATCCCAGACATCCATCGCGGTGAAGGTCCGCGCAGGGCCTTGGTGGCCTTGGAATTCACCCGCGATCACCCGCAGGCTGCCACGCTGGTCATCCAGCGCTACCACCGGGATATCCGTGGCAAGCAACGTCTGGTAACCCGCCGCGGCGCGCTTGTCACGTGCGGGCAGGTTGACCCAAAGCTGGACCATTTCGAGTGTGCCACCCGTGCGGGCGAATGCCGGCGAATGGAATTCTTCATGGACAATGCCATTGGCCGCCGTCATCCATTGCACGTCGCCGGGGCCGATCAAGCCACCGGCCCCCGTGGAATCGCGGTGTTCGAGCTCGCCTTGATAGACGATGGTCACCGTTTCGAAACCACGGTGCGGGTGCTGTCCGACCCCGCGTCGGTCACGTGTAGGGGTGAAGTCGTGCGGGCCGGCGTAGTCCAGCAGCAAGAACGGGCTGATCTGGCGGGCCAGGTCGTCGTAGGTGAACAGGCTGCGCACCGGGAAGCCATCGCCTACCCAGTGGGCGTGGGGGCTGCGGTGAATACCCAGAATCTTTTTCATGAGAAGTCTCCTCTCTTGGCTGGGATCACCTTACCAATGATGCCAATAAGCCGGTAGGCAGCTTAAATGGCATGCATCGTCTCACCTATGGAACGACAACGTCACGGGTGCAGGAAGGCCAACACCTGCTCGGCGGCCATGGCCGGGTCCTCCTGCATGAAGCAGTGCCCACCGGCGACCTGCCGCGCGCTCACGTTGGGGTTCAGCGCCGCCAGGCGTTTGACCGAATGCGGCACGAAGGGATAGGTCTGTTCGCCATACAGCACCCGCGTCGGTGTGTGGATCGCGGCCAGGTTTGCCCACATGCGCTTGGGGAACGAACTGAAAATTTCCACCTCGCGACTGGGCCGGCACTTGAGCACTACCGCCTCGCCACAATCGCCAATGGCATGCTCCACATAGGCCAGCATTGCTGCATCGGTCCAGCCTTTGAAAATGCCGCGCCCCTGCAGCGAGGCCAGTGCCGCCTCACGATCAGGCCAATGGCTGCGGCGGTTGGCCGCCTTGCGCGCCAAGGCATGGCGCTGATGCAGGCCGACCAGCGCAGCCGCGCCCATCACACCGATCATACGGCGGCTGAACAGCACCGGGTCAAGCAATACGGCGCGCTCGAACAGCGTGGGTGCGCTGGCCAGGATCAGCCCCGTGAGCACGCCACCAAAGCTGTGCCCGAGGGCAAAGCGCGGCACCTCGCCATACTCGCCACGCCCGCTTTCGAACGCCTCCACCGCCAATTCAGCGGTGCGGTTCCACCCGCGAAACACGCCGCCATGGTCGCTGTCGCCGTGGCCTTGCACATCGCACAGCCACAGGTCGAAATGCTCGCCCAGGCGTATCAGCAACGGCTGGTACGCCAGGCAGCAGAAGCCGTTGCCGTGCAGAAAATGCAGCAAAGGCTTGCCACTGGCGGGTGTGCGCCACCCGCGCAAGGTGAAGCCTTCGGGGCATAGGTGTGACCAGGGGATCAACTGCATCGGCTTGCTGTACTCATCGGTCTATGAAAACGCCGATTCTACAAACAGCAGCGGGTAGAGTGAAATCACCAGCAGCAAGGCCATCAGGACATTGAACAGCATCAGCCAGCGCGGGTTCTGCAACAGGTTGCGCAAAGCGCTGCCAAACATGACCCAGACCCCGACGCTGGGCAGGTTGACCAGGGCAAACAGCGCGGCGATGACGACCACGTTCATCACGTAGCCCTGGGCCGGTGTATAGGTAGTGATGGCCCCCACCGCCATCACCCAGGCCTTGGGGTTGACCCACTGGAACGCGGCGGCGCCCCAGAACCCCAGCGGCTTGCGGGCCTTGGCCGAATCCGTGCCGATTGGCCCCGAGGTCGCGATTTTCCATGCCAGGTACAGCAAGTAGGCCGCGCCGGTGTAACGCAGCACGGTGTACAACGGCGGCCAGGCCTTGAACACCTCGCCCAGGCCCAAACCGACGGCCAGCACCATGACCATGAAGCCAAGGCTGATGCCCATGGCGTGCGGGATCGAGCGACGCACGCCGAAGTTCACACCCGAGGCCAGCAGCATGGTGTTGTTCGGCCCCGGGGTGATGGAGGATACGAAGGCAAACAGCACGAACGCTGTAAGCAGGTCGGCAGAGGCAAGCATGGCAGGCATTCCACAATCATTATTGGTGCTGTCACACTAACGGAGTCGCCCTGCCTTGCGACCGGTACAGTTTTGCTAAATTAAATAGATACAAATACTGTACTGATCTCATCCCGTTCAAGGAAGCCCGCCCCATGAGCCTCACTATCCGCCCCGCGGTGCGTACCGACGCCGCGCAGATTCTTGCCTTCATCACCGAGCTTGCCGACTACGAACGTGCGCGCCACGAGGTGATCGCCTCGGTTGCCGATATCGAGCGCAGCCTGTTCGACGAGGGCAGTACAGTGCACAGCCTGATCTGCGAGCGGGATGGCCAGGCGATCGGTTTTGCCGTGTATTTCTACAGTTATTCGACGTGGCTGGGGCGTAACGGGATTTATCTGGAAGACTTGTACGTCACGCCCGAGCAGCGCGGCGATGGTGCCGGGCGCACATTGCTGCGGCACATTGCCCGCGAGGCCGTGGAGAACGGCTGTGGGCGCCTGGAATGGAGTGTGCTGGACTGGAACGAACCCGCGATCGGGTTCTACCAGTCGCTGGGGGCCGAAGCGCAGGCTGAGTGGGTTAAATATCGGCTGGATGGCGAGAAGTTGTTGGCGTTTGCCCAAGGTTGACCCCAAATACCGCCGAATTCCCCCTGTAGGAGCAGCCTTGTGCTGCGAAGAGGCCGGTAAGGCTCATAGAAATAGTGTGGCAACACCGGCCTCTTCGCAGCACAAGGCTGCTCCTACCAGGGCAATGAAAGCCGAACGTTGTGTTTGGCTCAGTTCCGTCGCCACACCGCCCCGGCAATATCCACCCGCTTGGGCAGCACCTTGTTCTGGAAAAACAGCTCCGCCGTGCGCTGCTGCGCTGCCACGATCTCATCGCTCACCGGTATCACCGGCGACGCCGGCCGATGGCTGAAGCTGCGCCGCACCACCGCCTCCGGCAAGCCCATGAACTGTGCAAGCAACTGGATGCTCCCCGCTTCATCACTGCGCGTGAGCGCCTCGGCCTGGCTGATCACATCGAGTAGCTGACCGACAAACGCCCCGTTGGCCTCGACGTACTCACGCGCCCCCAGCATGAAAGGCCCGATCAAGCCCAGCCCTTGGCCATCGGCCAACAGCCGCGCCTTGCCCTCCAGGTCGATGGCCGAATAGAACGGGTCCCAGATCGCCCAGGCGTCCACGCTGCCGCGCTCGAACGCCGCACGCGCATCGGCAGGTGCCAGGTACACCGGCTGCACATCGCGGATGCTCAACCCGGCCTTGGCCAGGCTGCGCAGCAACAGGTTGTGCGCACTCGAGCCTTTCTGCAGGGCAATCCGTTTGCCCTTGAGGTCGCCAACGCTGGCCACCGGGCTGTCTTTCGGTACCAGAATCACCTCAGCCTGCGGCTTGGGCGGTTCAGCACCGATGTACAGCAGGTCGGCACCGGCTGCTTGGGCGAAGATCGGCGGAATATCACCGGTCGAACCGATGTCGAGGCTGCCAATGTTCAAGGCTTCTAGCATTTGCGGGCCGGCCGGAAACTCGATCCACTCAACCTGGGTGTGGGTGAAGCGCTGCTCCAGAAGGCGATGCTGCTTGGCCAGGACCAGGCTGATCGAGCCCTTCTGATAGCCAATGCGCAACGTCGCAGGGTCTGCCGCCTGGGCAGCACCGGCCAAGCTCAGCAGTAACAGGACGGCAAGGCGTAGCACACGCATGGGTCATTCCTTCCAGTCGGTCGAGGGTTTTTCCCAGAGGTTGATTCCGCCTTCCACGGCGTATTGGTCGATGGCCGCCAACTCCTCGGGGCTGAACGCCAGGTTATCGAGTGCGGCCACGTTCTCGATGATTTGCTCGGGCCGGCTTGCACCAATCAGTGCCGAACTCACGCGCGGGTCGCGCAAGGTCCACGCCAGGGCCAGTTGCGCCAAGCTCTGGCCTCGACCCCGGGCGATTTCATTGAGGGCGCGGGCGCGGGCAATGTTGTCTGGCGACAGGTGCTGGGGCAGCAACGAGCCACCGCCGGCGCGGTTGACGCGGGCATCGGCGGGAATGCCGTTCAGGTACTTGTCGCTGAGCAGGCCTTGGGCCAGCGCCGTGAACACGATCACCCCGGCCCCGAGCGCATCAGTGGTGGCCAGCAGGTCACGCTCGATCCAACGGTTGAACAGGTTGTACGAAGGCTGGTGGATCAGCAGCGGCACCTTCAGTTCGGTCAGCAGCGCCGCGATCTCGGCCGTTTTGCCCGCCGAATAGGATGAAATGCCGACATACAGCGCCTTGCCCTGACGCACGATGTCGGCCAGAGCAATGGCGGTTTCTTCCAACGGCGTGTCGGCATCGAAACGGTGCGAATAGAAGATGTCGACGTAGTCCAGGCCCAGGCGCTGCAGGCTCTGGTCGAGGCTGCTGATCAGGTACTTGCGCGAACTGCCGCCCTGCCCGTACGGCCCTGGCCACATGTCCCAGCCCGCCTTGCTCGAGATGATCAGTTCGTCGCGGTAGCTGCGCAGGTCTTCACGCAGCAGCCGGCCGAAGTTGGTCTCGGCGCTGCCGTAGGGCGGGCCGTAGTTGTTGGCCAGGTCGAAGTGGTTGATGCCCGCATCGAATGCGGTGCGCAGCAACGCGCGTTGGGTATCGATAGGCGTCGCATCACCAAAGTTGTGCCACAGGCCCAGGGACAGGGCCGGCAACACCAGGCCGCTGCGGCCGACACGGCGATAAGGCATGCGCGCGTAGCGCTCGGGGTGGGCGGCGTAGCTCATGGTTGACCTCGTTCGGTAAAGAAGGGATTGGCAGGGCGCTGCAGCCCCAGGTGTTCACGCAGGGTGCGGCCTTGGTACTGGCGGCGGAACAGCCCGCGGCGCTGCAGCTCGGGCACGACCAGGTTGGCGAAATCCTCCAGCCCCAGGGGCAGGTGCGGCACCAGCACATTGAAGCCATCGGCGGCACGGCCCTCGAACCAGGCCTGCAGTTCATCGGCGATGTGGGCCGGGGTGCCGACCAGGCTGTAGTGCCCTCGCCCGCCGGCGATGCGCCGGCCAAGCTGGGCGAGTGTCAATTGCTCGTTGCCGGCAAGTTCGGTGAGCAGTTGCTGGCGGCTGCGCTGGCCATCTTCGGTGGGCGGCAGTTCGGGCAGCGGGCCGTCGAGCGGGTAACCGGAAAGGTCGAAATTGCCGAGCATGCGCCCGAGCAAACCAACCCCGACGCGCGGGTCGACCAGTTCCTGAAACTGCTGGTACTTCTCTTCGGCTTCAGCCTGGCTATGCCCAACCACCACAAACACGCCAGGCATGATCTTCAGCGAATCCTCGCCCCGCCCGTAAGCGGCCAGCCGGCCCTTGAGGTCGGCGTAGAACGCCTGGGCGCGGGCCAGGCTCGGTTGCGCGGTAAACACCACCTCGGCACTGTGCGCGGCCAGCTCGCGGCCGGTTTCCGAGGAGCCCGCCTGAACCAGCACCGGCCGCCCCTGGGGCGAGCGGGCGACGTTCAGCGGGCCTTTGACGCGAAAGTGCTCGCCTTCGTGATCCAGGGCACGCACTCCATCAGGACGGTGGAACAGACCACCGGCCTTGTCGTGCACGAAGGCGTCGTCAGCCCAGCTGTCCCACAGGCCCTCTACCACCTGCTGAAATTCCCGGGCTCTGGCGTAACGCTCGGCATGGGGGATATGCACCTGGCGGCCGAAGTTGCCCGCTTCGGCCGCCGCATCCGAGGTGACCAGGTTCCAGCCAGCGCGGCCGCCGGACAGGTGATCGAGCGAGGCGAACTTGCGTGCTACATGGTACGGCTCGTTGTAGCTGGTGGTGGCGGTGGCGATCAGGCCGATGCGCTCGGTAACGGCACTTAACGCCGACAACAGGGTAAGCGGTTCGAAATAGGTAGAGCGTGCGCTGTGGCTGGCCAGGGCGTCGGTGGGCGCGGCGACGCTGTCGGCAACGAACAACGCGTCGAAACAGGCCGCTTCGGCGATCTGCGCGGCGCGGCGGTAGCTGCTGAAGTCCATGGGGTCGGCCGGTACGTCCGGGTGGCGCCAGGCGGCCACGTGGTGCCCGGTGGCCATGAGGAAGGCGCCCAGGCTCAGTTGACGGCTCATGTCGATCTCCTTGATGGGGTTGTCGCTGCGCTTTTGTAGGAGCAGCCTTGTGCTGCGAAGAGGCCTGTAACGCCACAGCCTCTGTACATGCCGTACCGGCCTCTTCGCAGCACAAGGCTGCTCCTACACAGGTCATGCGCAGGATTCGAGTGACTCAAAAATCCTTGCGCAACTGCACGCCGAAGTAGCGCCCGTCGTCGCGTGGTACGGAGCGGTAGATGTAATCGCCACCGCTGGCCAGCATCTGCGCATACGACTTGTCACCCAGGTTTTTGCCCAGCAGTGCCACACGCCAGCCGTCGTTGTAGTCGGCCAGGGCAATGCTGGCGTTCCAGATGCCGTAGGCGCCCTGCACGGTGTCCGGGTTCTGGTCCAGGCTGAACTGCACCGAATCCTGCCAGCTGTAGTCGCTGGAAAGCTCGACATCCAGGCCGTTGTCCAGCGGGATCACGTAGTCGGCACGCACGTAGGTCTTCCAGTCCGGGGTAAACGGCAGGTGGCCACCGTCGATGTTGCAGTTGGCCGCGGCCCCTGCCGGGCAGTTGAAGTGGTCGACACGGGCCTTGGTGTAGGCCACGGCAGCACTCAACTTCAGCTGCGACGTCGCCTGGAAACTGGCATCCAGTTCCACGCCCTGGGTCTTGACCTTGCCGGCGTTGACCAAGCGCGTTACCACCTGATTGGCCACCGTGTCGAAGAAGTTGGCCTGGTAGTCGTCGTAGTCGGTGTGGAACACCGCCAGGTTGGCGGTCAGCCGGTTGTCCAGCGCCGTGCTCTTCAGGCCGACTTCATAAGCGTCGGAGGTTTCCGGCTTGAGGGCGCCGGTGTCGCGCGGCTGCATGTTGAAGAACACGTTGTAGGCCGGGCCTTTGTAGCCACGCGAATAGGTGACGTAGCCGGTGAGGTTGTCGTTGAAGTCGTATTGCAGGCCGGTGCGCCCGCTCCAACCGTCCTCGTCCACCGAGCCGGAACTGGCGGTCGAAGGCTGGATGCCGGTGACCGCGGTGGCCGAGCTGGAGACCCGGCGGTGGTCGTACTCCAGGTCGTCGTGGGTCCAGCGCAGGCCGAAGATGGCGCGCAAGTCGTCGGTGAAGTTGAAGGTGTTCTCACCGAACAGCGCAACGCTGTCGTTGGTCGTTGAGTAATCTGCCCGCCCCGTGTTGGCCACGCCGCCGTTGACCGACAGGCGCTGGTAGGTTTCGTTGGACGTGCCGTGCATGTAGAAGGCGCCGAGCACGTACTCGTTGAACTGCCCTTTGGGCGAGGTCAGGCGAAACTCCTGGCTGTATTGGTCGTAGTCCACCGTGCCCTTGTCATGGGACGCGGTCACGGGGAGCAACGCACGGCGGTCGCCGTCCTGGTACTGGGTGTTGTCCCAGCCACGCCAGGCGCTGATCGAGGTCAGGGTGTAGTCACCCAGCTGCCAATCAAGCTGGGCCGACAAGCCTTGGTTCTCGTCTTCGACGTGGGTCTTGAAGTCACTGTTGATATCGCGGTTGTGCGCGCTAGGCGTGACCGGGCGCAGTTGGTTGGCAAATGCTGTGCTGGCGCTTGTGATCACACCGCTGGGGAGTGTGTCTTCACCTTTCATGTAGTCAGCGATCAAGGTCAGGCGCAGGTCTTCGTTGGGTTCGAATTCCAGCTTGCCGCGGGCACCTTTGCGCTGGTAACCATTGACGTCGTGGCCATTGGCAACGTTTTCGACATTGCCGTCGTAATCGCCCCACAAGGTGCTCAGCGAGCCCTTGACCTGTTCGCTGAGACGCCCGCCAATGCCGAAGCGCAGGCGGTTTTCATCGCCACCGCCAAAGTGCGAGTAATCCACGTAGCCGCGGGTTTGCTCGGGGATGGCCTTGCTGACCACGTTCAGCACGCCGGCCGACGCGTTCTTGCCGAACAGCGTGCCCTGCGGGCCACGCAGCACTTCGATGCGCTCCAGGTCGAGCAGGTCGAGGGTAGATTGGCCCGGCCGCCCGAACACCACGCCATCGACCACGGTAGCCACGGTGGGCTCGACGCCTGGGGAGGTCGAAATGGTGCCTACCCCCCGGATGAACAGCGAGGTGTCCTTGTTCGAGGCGCCTGCCCGGTAGTTGAGTGTCGGCACCTGCTGGACGATGCTGGCCACGTTGTTGCGGTTGTCACGCTCGAGCTGTTCGCCATCGATCACTGAAACCGCCACCGGGACTTCTTGCAGGCTGGCTTCACGGCGTGTGGCCGTGACCGTCACCGCGCCGAGGGCCGTCGCTTGCGGCGCGCTCTCGGCAGGTTCGGCAGCCTGGGCGCCCTGGCCGAACGCGGCCACCAAAATGGCCGCTGCCAGCGGCCGGCGTTGTGTTGTAGGAAACGGAGTTGTCTGCATGCTGCTCACTGCCTTATGGGACCAGACCAGGCCCACGTTCACGGGCCGACACGGAGGGTGCTGTGGTTGTCTGGTCTCGCTCGTGCGAGTGGCAGGCGCTTGCCAACAGCAGCGCTTGTTAGCGCTAACATGAACAAGTATCAGAGGCCGCTGCTTAGCACGTCAAATACTTAAAAGTCAGATTGATATGCATTAAAGCTATTTGCCAGGCGCCATTGCGTTAGCGCTACCATCGCGCCATTTCCCGATGAGGCGACCCTGTGAGCCAAGCCAAGGATTCCCCCCGAAAGCGCCGTGGTGCAGGCCGCGCCACCCTGGCCGACGTGGCGCGCGCGGCAGACGTATCGGCGATCAGCGTGTCGCGTTACTTCAACCAGCCTGAACAGGTTTCACCGCCTCTGCGCGAGCGCATAGAGGCCGCTGTGCAGGCGCTGGGCTACGTTCCCAACCTGGTCGCCGGGGGCCTCGCCTCGGCGCGCGGGCGTATTGTCGGCATGGTGATCCCGAACATCTCGGGGCCGATCTTTGCCCAGACCATCCAGGCCTTCAGCGACACCCTAAGCCGCCATGGCTATCAGTTGCTGCTGGCGTCCAGCTACTTCAGCGAAGAACAGGAAGAGAGTGCGGTGCGTGCGTTCCTCGGCTGGTCGCCGGCGGCGCTGGTGGTCACCAGCCATTTCCACAGCCCGGCGACTGAAAAGATGCTGGCCGAAGCTGACGTGCCCGTGGTCGAGATCTGGGATTACCGCCCCGAGCGGGCGCCGTTGCAGGTCGGTTTTCTGCATCACCAAGTCGGCGTGCAGGCGTGCCGCTACTTGCTGGAAAAAGGGCATCGACGCATCGCCTTCGTACAGAACAGCGCGGCCGGCGACCTGAGCGCGTTGGAGCGGCGTGACGGGTACATCGAGGCCTTGGCCGAGGCCGGTCTTGAACCCTGGGTATTCGTGCCCTCCGCCGATTGCGCGCCGTTCGAGGCAGGCAAACAGGCAATGGAGGCGCTGATCCGCCGCACGCCACACCCCGAGGCGATCATCTTTGCCAATGACAACCTGGCTGCCGGCGCCGTGTTGGCTGGCCAACGTGCGGGGCTGCGGCTACCGGATGACGTGGCGATCGTCGGCTTTGGCGACTACCCCTTCGCCGACATGCTGCTGCCCAGCCTGACCACGTTGCGGCCGCCCTCGCGGGAGATTGGCGAGGTGGCGGCCTTGCGCGTCCTGCAACACCTGGGCGCCATCGCGCATGAGGGTGAAGTGCAACGGTTGAACCTGCTCGCCTGTGAACTGGTAGCCCGCGAAAGCGCCTGACGGCAAGGCACTGATGCATCGGGCGCTGTGACAATCCGCACAATGAGGATTATTCTTCCAAGGTATGTCCCACAGCCCCAATATGTGAGCGCCGAATATGAAAATCGATGACATGGACGCCTTCGTGGCGGTCATCCGTTGCCAGTCGACCAACCTCGCCGCCGAGGCCCTGCAACTGACCCAGCCGGCCATCACCCGTCGCGTGCAGAACTTCGAGGAAGACCTCGGCGCCACCCTGCTCGACCGCAACACCAAACCGCTGAAGCCAACGCCAATGGGCCTGCGCGTGTATGAGCAGTGCAAGGCGATCCTGCGGGAGATCGACTCACTGCGTGAATTGGTCGCCAATGACGGCGCCCCGTCAGGCACGTTGCGCCTGGGCGTGCCGCAAACCCTGGGGGACGTCGTGCTGCTGGACGCCCTGGCGCAGATTCGCGACACCTACCCGGTGTTGCGCACCCAAGTCACCAGTGGTTGGGGCAGCAGCCTGATCGCACGCATGGAAAACGGCGAACTCGACGCCGCTGCCGCGCTGTTCCCGCCTGGCAAAATCTTCCCTGAGGGCATCACCAGCCGCTCCATCGCGCGTATGCCACTGCGCGTGGTGGCCGCCAAGGGCAGCGCCAGCAAGCGCAGTTACAAGCTAAAGGATTGTTACACCCGCGGCTGGGTGCTCAACCCCGACGGCTGCGGTTTTCGTGCAGGGCTGCAGCGGGCCTTGAGCGAACAAGGGCTAAGCCTGTCGATCAACCTGGAAACCTTTGGCACCGACCTGCAACTGGGCCTGGTCGCCAACGGGCAAGGGCTGGGTTTGGTGCCCGAGCCGCTGCTGCAGAGCAGCCGCCATCGGGATGCACTGGATGTGGTCAACGTGACGGATTTCAAACCGCAGGTGGACTTGTGGCTGTTCCATCCACGGTACCTGGGCAACCTGCAGGAGCCGGTGGAGCTGTTTGGTGAGATTGCCGGGAACAGGCTGCAGGCCGCGCCCACAGCAGGAGACCACACATAATAAAATATTTGCATAGTAGAGTTTTTTTAAATTCTACAAACAAATAATTAGCATAGAACTAAAAAGACTTTTACAGCGCTCATCCAGACGAATACGGTCTTAGAAACCCACCGTGTTCCAGGGATGAATACTCCATGAGTCACCCCCCATCCACCGCTGCTCTTGCCGAGCTGACCCAGGCCCTTGCCGCCAACGCCGAGCGCTATGACCGCAGCGGTCAGTTCCCCGCCGACAACTTCAGCCTGCTTCACCGCCATGGCCTGCTCAGCCTGACCGTGCCCCGCGCCTTGGGTGGCGGCGGGGCCGACCTGGCCACTGCGCGCCAGGTGGTTGCTGCCGTTGGCAAGGGCGACCCCTCCACGGCGCTGATCCTGGTCATGCAGTACCTGCAGCACTTTCGCCTGCAGGACGAAGCCCGCTGGCCCGAGCAGTTGCGCTTGCAGGTTGCCCGTGACGCGGTGGCCAACGGTGCGCTGATCAACGCCTTTCGTGTCGAACCCGAACTGGGCACGCCGGCCCGTGGCGGCCTGCCGGCCACCGTGGCGCGGCGCACCGCTGCAGGCTGGCGGCTGTCTGGGCGCAAAATCTACTCCACCGGCAGCTACGGCCTGACCTGGTACCTGGTGTGGGCGCGCAGCGACGATAAAGACCCGCTGGTCGGTGGTTTTCTGGTGCACAAAGACACGCCCGGCATCAGCATCGTCGAAGACTGGGACCACCTGGGCATGCGCGCCACCTGCAGCCACGAGGTGCGCTTTGACGACGTGCTGATCCCGCTGGACCACGCCGTCAGTGTCAGCCCTGCCAGCGCGCCGCGGCCCGAACTCGATGGCACCGGCCTGCTGTGGATGTCGGTGCTGCTGCCGGCCCTTTACGACGGCGTCGCCCAGGCTGCGCGTGATTGGCTGGTGCAGTTTCTCAACAACCGCGCACCCTCCAACCTGGGTGCATCGCTGGCGAGCCTGCCGCGCTTCCAGGACGTGGTCGGGCGCATCGATACCCTGCTGTTCGCCAACCGCAGCCTGCTGGACTCGGCGGTCGCCGGGCACATTGATCCGCGCCATGCCGGGCAGATCAAACACCTGGTCAGCCGCAACGCCATCCAGGCGGTCGAGCTGGCCATCGAGGCTGCCGGCAACCCTGGCCTGTCCCGCCGCAACCCGCTGGAGCGGCACTACCGTGACGTGCTGTGCAGCCGCATCCACACGCCCCAGGACGATGTGGTGCTGGCCCAGGTCGGGCGCAGCGCACTGGCGGAGGTGGCAGCATGAGCCACTCGATCATTGCCAGCCAGCTTGACCCTCAGGCCAACCACTACCTGCGCGAACACCTGCCCGACCACGAAGTCATCGACCTCGCCCCCGGCCAGTTGCACGTGGATGTGCCTGCCGATGTGTTCATCGTGCGCCCGATCAATATTCGCGGTAACCGCGTAGATACCCCGCCGCCAGGCTGGCCCTGGTCGCTGCGCTGGGTGCAGGTGGTGTCGTCGGGCATCGACTTCTACCCCGACTGGGTATTCCAAGGGCCGCCGGTGACCAGCGGCAAGGGCGCCAACGCCGAGCAGGTCGCAGAGTTTGCCCTGGCCCTGGTGTTTGCCGCCGCCAAGCAACTGCCGGGGCTGTGGGTGAAGGACGCCGACTGGCGCCTGACGCCCTTGGCGCCGTTGCGCGGCCGCACGTTGGGCATCTTCGGCTTCGGCAGCATTGGCCAGAGCCTGGCGCGCAAGGCCACCGCGCTCGGCATGCGCGTGCTGGCACTGAACCGCCCTGGGCAGCCGATTGCCGAAGTGCCCGGTGTCGAGCGCGTCGAGCGCCTGCAGCACCTGTTCGCAGGCAGCGATCACCTGGTCATCGCCGCACCGCTGACCCCAGCCACACGTGGCCTGATCGACCGCCAGGTGCTGGCCCAGGCCAAGCCCGGCCTGCACCTGATCAACATCGCCCGCGGCGCCCTACTGGACCAGCAGGCCTTGCTCGAAGCACTGGACAGCGGGCTGATCGGCCGCGCCAGCCTCGATGTCACCGACCCGGAACCGTTGCCGGCGGGCCACCCGCTGTACCACCACCCCCGCGTATTCCTGTCGCCGCACACGTCGGCGATTTCCGAGGACGGCTACCCCGCGCTGCTCGACGCCTTCCTCGACAACTTCGCCCGCTATCGCGAGCAGGCGCCGCTGCGCAACCTGGTCGATATCCAGCGTGGCTACTGACCTTCTCTTCTGGAGCACACCATGAGTTCATTGTCTGTCGTATCCCCACAAACAAACACCGTTCGCCAGCGGGTCAGTGCCGAGGAATGGGAGGTGCGGGTCAAACTGGCGGCCGCCTATCGCCTGGCGGCATTGTTCCGCTGGACCGACCACATCTACACGCACTTTTCGGCGCGGGTGCCCGGGCCAGACGAGCACTTCCTGATCAACGCCTTTGGCTTGCTGTTCGATGAAATCACCGCCTCCAACCTGGTCAAGGTGGATGTCGACGGCACGATCATCGACGACCCACTTGGGCTAGGCATCAACCAGGCCGGTTACGTCATCCACAGCGCCATCCACCGCGCGCGGCACGACCTCAAAGCGGTGCTGCACACCCACACCCGCGACGGCGCCGCCGTGTCGGCCCAGCGGGATGGCCTGCTACCGATCTCCCAGCACGCGCTGGCCTACTACAGCCGGGTGGTTTACCACGACTACGAAGGCGTCGCCCTGGACCTGGACGAGCAACAGCGCCTGGTTGCCAACCTGGGTGACAGCAACATCCTGATCCTGCGCAACCACGGCCTGCTGACCGGCGGGGTCAGCGTCGAGCATGCGTTCCGCGAGCTGCATGGGCTGGAGCGGGCGTGCAACATCCAGGTGGCGGCGCAGGCCGGCGGCAATGACCAGTTGCTGCATGCGGCACCGGCGGCGATTGCCAAGGTGCACGAGCAGTCCAAACGGTTTTCCGACGGGCTTGGCGAAGGGATTCAGCGGCATTGGGATGCGCTGATCCGCCAATTGGACCGTGAGGGGCGTGACTACCAGGACTGACTGGCAGACCGCTGCTGCTTGGGCTGGCCTCTTCGCGGGCAAGCCCGCTCCCACATCCATCAGGTACACCGCAGTACCTGTAGGAGCGGGCTTGCCCGCGAAGAGGCCAGCCCCGGCAACCCAATTACATCAGAAGGAACGCCCCATGCCGCCACTCCCCCGTGCCCGCCACTTGCTTAGCACCTGCGCCCTGGTGCTGGCCCTCGCCGGCTGCTCCCCCGCCACCGAGGACACCAGCAAAACCCTCAACATCGCTTTCTGGGGCGACAACACCACCCTGGTCAGCGTCGACCCCTTCCAGGTCTACTGGCTCGAACACCGTGTGCTGCTGCGCAATGTCGCCGAGTCCCTCACCGACCAGGACCCGGACAGCGGCCGCATCATCCCGTGGCTGGCAAAAAGCTGGGAAGTCAGCGATGACGCCCTCACCTACACCTTCCACCTGCGCCAGGACGTCAGCTTCAGCAACGGCGAGCGCTTCGACGCCCACGCCGTGAAAACGGCCTTTGACACCAACAAAGCCTTCGCCACGCAGTTGCCCGCCACCTTCGGCGCGACCTACCTCGCGGGCTACGACCACGCCGACGTGGTCGACGACTTCACCGTGCGCCTGGTGCTTGCCCGCCCCAATGCCGGTTTCCTGCAGGCCACCTCGACCACCAACCTGGCCATCCTGGCGCCCGCGTCCTACGCACTCAGCGCCCAAGAGCGTTCGCTGGGCAAGATCATCGGCACTGGCCCATTCGTACTTGAGCACTACACCCCGGAAGTCGGCGCACGCCTGGTGAAACGCCCTGACTACGCCTGGGCCTCGGCCAACGTGAAAAACCCCGGCGCGGCCCACCTGGATGCCGTGGACATCAGCTATATCCCCGAAGAAAGCGTGCGCAACGGCCTGTTCCTGCAGGGCAAGGCCGACATCCTCTGGCCGCGCAACCCCTTCTCCGAAGTCGACCTGAAGCTGTTCCAGGCCAAGGGTGCGACCATTCAGAGCCGCTCGCTGCCAGGCCCGGCGCTGAACCTTTACCCCAACACCCGCAACGACCGGCTGCTGGGTGATCGCCAGGTACGCCTGGCCTTGCAGAAAGCCATCGACCGTACCAGCTACGCCCACACCGTCTACAACGCCGAGTTCCCGGTGGTGTCCGGGGTTTATGACATCACCACCCCGTATTTCAAGGCCCAGGCCGACAAGCTCGCCTACGACCCACAAGGCGCAGAGCGCTTGCTCGACGCCGCCGGCTGGAGCAAGGGCGATGATGGCTATCGGCACAAGGATGGCAAGCGCCTGACCTTGCGCTACAACCTAACGCCGGCCGAAAGCGCTGGCGACGTGCTGATCCAGGACCAACTGCGCAAGGTGGGCATCGACCTCAAGCTCAATGTGCTGACCCGCGCCGAATGGGTCGCTGGCAATGCCTCGGGTAACTACGACCTCACCTCCACCTACATGACCCGCGCCGACCCGATCATCCTCCAGACCATCCTCGACCCGCGCGCCGCCAACAGTGCCACCCTCGCCACCAATACCTACGAGCCCCAGACCCTGACCCAGGCCCAGGCGCTGTTCGACGATGGCATTACCGCCACCCACGACGCTCAGCGTGCCCAGGCCTACGGCCAACTGCAGGACCTGCTCATCGACCAGGCCTCGGCGTTCCCGTTGTACGAGCGTGTCTGGCAGGCCGCCACCGCGCCCAGGGTCAAGGACTTCCGTTGGACCGCCGAGGGCTTTGCGTTCCTCAGCGATATCCAGGTCGCCCAGCCATGAACCGCTACCTGATCGGGCGCATCGGCCAGGCGCTGCTGGTGCTGTGGGGGGCCTACACCATTACCTACTTCATCCTCTACCTGCTGCCAGGGGACACCTTGGCGATCATGCTCAGCGCCTCGGGCATGGAGGCCGACGGCCTGTCACCCGAAGACCTGGCCAAGGCGCGCGCCTACTACGGGCTGGACCAGGGGATTTTCGAGCAGTACTTCGACTTGCTGTGGCGCGCGCTGCAAGGCGACCTGGGCCGTTCGCTGTCGCTGAACAGGCCGGTGACCGAGCTGCTGGCCGAGCGCCTGCCGCAGACCTTGTCACTGGCCGGCCTGGCCATCGTGCTGTCGTTGCTGGCGGGTATTGGCCTGGCCTACCTTACCGCGTACCTGCAATGGCGGCCGCTGAAGGTGGCGCTGTCGCGCGTGCCTTCACTGGGGTTCTCAGTGCCGGTGTTCTGGATGGGGCTGCTGCTGATTCAGGTCTTCGCCTTCGGCCTGGGCTGGTTCCCGGCCACCGGCAGCCAAGGCTTCGCCAGCCTGGTGCTGCCAGCCGTGACCCTGGCCATCCCCAGCGCCGCAGTCTATGCCCAGGTGCTGCAACGCGGTTTCCAAGGCGTGTGGCACGAGCCCTACATCGCCACGGCGTTCGCCAAGGGGCTGAGCCGTGCCCAGGTGCAGGCCCGGCACGCGCTGCGCAACGCGGCCCTGCCGATTCTTACCCTGGTGGGCCTGCAAGTGGGCAATACCGTGTCCGGCGCCGTGCTGGTCGAGACCATCTTCTCGCGCAACGGTGTCGGTCGGCTGGCCCAGGAAGCGGTGTTGCGCCAGGACATCCCGGTGGTGCTGGCGATCGTCGCGGTATCGGCAGCGGCCTTCGTGCTGGTCAACCTGATCGTCGACCTGCTCTACCCCTACCTTGACCCCCGCATCACGCATGCCACGAAGGTGACCTGACCATGACCACCGATACCCGCCCGTTCCGCGCCGCCGCACCCGCCACGCCCTGGAAGCGCCGCACCCGCGTGCAGCGCTTGGGCCGGGCAGTGGCGCCTTTGTTATCGCGCCCCGGTTTCGCCCTGGCGCTACTGGTGGTGCTGTATGCGCTGGCCGCCGCCGTGGTGCCGCAGTGGCTGACCCATTTCGACCCCTATGCCACCTCGCCTGCGGCCAAGCTGACCGCGCCCGGTGCCGCGCACTGGTTCGGTACCGACGAACTGGGCCGCGACTTGTATACCCGCGTGGTATACGGCGCCAGCCTGTCGGTGCAAGCAGCACTGCTGGCGGTGGGCATCGCCCTGGCCGGTGGCCTTGGTTTGGGTGTGTTGGCGGGGTTTGCCGGAGGGCGAGTCGACGCGGCGCTGATGCGTGTGATCGATGTGCTGCTGGCCCTGCCTGGTCTGCTGCTGGCTCTGGCGATTGTCACCGCCATCGGCTTCGGTACGGTGCCTGTGGCGATCGCCGTCGGCGTGGGCATCATCCCGGGCTTTGCCCGCACCACCCGCGCCGAGGTGCTGCGGGTCAAGACCTTGCCCTATGTCGAAGCCGCGCGCCTGGGGGGCGCCAGTTGGTGCCGCACCTTGCTGCGGCACATCCTGCCCAACGCCTGGGGGCCGGTCGCGGTGCTTGCCACGTTGGACTTCGGCGCCGCGATCCTGGCCACCGCCGGCCTGAGCTTCCTCGGCTTTGGCGCGGCGCCCCCGGCAGCAGAATGGGGCACGCTGATCGCCAACGGCCGCCACTTCCTCATCACTGCCCCGTGGGTGTCGCTGCTACCGGGCCTGTTCGTGGTCGCCGTGGTGTTCAGCCTCAACCATCTCGCCCGTACCTTCGAGGAGCACCATCGATGAGCCAACACCCCCTGATCGCCGTGCGCGACCTCAGCGTCAGCTACCACGCTGGCGGCCATACCACCCAGGCAGTCAAACACCTGTCGTTCTCCATGGCCCAGGGCGAGACCGTGGCCATCGTCGGTGAGTCCGGTTCGGGCAAGTCGACCTTGGCCAACGCGCTGCTTGGCTTGCTGCCGGGCACTGCCCGCGTCGATGGCGGCCAACTGTGGGTCGATGGCATCGACGTGGCGCACGCCAGCGAACGGCAGAAGCGCCACCTGCGCGGCCGTACCCTCGGCCTGGTACCCCAGGACCCGATGGTCAGCCTCAACCCGACACTGCGCGTTGGCCAGCAGATCGGCGAAGCACTGGCCCTGGCCCACGGCCGCCGTTACCGCAGCCTCGACGCCGATGTGCTGGCGCTGCTGGGCCAGGTCGGCCTGGACCAGCCGGCCCTGCGCGCCCGCCAATACCCGCACGAACTGTCGGGCGGCATGCGCCAACGGGTACTGATCGCCATTGCCCTGGCCGGCAACCCGCGCCTGATCATCGCTGACGAACCCACCAGCGCGCTGGACGTGACGGTGCAACGCAAGATCCTCGATCACCTGCAACGGCTGGTGGCCGAACGGGGCATCTCGCTGCTGATCATCACCCATGACCTGGGCGTGGCCACCGACCGCGCCGACCGCTTGCTGGTGATGAAACAGGGTGAACTGGTCGAGCAAGGCCCGCCTCGCCTCGTCGTTCAGGCACCACAGCACCCCTACACGCGTGACTTGCTTGCTGCAGCGCCCGCCTTTAGCCATCGCCGCCGACCACGGCCATTGACGCCAGGTACGCAACCGATCCTGAGCCTGGAGGGTATCGGCAAGACATTCGAGTTGCCGAAGACAAAGGGCCGGCACAACCGCTTCGTCGCCCTGCAGGGCCTCAGCCTGCAGGTGCACCCAGGCCAGACCTTGGCCATCGTCGGCGAGTCCGGCTCTGGCAAGAGCACCGCCCTGCGCATCGCGCTCGGCCTGGAGGCGCCCAGCCAAGGCCGCATTCTGTTCGACCAAGTGGACGTTACCGGCCTTGGCTGGCGTGCGTTTCGGCCCTTGCGCCGGCGCATGCAGTTGGTCCAGCAAAACCCGTTCGCGGCCCTTGACCCCCGTTTCACGGTGTTCGACAGCATCGTCGAGCCCCTGGTGTCGTTCGGCCTGCTCAAAGGCCCCGCGCTGGAACAGGCGGCCCGTGAGCTGATCGAACGCGTGCACCTGCCCGTCAGCTACCTGGACCGCCTGCCCCGCGAGCTGTCCGGTGGCCAGCGCCAGCGCGTGGCCATTGCCCGGGCATTGGCCCTGCAACCCGATCTGCTGTTGCTCGACGAGCCGGTCAGTGCACTGGATGTCTCGGTGCAGGCGCAGATCCTGGCGCTGCTGGATGAATTGCAACGCGAATTGGGGATCGCCTATGTGCTGGTGTCCCATGACCTGGCAGTGGTGGCGAGCATGGCGGACCACGTACTGGTGCTGCGCCAAGGGCAGGTGGTGGAGCAAGGTACGGTAGACGCGGTGTTCGATCGGCCAACGAGTGACTATACCCGTGAACTGATCGCGGCCATCCCTGGGCACAAAGCCGCCGCATAAGTCATGACACAATATTATTTATTTGCATTTAAATAAGATCAATAAATACCCTAAAAACATAATTAGCATAGAACCACAAAGCCTTTCACAACCTCACCCCATACCCGCTAAGGTCACTCCAGACCGACCCCATTCCTGGCGGAGGCCGTCCATCACGACCTCGCCAGGAGCCTTGCACGCATGACCCGTCCCTATCACCCACCCTGCTTCACCGGCGCCCCCGCGCGCGGTGACGCATGGCGGTATCGATTCCATTTGCAGCACAACCCACAGGTATTCCCATGAGCAAACGACAGATCCGCCTGGGCGCCATGATCCATGGCGTCGGCCACGGCTGGGGCGAATGGCGCCACCCTCAGGCGCTTGCCGATGCCAGCGTCAATTTTGGTTTCTACAAACAGCAGGCGAAGTTGGCCGAGGCAGCGAAGTTCGACTTCGCCTTCATCGCCGACAGCCTGCACATCCACGCCCGCTCCAGCCCTCACTACCTCAACCGTTTCGAGCCGCTGACCATCCTCTCGGCATTGGCTGCAGTGACCGAGCACATCGGCCTGGTGGCCACGGTCACCGTCAGCTACACCGAGCCGTTCCAGGTAGCGCGCCAGTTCGCCTCGCTGGACCTGATCAGCGGCGGGCGTGCCGGCTGGAACGTGGTCACTTCGTGGCTTTCCGGTACAGCCGACAATTTCGGCAAGGCCGAACACCCGCCCCATGCTGTGCGCTACAGAATCGCTCGCGAGCACGTGGATGTGGTCAAGGGGCTGTGGGACTCGTGGGAAGACGACGCCTTCACCCGTGACAAACAAAGCGGGCAATTCTTCGACCCGGCCAAGCTGCACACCTTGGGCCACCAGGGCGAGTTCTTCAAGGTCAAGGGCCCGCTGAACATCCAACGTTCACCGCAGGGCCAACCACTGATCTTCCAGGCGGGCGTGTCAGAAGAAGGTCGCAATTTCGCGGCACAGAACGCCGACGCCCTCTTCGTCAGCCCCGAGTCGTTCGACGACGCCCATGCCTATTACCAAGACCTCAAGCAACGCGCCTCACGCCATGGTCGCAACCCCGACGCGCTGTTCATCCTGCCCGGCATCCGCCCTATCGTTGGCCGTGACGCCGAGGAAGTCGAGCAGCGCTACCAGCAGGCCGTGGACCTGGTGAGCATCGAGGACGCACTGGTTGCCCTTGGCCGCCCGTTCAACGATTACGACTTCAGCCAGCATGACCTGGACGCGCCCTTCCCCGACCTCGGCACTTTAGGCAACGACAGCCACAAGGGCACCTCGGACCAGCTCAAACAACTGGCCCGCGACGAAGGCCTGACCCTGCGCGAATTGGCGCTGCGCTTCTCGCGCCCCCGCCGCGACTTCGTCGGCACCCCGGCACAGGTGGCCGATGCCCTGCAGCACTGGTTCGAACAGGGCGCCGCCGACGGTTTCATCATCAACGCGCTGCTCCCCGACGGCCTGCAGTCCTTCACCGAGCAGGTGGTGCCGCTGCTGCAGGCCCGTGGCCTGGTGCGCAGCGCGTACACCGGCACCACCCTGCGTGACAACTTCGGCCTCAGCGTGCCGGAAAACCGCAACACCCAGCGCCGCACCCAGCCGGCCGTTGCCTGAGCCCAACCCAACAAGGAGTTCTGTTCCATGAGCCTCGAATTCATTGGCCTCATCGGCCCCCAGGAAGGTAGCGAATCACAGGCACCACGCGGCCCGCTGGTCGACCTTGACTTCATCAAGGCATTTTCCCAAGCCCAGGAGTACGGCGGCTTCGACAAGGCGCTGCTGGCGGTCAACACCAGCGCACCCGACTCGCTGATCCTGGCCAGCTACGTCGCCGCACTGACCGAGCGCATCGGCCTGCTGGTCGCACACCGCCCGGGCTTTCAGGCCCCGACCTTCGCCGCTCGCCAGTTCGCCACCCTTGACCAGTTGAGCCGTGGTCGCGCCTCGATCAACGTCATCACCGGCGGCGACAGCGGCGACCTGCAGCGCGACGGCGACTTCCTCGACAAGGACGCCCGCTATGCCCGTACCGACGAGTACCTGCAGGTGCTGCGCGATACCTGGACCCGCACCGAACCGTTCGACCATAACGGCACGCACTACCGGGTCGAAGACAACCTGACCCTGGTCAAGCCCGTGCAGCAGCTGCCCATCTACTTCTCCGGTGCTTCGGATGCAGCCGTCGAAGTGGCCGCCAAGCATGCCGATGTGTACATGATGTGGGGCGAACCGCTGGAGCAGGTGCGCGAGCGTATTGCCAAGGTGCGCAAGGCTGCAGCCCGTTATGGGCGTGAAAAGCACATCCGCTTCAGCCTGTCGCTGCGGCCGATCCTGGGGGCTACCGAGGAGCAAGCCTGGGACCGTGCCGAGCGCATTCTGGCCGATGCCCAGACGCGCATCGGCATCCGCCAGGGCAACCGCCGCGAAAAGAACTTCGGCAAGAGCAACGCCGGCTCAGAGCGCCTGGTGCAGTTGGCCAGCCAGCGCAAGGTGCATGACACCCGGCTGTGGACCGAGATTGCCGCGTTGGGCGGCGGTGCGGGCAACTCGACGTCGCTGGTAGGGACGGCGGACCAGGTGGCTGAGGCCGCGCTGGCGTACTACGAACTGGGGGTTAGCACCTTCCTGTTCCGCGGGTTCGATCAGTTGCGCGATGCGGTGGAGTATGGCCAGGAACTGATTCCGCGGATTCGCGGTTTGGTGGCGCAGCGGGAGGCTGGGCGTAGCGCGCGGACGGCTTAGTACACCTTGATGCCTCTAATGCCGGTGAGACCGAGCGTCGCCGATCTCACCGGCCCTGCAACACCTCAGACATGCACCACAAATGGATTTGTGCAAACCGTCGGGCTGCGTCATGGGCCCGACTGACCTGCTGCACACATCCGAATCGCCCTTTCGGAGACCGTGACATGGGATTGTCCCGCAGAGACCTGATCACCCGCCTCGCCGCCCTCGGCGGCTATTCGGCAACCCTGGGTATGCTCGGGCAAAACGCCCTCGCAAGCACCTTCCAGCCCCTGCAACTGGCCACCAACGGCGGTAATGGCAAAACCGTGGTCATTGTCGGCGCCGGTATTTCCGGCCTGGTATCGGCCTATGAGCTGCGCAAGGCCGGTTTCAACGTGAAAGTCCTGGAGGCCCGCGAGCGCGTCGGTGGCCGGGTATGGACGCTGCGTAATGGCGACTCGATCGAGCACAACGACGGTTCCCGCCAAACCGTTGAATTCGACACGGGCCTGTTCTTCAACGCCGGTGCTGCACGCCTGCCCAGCCACCACCTGACCATCCTCGGCTATTGCCGCGAACTGGGCGTCGAACTGCAGGTGCTGGTCAACAGCAGCCGCAACGCACTCGCCCAACCAGACCTCAACCGACCACCGCTGCTGTTGCGCCAGGCCGTCAACGACACCCGCGGCCACTTCAGCGAGCTGCTGGCCCGCAGTGTCAGCCGCAACAGTCTCGACCAGGACCTCAGCGCCCCTCAGCGCAAGGCACTGCTGGACTTTCTGAAGGTCTATGGCGACCTGGACCCCCAGCAGCAGTACCGGGGCTCGGTACGCTCGGGCTACACCCGCTTCGCCGGTGCCGGCGACCAGACGCCCATACAGCGCCAGCCGCTGCCCCTGGACCAACTGTTGGACAGCAACCTGCTGTTGCCCCTGGTGTTCGACGAAATCCCCGAATTCTCTTCCACCATGTTCCAGCCGGTCGGTGGCATGGACCAGATCCCCAAGGCGTTCTATCGCAAGGTCAAGGACAGCGTGCAACTGGGCGCCGAAGTACTTAGCGTGCAGACCGGCGAGCAAGGCAGCCGTGTGGTTTGGCGCGACCGCAAGAACGGCCGGCAACACGTCGAAACTGCCGACTACGCCATCGTCACCCTGCCCTTGCCGCTGCTCGCGCGTCTGGACACCAACTTCAGCGCCGACTTCCGCAAGGCCATCGGCCTGGCCGAGGGTGACAAGGCCAACAAGGTGGCCTGGCAATCGCCGCGCTTCTGGGAGACTGACTTCCAGATTTACGGCGGCCTCTCCTACATCAACCACGAGGCTCGCACCCTGTGGTACCCCAGCGACCGGCTTAACAGCGAACAGGGCGTACTGGTCGCCACCTACAACACGGGCGAGGTCGCGCAACAGTTCGCCGGCAAAGGCTTGCAGGCGCAGATCGCCTCCTCGCGCCAGGCAGTCGAGTCACTGCACCCTGGCCACAGCCACAAACTCAGGCGCCCGCTGGCGGTGAACTGGTCGAAGATCCCGTTCAGCGAAAGCCCGTGGATCGTCCACGACGAAGTCGCCCAGCCCGGTTACGACATCCTCAACCAACCGCAAGGCCGCACCTGGCTCGCCAGTGATGCCCTGGCCCATGGCGGCGTTGGCATCTGGCAGAACAGCGCCGCCGAATCGGCGCGGCGTGTGGTCGGCCTCATCGCCCATCACGCCAGCCAAACCTCTCACGGCGTTGCGGCCTGAACCACACAAGGAACCCAGACCATGCCACGTCTTCTTCTGCTCGCCGGAGTACTCATGGCCCTGACCCTCAACGCCAAGGCCGAAGGCATCAAACGCATCGACCCGCCAGGCTCGAGCTTCCCCATCTCGCAACTGGTGACCGTGCCCGCTGGCAGCCACCTGACATTCGTCAGTGGCACCCTGCCGGACATCGCCGACCCGAACGCGACCAAGGGCAGCAGTGCCGCCTTCGGCAATACCGAGACCCAGACACGCTCGGTACTCAACAAGCTACGCACGGCCCTGCGCAGCCAAGCGCTGGACCTGGGCGACATCGTGCAACTGCGGGTGTTTCTGGTGGGCGACCCCGACAAAGGCGGCCACCTTGACTTCGATGGCCTGCAGGCGGCGTACACCGAGTTTTTCGCCACTGCCGAACAGCCGCGCAAACCAACCCGAACCGCGATCCAGGTCGTGGCCCTGCCATTGCCTGGTGCCCTGGTGGAAATCGAAGCGATCGCGGCCAAGGCGCCCTGAGTGCGCCATGCCGTCAGTTAAGGAATTTTGTGCATGAAGCAACCTTTGACCACCGCCTCGCTGCTCCCCGTTGCCCTGCTCGCAGGGCTCAACAGCGCCACCGCCCTCGCCAGCGAACCCGCCGCCTCAGCATTGGGCACGGTGATCGTCACCGGCAACCGCGGTGCGGAAAAACGCACCATCACCTCCAGCCCCGTGCCCATCGATGTGATCAGCGCCAAACAATTGCAAGAGACCGGCAAGCCCGGCCTGATGGAAGCCCTGAGTGCCAGCGTGCCGTCGCTGACCCTGCCGGAAAAGACCGGCTGGGACGCCAGCGGCATGGCCCGCGCACCGAGCTTGCGTGGGCTCAACGCGGCCCAGGTGCTGGTGTTGGTCAACGGCAAGCGCCGCCACACCAGTGCCACCTTGAATATCAGCGGCATCAATGCCGGCGCCGCACCCAGCGACCTCGATCTGATTCCGATCAGTGCAATCGACCACGTTGAAGTGCTGCGTGACGGAGCCGCCGCCCAGTATGGCTCGGACGCCATTGCCGGAGTGATCAACGTGATCCTCAAAGCCGATGCCAGCGGTACAGCGGTGACCACCGCAGGGCAAGGCTACGACGGTAAGAAGCAAACCGTTCAACAAAGCCTGAACAAAGGCTTCGAACTCGGCCGCGACGGCATCTTGCAACTTGCCCTGGATGCGCGCAGCCAGAACGACGACAACAAGGCCAGCGCCAATGGCTACAGCCAGGCCGAAGCGTTCGACCGTGCTGGCAAGGTCACCTACGGCGGCTACGGTACCCCCAAGATCAACCTGCTGACCTTGGGCTATAACGCAGAACTGCCGGTCAACGACGAACTCAGCCTGTACTCGTTCAGCACCTGGTCCTACCGTAAGGCCGAGCAAGGCCAGAACTTCCGCCTGCCGACCATCGTCAACACCATTACCACCGGCCCTAATGGCTACCCGGCCGGCTATACGCCCACCTGGTACATCGAAGAACACGACTACCAGGCCGCCCTCGGCGCCAAGGGCCTGGTCGGCGCGTGGGACTGGGACTTGTCCAGCACCTATGGCCGAAACGAGGCCGAACAAGGCACCTGGAACAATCAGAACCCGTCCTTGGGCGAAGCCACGCCGAACCATTTCGAATCGGGTACGTGGATCGCCTCGCAACTGACCAGCAACCTCGACTTGCACCGCACCTTCGACATCGGTCTCGGCAAGCCCCTGGACGTGTCCTGGGGGCTGGAGCAGCGCCGCGACAGCTACCAGGTCAAGGCTGGCGACTGGGCCAGTTGGGCCGATGGCGGTTATTGCGCCAGCCCCGGCAACTGCGCGGCCTCCGGTGCGCAGGTCACCAATGGTATCTCCCCAGCCGAGGCCACCAGCGCCAGCCGCAACAGCTATGCAGGCTACCTGGACGTTGGCTTCCACCCACTGCCGCAGTGGTACTGGGGCGCCGCCGTGCGCTACGAACACTACGACCGCGGCATCGGCGCCACCCGCAGTGGCAAGCTGACCACGCGCTACGAATTCACCCCCGAACTGGCCCTGCGGGCCACGGTCAGCAACGGTTTCCGTGCGCCTTCCTTGGCCAACAGCCTGTTCAGTGCCCGCTCGACTACCTACGGTGTGGTGAACGGGGTGTATCAGTCGATCAACTACGGCGTGCTACCCGTGGACAGCGCAGCGGCTCAGGCGCTGGGGGCCGAAGCGCTCAAACCGGAAAAATCGACCAACTACAGCCTCGGCCTGACCTGGCAGCCCAGCGAGCGGCTGGCGTTCACCGCCGATGCCTACCTGATCAACGTGCGCGACCGAATCACCCTGACCGGCACCCTGCTCGGCCCAGAGGTGACGGATACCCTGCTAGCCAGCGGCATCGACTCGACCTCTGGCGGCCGCTACTTCACCAACGGCGCCGACACCCGTACCAAGGGGCTGGATGTGGTGGGCAGTTACGACCAGGACCTGGGTGGCGCCGGCTCGCTGAAGTGGACGGCCGCGTTCAACTGGAACGACACTGAGATCCTCGACTACAAGCAGAGCGTGAACATCCTGGGCACGCCCTATGAACTGATGAACCGGGAGGCGCGCAACTTCCTCACCGACGTTCAGCCGCACACCAAGCTGATACTCGGTGCCAACTGGCGCTGGGACCGCTATCGCGTCAACCTGGGGCTGACTCGTTACGGCTCGTGGCGTGAGGTGAATGCCGCCAACGATCGCTCGCTGGACCGAGAATACAAGGCTCGCTGGATCACCGACCTTGACCTGGGCTACCAATTGACCAAAGACCTTGAATTGGCCATCGGCGCGCGCAACCTGTTCGACGTATATCCCGAACGCCAAGCCCCCAGCAGCAAGACCATGGTCAAGGGCTACGGGGCTTATTCGCCGTACGGCTTCACCGGCGGTTACTACTTCGGGCGCGTCACCTACAACTTCTGAAATACTTTTCACGCGCACACCGCTGTGCAATTGACGGAAAACCTGCCTCGTGGTCTCCTAATGCCTCGCGTTCAGGTGCCCCTCAGGGGGTGAAACGGGAAACCGGTGCGTCGCAAGCCCTCGACCAGGGCCCGACCAAGCCGGTGCTGCCCCCGCAACGGTAAGCGAGCGAAGCGTCTAGACCACTGTGCCGCGTCATCGGGCATGGGAAGGGGCGCTTTTCAGGAGCCCTGCTCCTCCTCGTGAGCCCGGAGACCGGCCTGACGTTCATGAACACCCCGCGGTGGGCGGGCGCTGTCGCATTCCCCTGGGCGGATCACGTTCGGGGCTGCCGCGCTTGCCCGTTGCCCACAAAAAGCAGAGGAACGCGTCATGCCCGTCACCAGCGCCAAACACAGCATTGCCACCCCCGTCACCCTCAGTCAGCGTGTCGTCATCGCCGTCGGCGCCAGCCTGCTGGGCCTGTGCCTGGTGTACTTTGCCGGCTTCTCGCACATCGAAGCCGTGCACAACGCGGCGCACGACACCCGCCACAGCGCCGCCTTCCCCTGCCACTGAGTACGCCCCATGATCATGCGCATTGCCCGTACCGCGGGCTTCAGCGGGCTGCTTGCGGCCTTGCTGCTGACCCTGCTGCAAAGCTTTTGGGTTGCCCCGTTGATCCTTGAAGCGGAAACCTACGAATCCGCAGCCCCTGTTGCCGAGCATCACGAACACGGCGCCGAAGGGGCCGCGGCCCATGAACACAGCGCAGAAGCCTGGTCGCCTGAAGACGGCTGGCAACGCGTGCTGTCCACCACCGGGGGCAACCTGGTGGTGGCGGTAGGCTTCGCGCTGATACTGGTCGCCCTGTACAGCCTGCGTGAACCGAAGCGCGCGGGCACCGGCGCCCTGTGGGGCCTGGCGGGGTTCGCCGTGTTCTGCCTGGCCCCTACCCTGGGCCTGCCGCCAGAGCTGCCGGGCACCGCTGCCGCTGACCTGGGGCAACGCCAGGCCTGGTGGATCGGCACCGCAAGCGCTACCGCACTGGGCCTGGCCCTGTTGGTATTTGCCCGCCACTGGCTGGTTAAAGCGCTAGGCGCCGTGCTGCTGGTACTGCCGCATGTCATCGGTGCACCGCAACCTGAGGTGCATCAAAGCCTCGCGCCTGAAGCCCTGGAAGCCCAGTTCAAGGTCGCCAGCTGGCTGACCAACGCCGCCTTTTGGCTGGCCCTGGGCCTGCTCAGCGCGTGGCTGTACCGCCGCTCCAGCCAGGCCTGATGGTTTTAGACGCTACCCTGCCGGCGCTGTACGCCGGCTTTGGCTGCCGCCGGGGTTGCCCGGCGGACACCCTCGAAAACCTGCTGCGCCAAGCCTTGGCTGACCATGGCTTGGCGCTGTCAGGACTGCGCGGTATCGCCAGCATCGCCCTCAAGGCCGACGAACCTGGCCTGCAGCAACTGGCCAAACGCCTTGGCCTGCCCTTGCTGCTGTACGATGCTGGGCAACTTCAGCCCTACGAACCCCTCCTCAGCTATCGCTCGGCCATCGCCCATGCGCACAGCGGTTGTTGGGGCGTCGCAGAAAGCGCGGCGCTGGCCATGGCCAGCCAGCACCTCGGCACGGCCCGGCTGCGGGTCACACGCCAAGTGCTCGGGCCGGCTACTCTCGCCCTGGCCTGCGGGCGATAATCGCAGCATCCCTTTCATTGCAAGGACTTTCCATGACGGTCTACTTCATTGGCGCCGGCCCCGGCGACCCGGAACTGATCACGGTCAAGGGCCAGCGCCTGATCCGCCAGTGCCCAGTGATCATCTATGCCGGCTCGCTGGTACCCGCGGCTGTGCTCGAAGGCCACCAGGCCGTGACCGTGATCAACAGCGCCGAGCTGCACTTGGAACAGATCATCAGTGCCATGCGCACGGCACACGCGCACGGCCAGGACGTGGCCCGCGTGCACAGCGGTGACCCGAGCCTGTATGGCGCAATTGGCGAGCAGATCCGCCACCTGCGTGAGCTGGGCATCGACTACCAGATCATCCCAGGCGTCACCGCCACTGCCGCCAGTGCGGCCCTACTGGGCTGCGAGCTGACCCTGCCACAGGTGTCGCAAACGGTGATTCTCACGCGCTTTGGCGACACTTCGCCGATGCCGCCCGGCGAGCAACTGGCCGACCTGGCGCGCCATGGCAGCACCTTGGCCATCCACCTGGGCGTAAAAAACTTGCCGCGTATTGTCAGCGAACTGTTGCCGCACTACGGCCCGCAATGCCCAGTTGCCGTGGTCCATCGCGCCACCTGGCCGGACCAGGACTGGGTGCTGGGCACCCTTGACGACATCGTCGAGCGCGTGGCGCTTAAGGATTTTCGCCGCACGGCGCTGATTCTTGTCGGCCATGTGCTGGGTGACACGCCTTTCGCCGAGTCGGCCTTGTACCGTGCCGGGCACGCGCACCTCTATCGCCCTGGCGACTGAGCATTGCCAGCGTTAGCGCAGGCGTAGCAGACTCAAGGTTCCCCCTGCCACCTGGAGCTACGCCAATGCTGGAATTACGACCCAATTGCGAGTGCTGCGACGCTGACCTGCCGGGTGATAGCCCAGACGCCTTGATCTGCTCCTTCGAATGCACCTTCTGCCGTGCCTGCGCCGACACCCGCCTGCACGGCCGCTGCCCCAACTGCTCCGGCCAGTTGCTGGCACGCCCGCCACGGGTCGGCCAAGCACTGGCCAACAACCCCGCCTCGACCCAGCGCGTGCGCAAACCTCACACCGCTTGCGCCTAACGGCCTTGTGCAATTAGGCATCGCCACGCCACGCGGGCGGTGCCTATCCCTGTTTTTGTAGGAATTTTCAACAACACCTACAGGGTTATTCAACAACTCTATACTCGGCATTACCAAACGTAGGGAATGGCCGTATCTTGCAGCGCTTCCGATAAACCCCCTTGCAGACGTATTCCTGAGTGTTCCAGGAAGCGGACCACAGCCCTACAGGAGTTTTCTTCATGACTACCGTCCTGATCGTCGACGACCACCCTATTGTCCGGCTCTCCCTGCGCCTGCTGCTCGAGCGGGAGCGCTTTCACGTCGTGGGTGAAGTTGCCAATGGCAGCGAAGTGGCTCAGGCAGCACGCGAATTGCGGCCGGACGTGGTGCTGCTGGACATCGGTTTGCCCGGTCTGGACGGCATGGAGGTCATCAAACGGCTTCAGTGCCTGGAGCCAGTGCCCAAAATCATGGTGCTGACCGGGCAGGCCACCGACCTGTACGTGAGGCGTTGCCTGGATGCCGGCATCGGGGCCTTCGTCACCAAGGACGAAGACCACGAGGCCCTGCTGTTCGCGCTCAAGGCCTTGGTAAAAGGTTATTCGACCTTCCCGCAGATGTCGGTCAACAGCAATTCGCTGGAGAGTGAACCGACACGCCTGGCCAGCTTGTCCAACCGCGAAATGGAAGTGTTGCGGCGCCTGGCGCGCGGTGAAAACAACAAGAATATAGGCACCTGCATGAACCTCAGTGCCAAAACCATCAGCACCTACCGGGGCCGCATCATGGAAAAGCTCAAGACAGAATCGTTGGTAGAAATGGTCGATCTGGCCAAACGCAACAGCGTTTACTGAGCCCAGCCGCCATGACGCGCCTGCTGGCGAGCATCCTGTTGGCCATTGGCATGGCCAGTTCCCCTGGGTTGTTCGCCGACAGCGAACCACGGCAACTGCTAGCGCGCTCGATCAGCGCCGCGCCGCCCCTGCAACTGAGCGACCAGGACCGCCACTGGCTGCAGCAGCGCGGCCAGCTGGTACTGGGCAGCTCCCGGCCTGACTACCCGCCGTTCGAAATCAACATCAGCGAACGTGATTACGAAGGCCTGAGCGCCGACTATGCAGGCATCATCGCCGAGCAGTTGGGGATCCCGATCGTAGTACGACGCTTCGACAACCGCCACGCAGCCATCGCCGCGCTGCGCGAGGGCCGCATCGACCTGCTCGGCAGCTCCAACGCCTTCGAGGCGGCGGATGCCCATTTGGGCCTCAGTTCGCCCTACGCCGACGACCTGCCGGTCATCGTCACCCGCGAAGGCCGCACCCTGAAAAACGCCCTCGACCTGGACGGCCTGCGCCTGGCCATGGTCGACCACTACCTGCCCGCCAGCGCCGTGCGCTCGCTGTACCCCAAAGCGCAATTGAGCCTGTACCGCTCGACCCTGGCTGGCCTTGCCGCGGTCGATCTGGGTGAGGCCGACGCCTACCTGGGCGATGCCATCAGCACCGACTTCTTTATTGGCAAGAGTTACCAGGGCACCTTGAAGATCGACCATTTCTGCCAGGTGGCCCCGGGTGCCTTTGCGTTTGCCATGGCTGACGACAACCCCCGTTTGCGCGGGTTGGTCAACAAGGCCTTGGCCAGAATAACCGAGAGCGAGCGCCTGACCATCCTCCGCCGCTGGACCAGCGGTAACACCAGCCTGCTGCTGGAGCGCCACCTGACCGCCTTTACCGCCGAAGAGGCCGTTTGGATCGCCCACAACCCGACCGTCAAGGTACTGGTCAACACCTCACTGGCACCGCTGACGTTCAACGATGCGCAGCACCGTACCAACGGCATCACCTTGGAGCTGCTCAAGCAGATTTCCCTGCGCACGGGCCTGCACTTCAAACCGATCGAGAGCCAGTCGGCGCAGGCGATGATCGAGCGCCTGGCGCGCGGCGACGCGCAGATGATCGGTGCGCTGGGCTACGGCACCGAGCGTGCCAAACAGCTGCGCTTCACCCGCCCGTACCTGGTCAGCCCCAGGGTATTGGTGACCCGCAACGACGCCACCTCCTCAGCGCAGGCCAAAGCCCTCGATGGCCAGCGTGTCGCCCTGGTACGTGGCTCGCCACAGCGCGCAGAACTGCAGCGCCGCTTCCCACGCGCCAAGGTGGTCGAAGTGGACAACCCCCTCGGCCTGATGGAGGCGGTGGCCAGTGGCGCCGCCGACGTGGCCCTGAGCAACTACATCAACGCCACCTACTACATCAACCATGTGTTCAAGGACCAATTGCGCATTGCCAGCGTGCTGGACGACAGCCCAGCCATCGCGGCATTTGCCGTGGCCCCGGACCAACCTCAGTTGCAGGCCATACTCGACAAGGCGCTGCTGAGCATCCCCCCCGAAGAACTGGACCAACTGATCAACCGCTGGCGCACCAGCACGCTGGTCAGTGACAGCCCATGGCGCGACTACCGCACGCTGGCGCTGCAAGTGCTGGTGCTGTCCGCCCTGCTGTTGGCCGGGGTGGTGTTCTGGAATACCTACCTGCGCAAATTGATCCACCAACGCACCGACGCCCAGCACGCCCTGCAAGCCCAGCTAGCCTTGAGCCGCGGCCTGCTCGAACAACTGCGCCAGGCCAAGGACGATGCCGAACAGGCCAGCCAGACCAAAAGCACCTTCCTGGCCACCATGAGCCATGAAATCCGCACACCGATGAATGCCGTGATCGGCCTGCTCGAGCTGGCCCTGGAAGACAGCCGCGCCGGCCGCTGTGATACCCAGACCCTGCAGACAGCCCACGACTCGGCCATTGGCCTGCTGGAGTTGATCGGCGACATCCTCGACATCTCGCGCATCGAGTCCGGGCACATGACCCTGCAACCGGTGCCGACCAACCTGGTCGAACTGGTGCGCAACACGCTGCGGGTATTCGAAGGCAATGCGCGGATCAAAGGCCTGCACCTGCACAGCGCGCTGCCTAACTCACCTGGCTGGGTCATGGCAGACCCTTTGCGGCTCAAGCAGGTACTGTCCAACCTGATCAGCAACGCCATCAAGTTCACCGAGCGCGGCGAAGTGCACGTCAGCCTTATTCTGTCGCCCGCCGACGCAAATAGCGACCTGCAGGTCGAACTCTGCGTACGCGACACCGGCATTGGGATCAGCCCGAAAGACCAGGCCCGGCTGTTCAATGCCTTCGCCCAGGCGGATGGCCCGCGGGCACGCCAGGGCGCCGGGCTGGGTCTGGTGATCAGCCGCACCCTGGCCGAATTGATGGGCGGCACGCTGAGCCTGCACAGCGTCGAAGGCGTGGGCAGCAAGGTGCAAGTCTGCCTGCAGTTGCCCGCCAGCCAAGCCCCCACGCCTGCCGAACAACGCGCCCCAGTGCTGGAAGCCAGCAGCGGGCCACTGAACATTCTGGTGGTCGACGACTACCCCGCCAACCTGCTGTTACTGGAGCGGCAACTGCACACATTAGGGCATCGCGTTACCCTGGCTGAAAACGGCGAAATCGCGCTGGCCCGGTGGCAGGCTGCGCGCTTCGACTTGGTGATTACCGACTGCAGCATGCCGATCATGGACGGCCACGAACTGACCCGCCGCATACGCAAGCTGGAACACGAGGGCGAGTTGATGGCCTGTAAGATCCTCGGCGTCACCGCCAACGCGCAGGCCGAGGAACGTGCCCGCTGCCTGGCCAGTGGCATGGACGAATGCCTGTTCAAGCCGATTGGCCTGCAAACCCTGAAAAACCACCTGCCCCAGGCCAGCACGCACACACCGCCTGTGCAGGCCCAAGGCAGCGGTTTCAACCTGAGCGAGTTGCGCCACCTGACTCAGGACGACGAACAGCTCACCCGGCACCTGCTCGAGCAGCTGTCACAAAGCGCCAGTGAAGACTTGGCCGCTCTGTGTGCACTCGGGCCAGAGGCGGATAGCGACGCCGTGCGCGCCTTGGCCCACCGCATCAAGGGTGGGGCAAAAATGCTCAAGATGCGCACGCTGGTCAAGCACTGCGAAGCCATCGAACAGGCGCAGGCCCAAGGGCTGCCAACGGCTGAACTGCGCCAGCAACTGCAAGCCAGCATGCAGGCCCTGTTGCACGAACTCAGTGCCGCCCTCAGTGCAATTGCAACGTCGAGTTGATCTGGCTGATCGCATCGACCACGTGGCGTGACCCTTGCTGGATTTCCATGATCACCGTGCCGGCCTCGTTGGCCAGGGCCACGCCATGGCCGGTACGCGTCAGGCTCGACTGCATGCTCGCCACCGCCAACAGCGACAGGTCATGGTTTTGCCGCACCACATCGACGATCTCCAAGGTGGCTTTGCTGGTACGCGCCGCCAGGTTGCGCACTTCATCGGCGACCACGGCAAAACCGCGCCCATGTTCGCCAGCGCGCGCCGCCTCGATGGCCGCATTCAATGCCAGCAGGTTGGTCTGGTCGGCGATGCCGCGAATGGTCAACACGATCTGCCCGATCACGTCCGACTGCTTGCTGACTGCATCGATACTGCGTGCGGCGTCATTGAGTTCCTGGGAAATCTGTTCGATTACCTGCACCGCCTGCTGTACCACCTCGGTGCCCTTGCGGGCGCAGGCATCGGTTTGCATGGAGCTGGCGTGGGCGGCATCGGCGGCACTTTGCTGAGTGCAGACCTGGCTGGTGATGTCGCTGGCGAACTTCACCACCTTGTACAGCCGGCCCTTGCTGTCGAAGATCGGGTTGTAGGAGGCTTCGAGAAAGACCGTCTGGCCTTGCTTGTTGATGCGCTCGAAGCGGTGCGAATGGTATTCCCCGCGGTTGAGCGAGGCCCAGAACTCACGGTACGCCGACGACTCCCGCTCCTGGGGCAGGCAGAACAGCCCGTGGTGGCGCCCGACCACCTCTTCCAGGCGGTAGCCCATGGTGGTGAGAAAGTTCTGGTTGGCCTTGATCACCCGCCCGGCAGGGGTGAACTCGATCACCGCCATGGAGCGGCCGATGGCCTTGAGCAGGCTCTCGCTCTCGTGCTCTTGCATAACGCGCTGGCTGATGTCCGACGCCACCTTGATCACGCTGGTGACCTGGCGCTGCTCATCCAGCACCGGCATGTAGCTGGCTTCGAGCCAAACCTCCCGCCCTGCCTTGTCGACGCGCTCGAAGGTCCCGCTGATGGCCTTGCCCTGCCCCAATTCATGCCAAAGCTGCTGATACTCGGCCGTCTTGACGTAGGCCGGGTCGCAAAACAACCGATGGTGCTTGCCGCGTAGCTCTTCGACGCTGTAACCCATGGCCTGGCAGAAACGCTCGTTGGCGTCGAGAATGGTGCCGTCGGGCGCGAACTCGATCATCGCCATGGAACGGCTGATTGCCGCCAGTTTCGCTTGCGCGCTGGCCAGTGCCTGGTGACTACGCTGAATCTCGACCAAGTCGGACTTGCGATGGAAATCGAACATGACGCCGGGCTCCTTTATGCGCGGGGTGTCCTGAGCATAGATGGGCAACTGCGCCGTGCAAGCACATTGATATCACTTAGTAATTAACACCTTGGTCAACACCCCAGCGGGCGGATCACGAGCTTTCGCGCACCATCAACTCGAAACCAAGGTCTTGCTGCTCAGTGGCCACCCGTTTGCCGTCAAGCAACGCCAGCAGGGCCTGCGCGGCGCCCCGACCAACGGCAGCCCTTGGGGTGCGAATCGAGGTCAGCCGCGGGACCATGTGGGCTGAAGCGGGCAAGTCGTTGAAGCCGACCATCGCCACCTCGCGAGGTACTTCCACGCCCTGGCGCAGTGCCTGCAGGACCGCACCCTGGGCCAGGTCGTCGTTGCAGAAGAAGATACCGTCGACATCCGGCGCCTGTTGCATCAGCTGGCTGAACAACGCACTGCCCAGCGCGATCGAGGAAGGCTCCGGTGCAAGTATTTCCAGCTCCGTCGACTGCAGGCCTGCCTCGGCGAGGGCCTGGCGGAAGCCTTCGGCACGCTGCATCACCCGTGGGTCGAGTTGCGCGGCAATGAACGCCAGCCGGCGCCGCCCACGCTCGATCAAGTGCCTGGCCGCAGCGCGCCCGGCCTGTTGCTGCGAGAAGCCCACCGACAACGCTCCCGCCTCGCCGCCCAGCTCCATCATATGCACGCAGGGCACGCCACTGGCCGCCAGCATCTGCCGCGCGGCGTCACTGCGCTCGAAACCGGTCAGCAGCATGCCGCAAGGCTGGTAGGCCAAGTAGTTGCGGATCAGGTTTTCTTCTTCGGCAATGTCGTAGTGATAGTTACCGATCAACACCTCAAGCCCTCGCGGGCGCATCACCTCGTGAATGGCTTCGAGGGTGTCGATGAACAATTGGTTGGACAACGACGGGATCAGCACCACCACCGACTGGCTGCGTGCCGAAGCCAGTGCGCGGGCTGCCGGGTTGGCGACATAGCCCAGGCTGGCCGCAGCAGCGGCAACCTTTTCCACCAGCGCCGGGGCAACCGTGCTGACGCCGCGCAAGGCGCGGGATGCGGTAATCGGGGAAACCCCGGAAAGCCTGGCGACTTCTGCCAGGGTAGGACGACCGGTGGTGCGAGAGCCTGTGCGGGACATGGATGTTGTAATTTTACTACTTGCCAAGGGAGGGGAACGGCCACTAAGGTAGCGCTGTCTCAGGACGCAGGCAATGTAATCTTTGGTAGCGGTTCCACGTGCACTGTGCCAAGCGTCCATACTGCGTAAGGACAAGACCAATAACACCGGGGAGGTGGCTGTTCGTCAGCGACGAGACAGCGCTATCTCACCCCGCAGGAGGTACTGATGAATTCTCCCCTGTCCGCCATTGTGGTGATGGGCGTGGCTGGCTGCGGCAAAAGCTGCGTCGGCGCTGCCATTGCCGCCAGAAGCGGCGGCCGCCTGATCGAAGGCGACGCATTCCACCCTGCCGAAAACATCCGCAAGATGAGCGCTGGCATCCCCCTGGACGATAACGACCGAGCCGGCTGGCTGGTGCGCCTGGGTCAGGAGCTGCAAGCCACAGTGCAGTCGGGTGAACGCCCGATCCTGACCTGCTCGGCACTCAAGCGCCGTTACCGCGAAACGTTGCGCGCGTCCATGCCGGGCCTCGCGTTCGTGTTCCTCGAGCTGACCCCTGCCGAAGCCGAAAAGCGGGTCTTGGCGCGCCCTGGGCATTTCATGCCGGCGAGCCTCATCGACAGCCAGTTTGCGGCCCTCGAATCGCCGCGTGGCGAGCCACGGACCTTGTCACTGGACGCCACCCAGGCCATCGATGCCTTGGCTAATACGGTAGACACCTGGCTAAAGCCTTGCGGTGAGCGGGACCTGGCGCAAACCGCCTGAACCTGGCGGTTTATCCGGCTCACCCAAGACAGCGCTGTCTCGACCAATGAAAGCGCCTGAAAGTTCCATAACGTTACGCCCAAAACAACGATAAGACCGAGGCATTAAAACCATGTTCGGACTGGCTACTGATACCTTCCTGCTGCTCGACGCGCTGGTCACCATCGTCGGGCTGATCCTGCTGATCACCCATTTCAAAGTGCACCCCTTCGTCGCCCTCACCCTCGCGGCCGGCTTCCTCGGCCTCACCTCCGGCATGCCGGTGGCCAAGGTGATGAAATCGTTCCAGGACGGTTTCGGCGGCGTACTGGGCTTCGTCGGTATCGTCCTCGCGCTGGGCACCATGCTCGGCAAGCTGATGGCCGACTCCGGCGGCGCCGACCAGATCGCCCAGACCCTGATCCGCGCCTTCGGCAAGAAGAACGTGCACTGGGCCATGATGTTCGCCGCCTTCCTGGTTGGTATTCCGCTGTTCTTCGAGATCGGCTTCGTGTTGCTGATCCCGTTGGTGTTCATCGTCGCCCGGCGCTCCGGCGTTTCGCTGGTAAAAATCGGCATACCGCTGCTGGCCGGCCTGTCCGTGGTTCACGGCCTGGTGCCGCCGCACCCGGGGCCGTTGCTGGCGATTGGCATCTTCCATGCCGACATCGGCAAGACCATTTTCTACGGCCTGATCGTCGCGCTGCCCACCGCGATCATTGCTGGCCCGCTGTTCGGTAACTTCATTTCACGCTATATCCCGGGCAACCCGTCCCAGGAGCTGATGGACCAGATCGCCAAGGAGTCCGACCAGGGCAACCTGCCGAGCTTCACCATCACGTTGGTCACGGTACTGCTGCCAGTGGCGTTGATGCTGCTCAAGACCTTCGCCGACGTGGTCCTGCCGGCCGAGCACATCGTGCGCCAATGGATGGACCTGATCGGCCACCCCATCACCGCCCTGCTCGCTGCGTTGCTGCTGGCCTTCTACACCTTCGGCGCGGCGCGTGGCTTCAACCGCCAGCAGATCATGAAGATGCTCGACCAGAGCCTGGCGCCCACCGCCGCCATCGTGCTGATCGTCGGTGCCGGCGGCGGCTTCAAGCAGATGCTGGTGGATACCGGTGTCGGCAACGTGATCGGGCAAATGGCCGTGCAGGCCGAAATCTCGCCGATCATGCTGGCCTGGCTGGTGGCGGCGGTGATCCGCATCGCCACGGGTTCGGCGACGGTCGCGACCATCACGGGCGCGGGCATCGTGGCACCGGTGATCGACCTGGTGCCTGGGGTCAACCGTGAGCTGCTGGTGCTGGCCACTGGCGCCGGCTCGCTGATCCTGTCACACGTCAACGATGCCGGGTTCTGGCTGGTGAAACAGTACTTCAACATGACCGTGGCCGAGACCTTCAAGACCTGGAGCATGATGGAGACCATCCTTTCGGTGGTCGGCATCATCTTCATCATGTTGCTGTCGATGGTGGTGTGACCGTTGATCGGGGTGGGGGCACCAGGTGCGGGCTTGATGGCCCAATCGAAATAGAAGCCTTGCCCCCATCCCGATGCAAAGGAGCCTGCCCCATGATCCGCCCCTTCCTGCTTGCAGCCGTACTGGTTTCACCGCTGGCCCTAGCGGTCGGCACTGGGCCCACCTACCCCGACGACCCGCACAACCCAGCGCCGACACCGGGTGTAGACAGCACGCTCAACCCGATTGAAAAGCCGATGCCACGCGACACCGACCCGCGGATCGAGGGCAATGACCCCGAAAGCCCGCCAGCCACCCAGGATGATGGACGGGATTTGCCAGGGATGGATGGCAGTGGCTCGGAAGGTACTGGGCGCCAAGGCACGAGCACGGGCAACCCTTGAGCCCCTGTAGGAGCAGCCTTGTGCTGCGAAGAGGCCGGCGCCAGCAGCGAAGATTCACTGTGTAGTTGCCGGCCTCTTCGCAGCACAAGGCTGCTCCTACCCAGAGCGCGCGCTTGGCCTAAGAAAAGGGGGCAATGCTCACCACTGCCGCTTGTCTGGCCTGGTCAACCCCAGCTTTTCGATCCGGTAACGCAGCATATCCCGCGACAACCCCAGCATCCGCGCCGACTTGGTCACATTCCAGTCAGTGCGGTCCAACGTCTTGCACACCAAATCCCGCTCCATGTCCGGCAGGCTGGTACCCGGCTCTGGCTCATGCCGTGGCATCTCAAATACTGCAGGCGCCTGCTGCTGTATCAACGGCTCGTCGATCAGCGTCATGCACAGGTTCAACTGATGCGATTGCACCACCTCATTGGGTGCCAGCAACACCGTCTGCTCCAGCATGTTGCGCAGTTCGCGCACGTTGCCAGGCCAGCTGTAGCTCAGCATCAGGGCCTCTGCCTCGGCGGAAAAACGCAGGTTCGGCTTGCCATAGCGCCGCCCGTGGTGCGCTAAAAAATGCCTGGCCAACAGCAGGATATCCTGCCCCCGGGCATACAGCCGCGGTACCTTCAAGGCGATGATGCGTAGCCGGAAGAACAGGTCGCGGCGGAACTTGCCTTGCTGCACCATCTGTTCGAGGTTGCAGTTGGTAGCGCTGATCACCCGCAAGTCGACCTTGCGCTCCTTGACCGCGCCAATGCGGCGGATGCTGCGATCCTCCAGCAGTTTGAGCAGCTTGGCCTGCAGCACAAGGTCCATCTCGCCGATTTCATCGAGGAACAGCGTGCCGCCATCAGCGGCCTCGACCAGGCCTACGCGGCGCTCCTTGGCATCGGTGAACGCGCCTTTTTCATGGCCAAACAACTCCGCCTCCAGCAAGTTGGCCGGGATCGATGCGCAGTTGAATTCGATGAATGGGCCCTTGCTGCGCGAGCCATCAAAATGCAGGGCCCGGGCCACCAGTTCCTTACCAGTACCGGTCTCACCCTCTACCAACACCGGCGGCAGGTCGTCGCTGGCCATGCGCCGCTCGGCGTCCAACACCTGGCGCAGGGTGTGCTTGAGGCTGTGCATCACCGGCGACTCGCCAATCAGTGCCTGCAGCCCGGACTTCTGCGCCTCGCGCTCCTGGTAGAACGACAAGGTGCGCTCCATCCTTTCAGCCGCCAGGGCCTTGTCCAGGGTCAGTTTAAGCTCGGCCAGCACCACCGGCTTGGTCAGATAATGAAAGGCGCCCTCCTTCATGGCCTGCACCGCGTCTTCGACATTGCCGTAGCCGGTCATCATGATGACCTTGAGCGCGGGCGCCTGCGCCACCAGCACGCGCAACAGGTCATGCCCACTCATGCCTGGCAACGAGTTGTCGGTCAGCACCGCATCGGGCTGGGCCTGCTTGATCTGCTCCAGCGCAAGCTCCGCGCTGTGGCAGACCGTCACCTCGTAACCCTTGAGGCTCAGGTAGGTGCGAATGTTGTCAGCAAGGATTTCATCATCCTCGACTACCAGGATGCTGTGTTCCATGGTCCCCTCCCGCTGCGATATTGAAAGTAAGGCTTACGCGGGTTCCTTCCTCTTCGCGGCTGCTCAGGCTGACCGAGCCGCCAAAACGCTCCATGATGCGTTGCACCAGGGCCAGGCCTACACCGAGGCCGCCCTGCTTGGTGGTGAAGAACGGCTTGAACACCATCCGTTCCTGCTGTTGGCTCATGCCCTTGCCGGTATCGCTGAGCAGCAGCACGGCGCGTTGGCCGTCCTGCACGTTCACCTGGGCGCGCAGTACACCACCTGCCGGCATGGCTTCAAGGGCATTGGAAAACAAGCTGTTGAGGATTTGCGTCAGCTGCAGCGGTTGGCTGGCCACACACTGCACGTCGGGGCCCTCGTAGCAGAACTGCACGCCGTTGCGCGCCATCTGCTGGGCGAAGGCCAGGTGGGTGTCCTCGATGGACGCGACCAGGTCCACGGCCTCGGGCTCGTCACTGGTCGGGCGCAACGACACCAGCAAGTCGCGCACCCAACGTGACATGCGGTCGACCTGGCTGATGATGTCGGTGATGTTCTTTTGTGCGGTGGGGTTGGCGATCTCCTGGGCCAGTTCGGCGCTGGAGCGGATGTTGGCCAACGGGTTGCGCAGGCTGTGGGCCACCGCAGAGGACATTTCGCCCAGTGCCACGTAGGTTTCACTGGCTACCAGGCGGTCTTGTTGCTGGTTGAGCATCAGCGCCGCCCGGCGCACGATCCAGAACAGGCCAAAGTAAATCAGCGCGCCACCCACCAGGGTCGAGGCCCAGATCAGTACATAACCGCGCTGGATACGCCGGATCAGGTCCTGCGGCTCCTTGTAGATTTCCACCATCGACAGCACCTGCTCGCCTTGGCTATCGAACAGCGGGATGTAGTTCTCGATGAACAGGTACTTGGGTTCGCGCAGAAACTTCTGTTCTTCACGGTCGTCCTCGGCCTGGTGGTAGCTGGCAGACACCGCTTTGCGCGAACGGAACGCGCGCTCCAGGTCGCCATCCTCCTCGATCCGCTCGCCAATCAACTGAGGGTTGGTGGACCAGACAATGGTCCGGTCGCGGGCGTAGACGTTGGCCAACAGGGTATCGGGCAGGTGTTCGACGTGGTCGAGGAATTCGACACGGGTCGATTCGGCCAACGCCGGGGTGAACTGCAGGTGCTGCAGGTCCAGGCGCGGATCGAGCAGTTCGCCCATGGTGGTGCCCGGCGGCAGTTGCGAATGGCGGACCTCGGCCTGGGCCATGGCCTGGATGAATTGGGCGGTGAGCATGGCATCGCGCTCCACGCTGTCGCGCACCACGAAGCGCGTCGACACATAGCCCAAGCCACCGGCCACCGAGGCGATGATCAACAGGCTGATGATCGAAAACCAACGCAACAGGTTGAACTCGCGCAACGGCGCCGCAAAACCACTGGTGGCCGCAGACGCTTTGTCGGGCACTTCGTTTTCCAGCATCTGCATTGAGGGGTTCCCGCGCTGGGCGTCCGTTCTGAAGCGCACCCTTGCCACGATTAGTAGCAATTTAATGGCACTTCACCCAGGTCGCCAAGGCGACCCGTTGTTGCCATGCTCACGTTGCAAAAAATCAGCCAGTCGACGAACGAAAAGACATATTCATATTTTTCAGTCACTTGAAAGAACTTATTAAAATCCGGTCAAGCTTCAGTCCCCACTTTTGGGTAACAATTACCCAAAAAAACTATTTGTTATAAATCATGTAGTTACGATATGAACCTAAAGCCCACTAAGAAGACTTGGCCAACCTGAAATTCAGCGAAACCCGGGTGCCATGCCCTAGGCTGCTACTCAACCTCACCGCACCACCAAAGCGCTCCATGATGCGTTTGACCAAAACCAGGCCAACGCCCAGCCCGCCCTGCTTGGTGGTGAAGAACGGCCTGAAGGCCATGCGCTGCTGTTGCTCGGTCATGCCCTTGCCGCTATCGGACAGGCGCAGCGTCAAGCCGCGCCGGTCGTGGCGCACCACCTCGACACGCAACTTCCCGCCCTGCTCCATCGACTCCAATGCGTTGGCAATCAAACTGCTGAAAATCTGCCGCAGTAACGCCGGGTGCCCCAACACCTGAACCGCCGGTAACGGTTGCAGGTCGAGGGTGACGCCACTGCGCGCCAGCGGCACGGCAAAGGTCTGCAGGCTTTCCTGCAGCGCCTGCGGCAGGTCCACCGCCACCGCTTCGTCATTGAGCGGGCGCAGTGACTGCAACAGCTGGCGGATCCACTGCGACATGCGGTCGACTTGGCTGATGATGTCGTTGATGTTCCTTTGCGCTGGGCCCTCGTCGAACGCCTGCGCAAGCTCGGCACTGGAGCGGATGCTCGCCAGCGGGTTGCGCAAGCTGTGTGCCACCGCCGAAGACACCTCGCCCAGGGCCACGTAGGTTTCATTGTTGATCAGCCGTTTCTGTTGCACCGCCAGCAGCTTGGCTGCCCGGCGCATGATGCCGTACAGGCCGATATAGACCAGCCCGGCGCCGACGGTGATCGCCAGCCAGATGAGGATCAGGCCATGTTCGATGCGCACGATCAGGTCATGCGGTTCCTTGTAGATCTCCACCATGGCCGTGACGTGCTCGCCATCGGCGTCGAACAACGGAATGTAGTTTTCGATGAACAGCTGCTCAGGCGGGGTCACGAACTTTTGCTCTTCGCGTGCCCGCTCAAAGTCGTGGTAGCTGGCCGAGACCCGCATCTTGTACTCGAAGGCGCGGTCCAGGTCGTCGTCGCCTTCGATCAACTTGCCGATCAGCGCCGGGTTGGTCGACCAGATCACCGTGCGGTCCGGCGCATAGATATTGGCCAGCAGCATGTCCGGCAGGTGGGCGATGTGGTCGAGGAACTCGCCCCTAGCCTTGCGCCGGGCATCGGGGTCGACATCCGGCAGCGCCGTGCGATCGGTGCGCGGGTCCAGCAATTCGCCCATGGTGCGCACATTGGGGATCGACACATGGCGCACTTCAGCATCAGCGATAGAGGTGATGAACTGAGCGGACAACAGCGCATCGCGCTCGACGCTTTCATCGATGATGAAACGGCTGGAAATCAGCCCCAACCCGACCGCCACCGAGAGAATGATGGCCAGGCTGACCCAGGCATACCAGCGCAGCAGGTTGAACGGCTTGCGTGGGGCTGTCGCCTCGGTACCGGCAGGCACTCCAAGGACGTCGGAACGGGGGGCGATGTCCATGGCGGACTCCACAGCTGGGCACCTTTGAAGGTTATAGCCCAGAGTTGGGGGAACCATGGTTCTAAATTGATGTCATCCGCCGAAGGGTGGCCGCCGCGCTGCTCGGCCACGTGGTTTTCCTACAGCGGCGAGTCGTCCGCCAGCCCTTGCAGCTTGCGGTAATCGCGCAGCACGTTGGGCACGTAGCGGCGGGTTTCGGCGTACGGTGGCACTGCCCCACGGCGCAGCACCGCGTCGGGGCCGGCGTTATAGGCGGCCACAGCCAGGGTGATGTCATTGTCGAACAGGGTCAGCATGCGTTTCAGGTAGCGTGCCCCACCCTGTACATTGTCCTCAGGATCCAGGGCGTTCTCCACGCCCATCTCACGCGCGGTATCGGGCATCAGCTGCATCAGCCCCACCGCGCCCGCCGGCGAGCGGGCCTTGGGGTTGTAGCCCGACTCAGCCTTGATCAGCGCATGCAGCAGTGCTTGCGGCACGTTGTGGGCCAACGCTGCAGCGGCCACCAGCTCGGCATAGGGCCGCCCGGTGATCATTTGCGCACCGGCAGCGCCCGCCTGGGCCAGCGGTTCGCTGATCACCCGCTGATACTGGCGCCCGGGCCGATGGACGTTGGTCAGTACGTAGCCGCCCTTGGCATCGATGGAGATGTACACATCGGCCTGGGCGGCACCCGCCGCCAGCCAGATCAAACCCAGGATAAGTCCACGCATGTCGGTCGCCTCTTCGTCGTGGCCCCCGATGTGGGGGAAATGCCCCGGAAAACCCGAGGTTGCAGACCACGACGCAAGCACTGTGCCGCTTCCTGCACCGCATGGCGCAAGGCCCCGAGGCAGACGTGCACGGCTGTTGCATGGTGCCTGCCACAGCATGTTCCTACGCAGCGGAGGGCATCACCATGCAGCGCAGATCCAACCCCCAACGTGGCTTCACCCTGCTCGAACTCCTCGTGGTGCTGGTTGTGCTCGGCCTGCTGGCCGGCATCGTCGCGCCCAAGTACTTCAGCCAGCTTGGCCGCTCGGAGGTCAAGGTGGCGCGGGCGCAGATCGAGGGTTTGAGCAAAGCCCTGGACCTCTATCGCCTGGAAGTCGGGCATTACCCCAACAGTGAACAAGGCTTACAGGCACTGGTCATCGCCCCAAGCGGCGAGGCCCGCTGGACCGGCCCGTACCTGCAGAAGGCCGTGCCGCAGGACCCGTGGGGCCGCGCCTACATCTACCGGCAACCCGGTGAGAACGGCGGCGAGTACGACCTGCTGTCGATGGGCAAGGACGGCCAGCCCGGTGGCGACGGTGAGAACGCCGAAATCACCAGCTGGCAATAAGGAGCTCGGCCATGCGCTACAGCCTCAAGGCCCTGGGCAGACAGGGCGTGGTGCAATTGCAGATCGATGCCGAAGATGCCGACCAGGCGCGCCGCCAGGTCGAGGATCAAGGCTTGCGGGTGGTCAGCGTGAAGGGCCAGGGCAGCGCCTTGCGCGGCATGGCCTGGCGCCGCGAAGCGAGCTTTGACCTGGTGTTGTTCAGCCAGGAGCTGTCGACCCTGCTCAACGCTGGCTTGCCATTGATCGATGCCCTGGAAAGCCTGGCGGAAAAAGCCCCCGCTGCGGCCTCGCGCAAGGTGCTCGGCGAACTGGTGCGCCAGCTGTACGAGGGGCACTCGCTGTCTCAGGCGCTGGGCCGCCAGCCCAGGATATTCCCGGCCCTGTACGTGGCGCTGGTGCAGTCCAGCGAGCGCACTGGCGCCCTCGGCGACGCCCTCGGCCGCTATATCGCCTACCGGCAACGCCTGGACCTGGTGCGGCAGAAACTGGTGGGGGCGTCGGTTTACCCACTGCTGTTGTTGCTGGTCGGTGGTGGCGTGGTGCTGTTTTTGCTCGGCTACGTGGTGCCGCGCTTCAGCCAGGTGTTCGAAGGCATGGGCACCGAGCTGCCGTGGCTGTCACGCCTGCTGATGCAGATTGGGTTGTTCTTGCATGCCCAGCAACTGCCGCTGGCGCTGGGCAGCGTGGCGAGCATCACCGCCCTGGTGCTGCTGCGCCGCCACCCGCTGGTACGACGCTGGGCAGCGCGCCAGCTCAGGCGCATGCCAGCGCTGCACCAGCGGCTGATGATGTACGAACTGGCGCGCTTCTACCGCTCGCTGGGCATCCTCCTGCAAGGCGGTATTCCTATCCTCACGGCCATGGGCATGGCCCGCGGGCTGCTGGGTAGCGCCGCCGCGCAGGGTCTTGAACAGGCCAGCCAGCGCGTGGCCGAGGGGTTGCCGCTGTCCGATGCGCTGGAAGTTGGGCAGCTGGTGACGCCTGTGTCGCTGCGGCTGCTGCGCGCCGGTGAGCAGTCGGGCAACCTTGGCGAAATGCTTGAGCGTTGCGCCGACTTTCACGACCAGGAGATTGGCCGCTGGGTGGAATGGTTCGTGAAGCTGTTCGAGCCGCTGCTGATGACGTTCATTGGCCTGTTGATCGGCTTTATCGTGATCCTGATGTACATGCCGATCTTCGAATTGGCCTCGAGCATTCACTGAAGGCTAAGGCCGAGGCTTTCGCGCAATGTCGTGCCTTCATACGCGGTGCGGTAGACGCCACGTGCCTGCAGCAATGGCACCACTTCTTCGGTGAAACGGCGGAACTGGCCTGGATGGCCAATGTAGATATTGAAGCCATCCAGCGCCCGCGCCTCGAACCACTCGGTCATTTTTGCCGCCACCGTTTCGGCGGAGCCGACGAATGCCCCCGGACGTAACTGGCGGCCGAACTCCACCGCCTGGCGCAAGCTGAAGCCCTGCGCCCGCGCCTGGTCGGCAATACGCTTGGCATTGGTGAAGAAGCTGCTGCGGGCATGCTCCAGGCTCTCCTGAGGGAACGGCGCATCGAGGTCGTACTGGGTGAAATCGTGCCACCCGAAATTGCGCCCGAACTCCTTGAGTGCCAGTTCGAAGCTGTGGTCCTGCTGGTGGTAGTGGCGCTCGATCTCACGGGCGTGGGCATCGGTGTCGCCCACATAGATTTCTGCACCTGGCAGTACCAGCAACTGCTCCGGGTCTCGCCCCAGGCGCGCGGCACGTTCCTTGACGTCACGATAGAAGGCCTGGCCCTGCTCGATGCTGGCCGCGTGGGTGAAGATCACATCAGCGGTGGCGGCGCCCAGGTCGCGGCCCTGCTGCGAGTCGCCAGCTTGGAAGATTACCGGTTGGCCCTGGGGCGAACGCTGGATGTTCAAGGGCCCCACCACCGAGAAGTGTTCGCCCTTGTGGTTGAGCGCATGCAGCTTCGAGGGGTCGAGGAACTGGCCCGTGGCGCGATCACGCGGGAAGGCACCGTTTTCATAGGAATGCCACAAGCCCTGCACCACTTGCACGTGTTCCTCGGCGCGGGCGTAGCGGGTGTCGTAGTCGTAATGCTCGTCACGGCCATAGTTACCCGCGGTGCCGGCATCGCCGCTGGTCACCACGTTCCAGCCAGCGCGGCCTTTGCTGATCAGGTCCAGCGAAGCAAGGCGACGGGCAACGTTATAGGGCTCGTTGTAGGAGGTGGTCAGGGTACCGACCAGCCCGATATGCCGGGTGGTGACGGCCAGGGCCGAGAGCAGGGTCAGCGGCTCCAGGCGGTTGAGGTAATGCGAGGGTGAGCCGGGGGTGATGTATTGGCTGTCGACGATGAATATCAGGTCGAATAGCGCAGCCTCGGCCTGGCGGGCGATGTCGATGTACCAGTCGATGTTGACACTGGCATCGGCCGGCAGCTCGGGGTCGAGCCAGAGGTTATGGCGGCCAGGGCCGCCGCAGCCCATGGTCAGGGCGCCGAGTTTGATTTTGCGGGTGGTCATGGGGAGTCCTCTGAAGTGATGGGGCTGTACCGGCCTCTTCGCGGGCAAGCCCGCTCCCACAGGAAAAGCGCCATCTTCAGCGTCGACGCGGTCCCTGTGGGAGCGGGCTTGCCCGCGAAGAGGCCGGCACAGCCAAACTCAATGGTCGTTGGCCAGCGCCGCTGCAAACGAGGTATCGAACAGGCTCGCTGCCGGGTAGGCCTTGATCAGCCCAAGCCCGGCAAAGAAGTCCACGGTCTTCTGCGCATCGACAATCACCTGGGGGTTGAGTGGCGCCACGTCGGTGCGCGCGCGGGCGAACCAGGCCCGGGCAATGTCGCGGTCGGCGCGGGTGCGCTTGGCCCAGGCGTCGGCATAGGCCTCGGTGTTGGCTGGGTTGTTCAAGGTCCAATCACGGGCCTTCTTCAAACGCTGCAGAAAATCAGTGATCTGCGCACGCTTGGCGTCGACGGCCTTGGCATTGGCCACCACAAAGCTCTGGGCCGGAATCAAGCCTTCGGCTGTGGCCAGCACCCTGGCGCCTTGGCGCTCCTGTTGGGTGACATAGGGCTCCCAGGTCGCGATCACGTCCACCGAACCGCCATCCAGGGCGTGCGAGGCATCCAGCGCGCTGAGGTAGCGCAGTTCCAGTGCATCGCGGGGCACGCCGGCCTTGTCCAGGGCGCTGAACAGCAGTTGCTGGCTCCACGAGCCTTTCCACAGGGCCGCGCGTTTGCCGCGCAGGTCTTCAAGGCTGTGAATGTTCGAATCCTTGCGCGCCAGGATGGCGACCCCGTCGAGGTTCTGCCGGCTCACCGCAATCACCTTGATCGGTGCCCCCAAGGCACCGAGGAACAGCGGCGGCGCATCGCCCAGCAGGCCAATGTCGAGGCTGCCGACATTCAAGGCTTCAGCCACCGGGGAGCCTGCAGTGAACTGCTTCCATTCCAGGGTATAGGGCACGTCATCGAGCACGCCGGCGGCTTCCATCACCGCACGGGCATTAAAGCTTTGATCGCCGACCACCAGGGTCTGCGCGGCGGCGGCCAGGCTCAGTGAGGTGGCCAGCACACCGGCGGCCAGTTGCTTGAGGTATCGCACGTTCGTCTCCAGGGCCAATAAAGGCGCAACTAGGTAGTCGATCCGCCCGTGCGGTCTCGCTTTGATAAATGACAGTGGTATGCGCTTTGAATCTAACCAGCGCCTTGCTTATAAGTTATCGATGTATAAAGCCTGTGGGAAATTCGTTGTAGGCATAACCTAATGCCTCCGACGGTGGCCTATTTCAAAACAGATAGGCGAGCCTGTAAATGCATATTTTGCATATTAGCTTATGATTAATTTTACTTTGGTGAATATTCAGCGACTTTGCTAGGGTTAACCGAAACCGTCAGCCGAGCCTGAACCATGAGCCAACCCCTGCGCCTGGAGCGCCTGCGACACTTCATCGGTGCGCTTTCGGAGCTGCTTGACCGAGCCCCCGACGAAGCCACCCTCCTCGACCAAGGCCAAGGCCTGCTGCGCAGCCTGGTCGCCCATGACGACTGGTTACCCGAAGCCCTCGCCCAACCGGACCCAAGCCGCTACCAGCAATACCTGCTGCATTGCGACTCGCGCCAACGCTTCTCTGTCGTCAGCTTCGTCTGGGGGCCAGGGCAGCAGACACCGATTCACGATCACCGGGTCTGGGGGCTGATCGGCATGCTGCGCGGCGCTGAATATTCGCAAGGTTTCGCCCGCAGCGAGCACGGTGCGTTGCTGCCGGCCGGTGCGCCGGTGCGGATCGACCCTGGCCATGTCGAAGCGGTTTCGCCGCGTATCGGCGACATTCACCAGGTCAGTAACGCCTTCGACGACCAGGTGTCGATCAGCATCCACGTCTACGGCGCCAACATCGGCGCGGTCAGCCGGGCGGTGTACCTGGCCGACGGCACTGAAAAACCCTTCATCTCCGGCTACTCCAATACCCTCCTGCCCAACATCTGGGACCTGTCCAAAGAGAATCCAGCCCCATGAGTACTGTCGCCACCCGTTCCTTCCATGACATTCGCCGGGCCTTGCTGGCCCATGAAGAGCTGGCGTTGATCGATGTTCGCGAGGAAGACCCGTTCGCCCAGGAACACCCGCTGTTTGCCGCCAACATCCCGCTGTCGAAGCTGGAGCTGGAAGTCTTCGCCCGGGTACCGCGGCGTGACACCGCCATCACCCTGTATGACGACGGTGAAGGGCTGGCTACGCTGGCTGCCGCGCGCCTGTCGGCGTTGGGTTACAGCGATGTGGCACTGCTCGAGGGCGGCCTGGCTGGCTGGCGCGCGGCTGGCGGCGAGTTGTTCCGTGACGTCAACGTGCCAAGCAAGGCCTTTGGCGAGCTGGTTGAAAGCGAGCGGCACACGCCGTCGTTGGCGGCCGAGCAGGTGCAGGCATTGCTCGATGCCAAAGCCGATGTGGTGGTGCTCGACGCCCGTCGTTTCGACGAGTACCAGACCATGAGCATCCCCGGCGGCATCAGTGTGCCGGGGGCCGAACTGGTATTGCGCGTGGCCGAGCTTGCGCCGAACCCCGCCACCCAGGTAATCGTCAACTGCGCGGGGCGTACCCGCAGCATCATCGGCACCCAATCACTGGTCAACGCCGGCATCCCCAACCCGGTGGCGGCACTGCGCAATGGCACCATCGGCTGGACGCTTGCAGGCCAGCAACTGGCTCACGGCCAGCAACGCAGCTTTTCCCCCGTTAGCGACACCACCCGCGCCAGCGCCGCCGACCGTGCCCGCGCCGTGGCCGACCGTGCCGTAGTCGCGCGGCTGACTCGCGAAGGCCTGGCGGCCTGGCAGGCAGAGCCCTACCGCACCACCTACCTGTTCGATGTGCGTACCCCTGAAGAGTTTGCCCAGGGCCATCTACCGGCCAGCCGCTCGGTCCCCGGCGGGCAACTGGTGCAAGAGACCGACCATGTCGCCAGCGTGCGCGGCGCTCGCATCGTGCTGGTGGATGACGACGGTGTGCGGGCCAACATGAGTGCCTCGTGGCTGGCCCAGATGGGCTGGCAGGTCGCCGTGCTGGACGGCCTGTCGGCAGCGGATTTCAGCGAGCCCGGCGATTGGCAGGCGCCGTTGCCAGAACAGCCCCAGGTGAGCGATATCGGCGTTGACCAATTGCATGACTGGCTGCAAGCGACAGGCACGGTGCTGCTGGACTTCACCACCAGCGCCAACTACGTCAAACGCCACATCCCGGGTGCCCATTGGGCGATCCGAGCGCAGTTGCCGCAGGTGCTGGAGCAACTGCCGGTTGCCGAACGCTACGTGCTCACCTGCGGCAGCAGCTTGCTGGCGCGCTTTGCGGCGGTCGATTTGCAGGCCCTGACACACACACCGGTGTATGTGCTGGAGGGCGGCACTGCGCGCTGGATTGCTGCGGGCTTACCGCTGGAAAGTGGCGAAACGCACCTGGCAGTGGCGCGCAGCGACCGCTATCGCCGGCCTTATGAAGGCACCGACAACCCGCGTGAAGCCATGCAAGGGTATCTGGACTGGGAGTTCGGCCTGATCGCCCAACTGGAGCGCGACGGTACCCATGGGTTTCATGTTGTCCGTTAACGTGCGCCCCGGTCATCAGTGACGCAGTAGGTAGGCACCCGCTGGAACATGCTTTTGCAGCTTCTTACATTTGCCCGGCGGGGGTTGGTGCCCAGGTGGGCGATCGGGGTACCAGATTCGGCATTTGCCTGGCGGCGGCCTGTGGCCCCGCGGTACCTCGAAGGCAGTTTCGTCCATGAGGTATTCAGGCATGCCCACGCGCTGCTGACCGGCAACGCCCTGGCGTTGCTGGGCAGCAGCCAGGGAGACTGATCGCGCGGGCTCCGGGCTGGCCTCTGCGGGTATTACTTGAACGGCCGACGCCTTTACAGCACCCGGCGGCGTACCCGAAATCCGGGCTTGGTTCGCCGCCTCGATCAATTGCAGATTGCGATTGCGCAAGGCCACGTTGCGTCCAACCCGCAGGTTGGAGCGCGCCGCCAGCACTTCAGCCTGTTCGTATTGCCCCTGCTGCAGGCGCAGCACACCCAGGTAGTGCAGCGTGGCGGGGTTGTTCGGCTGGATTTGCAGCGCCCGCTCCAGCGAGGCGGCAGCCTGGTCCAGTTTGCCTTCTGCGTATTGCCTGGAGGCTGTTTCGATCAGCAGGGTCGAGGCTGTGTTACTGCTTGCAGGCGCTGTGCGCTCGCCGGCGGTGATGAAATCGCACGCAGTGATACTGAACAACAGGGTTAAGGCCGACAGCATACGCTTGCTTGACATGAGGAACGCACTCGACGGGTCCAGGTGGGCCTGGTTCGAAAGAAGACGCTATCGACCTGAACATGCCATCGAAGTTCCCATCAACCGCCAGGCCATTGCTTCACCGCCCACTAGCCGCTAGAGTCCGCCCTAGGGCGTTCGCTGCGCCTGCGGTCCGCGCGAAGGGGTGCCCAAGCCACGCTTCATCTCATTTTCATTCCAGCTCCCGGCTTGTCGGCGGACCGAGCCCCAAAGGAGTTGGCATGCCCGCCATCCATGCTTCCCGTCATCACGGCCTGCTCGATCTGGCCGACCTGCGCACACGCGCCAAACGCTTGCTGAAAGCGCTAAACAACGGCGAGGCCGAGGACGCGCGCGCCCAACTGCGCCTACTCGGCCTGACTGGCCCGCATTACAGGCTCGCTGACACCCAGTGGCTGCTGGCCCGCGAAGCGGGTTTTGCCAGTTGGCCAAAGCTCAAGGCGCATGCGGACGCTGTCGCCTTTGCAGCGCGCCACCCAAGCTTCACCGCCGATGGCGAGTCTACCGTGCAGCACTGGCGCTGCGGCAATGACATCGCCCATAGCTTGCGCACAGTGGGCTTTAACGGCGCGTTTCACATGTTCGACGACCCGATGGTCATGGGGCCGGTGCCGGCACTGCCAGAAGATGAGTACTGGCCCGTGCGTGCCGCGTATACGCAACAGGCGTTCAACCTTGGCGCGCAGGACGTCGAGCAGCGCCAGGCTAGGCAGCGCGCAGCACTGGCACAGTTGAACGCTGATAGTGAAGTTGTGCTCTGGTGCGAAGGGGATGCTTACGATCAGCTATTTCTGATCCGGATTCTGGCAAGCCTGCCCTGCCTGCCGCGGCGGCTCGAGCTGATCGAAATTACCGAGGTGCCCGGCGTCGAGCGCTTCATCGGCATCGGCCAACTCGCCCCCGACCTGCTTGCCTGGCTTTGGCCACAACGGCGGCCTTTGGGCCCAGACGCCCTAGCGTTAGCGAAGCAGGCTTGGGCTGCCTATACCGCACCAGCCCCACGCGCTTGGGCTGCCCTTGCGGCTCAGGAACACCCGTGTTTACCCCAATTAAGCGCAGCACTTGCGCGCCAGTTGCAGGAGTTGCCAGGGGCAAAGGATGGCCTGAGCCTCACAGAGCGCTTGCTGTTACGCATCCTCGCGCAAAAGGGTGAGCTCCCAGCCGGCCGAGTGTTTGCACAGCTGATGATGCACGATGAACCGCTGCCTTACCTGGGCGACCTGATGTTCCACGTGCTGCTGCAACCGCTGATCCATGCACCGCACCCGCTGTTGCTGGAAGGCTCAGGAGAGGGCTGGGCGCAACGGCCCTTGAGGCTGACTGCACTGGGCGAAAGCGTTCTCGACGGGCAGGCCAATTGGCTGGATCAGGCGCCTCCCCCGCGCTGGGTTGGCGGTGTACTTATCGACGCTGAGCAAGCGCCTTGGGTCGTCAGCGAGCGAGGCGAAGTCTGGCAGCGCCATTAGGGAAATGCTGCTGGCGCTTGATCTCAAAGGGACTCAGCCCTTTCAAGCGCCGGCACGTACCCGCCGCATCACCAAGCCCACCAGCACCACATTGACCAGTGCCAGCAGGCACAAGGTCACCAATACCCCCATTGAGCCAAAGTGCTCAAACAGATAACCACCCACCAGCGGCGTCAAGGCCTGGCCGATCAGCGAAGGCCGCGACATGCGCCCCATCAGCAGCACATACTGCGCGGGCGGCATCATTGCCAGCGGCAATAGCCCGCGCACGATCGCCCGCAAGCCGTTACCGCAACCGAATACCAGGAGGCCCACGGCCGTGGCCGCCGGCACCAGCGTCACCAGCAGCAAGCCCACCAGCACCAGGCTTACCCAGGCCAGCGCCGTCCAGATTGGGTGGCGCTTGCCCGCCAGAATCTGCAGCACCCGCGAGGCCACCTGGCTGGGGCCGAGCATCGCCGCCAGGCCGATCGCCACCGGCAGCGAATGCCCAAGGCCCTGGAGCACGGCGACCAACTGCACGGCAATCGCCGTCATGATGATCGCGCCAATGGCGAACATGCCGGTCAACAGCAGGTAGAGCTGGCGATCTACCCCGACTGCAGCGCTGTTCTGCTGTACCTTGCGCACCTCGACCTGCCCGCCTTGCGGCAATACACGCCAATACAACGGAGCTACCACCAGTAGCAGCACGACCGCATAGCACACGCAAGTCATGCGCCAGCCCAGGTGCTCGATGGCCAACGCTACGGTCGGCCACGACAGGGTCGAGGCAAAGCCGGCAATCAGGGTGATGCCAGTGATAGCCTTGCCAGCGCCCTCGCCATACAGGCCGCCCAGGGTCGAGAACAAGGCCTCGTACAGCCCCATGGCCATGCCCACACCGATCACCGCCCAAGCCAGCAGGAACACCAACAGGCTGTGGCTGGCAGCCATGATCAGCAGGCCCACTGCAACCACCGCACCACTGGCCGCCATTTGCGGGCGGCCGCCGTAGCGGGCGACCAGGCGGCTGGACAACGGGGCGCACAGCGCCGAGACCATCAGGCTCAGCGACAACGCGCCGTACACCCACTGGCTGGGCCAGCCAGTGTCACGGCTGATCGGGTCGGCCATCACGGCCATGAGGAAGAACGAACCGCCCCAGACCAGGATTTGCAGGATGCCCAGGCAGACGATGCCGAGGGGCCTGGGGAATTGGGGGGTGCTTTTCACTACGAGGCCTTGAGTCACATACGAGGGTGTCTGCCCCGCGAAAGGGCCAGCACAGGCACCCTACCATGCCCACCACCGATGAAATATCCCGACATATCATTCAGCGTGATAATAACCTTCGCCCCGTTCGATTCGTGCCTCACGCGCAAGACACTCACACTCCGCCCACTACTAATACATTGGCGGAGTTCTCCATGGAACAATCACTCAAACCCTTGCGCTTTCCACTCGCTGCCCTGGCAGTCGTAGTGCTCAGCGCTTGCGGTCGAACCCCCGACGCCGTGCAGGCGCCCGCCGCGCCCAAGGTCAGCGTGGCCAAGGTGATCGAGCAGCCGATCAACGAATGGGACGAGTTCACCGGCCGCCTCGAAGCCCCGGAAACCGTCGAAGTGCGGCCACGGGTCTCGGGCCAGATCGACCTGGTTGGTTTCACCGAGGGCGCGCAGGTCAAGAAAGGCGACCTGCTGTTCCAGATCGACCCACGCCCGTTCCAGGCAGAGGTCCGCCGCCTCGAAGCCCAACTGCAACAAGCCAAGGCTACAGCCATTCGCAGCGCCAACGAAGCCCGCCGCGGCGAGCGCCTGCGTGACAGCAACGCGATCTCCGCCGAGCTTGCCGAGTCGCGCAGCAGCGCCGCCGCCGAAGCCCGCGCCGGGGTCGATGCGATCCAGGCCCAACTCGACCTGGCCCGCCTGAACCTGAGCTTCACCCGCGTGACCGCGCCCATCAGCGGCCGGGTCAGCCGTGCCCAGTTCACGGCCGGCAACATCGTCACCGCCGACGTCACCCCGCTGACCAGCGTGGTCTCCACCGACAAGGTCTACGCCTATTTCGACGCCGACGAGCGCGTGTACCTCAAGTACACCCAGCTGGCGCGTGAAGGCCAGCGCGGCCAGGCCACCCCGGTGTACCTCGGCCTGACCAACGAAACCGGCAACCCGCACCTGGGCCAGATGAACTTCGTCGACAACCAGGTCAACCCGCGCACTGGCACCATCCGTGGCCGCGCCGTGTTCGACAACCGCGACGGCCAGTTCACCCCTGGCCTGTATGCCCGCCTGAAGCTGGTCGGCAGCGCCCAGTACGACGCCGTGCTGATCAACGACGAAGCCGTCGGCACCGACCTTGGCAAGAAGTTCGTGCTGGTGATGGACAAGGACAACAAAGCCGCCTACCGCGCGGTAGAGCTGGGACCGAAGCTAGAAGGCCTGCGCATCGTGCGCAGCGGCCTGGCCAAGGACGACCGCATCGTGGTCAGGGGCCTGCAGCGTGTGCGCCCAGGCTCCACGGTAACCCCGGAAGACACCCCGATGGCCAGCGAGCAGACCCTCGCCGCCCTCGCCCAACAGCGCCAGGCCCTGGAGGCCAGCAACCCGGCGCCGAAGGTAGCGGGCGCCACTGTAAAAGTCGCCAGCGCCCAAGCGCCACGCGGTTAAGGGACCACATCGATGAACTTCTCGAAATTCTTCATCACCCGGCCGATCTTCGCGGCGGTACTGTCGCTGGTACTGCTGATCGCAGGGTCGATCTCGCTGTTCCAGTTACCGATCAGCGAATACCCCGAGGTAGTGCCGCCTACAGTGGTGGTGCGTGCCAACTTCCCGGGCGCCAACCCCAAGGTGATCGGTGAAACGGTCGCCGCGCCGCTGGAGCAGGCCATCACCGGCGTGGAGAACATGCTGTACATGTCCTCCCAGTCCACCGCCGATGGCAAGCTGACACTGACCATCACCTTCGCCCTGGGCACTGACCTGGACAACGCGCAGGTGCAGGTCCAGAACCGTGTCACCCGTACCCAGCCCAAGCTGCCGGAAGAAGTGACGCGCATTGGTATCACCGTCGACAAGGCCTCGCCCGACCTGACCATGGTCGTGCACCTGACGTCGCCGGACAACCGCTACGACATGCTCTACCTGTCCAACTACGCCATCCTCAACATCAAGGACGAGTTGGCGCGCCTGGGCGGCGTGGGTGATGTGCAGCTGTTCGGCATGGGCGACTACTCGCTGCGCGTGTGGCTCGACCCTAACAAGACCGCTTCGCGCAACCTGACTGCCAGCGACGTCGTTGCGGCCATCCGTGAGCAGAACCGCCAGGTTGCGGCCGGCCAATTGGGCGCCCCGCCCGCCCCCGGCTCCACCAGCTTCCAGCTGTCAATCAACACCCAAGGCCGGTTGGTCAATGAGGAAGAGTTCGAGAACATCATCATCCGTGCCGGGGCCGATGGCGAAATCACCCGCCTGAAAGACATCGCCCGGGTCGAGCTGGGCTCCAGCCAGTACGCCCTGCGCTCGCTGCTGAACAACCAGCCGGCGGTGGCGATCCCGATCTTCCAGCGCCCAGGCTCCAATGCCATCGACATCTCCGACGAAGTGCGGGCGAAAATGGCCGAGCTGAAGAAGGACTTCCCTGAGGGGATGGACTACAGCATCGTCTATGACCCGACTGTGTTCGTCCGTGGTTCGATCGAAGCGGTAGTGCACACGCTGTTCGAAGCGCTGATCCTGGTCGTCCTGGTCGTGATCCTGTTCCTGCAGACCTGGCGCGCCTCGATCATTCCGCTGCTGGCCGTGCCGGTGTCGCTGATCGGTACCTTTGCCGTGATGCACCTGTTCGGCTTCTCACTCAATGCCTTGTCGCTGTTCGGGCTGGTATTGGCCATCGGTATCGTGGTGGACGACGCCATCGTCGTGGTGGAGAACGTCGAGCGTAATATCGGGCTTGGCCTGAAACCGCTGGAAGCCACGCAAAAGGCCATGAGCGAAGTGACCGGGCCGATCATCGCCACCGCCTTGGTGCTGTGCGCCGTGTTCGTACCTGCGGCGTTCATTTCCGGGCTTACCGGCCAGTTCTACAAGCAATTTGCCCTGACCATCGCCATCTCGACCGTGATCTCGGCATTCAACTCGCTGACCTTGTCGCCGGCCTTGGCGGCTGTGCTGCTCAAAGACCACCACGCGCCCAAGGACCGTTTCTCGCGGTTGCTGGAAAAGCTGCTGGGCAGTTGGCTGTTCGCGCCGTTCAACCGGTTCTTCGACCGTGCCAGCCACAGCTATGTTGGCGGCGTGCGCCGGGTCATCCGCTCCAGCGGCATCGCCCTGTTCGTCTACGCTGGCCTGATGGGCCTGACCTACCTGGGCTTCTCGTCCACCCCGACCGGTTTCGTACCGGCCCAGGACAAGCAGTACCTGGTCGCCTTCGCCCAACTGCCAGACGCCGCCAGCCTCGACCGCACCGAGGCGGTGATCAAGCGCATGAGCGAAATCGCCCTGAAGCAACCGGGTGTTGCCGACTCGGTGGCCTTCCCAGGCCTGTCGATCAACGGTTTCACCAACAGCCCGAACAGCGGCATCGTGTTCACCCCGCTCAAGCCATTTGACGAGCGTAAAGACCCGAGCCAGTCGGCAGCCGCCATCGCCGCCGCGCTGAATGCCCAGTTCGCCGACATCCAAGACGCCTACATCGCGATCTTCCCGCCTCCGCCGGTTCAAGGTTTGGGCACCATCGGCGGCTTCCGCCTGCAGATCGAGGACCGCGGCAACCTGGGCTACGAAGCGCTGTACAAAGAAACCCAGAACATCATCGCCAAGAGCCACAACGTGCCGGAGCTGGCTGGCGTGTTCACCAGCTACCAGGTCAACGTGCCACAGGTCGATGCAGCCATCGACCGCGAAAAGGCCAAGACCCACGGCGTGGCGATCAATGACATCTTCGACACCCTGCAGGTCTACCTGGGCTCGCTGTACACCAACGACTTCAACCGCTTTGGCCGTACCTACCAGGTCAACGTTCAGGCAGAACAGCAGTTCCGTCTCGACGCCGAGCAGATCGGCCAGTTGAAGGTGCGCAACAACCTGGGCGAGATGATCCCGCTGGCGACCTTCCTCAAGGTCAGCGACACCTCCGGGCCTGACCGCGTCATGCACTACAACGGCTTCATCACTGCCGAGATCAACGGCGCGGCGGCACCGGGCTACAGCTCTGGCCAGGCCGAGGCAGCCATTGAAAAACTGCTTAAGGAAGAGCTGCCCAACGGCATGACCTTCGAGTGGACCGACCTGACCTACCAGCAGATCCTCTCAGGCAACACCGCGCTGTTCGTCTTCCCGCTCTGCGTGCTGCTGGCCTTCCTGGTGCTGGCCGCCCAGTACGAAAGCTGGAGCCTGCCGCTGGCGGTGATCCTGATCGTGCCGATGACCCTGCTGTCGGCCATTACCGGGGTGATCATCTCGGGTGGCGACAACAACATCTTCACCCAGATCGGCTTGATCGTACTGGTGGGCCTGGCGTGCAAGAACGCGATCCTGATCGTCGAGTTCGCCAAGGATGAACAGGCCAAGGGCCTCGACCCGCTGGCTGCGGTACTGGAAGCCTGCCGCCTGCGCCTGCGGCCGATCCTGATGACCTCGATCGCCTTCATCATGGGCGTGGTACCGCTGGTGTTCTCCTCCGGTGCCGGCTCGGAAATGCGCCACGCCATGGGTGTCGCGGTGTTCTCGGGGATGATCGGCGTCACTGTATTCGGGCTGTTCCTGACGCCTGTGTTCTTCTTCCTGATCCGCCGTTTCGTCGAACGCCGCCAGGCCCGCAAGGCCGAACGCGTTCAATCGCTGGAGAGCCACGCATGAATATGCTCAAGCCCCTGACCCCGAGCCTGTTGGCCTTGGCCCTGGCGGCCTGTGCGGTGGGCCCGGACTACAAGACGCCGACCACCGAGCCTGCCCATTTCGACACTGAAATGCAGGCCAAGGCCTACGACCGCAGCCGCTTCGAAAGCATCTGGTGGAAGCAGTTCGACGACCCGGTGCTGAACCAACTGGTGCAGGCCTCGCTCGACGGCAACCGTGACCTTCGGGTGGCCTTCGCCCGGCTGAAGTCGGCCCGTGCGATCCGTGAGGACGCCTCGAACGACCAGTTGCCGGTGGTCACCAGCCGTGCCAGCAGCGAAATCGGCAAGGGCCAGGTCCCCGGCCAGACTGAGCAGCGGGTTAACAGCGAACGCTACGACCTGGGCCTGGACATGGCTTGGGAGCTTGACCTGTTCGGCCGTATCCAGCGCCAGATCGAAGCCAGCGAAGCCCAGGAAGCCGCTGCCGCAGCCGACTTGCAGCAGTTGCAGGTCAGCCTGATCGCCGAACTGGTCGACGCCTACGGCCAACTGCGTGGCGCGCAGTTGCGCGAGAACATCGCCCTGGCCAACCTCAAGACTCAGCAAGAATCGCGCAGCATCACCGAAACCCTGCGCGATGCCGGGGTCGGCAACGAACTCGACGTGGTCCGGGCCGATGCGCGCCTGGCCGGCGTCGAGGCCACCGTGCCGCAGCTACAGGCCGAACAGGCGCGTGCCCGCCATCGCATCGCCACCCTGCTTGGTCAACGCCCGGATGCACTGAGCGTCGACCTGTCGCCCAAGGCCCTGCCGGCGATCGCCAAAGCGCTGCCGGTGGGCGACCCTGGCGAGTTGCTGCGGCGCCGCCCGGATATCCGCAGTGCCGAACGCCAGCTGGCGGCCGCTACGGCCAACGTCGGTGTCGCCACCGCTGACCTGTTCCCGCGGGTCAGCCTCAGTGGCTTCCTCGGCTTTACCGCCGCACGCGGCTCGCAGATTGGGTCTTCGGCAGCCAATGCCTGGGGCCTTGGCCCTAGCATCACCTGGGCGGCCTTCGACCTGGGCAGCGTACGGGCCCGCCTGCGCGGTGCCAAGGCAGACGCCGAAGGCGCCCTGGCCAACTATGAGCAGCAGGTGCTGCTGGCCCTGGAAGAGTCGGCCAATGCCTTCAGCGATTACGACAAGACACAGCAGCGCCTGCTGTCGCTGATGCGCCAGAGTGACGCCAGCCGCAAGGCTGCGGAGCTGGCGTCGATCCGTTATCGCGAAGGTACGGTGGACTACCTGGTGTTGCTCGACGCTGAACGTGAACGCCTCAGCGCTGAAGATGCCCAGGCCCAGGGTGAGGTCGAGCTGTACCGGGGTATCGTCTCGATCTACAAAGCCTTGGGCGGTGGCTGGCAACCTGAAACGGTGGCCAGCACGCGCTGATTTCACCCGCTTTATCGACTCCTTTGGTTGGTTCCTCCCCCAACCGTTTGCCCCGCTGGCCTCGGCCTGCGGGGCTTTTTTTGATGCCTTGTACGGGCTGTGACGGCCGTGGCACCGCCAAGCCTTCAGCGGTTGCATTTGCCCCCTAGCTGCCCCAAGCTCTGCCCTTCCTGCCGCCACGGACCGTCCGATGCCCAGACGCAACCGCTACCTGATCGCCTTGCTGCTGCTGATTCTGGTGTCGGCCATGATCAGCTACCTGCCGCGAGACGAACAGCCGGCGCCGCCTACGCTGCCCGCGCACAGCTACGCCAAGGCCTTGCGCCAGGCCCATGAAGGCTTGCCGGGGGCAGCGCGGGTGCTGTACCAGCAGTTGCAACGTAACGACCTGGCCCCCATCCGCCGTGCGGCCCTGTATGCCGAGCTGCCCAACTACCCCTCCCCACAGGCGCTGAAACTCGCGCGCCTGGACCTGGAGCATGCCGACCCGCTGGTACGCCGAGCCGCCATCGCCGGTATCCGCCGCCTGCTCCCCGCCGCGCAACGCAGCCTGGTGCTGGGCCCGTTGCTGGATGATGCGGATCAAAGTGTACGTTTCGCTGCCGTGGACGCCCTGCTGGGCCTCGACCCGGACGCCATAGGCCTGTACTTCGGCCCCTTGCAGGCCGCCCTTGAGCAGTATCAGCAGGCGCTGGAGCTGCAGCCCGAAGACGCCGACGCGCAGGTGCACTTGGCGCGCCTGTACCTGCACGAAAACGACTACACCCAGGCAGCTACGGCCTTGCAACGCGCCCTGCAGGTTGCACCAGGCAATCTGGACGCGCTGGCAACCCAGGTACGCCTGCTGGAGCGCCAGGGCCATCACGACGCCTCCCGCCAAGTGCTGGCCAAGGCTTTGCTGCTGAGCCCCGACTCAGCCTTTCTGCAATATGAGCTCGGGCTCTGGCTCAATCGCCACGAACAGCGTGAGTACGCCTTGCTGGCCTTATCGCGTGCGGTGGAGCTGGACCCGGACAACGCCGACTACCGCTACTCGCTGGCAATGACCTTGCATGAGCTCGACCAGGTCGACGCTGCGCAAAAGCAGCTGGAAACCGTGCTCAATCGGCAACCGGCCAATCGCCGGGCCCGGCTGTTGCTGATCCAGTACTGGAAAGAGACCGGCCAACTGCAGAACGTCCAGGTGCTACTGGCCGAACTAGAGCGCCAGAACCCTGACGATCCGGTGCTGCAACAAGGCCTGTAGGCCCCGCCCCTAATTCGTTGAACCCTAAGCGGCAGCCCGTGGTCCAGTGAGTATCGAACCACTGGCGGCAGGCCAACCTCGGCCCTGCCCACTGTCACAGGAGCGTCGCTTTGGCCAGTTCGTTGGCGCTGGACGAACGTGCCTTGATCCTGGCACCCCCGCAACTTGCCGCGGATACCGCGCGTCTACTGGCGTCCGCTGGCATCGAGAGCCAGTGCACCCTCGACATCGCCAACCTGCACGCCTGCCTGATTGAAGGCGCAGCCTTGGTCATCATCGCCGAACAACATTTCAGCAATGGCCCCAGCGTACCGTTGCAGGGGTTTATCGACCAACAGCCCAGCTGGTCCGACCTGCCCATCTTGTTGATCATGGACTTGGCCGCCACTGCCACCCGGCCTTCTCACCCGCCGGACGGTAACCTGATGCAGTTGCTCTGCCCGCTTGATGACGGGCAAGTGCTGCAGCTGGCGCGTATCGCCCAGCGCAACCGCCGCCATCAATACCTGGCGCGGGATCAACTGTCTGCACTGCAACAGCGGATGGACGCCCGCAGCCAGGAACAGCACAGCAGCGAGCTTGCCCGCACACAAATTCGCAAGATGGAAGCTGTCGGCCAGTTGGCCGGTGGCATTGCTCATGATTTCAACAACCTGCTGACCAGTATCGGCGGTAGCTTCGAGCTGATCGAGCGACGCTTGAGCAAAGGCCGAAGCGACAGCCTGGAAGGCATTTTGCGCATGGGCCAGGAGGCCGTGTCACGCGCAGGAAAATTGACCCATCGGCTGCTGGCCTTTTCCAGCCGGCAATCGTTGCACAGCCAGCGGGTCGACCTGCATGCATTGCTGGAGGCGAAGCGCCTGAACGCTGGCCTGACCCACTCGGTGACCCTGCAACTGCACGTGCCCAACGACCTGTGGGCCGTGGAGGCCGATGATGGGCAACTGCGCGAAGCCCTCGACAACCTGCTGTTCAATGCCTGCGAAGCCATGCCCACCGGCGGCCTGCTGCGTATCGAGGCCAGCAACCAGCAGATTGAGGCCAAGCAGTTCGCCGACGGCGCCCTGAACAGCGGTGATTACCTGCGCCTGCGCATCATCGACAACGGCCAGGGTATGTCGCAGAGCACGTTGGAACACGCTTTCGAGCCGTTTTTCAGCACCAAACCCGTCGGCCAGGGCATCGGCCTTGGCCTTTCTATGGTGTATGGCTTCAGCAAGCAGTCGCATGGGCATGTCACCCTGCAGAGCAAGATCGGCCATGGCACCCAGGTCGACCTGTACTTGCCGCGGCACGTCGGCGAGGCAATGCCCAAACGCCCAGCCCTCGCACCTGCGCCTGACAGCACGGGCCACCATGTGCTGGTGGTCGAAGACGACCCGCATGTGCGCCAATTACTGTGTCAGGCACTGAGCGAAGACGGCTTCCCCTGCCAAACCGCCGCCAACGCCAATGAAGCCCTGCAGATCCTGCGGTCGTCACAACGGATCGACCTGTTGGTCAGCGATGTTGGCCTGCCGGGCATGAATGGACGGCAACTGGCGGAGATCGCACGTACCCTGCGGCCACGCCTGCCGGTGCTGTTCATTACCGGATACGCGGAAACGGCCATGGCTCGCGAAGGCTTCCTCGGCGCTGGCATGCACCTCATATGCAAACCATTCGAGCTCAAGCAGTTGCAGGCGCAGGTGACGCAGATTCTCGGCAAGCCCTGCACCGGTTCAACCGCCTAGCATGTGCAAGGCCTGGTTCGCCAAGTGCTCCAGCGCAAACGGCTTGAGCATCAATGCGGTGCCCGGCTGATCGAGCAACTGGGCTTCGATCGGCTGGTCGGTGTAGCCGGTGATGAACAGAATCTTCTGCGACGGCACGATCATGCGGATTGCCTTGGCCACTTGCCGCCCACTGAACCCACCCGGCAAGCCGATATCCGTGATTACCAGGTCAAAAGGCCCGTCATGGCGGAAGCGGTCCAGCGCTGAATTGGCATCTTGAACGTCACAGATGGCAAACCCGCGCTCGGTGAGAAATTCGCGCATCAGTGCACGCAGGTTGAGTTCGTCATCAACCAACAATACACGCTGGCCTTGTGCACGTTTAACGCTTGGCAGGCATACCGGTTGCTCCTCCGGAACCGGCGCCAGGCTACGCGGAAACAGCATGGAGACTTTCGTCCCTTGGCCTTGGGTCGACTCTATCCACACATAGCCCCCCGACTGCCCGACAAAGCCATAGACCATCGGCAGGCCAAGCCCCGATCCCCGTCCCAGGGGCTTGGTCGTGAAGAACGGTTCAAAGGCCTTGGCGACCTCTGCGGCCGACATCCCGTGGCCGTCATCCTCAACATGCAAGGCCACATAGTCGCCTGGCGGCAGCCCGTTCTCATCCGGGAAATGCGTCGCCAAGCGTTCGTTGACCGTCCTGATCGTGACGGTGCCGCGCTCAAGGCACGCTTCACGGGCGTTCGCGCACAGGTTGATCAAGGCATTTTCAAACTGGGTGACATCGACGCTGACAGCCCAGGGGGTGACGTCCAACTGCCACTGCAGGCTCATTTCCGCGCCCAGCGCCTGCTGCAACAAGGGCTCGATCAGAGACAGCTGTCGGTTGACATTCAGTGGCCTGGCCTCCAGCGGCTGGTTACTGGAAAACGCCAACAGCCGGTGGGTGAGGTTCATGGCCCGTTGCACCGAGTCTCGCGCCAGTTCCACATAGGTCTCGATACGCTCCAGGCGCCCTTGCAGCAAGCGGCGTTGCAACAGCTCGAGGCTGCCACCGATGCCGGACAGCAAGTTGTTCATTTCATGGGCCATGCCCCCTGCCAGCTGGCCAACCACCTCCAGGCGCTCGCTGTTGCGCAACAAGGCCTCGGACTGGCGTGTGGCTTCTTCGCGGTCTGCGGTGATGTCGCGGCCGACGGCGGTCAGTAAGTTGCCATCGAATTTAGCGGACCAGCTAAACCAGCGGTAGTGGCCGTCCTGGTGGCGCAGGCGGATATCGATCTGTTCAGCCTCCTGACCCTGCACAAAGCTGGAGACCGCCACCTGCACTTCAGCGCGGTCCGCTGGGTGGATCAGCTCCAGTATCGACATGTTCTGTACCAACGCCTCACGCCAGCCCAGGATGCGATGCCAGGCGGGGTTGGCGGAGTGCAGCTTCAGCTCACGGGTAACAATCATCGTGGCATCGCGGGACAATTGCCAGATCTGCTCCCGATCGGCCATGTAGCGTTCGAGCTGTTGTTCAAAGGCCGTCGCCTGCTCGCGCCAATGATGGTGCGCCTCGGCACTGGCCTTGGTTTCGATGACCGTATGCAGAAAACCCGCAATGCCACCCTGCTCGTCCCGAATTGGCGAGTAGCCGAAGGCACACCACAAGGGGTCGTTGACGTTGCCACGCTCGATACGTAGCGGCGGGTCTTCGACGAAACTTGAACGGCCTTCGAGGGCCTTGAACACCCAAGGCCCCATGCCCTGCCAGGCATCGTTCCAGAGCACGTCGAACGCCTGCCCCAATGCATCCTGGCCACCGCCCCGGATCATCCGATAGGCGTCATTATGAACCACGCTCAGGTCCGCCCCCCACACCACCGCACACGGGAATGGCGAGCCTTGCATCATGTCGACGGCAATGCGCAGCGAGGCCGGCCAGCGTGGCAGCGGCCCTAGCGACGTACGGCCCCAATCAAATTGGGCAATGCGTTCACCCATGGGATCAGCTGATGCCGGGTTGGACGCCAGCAGGGTGACCTGCGGCTCAACTTCGCGCGGGGTACCGTTTGCGACCAATCTCATGACTCCAATGGCTGATGGGTGGCGACGTTGTTCACGTTAGCACAGCATGCGCTGCATTTATGGCGTACCGGCAGGTGGCAGCTATGCTGATTAGGTTTTCCACTGAGCCATGGAATAGCGGTCCCTTTAGGTTGCCGATGGGAGTGTGGTCATGAGCAAGAAGAAGATGCTGGTAGTGCTGACCAATACGGCCAAGTACCCGACCCTCAAACGGGCAACCGGGCTGTGGTTGGGCGAGGCTGTGCATTTTGTCGAAGAGGTCCAGAACGCAGGCTACAGCGTCGACTATGTCAGCCCCAGCGGCGGCTACGTGCCGATCGACCCGCACAGCCTGCAAATGGCACCCGATCTGGACTGGGCGTGGTACGACGACAAGGACTTCATGACACGTCTGGGTGCCACACTCAGCCCGGGGCTGGTCAAGGCTGACGACTACAGCGTCATCTATTACACCGGTGGGCACGGGGTGATGTACGACTTTGCCAATAACCAGCCGCTGCAAGAGATCGCGCGCAAAATCTATGAGAATAAAGGCATTGTGGCGGCCGTTTGCCACGGCGTTGTCGGCCTTTTGAACATCAAGCTCAGTGACAACAGCCTGCTGCTGAAAGACCGTAAGGTCACCGGTTTTTCCAACATCGAGGAACAACTGGTGGAACTGGACAAGGTTGTGCCTTTTCTCACCGAAAACGAACTGGTTGCTCGGGGCGGTATGTACAGCAAGCACGATGACCCGTGGGCACCTTTCGTGGTTGACGACGATCGGCTGATTACTGGGCAAAACCCAAAATCCACTACATTGTTGGCTGAAAAGGTACTCGCAAAACTCGAGGCATAGTGACGGCTTACGCCTGATTACATCGTTTCTCGAAGCGCGGGCCGCACGCGGACTACATCCGACACGCAATTGATTACATAGGCTCCCAGACTACCTGCCCACCACGGGCAGTATCAGACTGGAGAACAATAGGCTATGTCGAAAATCATGCATGCCGGGCGCAGTTTGCTGGAATTGCTGCTTATCATGGCCATCGGGCTGGTGCCGGTGGTGTCCGGGTTGTTGGTCATGGTGTTTCAGCTGGAGAAAAAGCTGGAGGAAAACGCACAGATCTCCGTCCAGGAAGCGGTATTCACCATCGATAAAGTGCTGGACCGCATGCAAAGCACCGTTATCCTCGCCCAGCCTGTTGCAGGCAAGGCGTGCGCCGAAGTCCACAGCACCCTGCAGGATCAGGTAGCCCGTGACCCCTTGCTACGCGCGTTGACCTTGGTGCGTGACCAGGAAGCGTATTGCAGCACCCACTCGGACTCCCTCGACCATCTTTCGGCCTTCGCCCAGTCCGGGCAACAGGTTGAACTCGCGCTCGACTCGCCAGCATTACCCACTACGCTGGTGACCCACTTTCAGGAGCCGGGCAACAACCCGAGCGTGATCGTGACAGGCTATGCCACTGAACTGCGCAACGAGCTGCGGGCCTTTCAGGATGGCCTGACACTGCTTCTGGAGTTCGGCGACCAATACATCTGGAGCCATGGAGACAGCCGCGACCCGCATCGGCCTTCGCAGCCCGAGTATGCCCAAAGGGCAATCTCCGAGAAGTATGGGTATGCGGTGAGGGGCGGTTATGCCAGAGGCTATACGGCGCAAGAAATCCGCCAATCGATGTTGCAGGTCCTGCCTTCCCTGGTACTGGTAGGCATCGTGACCGGCTCGATCGTCTACTGGGGCTTGTTCAGGGCGCGTCGCAACAAGCGTGGTACCGCCGCCGAAGCGGCATGACGGCGGTACCAGCACCTATCAATCGGTGCTCAATACACCGCGGCGAACCTGGTCCCGTTCGATGGATTCGAACAGGGCCTTGAAGTTACCTTCGCCAAAGCCATCATCACCCTTGCGCTGGATGAACTCGAAGAATACCGGCCCTAGCAAGGTCTCCGAGAAGATTTGCAGCAGCAAACGCTTGTCGCCCTGCTCTGCAGCGCCGTCGAGCAGGATGCCGCGCGCTTGCAGTTGGTCGACAGGTTCACCGTGACCTGGCAGGCGCTCTTCGAGCATCTCGTAGTAGGTCTGCGGCGGCGGGGTCATGAAGCGCATGCCGATGCCCTTCAGGGCATCCCAGGTCTTGAGCAGGTCGTCGGTCAGGAAGGCCACGTGCTGAATGCCTTCGCCGTTGAACTGCATCAGGAACTCTTCGATCTGCCCGGCGCCCTTGGACGATTCTTCGTTGAGCGGAATGCGGATCATGCCATCGGGTGCGGTCATGGCACGCGAGGTCAGGCCGGTGTACTCGCCCTTGATATCGAAGTAGCGGATCTCGCGGAAGTTGAACAGCTTCTCGTAGAACCCGGCCCAGTAGGCCATGCGCCCACGGTAAACGTTATGGGTCAGGTGATCGATGATCTTCAAGCCTGCGCCCACCGGGTTGCGGTCTACGCCTTCGATGAAGTTGAAGTCGATGTCGTAGATCGAGCTGCCTTCTTCAAAGCGGTCGATCAGGTACAGCGGCGCGCCACCGATGCCCTTGATTGCGGGCAGGCGCAGCTCCATCGGGCCGGTTTCGATTTCGACTGGCTGAGCGCCAAGTTCAAGCGCGCGGGCATAGGCTTCGTGAGCATTGCGAACGCGGAACGCCATGCCACAGACCGACGGGCCGTGTTCGGCGGCGAAGTACGAAGCGATGCTCTTGGGTTCGTTGTTCAGAATAAGGTTGATGCCGCCCTGACGGTACAGGTGCACGTCTTTGGAGCGGTGGGTGGCGACCTTGGTGAAACCGAGTATCTGGAAAACCGGCTCGAGCACACCTGGGGTCGGCGATGCCAGCTCGATGAACTCGAAGCCCATCAAGCCCATTGGATTTTCGAAAATATCAGCCATGTTCTTGTCCTCATCTACAGCGAAAAATTAGTGATTTCCGGGGATGTAGAACAGAACAGGCGGTGAGCACGGGATGCCACGCACGCTGCGAGCGAGGAAGCCACCAATGATCAGTTTGAACCCATGGTTTGTCATATGGACCCATTCTCGGCGGGCTTGATTCTCCCGAATGTGGAGAACCTTATTGTTGTATTCGTAACTGGATTCTACAGTGCGTAAATCGGTTTGTCGCGCTTTAGTTCGCCCGCGCCCCCGACAAACGGCTATCCTCTGCACGTTCTCTTCAACAGATTAGGCCAGTATGCCCCTCACCCGTAAACGCCGCGCCGGCTGGAGTTGGCGCACCCTGCTGCCTTGGGCGATCGGCGTGCTCCCGGTGGCCTGCGGCCTGGGGGTGATGAACTGGCAGATCGACCGTGAACTGCATGCCAACAGCCATGCTACTGCCGCTCAGGTGATTGACCATGTCGAGCGTATTCTCGACACGGCGTCCAGTACGGCACAAGCGCTGCTGCCGTTGGCAGGCGACCCGTGCGCGCAGGTGCAACTGGCCCTGCGCGGGCAGGTCACGCGTAACGCCTTTGTGCGCTCCACCAACCTGTTCCAGCACAACACGCTGTATTGTTCCTCGCTGTTCGGTGAGTTCGATGAGGCCGTCGACGCTGGCGACTACGCCAACGGCACGCTGTGGTTGATGAATGGCAACTCGGTAACGCCGGGCCACGCGCTGCTGGTGTATCGGGCCAGCGACGGCGACCGCGGCGCGATCACTACCGTCGATGGCGACCACTTGCTCACGGCACTGCGCCTGATCGGCCCGGACGAAGCGCTGCAGATCCGCGTCGGTAACGATTGGATGGGCAAGGACGGTGCTGTTCACGAAGGCTCGCCGCCCACGGCAGCGACTGCCGCGGTGACGTTGAGCTCGACCCGCTACCCGTTCAGCGTGTACGGCGGCTATGGCGCCGACAAGCAAGGCCAACTGCTGCTCAGCCACTACCCCGCCTTGCTCAGCCTGCTGCTGATACTCGGTGCGGTGGCCGGGGCGGTGTGCCACTGGCAGGTCCGCCGCGCCACTTCGCCGCGTGCCGAACTGCAGCGCGCCCTGGAGGCCGACGAGTTTCTGCCGTACTTCCAGCCGGTGGTACGCAAGGGTGATTACCAGTGGGCCGGTGCCGAAGTGCTGATGCGCTGGAACCACCCCCGCGAAGGCCTGGTGCGCCCCGACCTGTTCATCCCCTACGCCGAGCACACCGGCCAGATCGTCGCCATGACCCGCGCATTGATGCTGCACACTGCGCAGAGCCTGGCACCGTATGCCGCGCTGCTGGAGGATGGCTTCCACATTGGCATCAACATCACCGCTGACCATTGCCGCGACCTGAGCCTGCTCGACGATTGCCGGACCTTTCTTCAGCACTTCCCGCCAGGCCGTGTGGCGCTGACCCTGGAACTGACCGAGCGCAAGCTGATCGAAGCCACGCCGGTGACCCTGAACCTGTTCGAGAAGCTGCATGAAATGGGCGTGATGATTGCGTTGGACGATTTCGGCACGGGCCAGTCGAGCCTCAACTACCTGCGCCAGTTCAAGGTCGATTACCTGAAAATCGACCAAAGCTTCGTAGCCATGGTCGGGGGTGACGCATTGTCGTTGCATATCCTCGACACCATTATCGAGCTGTCGGGCAAGCTGGGCCTGGGGATCGTCGCCGAAGGCGTCGAAACCGAGACCCAGCGCGACTACCTGGCCCGGCATAACGTCGACTTCCAGCAAGGCTACCTGTTCGCCAAGCCCATGCCGGCCGAGGCGTTCCTCGAAGCGCTGGCCGCTCGCCAAGGCGTCTCGCGGTTGCCGCAGGACGCGCCCCCTGAGATCATGCGCGGCTGATCCAGCCGCCCAACTCTCCCATTCGAGGCATTCGTGTCAAAAGGCATCCTTTCATCAGTCATGGCGTCGTGCTTGTTCGCCGTGATGTACTTCTATACCTCCCTGCTCACGCCGCTCGATGGTGAGGAAATCTTTGGCTGGCGTACGCTGCTGACGCTGCCTTGCCTGACGCTCTTCATGCTGGTTTCCAAGGACTGGCAGCGTGTTGGTGAGCTGCTGGGGCGGGTAAGGCGTACCCCGGTGCTGCTGCTGGGGATGGTCGGTACGTCCTGGCTGATGGGGGTGCAACTGTGGCTGTTCCTCTGGGCGCCGTTGCACGGGCGTAGCCTGGAGGTGTCGATGGGCTACTTCCTGCTGCCACTGACCATGGTCTTGACCGGGCGCCTGGTCTACGGCGAGCGCCTGTCGCACTTGCAGAAAATCGCCGTGTGCTGCGCTGCGCTGGGTGTCGGGCACGAGCTGTACCAACATGGCAGCTTCGCCTGGGAAACCTTGGTGGTGATGATCGGTTACCCGATCTACTTCGTGCTGCGCCGACGCTGCCGCACCGACCACCTGGGCGGTTTGTGGTGCGACATGTGCCTGCTGTTGCCGTGGGCCCTGTACTTCGTGATCCAGGGGCCGTTGTCACCTGCGGACCTGCAGGCGCACCCCGGCCTTTACGCCTTGATCCCGGTGCTGGGGGCGATCAGCGCCTCGGCCCTGATCGCCTACGTGTTGGCCAGCCGTCTGTTGCCGTTCAGCCTGTTCGGCTTGCTCAGCTACGTCGAGCCGGTATTGCTGGTGGGCGTGGCCCTGCTGCTGGGTGAGAGCATCGGCCCAGATCAGTGGCTAACCTACCTGCCGATCTGGGCCGCAGTGCTGGTGCTGGTGCTCGAAGGCTTCAAGCACCTGCTGCGTCAGCGTCGCCGCTCGGTATAAGCCGCACCTGGCGCACGCGTCGCTCCTCGACCGCCTCCACGGTCAGCGTCCAGCCATTCCAGGCCAGGCGATCCCCGACCATCGGCAGGCGGTCCAGCAAGCTCATCACCAGGCCCGCGAGGGTCTGGTAGTCCTCGGTGGCACGCGCGCTGAAACCGGTACGCGCCTGCACCTGGCTGAGGTTGAGGGCGCCGCTGACGACAAAGCCATCCCCTTCTTCGACGATACCCGGCCCTTCTACCTCACTCGCATCCGGCAGCTCACCGGCGATCGACTCGAGAATATCGGTCATGGTCAGCAGGCCGGTGAAGTCACCGAATTCGTTGACCACGAAGGCAATATGGGTCGATTGACCGCGCATCTGCTCAAGGGCGTTGAGGATGCTGAAGCTTTCCAGCAGGTTCAACGGCGCCCGGGCCATGCGCTCCAGGTCTGGCTGGCTGCCTGACAGCAGTTCCTTGAGCAGCTCCTTCTTGTGCACGAAGCCCAGTGGTTCATCGATGCGGCCGTCGCGGATCAGCGGCAGGCGCGAGTACGGCGAATTGGCCAAGGCTTCGGTAATGGCTGCGGCCGGCAGCGCCAGGTCAATCACATCGACCTCGGTGCGCGCGGTCATCACCGTGCGGATCGGCCGCTCAGCAAGGTTCAGCACACCGCTGATCATCACCCGCTCACGGCGGTCGAACAGCACCTCTTCGCCACCGCCCTCGACCAGGTCGGCGATTTCTTCCCCGACCTCGTCAGCCTCGACCCGACGGCCGCCCAACAGGCGCAATACCGCATGGGCCGTGCGCTCACGCAGTGGCTTGTGCTGCTGCAGGCTGCGCTTGCGGCGCGCACGGGCCAGCTGATTAAACACCTCGATAAGGATAGAGAAGCCGATGGCCGCATACAGGTAGCCTTTCGGGATATGGAAGCCCAGGCCTTCGGCGGTCAGGCTGAAACCGATCATCATCAGGAAGCCCAGGCACAGCATGATCACCGTCGGGTGGGCGTTGACGAAGCGGGTCAGCGGCTTGCTGGCGACAATCATGATGCCGATCGAGAAGATCACCGCGATCATCATGATCGACAACTGCTCGACCATGCCCACGGCCGTGATCACAGCGTCCAGCGAGAACACCGCATCGAGCACCACGATCTGCGCGACGATCGGCCAGAACGCCGCGTGGCGGACCGCACCGCTGGCCTGGGTAACATGCCCTTCAAGCCGTTCGTGCAGTTCCATGGTGGCCTTGAACAGCAGGAACACACCGCCGAACAGCATGATCAGGTCACGGCCCGAGAAGCTCTTGCCGAATACCTCGAACAGCGGCGCAGTCAGCGTCACCATCCACGAGATACTCGCCAACAGGCCCAGGCGCATGATCAGCGCCAGGCTCAAACCGATAATCCGCGCACGGTCACGCTGATGCGGCGGCAGTTTGTCGGCCAGGATGGCGATGAACACGAGGTTGTCGATACCCAGCACCAGCTCGAGGACGATAAGCGTCAACAGGCCTAGCCAGGCCGTGGGGTCGGCTAGCCATTCCATTTGCGGGTACTCACGAGGGAAGCGTCACAAGGACAGGTAAGAGGTGGCCGAGAAGGCCAAGGACAGGGGGGTTCCGCGAAGGTGCTCATAGGTACCTGAATAGAAATTGGGTAAGAGATCCTACAGTCACAGCCGGTTTTTCTGACAGTGAGAAACTATTACAAAACCTGTAACGGGGGACTTTTATTCAATACAGCTGACGCCCTGCGCCTGAAGAATAGCGTCAACTTCCACCACTTGGATTACCCCCATGAGCCTGTCTTTGTCCATGGCCGCCTTTGCGCTGGCCGCCTCGATTTCCCCTGGCCCAGTCAACATTGTCGCGCTGGGCAGCGGTGCCCGGCATGGCTTGCGCGCAAGCCTGGCCCACGTGGCCGGGGCCACGCTGGGGTTCTGCCTGTTGCTGGTACTGGTTGGGCTGGGCCTGCATGAACTGCTGTTGCGCTGGCCGCTTTTGGGTTTGCTGCTGCACGGGGGAGGTGTCGCGTTTTTGCTGTACATGGCGTGGAAGCTGGCCCGCGACGATGGCCGCTTGGGCAGCGATCATGCACAGCGCGCCCCGTCTGCCTGGCAGGGCGCGGCCATGCAGTGGCTCAACCCCAAGGCATGGTTGGCGGCGGTGGCAGGTGTCGGCGCCTACACAGGGGGCGACCAGCAACTGTTGTGGGTGTTCACCTGGATCTATGGGCCGATCTGTTTCGCCTCGGTGGCCAGTTGGGCATGGGCTGGCAGTGTGATTCGCCAATGCCTGGGCAACCCGGGGCGCATGCGTTTGTTGAACCGGGGGCTGGCCTTCTTGCTGGTGGGCAGCGCGGTTTACCTGGTCATTTGATGCGGGTTCAAGCCTGTCAGTCAGGGCCAAAGGGGCCGCTGCGCGACCCATCGCCGGCAAGCCAGCTCCCACAGGTGTGAGTGAATCTCAAGAAATGCGCTACCTCTGTAGGAGCTGGCTTGCCGGCGATGGGTCGCGCAGCGGCCCTAAGTTATCGCTTGCGATAATGCCCCGGCGTCGCAGCCAAATGGCGCTTGAAGGCACGCTGCAGGTGCGCCTGGTCGGCGAAGCCCGCTGCCAGGGCTGCGTCGGCAATCGAGCTGCCCTGGCGCAGTTGCGCGCGCGCGCACTGCACACGCTGGTCAAGCAGGTAATCGTGGGGCGTTAGCCCAAAACGCTGGCGAAACGCGCGGATCAGGTAGGCGCGGGACAAGCCGCAGGCTTGGCAGATGTCTTCAAGGTCTAGCGGGTCGGTACGGTGTGCGCGGATGAAGGCCGCAGCGGCTTCCAGCCGAGGATGATCCGGCTTGGGTGCCCCCGGCTCGCCACCCAGCACGTTCGACAGCCTCTGGAAGAACGCCGCAAGCCGCGCTTCGCGATCACCCGGGTTTTCGTCGAACAGGTCGGCAAACACCTTCAGCAAGGCGCTGTAGAGGGCCGGCGAGGTGCTGACAACCTGCGCGGGCAACTGGAACCCAAGCCTCTGCAACCACGCTACGTCAACGAACAGCATCAGGTAGGACCAGGCCTCGCCCTCGATGGGGTTGCACGTGTGCACCACCCCTGGGTTCATCAGCACCGTGGTGCCGGCGCTGACTTCGATCCGGCTGTCACCGCTCAGATAGGTGCTGCGCCCACCGGTGATGGCCCCGATGGAAAAGCTCTCATGGGAATGGGCGGCATAACACACCTGGCGCCCGTCCCCGACCCGCCGAGCCTCGACGAAGGGCAATGCCGGATCGCGCCAGAACCGCGACACCTCGATCATCGCCCTGCCCTCATTCGCCGTTGTCGTGTACCACCACCAGCAACTGCGCCGGGCGCGGCCCGACCGAACGCAAGCGGTGAGGTGTCTGGGCGTTGAAATGCAAGGCGTCGCCCTGCTCCAGCAGCACCCGTTCATTCACGAAATCGACCTCAACCTGCCCGGCATGGACGAACAGAAACTCCTCGCCCTGGTGCTCCTTGAACGTCGGGTCACTGAACTCGGTGGGCGGCTGAATCAGAAACGGCAGCAGGCTGCGCTGCCCTACCTGGCTGGTCAGCGCCGCATAGCCCGGCCCTTCGCCGTCGCCCACCAGCGCCTGGCGTTCAGCGTGGCGCACCAGGCTGTAACGGCTCTGCGCGGTGTGTTCTTCAGCGAACAGCTCTTCGACATTGACGTTCAGCGCCCGCGCCAGTTTCAGCGCGGCAGCGATCGACGGCGTGTTCAATCCGCGCTCGACCTTGGACAGGTAGCTTTTGGTCATGCCGGTCTTGTCGGCCAGCACTTCCAGGGTGATACCCAGTTTCTTTCTCAGCAGTTTCAATCGGATCGACATGTGAAGCAGTTTCCCAGGCGAAGGCAGATGCAAGGCTCGCGCACACCGATGATACGTGGAGTGCGCGCGAAATGCTGGCCTTGACCGGGCAAATTCTCAAGGCATCACGGGCGGCACGTACTGCAAGGTTGTGCCCAGTGCCCACAGCAGCACCAGCACCAGGGGCGCATGCACCAGCAACTGCACGAACGAGAAGCCGATCAGGTCGCGCGCCTTGAGGCCCAGTACCCCCAACAACGGCAGCATGTAAAACGGGTTGATCAGGTTCGGCAGCGCCTCGGCGGCGTTGTAGATCTGCACTGCCCAGCCCAGGTGGTATTGCAGGTCGTTAGCCACCAGCATCACGTAGGGCGCCTCGATGATCCACTTGCCACCGCCCGAAGGGATGAAGAAGCCGAGCACAGCCGAGTACACCCCCATCAGCACCGCGTAGGTGTCGTGGGAGGCGATCTGCACGAAGAAGGTGGAGATGTGATGGGCCAGCGTCTGTTCGTCCACCCCTTTGACCTGGGTAAGGACCGCCGCAATCGAGCCATACAGCGGGAACTGGATCAGCACCCCGGTGGTGGTCGGCACCGCGCGGGCCACAGCATCAAGGAAGCTGCGCGGGCGCCAGTGCAACAAGGCACCCAGCATGATGAACAGGAAGTTGTAGGTGTTCAGCCCGGAGATGGCCGTGATGGCGGGCTTGGTGGCGAACTCCTGATACAGCCAGCCACCGGCCAGGGCCACCAGCAGCAAGGTCAGGATGGGGCTGTACTCCAGCCACTCACCGGGCCGGCTGCGCTGGGCCGGTGGCGGCGCCGTAAAGCTTGGGTCGACACCGCATTGTTGCGCGGTACGGGCACTGCTAGGGCCTGGCGCGGTGGCATAGGCCACCACCAGCGACACGATCACCAACGCCGCCAGCAGGACGCCGGACTGCCAGAGGAAGATGGTCTCGGTGAACGGAATCACCCCGGTGATCGACAGAATCGACGGTGGCAAACTGGCCGGGTTGGCCTGCAATTGCGCCGCCGAAGACGACAGGCCCAATGCCCATACCGCGCCAAGGCCCAGGTAGGCCGCAGCACCGGCTGCACGGTAGTCCATGTTCAGGTCGCTGCGCCGAGCCAGGGCGCGCACCAGCAAGCCACCGAACACCAGCGACAGGCCCCAGTTGAGCAACGAGGCCAGCATCGAGATCAGCGCCACCCAGCACACGGCCGAGCGGCCGTTCTTGGGAATGCGTGCCAAACGGTCGATCAGCCGCGCGGCAGGCGGTGAGCTGGCCACCACGTAGCCACCGATGACCACGAATGCCATCTGCATGGTGAACGGGATCAAGCTCCAGAAGCCATCACCAAAGGCCTTGGCGGTGTCGGTCGGTTTGGCGCCCATGGCCAGGGCCCCCACGCACACCAGTACGACGGCCAGGGCAGCGAATACCCAGGAGTCAGGGAACCAGCGTTCGGCCCAGTTGGAGCAGCGCAGGGCAAAGCGGGCGGAGCGGCTGTCTTGGATTTCAGCGGCCACGATCAACTTCCTTTTATTGGTTTTATCGGACATTTCTACAGCAACGCAAAAAACCTGTAGGCGCAGCCTTGTGCTGCGACGAGACCAGTGGCAGCAGCGAAGAATCACTGTGTTGTCACTGGCCTCTTCGCAGCACAAGGCTGCTCCTACAGGTTGAATGACCCGCTTGCGGGTTAGAAGGTCATTTCTTTCACATCATCCGGCACGATCAGCTTGCCGGCGGTCTTCTCGATGATTTCTTCAACGCTCACCCCCGGCGCTGTCTCGCGCAGGATGAAGGCGCCATTGTCGATTTCCAGGTAGGCCAGGTCGGTCAGCACCTTGCGGATGCAACCGGCACCGGTCAGCGGCAGGCTGCAGCGCGGCAGCAGCTTGGACTCGCCGTCCTTCGACGCGTGGGTCATGGTCACGATGATGTTGTCGGCACCGGCCACCAGGTCCATGGCGCCGCCCATGCCCTTGACCAGCTTGCCGGGGATCATCCACGACGCGATGTTGCCTTGCACATCCACTTCGAAGGCGCCGAGCACGGTGAGGTCGACGTGGCCACCGCGGATCATGGCGAACGATTGCGCCGAATCGAAGATCGACGCGCCACGGCGGGCGGTGACGGTCTGCTTGCCGGCGTTGATCATGTCGGCATCGATCGTGCTCTCGGTAGGGAATTCGCCCATGCCGAGCAGGCCGTTTTCCGACTGCAACATCACATCCATGTCAGCGGGTACGTAGTTGGCCACCAAGGTCGGGATGCCGATGCCGAGGTTGACGTAGTAGCCGTCCTTCAGTTCACGGGCGACGCGTTGCGCCATCTGTTCGCGGGTCAGTGCCATGGTCAGGATCTCTTTGTTGTTCTGAAGGATGGCGCTCAGGCCTTGACGGTGCGCTTTTCGATACGCTTTTCGAAGGTGCCGACAATCACGCGGTCAACGAAAATACCCGGGGTGTGGATCTCGCTGGGCAGCAGCACGCCTGGTTCGACGATCTCTTCCACTTCGACCACGGTGATCTTGCCGGCCGTGGCCGCCAGCGGGTTGAAGTTTTGCGCGGTGTTGCGGTACACCACGTTGCCGTAGTGGTCGGCCTTCCAGCCCTTGACGATGGCGAAGTCGCCGGTGATGGACTCTTCGAGAATGTAGTGGCGGCCCTTGAATTCACGCACCTCTTTGCCATCGGCGACCGGGGTGCCGTAGCCAGTGGCGGTGTAGAACGCCGGGATGCCAGCGCCACCGGCGCGCATTTTTTCGGCCAGGGTGCCTTGTGGGGTCAGTTCGACTTCCAGCTCACCACTGAGCAGTTGGCGTTCGAATTCGGCGTTTTCGCCGACATAGGAGGCGATCATCTTGCGGATCTGCCGGTCTTGCAGCAATACGCCGAGGCCGAAACCGTCGACACCGCAGTTGTTCGACACCACGGTCAGGCCCTTGACGCCACGGCGCTTGATCTCGTTGATAAGGTTTTCCGGGATGCCACACAGGCCAAAACCACCGGCCAATACCGTCATGTTGTCGGTCAGGCCGTCGAGGGCCTCTTCATACGTTGCTACGCGCTTGTCCAGTCCGGCCATGTTGATCCGCCTTTTGTAGTTGTTGAACCGACGAGGCTGTCGGTGAGCGTGTGCCCCCATCTTCACCTTAGTCGACTGATTTGTTAATTTTGTTTTCATCATCGATTGATAACTTTTTCAAAACAACGATCAGGGCCGTCATGAACGTCAAGCAACTCCGCGCCTTCGTCGCCGTGGCCAAGTACCAGAGCTTCGCCCAGGCCGGTGAACACCTGCATGTATCGCAACCGGCGTTGAGCCTGACCATCAAGGCGCTTGAGGAAAACCTCGGCGGCGCCCTGCTCAGCCGGACCACCCGCAGTGTCAGCCTGACTGCCGAAGGTGAGGTGCTGCTGCCGCTGGCCCGGCGCCTGCTGGCCGACTGGGACGACACCGAAGAAATGCTGCGCCAGCGTTTCACCCTGCAACTGGGGCGGGTTTCGGTGGCGGCCATACCAGCCTTCGCCGGTAACCTGCTGCCGCACGCGCTCAAGGTGTTTCGCCAGCGCTACCCGAAAGTCAACGTCACCGTGCATGACGTGATCAACGAGCAGGTACAGGAACTGGTGCGCCACCGTCGCGTCGAACTGGGCATCGGCTTCGAACCGGACAACACCGATGGCCTGGACTTCTACCCCCTGTACATGGACCGTTTCGTCGCCGTGGTGCCCGCCGACTCGCCACTGGCCGGGCTGCCCCAGGTCAGTTGGACGCAACTGCTGGCCGAAGACTTCATCGCCTTGCAGCGCCCGTCGGCGGTCCGCCTGTTGATGGAACAGAACGTCGCGGCCAGCCATGGCAAGCTGGCGGTGGCATTCGAGAGCCATCAACTGTCGACCGTTGGCCGCATGGTTGCCAGCGGCCTGGGCGTCAGCGCGGTGCCGGCGCTGTGCATCAACCAGATGCAGGAGCTCGGTGCCCGCTGCGTGCCGCTGGTCGAGCCCGCCGTGGAGCGGCGCATGGGGGTCATCGCGCTCAGTGAGCACAAACTGTCCACCGCAGCGCAAGCGCTGCTCGAGGTACTGCTTTCCCATACCCAGATCCCGGAGGTGACATGCGATACGTGAAACTGGCAGGTTCGAAGGTGCCGGCCATTGGCCAGGGCACGTGGTACATGGGTGAAGACCCTGGCCGCCGGGCCGCCGAAGTGGCAGCCCTGCAACAAGGTATCGAGCTGGGCCTGAGCCTGATCGATACGGCTGAAATGTATGCCGAGGGCGGCGCGGAGCAGGTGGTTGGCCACGCCATCGCCGGGCGCCGCGACCAGGTGTTTCTGGTCAGCAAGGTCTACCCGCACAATGCCAGCCAGCGCGGCATGCCTGCCGCCTGCGAGCGTAGCCTCAAACGCCTGGGCACTGACTGCATCGACCTGTACCTGCTGCACTGGCGTGGCCAGCATCCCTTGGAGGAAACCGTCGAAGCGTTCGAGCGTTTGCGCGAACAAGGCAAGATCAAACGCTGGGGGGTGTCCAATTTCGATGTCGATGACTTGCGCGAACTGCACAACCCCGATTGCGCCACTAACCAAGTGCTGTACAACCCAATGCAACGCGGCATCGAATTCGACCTGCTGCCGTGGAGCCAGAAGCGCGCCTTGCCGACCATGGCGTATTGCCCATTGGCCCAGGCCGGGCAGTTGTTGCAGCACCCCGTGCTGGCCGAAATTGCCGAGCGCCACGGTGCGACACCGGCCCAGGTCAGCCTGGCCTGGGTGACCCGTGATGAGGGGGTGATTGCCATTCCCAAGGCGGTAGACCCAAAGCATGTGCGACTGAATGCGGCGGCCGGCTTGCTGACCCTGAGCAGCGAAGACCTGCGAGCGATTGACCGGGCATTCCCAGCACCGACCCGCAAGCAACGCTTGGCGATGGTCTGAAGCCTTTGCCCGACCCTTGTAGGAGCAGCCTTGCGCTGCGAAGAGGCCGGCGATACCAGAGAAGATCTGCTGAGTTGTCACCGGCCTCTTCGCAGCGCAAGGCTGCTCCTACAACAGTTAACGCAACAGGCAACGCTGGCAGGCTAATGAAAATCGCGGCTGCGCACATCCAGCCCCTGCAGCAAGGGGCTGATATCCTCCAGCCGTTTTGCAATCAGGTGACGCACCCCGTTCTCCTGCTCCAGCCGCCCGCTCACCTTGAGCAATTGCGACCCCACCAACGCCCGCCTCTGCCGCTCGGCCAAGTCACGCCAGACCACCACGTTGACCATGCCGTACTCATCCTCCAGCGTCACGAACGTCACCCCACTGGCCGTCTGCGGGCGTTGCCTGCCCACCACCAGCCCGGCCACGGCAATGTTGTCGCCATGCTCGACAGCTGACAGCTCGTGCGAACTGCGGCAACCCAACGCTCGCAAACGAGGGCGCAGCAGCCGCAACGGGTGGGGCCCAAGCGTGGTGCCCAGGGTCTGGTAGTCGGCAACCAGGTCCTCGCCGACAGTCGGTGCAGGCAGCGCTACTACGGCCTCAGGCAACGCTTCGACCTCGGCGAACAAGGGCAACTGTGGCTGCACCGCCGCTACCTGCCAACGCGCCTGATGACGGTCACGTGCCAAAGCCCTCAGGGCCCCGGCGTCAGCCAGGCGGGCACGGGCGCGGTGGTCGAGGCCTGCACGCAGGCACAAATCTTCAACATCGCGCCAAGGCCGTTGCGCCCTCGCCTGCTCCAGGCGCCGGGCGTCAGCTTCAGCAAAACCACGGACCTGCCGCAGCCCCAAGCGTATGGCCAGCGCGTGTTCACCCACCGGTTCAAGCGTGCAATCCCATTCGCTGTGAAACACATCCACCGGCCGCACCTCGACGCCTTGGCGACGGGCGTCCTGCAGCAACTGGTCGGGGCTGTAAAAGCCCATCGGCCAACTGTTGACCAGCGCGCAGGTGAAAATGGCCGGCTCATGGCATTTGAGCCAACTGCTCGCGTAACACAGCAAGGCGAAACTGGCCGCGTGGGACTCGGGGAAGCCATAGCTGCCGAACCCCTTGATCTGCTCGAAGATGCGCTCGGCGAACGACCGTTCGTAACCATTGCGCAACATGCCTTGAATCAGCCGTTCGCGGTGCGGCTCCAGCCCGCCGTGGCGCTTCCAGGCCGCCATGCTGCGGCGTAGCTGGTCGGCCTCGCCCGGGCTGTAATCGGCTGCCACCATCGCCAGCTCCATCACCTGCTCCTGAAACAACGGCACACCCAGGGTGCGCTCGAACACTTCCTGCAATTTTGGCGAGGGGTACGTCACGGGCTCCTGCTTCAGGCGGCGGCGCAAATACGGATGCACCATGTCACCCTGAATCGGCCCGGGGCGCACGATGGCCACCTCGATGACCAGATCGTAGAACGTGTTGGGCTTGAGCCGCGGCAACATGGCCATCTGCGCCCGAGATTCGATCTGGAACACGCCCATGGTTTCGGCTCGGCTGATCATCGCGTAGGTGGCCGGGTCTTCAGCTGGGATGCTTGCCAGCGTCAATTGCCGGCCCCGGTGGCGCTGCAGCAGGTCGAAGCAACGGCGCAAGGCACTGAGCATGCCCAGCGCTAGCACATCGACCTTGAGCAAACCGACCATGTCCAGGTCGTCCTTGTCCCACTGGATCACGGTGCGGTCTTGCATCGCGGCGTTTTCCACTGGCACCAGTTGATCCAGCGGCTGCTGCGAGATGACGAACCCGCCGGGGTGTTGCGACAGGTGCCGGGGAAAACCGATCAGTTCACCGGCCAGAATCAGCACCCGCCGCAGCGACGGGCTGCTGGCCTCGAAACCGGCCTCGGCCAGGCGTTGCGCATCGGGGATGCGATCACTCCAGCGGCCACAGCACTTGGCCAGCGCATCCACCTGGTCGGCCGGCAGCCCCAGTACCCGCGCCACATCACGCACCGCACCGGCAGCATGATAGGTGTTGACCACGGCGGTGAGTGCGGCCCGGTGCCGGCCATAGCGCCGGAACACATACTGGATCACCTCTTCGCGGCGGTCGTGCTCGAAGTCCACGTCGATGTCGGGCGGCTCATTGCGTTCGCGTGACAGAAAGCGCTCGAACAGCAAACGGTGCTCCATGGGGTCGAGTTCGGTGATCCCCAGCACGAAACACACCACCGAGTTGGCGGCCGAGCCTCGGCCCTGGCAGAGGATATGCTGGCTGCGGGCAAAGGCGACGATATCGTGCACGGTCAAAAAATAGCTTTCGTAGGCCAGTTCCTCGATCAGCGCCAGCTCCTTTGCCAGCACCTCGCGCACCTTGTCGCTCGGCCCACCCGGCCAGCGCATCGGCAAGCCGCGCTCGCACAGCTCGCGCAGCCAGCTCGCCGGGGTGTGGCTGTCTGGCACCAATTCACGCGGGTACTGGTACTTCAGTTCGCTCAAGTCGAAACGGCAGCGCTCGGCGATGACCAGGGTCTCGGCTAGTAGGTCGGCCGGGTACAGTTCCTGCAACTGCTCAGGGCTGCGCAGGTGACGCTCGCCATTGGCGTACAGGTAGCGACCCGCTTCGGCCACCTGGCAATGCTGGCGGATGGCGGTCATGCAATCCTGCAGGGCACGGCGACCGCGTGCATGCATGTGCACGTCACCGCAGGCCACTGCACGGATACCGACCTTGCTCGCCAACTGGCGCAGTTTACCAAGCCGCACCTCGTCATCACTGCCACGGTGCAGGTGCACGGCCAGCCACAGCCGCTCGGCGAACAGCGTGCGCAAACCCTCACCGGGTGCAGGGTCGTCGGCATCCTCGGCAACCCACAGCGCCAGCAAGCCTTGATGATGCTCGCGCAGGTCCTCGCTGAACAGTTGATAGGCGCCCTTTTCCGCCCGCCGTCGCGCACGGGTAATCAGCGCGCACAGGCTCTGGTAGCCGGTGAGGTTTTCCGCCAGCAGCACCAGTTTCGGGCCATCCTGCAGGCGGACTTCGCTGCCGATAATCAGCCGCAGCTGGTGCGCCTTGGCGGCCTGCCAGGCGCGGACGATACCGGCCAAGGTGCACTCATCGGTGATCGCCAGTGCGTCATAACCCTGCTCGCGCGCACGCTTGAACAACTCATCGGCACTCGACGCACCCCGCTGGAAGCTGAAGTTCGACAGGCAGTGCAATTCGGCATACCCGAACCGGCTCATGCAAACCAGCCTTGCAACCACAAAGGGCCTGGCTGGCTGAGGTCGCGGTAGGCCCAGCCGCGCAGGCCGTCGCGGGTTTCGATGCGGTAGTAGTCACGGCGCACGTCGCCCCCGTCCCACCAGCCCGACTCAATGCGCTCGGCATGCCCCAGCACACGGTGGCCGGCTGCCTCCAGCGCCACGGGCGCCGGTAACAGCCAGCCGGGGCGGCTACCCGGCAACACCGGCAGGCTGCCTTGTGCGCCCTGCTCTGCCGCTTGCCAGGCACATTCGGGGCGGTGATCGGCCTCGGCGCTCAGCCCCTTGACGGCCTCGTCGCCCAACCGTGCCCGCAAGCGTTCACGCAACTGCTCCCAGGGCTGCGCCTGCTGGGCGCGGGGGTCGAACAGCGCCTGGTGCTGGGGCACGAAGGGTGGCAGGTCATCGGCGACCAAGCGCAAGTTGCGTACCGGGGCGGGGATTTGCAGCGGCTCCAGGCGCCCTTTTGCCAGTTCGAAGAGCATGGCAGGGTCACGTTCGGCCGCCAGCAGGCCAACCTTGAGCAACGTGTCCGGCCCTTCGGCATGCTCCAGGTGCAGGCAAAAACGCTGCACGCCACAATCGCGCCCAGCCAGGAACGCGCCGAGGTCGTTGAGCATTCTGCGCAGCGGGAACAGCAACGCCTGGTGCGACTCCACGTCGAAGTTCAGCTCCAGGCGCGACTCGAAGCGGTCCGGCGGCTGGTAGAAGCCCAGCCCCAGGGTGCGCAGGCCGAGCAGTTGGTCCAGGTGCAACTGGACCTGCGCAGAAAAGCGCTTGGCCAGGGCGTCGCGCGGCAAGGCCAGCACCTGGCCCAACTGGCGCAACCCCATGCGGGCAAAGGCCTCGGCGGCCTCTAGCGGCAAGCCGACACGGTCGATGGGCATCTGTGCCAGCACGGCGCGGGTGGCGTCGGCACAGGTTACCGCCAGGCCATCGTGGCCGTTGGCGAGCATGCGGGCCGCCACCGGGTTGCTGGCCAGCACGATGCGCTGCCGCAAGCCCAACGCGCTGAGCTCCTGGCGCAGGCGTGCCTCGAACAACGGCCAGGGGCCAAACAGCTGCAGGCTGGAGCCGACCTCCAACAACAAAGCCCTTGGGTAATGCAGGCTCACCTGGGCGCTGAAGCGATAGGCCCAGGCTGCCAGCAGCTGTTGCAACTGCTCGATGCGTTTGTCATCGGCCTCTACGCAGGTGAAGCCATCGGCCAAGGCACGCGCCGTGGTCAGGGTTTGCCCGGCACGCAGGCCGAGCGCTGCGGCAGCGGGGTTGACCGCCTGTAGCACACGGCGCTGTGTCGGGCCGCCAATCACTACCAGGGGCGTTTCAGGGTCGTCACGCTCGCGCAGAACAGTGTCCAGCGCCAGCTGTGGCAGCAGAATGCAGGCCCAGAGCATGGTGCATCAGCCTCAGCCGGGCAGCGCGATGGGCAGCGCTGGCGGCATGCCGCCCCGGCTCTTGAGCACACGCCACTGTGCCGGCCGAGTGTCGATGGCAATACGCAGAGCGGCCGGCGACGGGTTGTGTGCCGCCTGCTGTGGGCGACAGGCGAACGCCAGCGCCTGGCCGGTCTCGGCGGCCACCTGCAGGCGCCGCAGTGCCCGGTCATCGGCGCGCTCCGGCCAGCACAACACGGCGGCGCAACTGCCTGAACGCAGGCATTGCTCAGCCGCCCACAGTGCGTCGGCAGGCGTGGCGCTAACCTGGGCCAGCCAGCGTAGATCCACCCCCGCTGCCTGCCAGGCCGGGGCATAGGGAATGAACGGCGGCGCGACCAGCACCACGCGGCCACCTTCTGCGGTCAGGCGCGCCAGTGAGGGCCACAACAGTTGCAGCTCACCGCACCCCGGGCTGGCCAGCAACAGTTCGCTGAGTGCCGCGGCCGGCCAGCCGCCCTCGGGCAGGCGTTGGTCGAGCGCGGCATGCCCGGTCGGCTGCAACCCTAAGGGCCGGGCCTGAACCTGCCGCCCACGCCAGACCTGACGCTGGTCGAGCAGCCTGTCGAGATCGACCACCGCGCCCATCAGTCGCGCCTCAGCAGGCCACAGAACACGCCTTCAATGAAGAATTCCTGCTCAGGGCCCACATCGATCGGCGCATAGGCCGGGTTGCGCGGCAACAGCCGGTAACCGCCAGGCTGACGCTGCAAGCGCTTGATGGTCACCTCGCCGTCCAGGCGGGCGACCACGACCTGCCCGTCACGGGCCTCGCCCTGTTGCCGAATGCCGACCAGGTCACCGTCGAAGATGCCGTCATCGACCATCGAGTCGCCGCGCACTTTCAACAGGTAATCGGGTGTGCGCCGGAACAGGCTGGGGTCGAGCAGCAACTGCTCGTGGATGTCGAGGTCCGGGCCGATCGGGGCACCTGCCGCGACCTGGCCCAGCACCGGCACTTCGAGGATTTCCGGGCGGCGCAGCGGTTGAGCCAGGCGAATGCCTCGCGCCTGGTTCGGCGTGACGTCGATATGGCCGGCCTGGCACAGGGCGGTGATGTGTTTGCGCGCGACGCTGCGCGAGGCGAAGCCGAAGCGCGTGGCGATGTCGGCAAGGCTCGGTGGCTGGCCGTGGTCAGCAATGCGCTCACGAATGAATTCGAGAATGGCGCGGCGTTTGGGGGTCAGATTGTCCATGGAGTACATTTGTACTCTTTTCGCAACACACTGAACAGCCCCCTTCGTCGTCCGCTTTGGTTATGATCGTCGGGCTTGTGATTTTTCATACCTGGATACCTGATGCTGACTGCCCTGCTGTTCGACCTCGACGGAACCCTCACCGACACCGATACCCTGCACCTGCAGGCTTTCCGCCAGTTGCTGCGCGAGCATGACGGCCGTGAACTGAGCCAGGCCCAGTTCGATGCACAGGTCAGTGGCCGGGCCAACGGCGAACTGTTCGCCGAGTTGTTTGCCGATGCCAGCCCGCAGCAATGCCTGGCCCTGGCGGATCGCAAAGAGGCGTTGTTCCGCTCGCTGGCGCCGTCGCTCGCGCCCATGCCCGGCCTGTTGCGCTTGCTGGAGCACGGCCAGGCCTGTGGCCTGGGGATGTGCGTGGTGACCAACGCCCCCCGGCTCAATGCCGAGCACATGTTGCAGGCCATGGGGCTGGAGGCCCGCTTCGAGCATGTGTTGGTGGCCGAGGAGCTTGAGCGAGCCAAGCCGGACCCGCTGCCCTACCTCACCGGGCTACAGCGGCTCGGGGCCGAGGCCGGGCAGGCCCTGGCCTTCGAGGACTCGTTGCCCGGGGTCAAGGCTGCCAGTGGTGCGGGGATTTTTACGGTTGGGGTTGCGACTACACAGACTGCCGAACGCCTGATGGACGCAGGGGCTGGGCTGGTGATCGAGGACTTTGATGATGCGCGGTTGTGGGCGTTGATTGAATCGATGGGGTGAGGTGTGCTGGATGCGCTGGTGCATGCCTTGAGGTTTATGGCGCCTGTGAGATCGAGCGCCGCCCGCGCGGCGCTTCGCAGCACAAGGCTGCTCCCACATCTGTTTCGGGCCAGTGAGGCCTGTGATATTTGCGCGCGACCGCCTCAGGAATAATTGGCCCGAAAAAATTGTAGGAGCAGCCTTGTGCTGCGAAGCGCCGCGCAGGCGGCGCTCGATCTCACAAACGCCACAACACTCAACCCCTACACCTCAACGCTCTAACCATCAACCGCAGCCCAACCTCTCAGGCCGCCCATGCTCATCGACGAAGAACTGACCCTCAAAAAGCTGGAAACCTTCCTCGCCTTCATGCGCAGTGGCAACCTCGGCCGCGCCGCCGCCGAGCTGTCCACCAGTGCCGTCAGCGTGCACCGCGCCATCCACTCGCTGGAAAGCGCCTTGCGTTGCCCCCTGTTCAAGCACGAAGGCCGGCAACTGATCCGGCTGGAAAGCGCCTACGTGCTGGAGAAAAAAGCCCGCCAGCTGATCCAGGACGCCGAGCAGATGGTCCGCCAGACCCGTGAGGCTGCGGGGTTCTATGCCGAACGTTTCCGCTTGGGCGCCCTGTACTCGCTAACAGTAAAGACCGTGCCAAAGCTGGTCATGGGCCTGAAACTGCGCCGCAGCGCGCTCAATATCGACCTGACCCTGGGCTCGAACGTGGACCTGCTGCAACGCCTGAAAAACCACGAACTGGAGGCCATCCTGGTGTCGCTGGACGAAAGCGTCAGCGACCCCGCCTGCGAGCAATTGCCGCTGTTCTCCGACGACATTTTCCTTGCCGTCCCCACCGATTCGCCCTTTGCCGAACACGCCGAGGTGGACCTGGCCGACCTCGCCGACTCCACCTTCATCACCCTGACCCAAGGCTTTGCCACCCACCGTGATGGTGCGCGGGTATTCGAGCAGGCAGGGTTCGAGCCGAAGGTGGCCATGCAGGTGAACGATATCTTCACCCTGCTGAGCATGGTCAGCTCCGGCGTTGGCTTTGCCCTGCTGCCAGGGCGAATCGCTGCGGTCTACGAGAACCGGGTGAAGTTGATTGCCCTGCAACCACGCTATCGCCTGCAACAGCACATTGGCGTGGTGTTTTTGAAGGCGCGGGAACGAGAGCCGAACCTGCTGGCGTTGCTGGCTGAATGCAGAATGTACAGCCGCGAAAACTGAACGAAGGCCTGCAGGTGTTCATGTTCCAGCGACCTTTACACCGCTTGCCGGGCGGCGCGCCGGCCTGAACCGGCATGGCGCCCTTGCAACAACACCGCCAGCGCAGCCAATACCGCCGGGATCAGCAACGACGCGAACACCTGTGCAAAGCTCCAGCCCATGGCCAGCATCTGGGCGCCGGCAAACGCACTGAGAATCGCCCCGAAGCGGCCGATGCCGCTCATCCAGCTGGCACCGGTCGCCCGCGCTTCGGTGGGGTAGAACGCCGCTGCCAAGGCATTCATGCCCACACTCGCGCCATTGAGGCCAAAGCCCACGGCCCAGGCAATCGCGCACAGCCAGGCAAAATCCCCAGCCACCTGGCCAATGGCGAAGATCACCGCACCGCTGAACAAGAAGGTCAGCATCAGTACCCGTTGCGGGTTGCAGCGGTCCATGGCCCAGCCCACCGAGATCGCCCCCAGCGGCCCGCCGATCTGGAAACAGGCGGTGACGATGGCCGCTTCGGCTACCGAGAAGCCGCCCCCCTCCTTGACCAAGGTGGGCAACCAGCCGCTGAACAGGTAAACCAGAAACAGCGCCAGCACGTAGCCAGCCCAAAGCATCAAGGTGCCAAAGCGGTAGCGCGGCGAGAGAATGGTCGCAATCGCCCCACCACTGCTGGGCGCGCTGGCCGGTACGATGAAGGTGCTGTCGGCGTTGACACGCTCCGGTGCCAGGCGGCTGACGATGGCGTGGATGCGACGCTTGTCAGCACCCTTGCTGACCAGGAAGGTGACCGACTCGGGCAACCGCCAGCACAGCAACGGCACTGTCAGCAGCGGCAGCACGCCGCCCAGCACCAGCACGCTGCGCCAGCCCAGGTTGGGGATCATCCAGGCACTGACAAAGCCGCCTGCCGCCGCACCCAGTGAGAAACCACAGAAGGCCAAGGTGATCAACAGCGAGCGGCTGCGCGCCGGCGCGTATTCACTGACCAGGGTGCTGGCATTGGGCATGGCAGCGCCCAAGCCCAGGCCGGTCAGAAAACGCAGGGCAACAAGGGTCTCGAGGTCGGGCGAAAATGCCGAGGCCAAGGTCCACACACCAAACAGCAGGACACTGCCCAGCAAGACCGCCTTGCGCCCATAGCGGTCGGCCAAGGGGCCGGCGATCAATGCCCCGAGCGCCAGGCCGATAAGGGCCGCGCTCAACACCGGGCCCAGGCTTTGTGCGCCCAGGCCCCAATCGCTTTTCAGTTGCGGTGCGATGAAACCGATGAGGGCGACGTCCAGCCCATCCAGGGCGATGATCAGAAAGCCCAGGAAGACTACCCATTTCTGGTAGCGGCCGATGGGTTGCTGGTCGATCAGTTGGCGCACATCGATGGCGTTGCTCATGGGGTATCACCTGTTGTTGTTTTTATGAAGGTGCATCGGCAGTGGGCCGCCATGCGGCCCAGGCAGCATTACCGGTTAACAAGGCTGGGCAGCCGCACAGGCCGGATGATCCGGGTCTCTTGGGCCACGACCAGATCGCGGGTGGCCTGCAGGTAGGCTGCGAAGTCCGGGTCAGCGTCCCGCGCGGCGCTGCGTTTTTCGAAGTCATCGAGGCTGTCATAGCCCCACAAGTGCACCACCTGGTTGAGCGGGCCGATGCTGCTGGTGTAGAACGCCAGCGGCGCACCGAGATGGCGCAGCAAAATTGGCATCGCCAGCTGGTCGAAGGCTTCGAGAAAGGCCGCCATGCCACGGGGGCGGATGGTGTAGACCCTGTGATCGACGACAGGCTTGTCCATCATGCAACCTCCCGCGCGTTGCCCGCTGTCGCCAGGCCTTGTTCGACGCCCGCCAGGTGGCGCCCGGTGATGTAGCCAAAGGTCATGATTGGCCCCAGGGTGATGCCCGCACCGGGGTAATTGCCGCCCATGATGCTGGCGCGGTCGTTGCCGACGGCGTACAGGCCGTCGATGGCCTGCTGATCGGCGCCCAGGACTTCGCCGACCACGCTGGTGCGGATGCCGTCGAAGGTGCCCAGGTCACCCATGATCACCTTCACGGCAAAGTAAGGCCCCTCGGCCACTGGCGCCACGCACGGGTTGGGCGTGTGCTGCGGGTCGGCCAGGTAGCGATTGAAACGCGTGGTACCTCGCCCAAACTGGCGGTCCTCACCCTGAACGGCGCCCAGGTTGTACTCACGTACGGTCTGCTCCAGCCCGGCGGCATCGATCCCGGCCTTGCGCGCCAGCTCGGCGAGGCTGCTGCCCTTGAGCAAGTAGCCGTTACGCAACAGCGGCCCCAGCGGCATCGGCGAGGGCTTGGCGAAACCCAGGCCGTACTTGGCCAGGGTGCGCCGGTCACAGACCAGCCACATGGCGGTTTCCGGTTGCTCTGCACACGCCTCGATCAAGGCGGCGCCCACGTCGTGGTAGGAATTGGATTCGTTGGTAAAGCGCCTGCCCGAGCGCAGCACGCCGATCACACCGGGCTTGTAACGGTCGAGCAAATGGGGGAACGCGACGAATCGCCCTGCCCCCATCGGCACCTTGGACACCGGCATCCACGCCGCCGCCGCTTGCAGGCAGATATCGACCTTGGCGCCCATCGTTTCAGCCATGCGCGCACCATCACCCGTGTTGCCTGCTGGCACCGGCGAAAAGTGCTCGCCACCCCGACGCACATGCGGGTAGGCCTGCTTCAACCGCTGCACGTCATGGGAAAACCCACCACAGGCCAGCACCACGCCACGCCGCGCCTCGATGCGCAGTTCGCTGTCGCCTTGTTTCGCCAACACGCCAGTGACCCGATTGCCTTCACGCAACAGGTGCCTGGCCGGGGTCCCGGTCAAAATCGGAATGCCCAGGTCCAGTGCCGACTTCACCAGCCGCGCCGCCAGGGCATTGCCGCTGGTCACCTGAGTGCCGCGCCCGTACAGCGCCAACTCCTTGAGGTGGGTCAGCAAGCGCTTGGCCACATACACGAACGACGTCAGCGAGCGGGTGGCATTGAAGAAGTGCTTGAGGTCGGCATTCGACGAATTGAACATCATGCCGATGAAGGTGATGGTCTTGAGCGGTGGCCGCAGGCGTGCCATGTCGGGCCCAAGGCCGCGAATGTCGTAGGGCGCCGCCAGTATCGAGCGCCCGACATCGACGCCACCTTCCACGTGTGGGTGATAGTCGGGGTACAGCGTGGGGACGAATTTGACGGCGGTTTCGCGCTCGAAGAACTCGACCATGTCTGGCCCGTGACGCAGAAACGCCTTGACCGCCACTTCGTCGAAACAGTCGCCGGTTTCGTTGCGCAGGTAGGTCAGCGCCGCCTCATCGCTGTCGTTCATCCCATGCCGGTTGCCCGGCACCCACAGCACCCCACCGGAGAACGCCGTGGTGCCGCCGAAGCAATCGTCCTTTTCGATGACGACCACATCCAGGCCGTTTTTTTTCGCAGTGATCGCCGTCGCCAGGCCGCCGGCTCCCGCCCCCACCACCAGTACATCGCAGGTGCGTGTGTTCATGCGCGTACGCCCTCGAAACCGGGGCGCGGGATCAACGCCATGGGCATGCTCTCCAGCCCACCATCGACCGTCAGCTCGGCGCCGTTGATGTAGTCGGCACGCGGGCTGGCAAGAAACAGCACCGCCTCGGCGATGTCCTGCGGCTCGCCGATGCGCTGGTTGGCGGTCATGGCGCTGCGCTGGCGTTCGATGTGCGGGTCCGCGTAAAACGCTGCCGACAGCGGCGTGCGGATCAACCCCGGGCACACCGCGTTGCTGCGTACCCCGCGCGGCCCCCATTCCACGGCAATCTGCCGGGACAGCATGCTGACCCCGGCCTTGGCCGCGCTGTAGGCACCACTGTTGGGTTGAGGGTAATGGGCCGCGATCGACGCTACATGCACGATGCGCCCCTGGCCTCGGGCAAGCATCAAGCTGCCGAAGGCCTGCGAACACAGCAGGTAGCCGCTGAGGTTGACCGCCAACACCTGGTTCCATTGCTCCAGGGTCAGCACGTCGAGCGAACCCGGGCGCAGCACACTGGCGTTGTTGATCAGTACATCGCAGCAGCCGTGCAGCGCCTGCACCTGTGCGGCGGCCTGGCTCACGCTATCGGGGTCGGCGATGTCGCACCCCAGCGCGCTGACCTCGCCGACACTGTGCTCGCCCAAGGTGGCCGCCAGCTCACGGCACTTGCCCAGGTCGCGGTCCAGCAACACCACATGGGCTTGCTGTTCGACCAACGCGGCAGCCAGTGCCGCGCCAATGCCGCCGGCCGCGCCGGTCACTACACAAACGGCTGAATCCAGGCCCAGCCAGTGAGCGCTAATCTTGTTGTTATGCATGCTGCTCTCCAGAGTGTCGCTTCATCTGGCGAACAGCCTAGGGCTGACAGGCACCCGGGCAGAATGGACAAAACCTGCAACCAGCCCCACATTCCCGACAATTTGCTGCACCGCCCCTGAACCTGCTCAGCGGCTGTGGCACAGTAGCCGGGTACCGATCAAAACAATTACAACACCATGAACAAGATTCCCAATTACGCCCTGTACGGTGAGACTGCTCAGCCGGTGTGGCACGAGTCGCTGCATGTGGAGTCGATCTCCAAACGCTCCGGTGCCCACAACTGGGAGATCGCCGCGCACCGTCACGAAGGTTTACTGCAGTTGCTGTACCTGCAAATCGGCAGCGGTGAAGTGCTGTTCGACAGTGACCGCGTGCAGGCCCAGGCGCCCTGCGTGGTGTACGTGCCGGCGCAGGTGGTGCATGGCTTCCACTGGGCCGGTGCGGTCGAGGGCCAGGTGATCACGGCGGCGCAGCACCCGCTGGAAAGCATCACCCAGGTACTGGCGCCGAACCTGCTGGCAACGGTCCGCAAACCCCAGGTGATCGCCCTGCCCCACTGGGAAACCGACGAAGACCCCCTGTTGCCGTTGTGCCGCGCCCTGCACGAGGAATACCACAACCGCGCTCGCGAGCATGTGGCCAGCAGCATGTCGCTGTTGCTGGCGCTGCTGATCCAGGTGCTGCGCCACGAACCACAGGCCAGTGGTAACGGGCGTCGCCCACCGTCCAGGCGCAGCCAGCAACTGACCGGGTTCCGCGAGCTGGTGGACATGCACTTTCGCGAGCATTGGTCGTTGGGGGCTTATGCCGCTGAACTCGGGCTGACGTTGGCCACGCTGGGGCGGCTGTGCCAGGAACATCTGGGCATGACCCCGATGAATGTCATCAATGCCCGGTTGGTGCTGGAGGCCAAACGGGCGCTGGGGCATTCAAGCCTCAGCGTGAAAGAGATTGCCCATGACCTGGGGTTTGTCGATGTGGGGTATTTCAGCCGGTTTTTTCGCAAGCACTCGGGGGTGAGCCCGAGCGGGTTTCGCGACGCTGCGTTGGCCTCTTCGCGGGCCAGTACAAGGCTTTCTTCAAGCCTCTAGCGCCTGCTGCACCTGGCCCACTGTCGCCGCCAATCGGTCCAGGTGCAGGCTCAACACTCGCTCCACCGGCGCCTGGTCCACCGGCCAATGCAAGGCGATGCTGCCCGCCAGTTGCCCCTCGACCCGGACCGGCAAGGCGATCGCCCGGATCAGAAATGGCAACCGCACCGGGTATTCCCAATGCCCCTCGGTACGCTGGCCAAAGCCCTTGTGCGCATCCTCCTCGATATCGCGCAACAGGCTGTCATCACCCAACCGTTGATGGCTGGCCAAGCGCTGCACTTCGTCGCCGTCCAACTCCCCCAGGCACGCGCGCCCCATCGCCGAATGAAACAGGCTGGCATGGTGGCCGACGATCTGGCAGTTGTTCGGGTAGCGCTTGCGCAACACCTGAGGGATGGCGCTTTCCATCACCTCCAGCCGCTCGCCATCGAAGCACGACAGGTCTGCCACCAGCCCGGTGCGTTCGCTCAGCTCAAGCAGCCAAGGCGCCGCCTGCTCCACCAGGCGCCGCTTGAAGCGCAGCTGGCGGTCGCCGAACAGGCGCCGGGCACACAGACGATAGCGCCGGTCGCTCAAGCCCCGGTAAACCCACCCCTGCTCCTGCAAGGTGGCGAGCATGCGCGAGACCGTGGCCTTGGGCAGCGCCGTCAGGTAATGCAGTTCTTCAAGCCCCAATGCCTGGTGTTCGCCCAGCAAATCGACGATGGCCAGCGCCCGCTCCACCGAGCGTACGCCGCCACTGTCTGTCATGTTGCCCATGTGTCTGACCTCCCTGTCACTTGGCGGGTTGGTCATCATGCACAGCAAGAACCGCGCCTGCCCAGGGCCTTTACGCAAGTTGCAAGCACGGCGGCGGCCGCCGTTCGACCCAGCGGGTCAGTTGCTCATGGGCATGGGCCAGTTGCAACACCGCGTGGTCCGCCTGGGCTGGGCCAATGATTTGCAGGCCCATCGGCAACCCCGTGGTACTGAAGCCCACCGGTACACTGATGCTCGGCAGCCCTGCCAAGGTCGGCCCGATTACCACCTCCATCCAGCGGTGATACGTGTCCATCGTTCGCCCTGCGACCGCCTTCGGCCACGCCTGCTGTGCATCGAAAGGGAACACTTGGGCCGAAGGCAACAGCAGGAAATCGTAACGTTCGAACAACCTGCCGAGGGCCTGGTACCACGCACTGCGGTCTATCGAAGCCTGGTACACCTGCGCCGCGCTCAGGTGCAAACCGCCCTCGACTTCCCACTGCGCCTCAGGCTTGAGCAGGGCACGTTTGCCGGGGTCGGCATAGGCCGCGCCGAGGGTGCCGTGCACCAGGAAGTGGCGGTGGGTCAACCAGCATTGCCACAGGCGCGCCAAGTCAAAGGCCGGCTGGCAGGCCTCGACCTGGCAGCCCAGCTCGGCAAAATCCGCCAGGGCCGACTCGCACAAGCTCAGCACCCCGTCTTCCATCGGCAGGTAGCCGTCATAATCGCCCAGCCAGCACAGCCGCGCGCCCTTGAAGTCGCGCTGCAACCCTTCAGCGAAATCAACCTTGCCGCCACTCAGCGACAACGGCACCCGTGCATCGAAGCCTGCCTGGGTCGTCAACAACCGCGCGACATCGACCACGCTGCGCCCCATCGGCCCTTCGGTGGCCAGTTGCTGCAGGAACACCTCCGGCGCCGGTCCATGCGGCACCCGCCCCTGGGACGGGCGCAGGCCGAACACGTTGTTGAACGCCGCCGGGTTGCGCAGCGAGCCCATCATGTCGCTGCCATCGGCCACCGGCAGCAATCGCAGGGCCAAGGCCGCCGCGGCCCCGCCACTGCTGCCACCGGCCACCCGGCTTGGGTCGTAAGCATTGAGGGTGGTGCCGAACAAGGTGTTGTAGCTCTGCGAGCCCAGGCCGAACTCCGGCACGTTGCTCTTGCCGACGATGATCGCCCCACTGGCCCTGACCCGCGCCACGCTGACCGCATCGTACTTGGGCACCTGCTCGGCGAACAGCGGCGAGCCCAACGTGGTGCGCAGCCCGGCCGTGGCAGCCAGGTCCTTGATTGCCTGGGGCATGCCATGCATCCAGCCCCTTGACTGCCCCCGCGCCAGCTCACCGTCGCGCTCATCGGCTTCGGCCAGCAGCGCCTCGGCCGAACGCAGCGACACCAGCGCATTGACCTGCGGGTTGAAACGCTCGATATGGGCGAGGTACGCCAGCATCGCCTCACGGCACGATACTTGGCGGGCATGAATCGCGCGGGACAACGCCTCGGCATCCAGCGCTACGATTGGGTCGATGGCTAGCGGCTTCACGGTTTCACTCCAAGGTTGAACGCGACAGCTTTACCCGCACGTGGCGCTTCTTTCAGGCAGTAAGTGCCCAACAGCGTCAGCAGGCAAGCGAACAGTACATAGAACGACGGCGCCACCGGCGTGTTCAGGGCTTTGCTCAGCCAGGTGACGATCAGCGGCGCAAAGCCGCCGAACACCATCACCGCCACGTTGTAGGCCACCGATACCCCGGTCGAACGCACCTCGACCGGGAACTGCTCGGCCAGGGCAGTCGGCGCCGGGCCAAAGAACCCGCCGATGGCGGTGCACAGCAGCAGCTGCATCACCAGCAGGCGCTCGATCGACGGCGCCGCCGCCACCCACACATACAGCGGATAGACCATCACGAAGAAGGCCAGGGTGAAGGCCATCAGTACCGGGCGCCGGCCCAACCGGTCAGACAAGGCCCCCGCCAGCGGGATGACCACGGTCATCAGCCCCACCGCAAGCATCTGCACCAGCAACACCTGGTCCAGCGGCAACCCGAGGTTCTTGTGGGCGAAGGTCGGCATGTTCACCAGCACCACGTAGAACGATACCGTGGCGCCACACGCCAGGCCCATCGACACCAGCAGGCTGCGGCGGTGTTCACGCAGTACCTGCCACAGGCCCGGCGCCTGGCCCTTGGCCTGTTTACGCGCCTCGAGGAACTCTTCGGGTTCTTCCATGTGCTTGCGAATCCACAGCCCCACCGGGCCAATCAGCAGGCCAAGCACGAACGGGATTCGCCAGCCCCAGCTGTCTAGCGCCTCTGGCGTGCACAGGTGCGTCACCAACGCCACCATCGCCGCCCCCGAGAACACCGCCAGGCACTGCCCCACCAGTTGCCAGGAGCCATACAGGCCTTTGCGATGGGCGGGTGCGCTTTCTACCAGAAACGCCGTTGCGCTGGCGTATTCGCCCCCTGTAGCGAAGCCCTGGAGCATGCGCGCCACCACGATCAGCAACGGTGCGCCCATGCCGATGGCGAGGTAGTTGGGCGCAAAGGCGATCATGGCGATGGACACGGTCATCAGGCGGATGATCATCTGCATGGCCGCCTTGCGGCCTTTGCGGTCGGCGTACATGCCCAGCAGCACGCCGCCCACCGGGCGCATGAAAAAGCCCACGCCGAAAGTGGCCAGGGCCATCAGCAGCGAGGCGTATTCATCGTCGGAGGGGAAGAACTGCCGGGCGATGATGCTCGCCAGAAAGCCGTACACGATAAAGTCATACCACTCCAGCGCATTGCCGATGACGGCAGCGACCACCTGCCGGGTACGCGACACGCCTGTGCTCGAAGTCTGCATAGGGAACACTCCATTCATCTGTTGGGTGATGACCCAGGCACAGCCGCGCCCAGGTTCCAGCGGCAGTCGTCAAAGAAAGGTCAGGCGGGTTCGAGCCAGCGCTCGGCAAGCGCGCCCCAATAAGCGGCGCCGGTCAGCAGGATGTCGTCGTTGAAATCATAGGCCGGGTTGTGCACCATCGGCCGCGACAGGCCATTGCCGATGAACAGGTAGGCGCCTGGGCAACGTTGCAGCATCCAGGCGAAATCCTCGCTGCCCATCAATTTGCGGGTGTTGCCGTCCACCGCGTCGGCACCGAGCAGTTCCTCGCCCACTTGTTGGGCGAAGGCGTTCTCTGCGGCATGGTTGACCAGTACCGGGTACGCCGGCCGGTGTTCGATGCTGGCGCTGCAGCCAAAACTCTCGGCTTGGCTAACGATGATCGCGCGTACCCGCGCCAGGGTCTGCGCCCGCACTTCGGCATTCAACGCCCGCAGGCTGAGGCGCAGCACTGCCTGCTGCGGAATCACGTTGGCCGCCTCGCCCGCCTGCAGTGCCCCCACAGTGACCACCGCGGCTTCCTGGGCATCGATATTGCGCGCCACCACCGTCTGCAACGCCATCACCACACTGGCCGCTGCCACCAGCGGGTCGACGGTCAGGTGCGGCATCGAGCCATGCCCGCCTACGCCTTCAAGGGTTACGCTGAGCAAATCCTGCGAGGCCATCATCGGCCCCTCGCGAAAGCCCAGGTGCCCTGCCGGCAGCCCCGGCATGTTGTGCATGCCGAACAGGGCATCACAGGGGAAGCGCTCCAGCAAGCCGTCGGCGAGCATCGCCTCGGCGCCGCCCTGGCCCTCTTCGGCGGGTTGGAAGATCAGCGTCAGCGTGCCATCGAACTGCCGGGTCGCCGCCAGGTAACGCGCAGCGCCCAGCAGCATGGTGGTGTGGCCGTCATGGCCGCAGGCGTGCATGCAGCCTTGGTGCCGGCTGCTGTAGGCCGCGCCGGTGGCCTCATGGATCGGCAGCGCGTCCATGTCGGCGCGCAGCCCCAGCTTGCGTGGGCTGCTGCCGTTGCGCAGCACCCCCACCACGCCGGTCTTGCCGATACCGGTGTGAACCTCGTAGCCCCAGGCTTGCAGCAGCCGGGCCACCAGCGCTGAGGTGCGGTTTTCTTCAAAACCCAGTTCCGGGTGTGCATGGATGTCGTGACGGATGGCGTGCAGGTCGCTGGCCACGTCGTTGAGCCAGGCCAGGATGTGTTGATGTCGGGACATGCGGAATCTCCTTGCGCGGGTAATTCCCGTTCTTGTTGTTCGCGTTGAGATCACGACGGGGAAGGCAGGTCGTGTTGGCTGACAGATAAACGCGAGTGATGGGGGGAGCACAATCGAATGTGGTTCCGCAGGGTGGAACTGGGCATGGGGGATTGCATGAGGGCCGCCAGGGGTACGGGTTGAGATCTTTAGCGCCTAGGCGATCGAGCGCCGCCCGCGCGGCGCTCGATCTGCCAGGCGCTGAAAACCTCAAGGCAAGCACCTACAAATCCCAAAACACTGCTACCGTGCCCCCTCCCCAGCCAAGGAGTGCCCAATGCCACAACGTCACCCAAGCCCTGCCGGTTTCGTCCGCGTCCGTGGCGCCCGCGAGCACAACCTCAAGAACATCGATGTCGATATCCCCCGCGACGCGCTGGTGGTGTTCACCGGCGTATCGGGCTCGGGCAAGTCTTCGCTCGCCTTCTCCACCCTGTATGCCGAAGCCCAGCGCCGCTACTTCGAATCCGTCGCGCCCTATGCCCGGCGCCTGGTCGACCAGGTTGGCGTGCCCGATGTGGACACCATCGAAGGCCTGCCGCCAGCGGTGGCCCTGCAACAGCAACGCGGCACGCCCAACGCGCGGTCCTCAGTGGGCAGCGTCACCACACTGTCCAGCTCGATCCGCATGCTTTACTCGCGCGCCGGCCATTACCCGGCCGGGCACGCGATGCTGTATGCCGAAGACTTCTCACCCAACACCCCCCAGGGCGCCTGCCCCGAATGCCACGGCCTGGGCCGCGTCTATGAAGTGACCGAGGCAACCCTGGTCCCGGACCCTTCACTGACCATCCGCGAGCGCGCGGTGGCGGCCTGGCCCATGGCCTGGCAGGGCCAGAACCTGCGCGACATCCTGGTAACCCTGGGCTATGACGTCGATATTCCCTGGCGCGACTTGCCACAAGCGCAGCGCGACTGGATCTTGTTCACCGAAGAAACCCCCACCGCCCCGGTGTACGCCGGCCTGACCCCGGCGCAAACCCGCGCCGCTCTCAAGCGCAAGCAGGAACCCAGCTACCAGGGCACGTTCAGCGGCGCCCGGCGCTACGTACTGCACACCTTCATGCACTCGCAAAGCGCGCAGATGCGCAAGCGCGTGTCGCAGTTCATGCGCCCAAGCCCCTGCCCGCTGTGCGCGGGCAAACGCCTCAAGCGCGAAGCGCTGAGCGTGACCTTCGCAGGCCTGGACATCGCCGAGCTGTCGCACCTCTCGTTGCAGGCGCTGGCCGAGGTGTTCCGCACGGTGGCGGCGCCGGCTTACCTGGAACAGCACCAGGACGACCTGACCCTGGAAAAACGCCTGGCCGCCCAACGTATCGCCCATGAGTTGCTGGCGCGCATCGACACCCTGCTCGACCTCGGGCTGGGCTACCTGGCCCTGGAGCGCAGTACCCCAAGCCTGTCCTCAGGTGAGCTGCAGCGGCTGCGCCTGGCCACCCAGCTCAACTCACAACTGTTCGGCGTGATCTATGTGCTCGACGAGCCTTCGGCCGGCTTGCATCCTGCCGACAGCGAGGCCTTGTTCGAGGCCTTGCAGCGCCTGAAACAGGCCGGCAACTCGGTCTATGTGGTGGAGCACGACCTCGACACCATGCGCCGCGCCGACTGGTTGGTGGATGTTGGCCCTGCCGCCGGCGAACACGGCGGCACCATCCTTTACAGTGGCCCGCCCGAGGGGCTCGCCCGGGTCGAGCAATCGTGCACACGCGCCTACCTGTTCGGCGAGCACGCCCAGGCCGTTCGCACACCACGCCAGGCGCAGGATTGGCTAGCGCTGGAAGGCATCACCCGTAACAACCTCGACAACCTCAGCGCTCAGTTCCCGTTGGGGTGTTTCACCGCCGTGACGGGTATTTCCGGTTCAGGCAAATCCAGCCTGGTCAGCCAGGCGCTGCTGGAGCTGGTCGGCGCGCACCTGGGCCATGCCGAACAGCCTGCCGAGCGCGAAGAACAGAGCCTGGAGGACGACCCCGAACAAACCAGCAGCGGCCGGGTAAAGGCAGGGCTGGGCAGCATCAAGCGCCTGGTGCAGGTCGATCAGAAACCCATCGGCCGTACCCCCCGCTCCAACCTGGCCACCTACACCGGCCTGTTCGACGCCGTGCGCAAACTGTTTGCTGCCACCGACCACGCCAAGGCGCAAGGCTTCGATGCCGGGCGTTTCTCCTTCAACGTCGCCAAGGGCCGCTGTGCAACCTGCGAGGGCGAAGGGTTTGTCAGCGTCGAGCTGTTGTTCATGCCCAGTGTCTACGCGCCCTGCCCAACCTGCCACGGTGCCCGCTACAACCCCGAGACACTGGCGGTGACCTGGCAAGGGATGAACATCGCCCAGGTGCTGCAACTGACCGTTGAACACGCCCTGGCGGTGTTCGCCGAACAGCCGTCAGTACGGCGCAGCCTGCAAGTGCTGCAGGATATCGGCCTGGGTTACCTGCGCCTGGGCCAACCGGCTACGGAGCTGTCTGGCGGTGAAGCGCAACGCATCAAGCTGGCCACCGAGTTGCAGCGCACGGCGCGCGGGGCGACGTTGTATGTACTGGATGAACCCACCAACGGGCTGCATCCCCAGGATATCGACCGGTTGCTGGTACAACTCAACCGTCTGGTGGATGCCGGGCATAGCGTGGTGGTGGTCGAACATGACATGCGCGTGGTGGCGCAAAGCGACTGGGTGATCGATATCGGGCCGGGGGCTGGGGATGCGGGGGGCAAGGTCGTGGCCAGTGGCACACCGCAGGCCGTCGCCGGGTGCGTTGAAAGCCGTACCGCCAGCTTCCTGGCCAAGGCGTTGTAGCGGTGCTGGGCACCGGCCTCGCCGGTGCCCATGCCATTAGCCCGCCGACAGTTCCGCAATGCTGATCTCGCGCATGCGAAACTTCTGCACCTTGCCGGTCACCGTCATCGGGAACTCATCGACGAAGCGGAAATAGCGCGGCACCTTGAAGTGCGCAATCCGCGCCCGCGCCCAGTCACGCAGCTCGTCTTCGGTGGCTGCATGCCCCGGGTGCAAGCGCACCCAAGCGACGATCTCCTCGCCATACTTGCTGCAGGGCACACCAATCACCTGCACATCGGCCACCGCTGGATGGGTGAAGAAGAACTCTTCCAGCTCACGTGGGTAGATGTTCTCGCCGCCCCGAATGATCATGTCCTTGCTGCGCCCGACGATGCGCACATAGCCCTGCTCGTCCATTACCGCCAGGTCACCGGTGTGCATCCAGCCCTCGGCATCGATGCTCTCGGCCGTGGCCTTGGGGTTGTTCCAGTACCCCAGCATTACGCTGTAGCCGCGGGTGCACAGTTCGCCGATTTCACCACGCGGCACTGTGCGGCCATCGGCATCGATGACTTTGTTCTCCAACCGTGGCTGGGTGCGGCCGACGCTGGTCACGCGGCGCTCCAGGTCGTCATTGGCCCCGGTTTGCAAGGACACTGGGCTGGTTTCAGTCATGCCATACGCAATCTGCACCTCGGCCATGTGCATCTCGTCGATGACCCGTCGCATCACTTCGATCGGGCAGGTGGCGCCGGCCATGATGCCGGTGCGCAGGCTCGACAGGTCGAAGGCACTGCGTTGCGGGTGGTCCAGTTCGGCGATGAACATGGTGGGCACGCCGTACAGCGCGGTGGCCTTTTCCTCGGCCACTGCGCGCAACGTGGCGAGTGGGTCGAAGGCGTCGTTGGGGTAAATCAACGTGCTGCCGTGAGTCATGCAACCCAGGTTGGCCATGACCATGCCGAAACAGTGGTACAGCGGCACCGGCACCACCAGCCGATCGTGCTCGGTCAAGCCCAGGCTTTCGCCCACCATGTAGCCGTTGTTGAGGATGTTGCTGTGGCTCAGCGTGGCGCCCTTGGGGAAGCCGGTGGTGCCGGAGGTGTACTGGATGTTGATCGGGTCGTCACAGTGCAGTTGCCCCTGGCGGGTGGCCAACGCCTCGGCGCTGATGGCGTCGGCGCGGGCCTGCAGGGCATGCCAGGCGAGAAAGCCCGGTGGCGGTGAGGCGGCCAGGCTCACGACCCCGCGCAATTCGGGGAACCGCTCACAGGCCAGTGCGCCCGGGTGGCCCTCGGCAAGGCCCGGGATCAGGCCCAGCAGCATGGCATGGTAGTCGGAGGTCTTGAAGGCATCGGCGCAGATCACCCAGCGGCAACCCGCCTGGCCCAGGGCGTAGTCCAGCTCGCTTGCGCGGTAGGCTGGGTTGATGTTGACCAGGATCGCTCCGACTTTGGCGCTGGCGAACTGGGTGATGCACCACTCGGCACAGTTGGGCGCCCAGATGCCCAGGCGGTCGCCGGCTTGCACGCCCAATGCCATGAGTGCGCGCGCGCTCTGGTCGACCGCCTCGGCCAGTTGCCGCCAGGTGTAGCGCAAGGCCTGGTGGCGGACCACCAGGGCTTCGCGGTCGGGAAAGCGGGCCACGGTGGTGTCGAAGGCGTCGCCGATGCAGTGGGTAAGCAGGGGTTTGTCCTGGTTGCCCTGGGAATAGCTTGGCTGGGGCATGGGCGTTCTCTTGTTGTTCTTGTGTTGTTTGAACCGGCCTCTTCGCAGCACAAGGCTGCTCCTACAATGGAACGCGGTGGCCTGTAGGAGCAGCCTTGTGCTGCGAAGAGGCCGGTAAGTCCACCTTGTATCTAGCGGATGAACACCTGCGGCGTAGTGGTCGACATGTCCCCACCCGGCAGCTTGATGTTCCTCACCTTCTGCAGCGTTTCGGGGTCGAACACCGCCAGGTCATTGAAGGTGCCGCCCAGGTACAGCTTGTCGCCCTTCTTGTCGAAGGTCACGCAGTAGTAGGTGTGTTCAAGGTTAGCCGCCTTGATCAGCTTGCGTTCCTTGATGTCATACCGCGCCAGGCGGTTGAGCACGCCGTAGATCTGGTTCGGGTCCTTCGGCGAGCGCAACCCGGTGAAGTACAGCTCGGTCAGGTCGGCGAATTCCTGGGTGTGTGTCTTGCCGGTTTTCAGGTCGACACTCAGGTAACCGTAAAGCAGTTCGGCGGTATTCGGGTCCTGCTTTTCGTCCTTGAACTTGGCAATGGTGTAGAGCATCGAGAACTCGTGCCGAGGGCTCTGATGCGGCCAGAAATACAGCACATCCGGGGCGCTGTAGCCGGGCCGGTTCCAGGTACGCAGCGGCAATGCCACCTCGTACTTGCCGGTTTGCACGTCCATCTTGTAGATGTCCGGGCCCGCCACGAACAAGCTGCCATCGTCAGCAGCGCGCATCAGGTACACCTGGCGCGGCATCGGGAAGGTACGCGCCGGTTTCGCATCAAGGCCATCGGCCGTGCGGAACACCTCCAGGCGCGGCGGCTTGACCACATAGTGATCGTTCAGGCGCTGGGTCGGGTTGACGGTGGCATACACCTCTTTGCCATCAGGGCTGATGGCAAACGAATACATCGACTTGCCGACTTCCCCAGGCACGCTGGACAAGTTGGCGTGGAAGGTGGTCTTGCAGGTGTCCAGGTCGATGCCGTAGATGTCGGCGTAGTGGTTGTTGAGGATGTAGGCGGTACGGTTGTCCGGCGCCATCATCGCGGTGCCGGGGCCGAACGCATCGGGCATGCGGCAGCTCTTGTACAGCGCATCGCTGGCCACATCCACCACATGCAGGTTGTTCGGGTAGTTGGTCACGATCAGGTATTCATGGCCAGCCTTCAAGGCCGGCCCGGTGTCGTCAGCCTGTACCGCCCAGGCGCTGGCCGTGGCGGCGACGGTGAGCGCGAGCTGCGCGCAGAGTCCAGGTTTCATGCGGTTTCCCCTTGTCATTCTTGTTGGGCCGGTCACTTGTCTTTCGGGAACACGGTGCCGAGGTTGCGCCAGTCGTCCTGGGAGTTGGTCGCCTGGGCGTTCCAGTCCTGGTAGGTGCTCATCATGTCCGGCACCTGCGCTGGCCACCAGCAAGGGTCGGAACAGCCGTAAAGGTCGGCTTCCATGGGCTGGCACAGCGAGCTCACGCCACCAAAGGCGTCCACTTCCCAACCCGGGTCGGTGGTGGCGGTACAGCCTGCCACCGCGCTCATCGCCATGACTTCTTCGACACGGTCTTCGGCAGCGGCCTGTTCGAGGATGCGCGCCTTGTTGTTCAGGGGCTTCAAGTGCTTCATGTCAGTGCGCCTTCCGCGGGGTGATGTAGCGGTCGATGAAGGCCGGGTTGGCGGCCATGATGCGGCTGTAGACCTCGATGCCGAAGTCGACCCAGTCGCGCATCAGCTCGCAGTAGTGGTAGGTCGGGTGCTGCGGATCGCCGTAGCGGGCATAGCTCTCGTGGTAGCAGCCACCGGAGCACAGGTTGCGAATACGGCAGCTCTCGCAGCCGGTGTTGCTGCGGTCCAGGCGTTGCGACAGGAAGTCATTGAGCTGGGCCTGCTTCACACCTTGGTGCACGTTGCCGAACGTCGGCAGGCTGGAGCCGGTGAAGCGGTGGCACAGGTTCAATTCACCTTCATGGTCTACCGCCAGCATTTTCAGCCCGGCGCCGCACGGCAGGGCCTTCTTGTGGCCCTCGTGGATGTCGGTGATCAGTTGGTGCAGGTTGGAAAAGCCGATGTTGCGGTGCTCCAGCGCGGCTTCCAGGTAGCGACGGCCCAGGGCCTTCATGTTGGCGAACACCTGCACCAGTTCGTCGCTGGTGAGGTTGAATGCCGACAGGTCGCCCGAGGTCACCGGGGCGAAGCCGACTTCGGCAAAGCCCATCTCGTTGAACAGGTGATTCCAGATGGTCTCGACATCGGTGATGCCACGGGTCAGGGTGATCCGCGCGCCCACCGGGCGACTGGTATAGCGTGACAACAGCATCTCGGCCTTGCGCCGCACCACATCATAGGTGCCCTGCCCGCCCACGGTGATGCGGTTGCGGTCGTGCACGGTCTTCGGCCCATCGATGCTGATCGACAACCCGAAACGGTGGGCGTTGAGCCAGTCGATGATCTCTTCGGTGAGCAAGGTGGCGTTGGTGGTCATGATGAACTCCACCTGCTTGCCGGCCTCGGCGAAACGCCGCTCGCAGTAAGCGACCATGTGCTCGATCAAAGGCCGGTTGGACAACGGCTCGCCGCCGAAGAACACCACGCTGTAGCGTTGCTCGTCAGGGGACTCCTTGAGCAGCATCTCCACCGAGGCCTCGGCAGTGGCGGTGCTCATCTTCTTGCCAGCAGAGGGTTTGTCCAGGTCTTCCTTGTAGCAATAGGTGCAGCTGAGGTTGCAGCCGGTGTTGACGTTGAGCACCACCGTGTTCAAGGCCGTGCGCTCGACCTGCTTGAGGGCGATTTCCGGCGTCAGTGGTGAGCCGTCGCTGACCACTTCCAGGGCGATCAGCTCGCGCAGGGTGTCCTGGATGTCGGCGCCGGCAAACTGCTGACCGAGGCGCTGCATTAGCTCCTCGGCGGAGCAGCCTTGCTGGCGCAGGGTGTCGATGATGCCGCCGGTCACCGCGTCGGTGGCAAACAGCGAACTGCTAGGGATGTGGAACAGCATGCGGTCGGCATCCACCTGCACTTCGTGCAGGTTGCGTTCGACCAGGTTCAATAGTGCGCCCATGGCGACCTCCGATAATCGATCCGTTGGAAAACGCGTTCACACCTGCCTTATGGCAAGGGCGGGTTGTTCCAGCGTTGGACGGTGACGATCATGTGGCCCTCGCCGGTCTGGCCGCCGTCAGCCAGGGTGGCGATGACTTTCAGGTTGCCAGCGTTGTTGGTCATCATCTTGCGTGCCGGGTTAGGCCCCGCACCGCCGGGTACGAAGACGCCGTCGGCCTGCATCTGCCCGGCGAACTTGACGTCCTCGTCCTCAACGGCACGCTCGTTGAACGGCTCGACCTTCCATTGGGCGGGCAGGTAACCGATGCGCAGCGGCTGGCCGCTGGCGTCCTTGCCCCAGGCTTCGGCTTCGAAGCGCCCCTGCACCTTCGGCACGGACGCGCCGTTTTCGCCGATGCGGGCAATGGAGAACGCCGGCACCACCTTGACCTCGTCGACCTTGTCGTAAACCGCCAGGTTGACGCCCTTGAGTGCGCCCACTGCGACGTCTCGCTGGCCTGGCTTGGCGTCTGCCGCCGCGCGCGCTTTGACCCGCACCAGGGTCGGGGTGGCCTCCAGCACTTCTGTCACTTCAACACCTGCGCCCAGTTCCGGCTTGCCCGTCAGGCCGCTGCCGACCAGGGTGATCTCGCTTTCGCTGCCCACCTTGATGAATGCTGGCTGCACTGCCAGCAGGCGTGCCTTGCCGTCTTTCACCGCGCTGAAGTCCAGGCCGCGCTCGTCGTGATCGGCCTCGAACATGCGGCCTTTCATCTCGCCATCCAGCGCCGCGAATACCTGGCGCAGGTTGCTGTCGCCCACCTTCACGTTGCCGCGCCATTCATAGCCGTTGTAAAGGATCGCCGAGCCGCTGCCATTGAACGGCGTGCCGTCGGCGTAGCTGCCTTTGACCTCGACCTTGAAGGTGTCAGCCTCCCCTGCACTGACCGTCATCACCCCACGGACATCGCCTTTGGCCAGCATGTGACCGCTGAACGCCCACTGCCCTGGCAAGGCATCGGCCTTGGGCCTGGCCTGTTGCCATTCTGCCCAGGCCGGGCTGTCGAGCGGGAAGCGCTTGGCCAGGTCCGGCACCATTTGCTTGAGGGCGATTTCAAGCCAGTCACGGTCACGCGCCTGGGCCTGGTATTCGAGAGACGGCCATTGGCCGAGGTGGAAGTTGACCAGGTGTTCCCATTCCTGGGCCGGGCGACGCTGCAGGGCAACGCGGGCACCGGAGTGGCAACGGCCACAGGTTTCGCTGAGCTGTTGGTCGAAGTGTTCGACGGTGTTCAGCCGCCGCTCCATGGCGTAGCGCACGCCATCGGTCTCGCTGGGCGCCAGCCCCTGCTTGTCGGCCAGGTACTTGACCAGGGTACGCCGGTCATCGTCGCTGATCTGCAGGCCGTGCATGACCTGCATGCGGGCGATGCTCATCAGCCAGCCTTCCGGCGTTTTGCGCTGATGGCTGATACGGCTGTAGGTGTCGTTGCCTTCGGGGATATGGCACCCCATGCACTTGGTTTGCAACAGGTTAGGGCCCTGCTCGGCCGCCATGGCCTGGGTGCTCAGCAGCGCGGCGGCGACCAGCGCCAGTTTGCCCGCATGCCGGCGGAGTCGAGTCGTCTTCAAGGTCAGACCTCCACGGTTGTTGTTCTTATCGTTCTCGCACGCTTTGGTACAGCAGGTGTGCATGTGACAGTTGTGATACAGAAACTGTGCCACATGCTGAAAAGTTGTTGTATTTCAGCCTCTTAGTAGGTTTCGCGTGGTTGCGCAGGCACGCCGGGGTAGAGCCGAAGCGTGCCATTTCGCGACAGGGTGTTTCATCCTGAGACAGGGCCTGCTCTGCAGGCCATTCGCGGGGCAAGCCCGCTCCCACCGAAACGCCGCAGCGGCTGGGTTCGGCTCTATCCCTGTGGGAGCGGGCTTGCCCCGCGAAGAGGCCGGTATAGCCACTGTTTCACCACCGTCTCACACAGTCTCAATGTGCAACAGCGCAACCCTGCAATTACGCCCTTGCACTGTGGCAAACCCCAGTCGCCTCAAGGCCTTGCGGCCCATCAACGACCTTGGCACGCCCATTGCGCAAGCCTCGCTCACATTCCAATGACAAGAGGCACCGCCCCATGCTTTCCGAACTGCCCATCCAGCCCGCCACCCGCGCCTTCCTCGAACGCAAACTGAAAATGCGCATCGGCGCCGACTGGCAGGACGCCGCCAGCGGTCGCACCCTGTCGTTCCGCAACCCGGCCACCGGCGAGGTGCTGGGCGAAGTACCCGCCGCCGACGCCGACGATGTCGACCGCGCCGTGCGGGCCGCGCGCCAAGCCTTCGACGACTCGCGCTGGAGCCGCCTGCGCCCGCGTGAGCGGCAGAACATGCTGTGGCGCCTGGCCGACCTGATGGAGCGTGACGCGCAACAGCTGGCGGAGCTTGAGTGCCTGAACAACGGCAAGAGCGCCGCAGTGGCCAAGGTCATGGACGTGCAATTGGCCATCGACTTCCTGCGCTACATGGCCGGCTGGGCCACCAAGATCGAGGGTAGCACCGTCGAAGCCTCGATGCCTTTGATGCCCAACGACCAGTTCCACGGCTTTGTCCGCCGCGAGGCGGTAGGCGTGGTAGGTGCCATTGTCGCCTGGAACTTCCCGCTGCTACTGGCCTGCTGGAAGCTGGGCCCAGCCTTGGCCACGGGCTGCACCGTGGTGCTCAAACCGGCCGACGAAACCCCTCTGACTGCACTGAAACTGGCCGAGCTGATCGAGGAAGCCGGCTACCCGGCAGGCGTGTTCAACGTGATCACCGGCACCGGCCTGAATGCCGGCGCAGCCCTGAGCCGCCACCCCGGCGTCGATAAACTGACCTTCACCGGCTCTACCGAGGTCGGCAAGCTGATCGGCAAAGCGGCCATGGACAACATGACCCGCGTGACACTGGAGCTGGGCGGCAAATCGCCGACCATCGTCATGCCCGACGCCAACCTGCAGGAAGCCGCTGCCGGCGCTGCCACAGCTATCTTCTTCAACCAGGGCCAAGTGTGCTGCGCAGGCTCCCGGCTGTATGTGCACCGCAAGCACTTCGACAACGTGATCGCCGACATCGCCGGTATCGCCAATGGCATGAAGCTGGGCAGCGGGCTGGACCCTTCGGTACAGATGGGCCCGTTGATCTCGGCCAAGCAGCAGGACCGTGTCACCGGCTACATCGAACTCGGCCGTGAGCTGGGCGCGACCATTGCCTGCGGCGGCGAAGGCTTCGGGCCGGGTTACTTCGTCAAGCCAACGGTGATCGTCGATGTCGACCAGCGTCATCGCCTGGTGCAGGAAGAAATCTTCGGGCCGGTGCTGGTGGCTATGCCCTTCGATGACCTCGACGAAGTGATTGGCATGGCCAACGACAACCCCTACGGGCTAGGGGCGAGTATCTGGTCGAACGACCTGGGGGCGGTGCACCGGATGATCCCGCGTATCAAGTCGGGCTCGGTGTGGGTCAACTGCCACAGCGCACTCGACCCGGCGTTGCCGTTTGGTGGCTACAAGATGTCAGGCGTCGGCCGCGAGATGGGCGCGTCGGCCATCGAGCATTACACCGAGCTGAAGTCAGTGTTGATCAAGCTCTGATCTTTTCCTATACCGGCCTCTTCGCAGCACAAGGCTGCGCCTACAAAAGCACGCGGTCCCTGTAGGAGCAGCCTTGTGCTGCGAAAAGGCCGGCACAGGCAACCCAAACACAACAACAAAAACATGGAGCACACCATGAAGCACACGCTCGCCTGCACGTTGGCACTTTTGTTCAGCACAACCCTCACCCAAGCCCACGAGCTCTACAACCAAAACGGCACCACCCTCAACGCCGACCTCGAAGCCCTGTTCGGCGTCTTCCACAGCGACGAAAGCTACAACCAGGCCGGCAACCGCCAACCCGGCAGCAGCAACTGGCGCGAGGGCTACGTCAAATACGGCCTAAGCGGCAGCCAGGCCCTGGCCGACAGCGGCGCACTGTATGGCGCCGTCAACCTGCTCAGCTCTGCCACCTGGGGTGATGGCGACGCTGCAGGCCTGACGCTCGGCGACGAACGCCGCACCGCCTTCGAAGACCTGTACCTGGGCTGGCGCTCAGCCAACCTGTTCCCGGCCCTGGGCGAAGATGGCATCGACCTCTCCGGTGGCCGTCAGGTGGTGACCCTGGGCGATGGTTTCCTGATCCAGGGCGACCCGGTCAACCTGGGCAAGGTCGACCTGGGCGCGAACTTCGACCGCGGCGGCGCCTATTACCTGGCCGCACGCAAAGCCTTCGACCGCACCGCCGTGCTGCGCCTGGGCGGCAAGCAAGGCTGGCGTGGCGACCTGATGTGGCTCAAATCCGACAACCATTACCAGGCCAACACGTCGATGGCGGTGACCAACATCGAGCATGTCGCCGACGCTGGCACAGTCGGGCTCAGTTGGATCCGCGGCCTCGACGTCGACCAGCGCTACGCGCAGATCATGGGCCTGGAGCACCGCGACGGCATGGACACAGTCAGCCTGCGCGGGCGCGGTAACCTGGGGGTCAAGGACCTGGAACTGGCCGGCGAATACGTCACCCAAGACCGCACAGGCGGGCGCGAGAACGCTTGGTACCTTGAGGGCAACTGGACGTTTTCCGAACTGCCCTGGACGCCAACCGCCACCTACCGCTACAGCCGTTTTTCGGAAGATTTCGACCCGCTGTTCTATGGCCTGAGCCGCGGTTACGGCACCTGGTTTCAGGGCGAGGTGGCCGCCAACTATGCCGGGCCCTTCAACAAGAACAGCCAGGTGCACCACGTCGCGCTCAAAGGCAAGCCGCGTGACAACCTGACGGTGGGGACGTTGTACTTCGACTTCGACACACTTGACACCGACCAGGGCAACCTGGGTGGGCGTGAGCTGGACCTGTATGTGGAATGGATGGTCAACGAGCACCTGCTGATCAGCCCGCTGGTGGGGTTCTACAAGCCGGAGCGCAGTGCGGCGAATGGCGGTACGCAGATGGGTAGCCGCGATACCGGGACCTATATGCAGTTGGTGGTTGGGACTTTCTTCTGACTGAGGATCTTGGGGCCGCTGTGCGGCCCCTGGGTCTCAGGGCCTGCCCTGCTCCGCCAGCCACCGCCGCAGCATCATCTGTTGCGCCTCGGAGTGGCTGCTCATGACCTCATCCAACGCCTGCCCAGCCAGCACCGCGCGCACCACCGGCGCCAGCTCCACCCCCTGCAAATGCCAAACCCCCAACGGCTGATCCGCCGTCACTACCACTTCGGCCTCATCCACAAAACCATCACGCAACACCGGCCTGCGCGCTACCTGTACTGACTGCCAATCGGCCGCCAAATGCAGCGACTGGGCATCGGGCCAACCCCGCCGACGCGCCCAGAACGGCAGCCCTGCGCGTGTCTGCTCCTGACTATAAAAATCCCGCCCGATACGGGCAAAGCGCATGAACAACTGCTCAACCCGCTGTTGATGAAATTGACGCGCCAGCGCAGCCCGCTCGGGCCGTCGCAACAGGGTATTGATCACCACAGGCGCCTGCAGCGCCGACGACAGCGACTGGAAAATTCCGTTCCCCGAGAGTGGGTCAACCGCCATCGCAGCATCCCCCACCCGTATCCAGTCATCCCCCACGCATTCGCCGGCCAGTATCGCGGTACTGCTACGGGCATGTACCTGTGCAGGTTCCATCGCCTGCGCCCCGAACAATTCGGCCACTAACGCCGAGTCACGGCGCCGTGTGGCGCAGTACTCAGGCAGGGCGGCCTTGGTCGGCACCCCTTGGGCATCGACGGTAATCTGCCAATAACAGCGCCCATCGGCCAACCTGGCCATCCAGGACCAGCCGTCGTCCAGGCTTTCCACCGCCGAAGCCGGTGCGCCAGGGGCGTCATGCCAGACGTTGAGCAAACTGATCGTCTCAGGTCCGCGCATGCGGTCAGCTGCCAACGGTGCCTGGCGCCCACGGGCCTCAACCAGAAATTCAGCCTGCAGCATTTGCCCGTCGTCCAGGCGCACCTGATGACCCTCGGCACGGGCCACCTCACGGATGCGCCCTTCAACCAGCGTCACTCCCGCCCGTGCAAGGTCATCACGCAAGGCACGGTCGAAGCGTTGCCGGTCGAGCAGAAACTCCTGGTTCATCTGCAGGTGCTCGCCATTCCAGCGCACCTGACGTGTCGCTGGCATCGCCGCCTCGCTCAGGGCCCGGCCCAGGCCCGCGTGCCGCAGACCTTCCAGTACCCGCTGCGAAACGCCTTCCACGGCAGCAAAGCGGCGCCACTCAGATACCACCGTGACCAGGTAGCCCAGGCGGCGCAGGCCGATCGCCGTGGCAGCCCCCGCGGGGCCGGCACCCAGCACCACGATGTGCGGCTCACTCATCCTCGGCACCTCGCCGCTCAGGGCCGCTGAATGCGGCATGGGCGCGCAGCCAGTCGAACACCTGCTGCCGGCCCATGCCGGGCCGCTCACGCAGTAACGCTGCAACGCGCCCGCTCAGCGCAGCGCAACCCAGGCTTGCCCCAGCCAGGCCACCGGCGCCGACATGGCCACCGAAGTCCGCCTGTGCAGTGCCCAGCCAGGACCACTGCCCCGGTGCACAACGCGCATCGCCGGTCATGCGAATCACGCCCGGGTAACTGGCCGGGTACACCGCCCCACCCTGCGCCGGGCTGGAGGCGCACAGCAGCACGCCAGCCGCCTGGGCCTCGGCGCAGGCCTGGTGCAGCACGGGCCGGTCCTGCAGCAGGCCGAGGCTAAGGTTGATCAGCGTCGCCCCCTCTTCCACCAGCCATAACAATGCGGCGGCCACCTGCAACGCACTGGTGCTCGCCTGCGCAGAAAACACCTGGGCCAGCAACAGCGGCACCGGGCCAGACTCACGCAGCAGGCCTGCAACAACGGCACTGCCGTGGCCTAGTTGGTCGGGCAACGCTTCGCCTTCGCGCAGCTGGCCGTCCTCAAGCCAGAAACGCCGTGCGCCCAGCAAATCCAGTGCTTGGTCCGACGAGCAACCGCTGTCGATGACCCCGACACGCAACTCATTGCCCATGCTTGATGGCCTCCTGGGGCAACACCTTCAGTTGCCCATCATGCAGGTGCAAATGCAAGTCGGCATCGGCGAGGGTCGAGGCTCGGTGGCTGATCAGAATGCGCGTGCGCCCGGCAAACAGCTGGTCGATGGCCGCGATCACTTCGCGCTCGGTCGCTTCGTCTACCGCCGACGTGGCCTCGTCCAGCACCAGGATCGCAGGGGCCTGCAACACCGCGCGGGCAATGGCGATACGTTGCTTCTGCCCGCCAGACAGCTGCTGGCCACGCTCGCCCAACAGCCCGTCCAGCCCCAAGGGCAGGCTTTCGACCAGGCTGTCCAGGCGCGCCAGGCGCACCACCCGCTCAAGCTCGGCACGGCTGGCTTCGGGCACCCCGTAGGCAAGGTTCTGCGCCAGGGTGCCACGGAACAACACGATGTCCTGGCTGACCACGGCAATGCGCCGACGCAGCGCCGCCAGGTCGAGTTCGCGCAGGTCGGTGCCATCCAGCAGGATGCGCCCGGCGTCCGGGTCGTAGAACCGTTGCAACAGATCGATCAAGGTCGACTTGCCGACCCCAGAGGCGCCGCTGATGGCGACCTTCAGGCCACCCGGCACGCAGATATTCACGTCGCTCAGCACCGCGCCTTGGCGCCCGTCATGGGCGAAGTGCAAGGCCTCCAGGCGCAATTCACCTGGCCCGTCTGGTATCGGCTGCGGCGTGTCCGCCTGGCGCACGGCAACGGCTTCTTGCTTAAGCTCCATTACCCGGCCCAAGCTCACGGCCATGCGCTGCACCGCCACATACAAGCCCAACAGGCTTTGCACCGGCCCGACTGCCATGCCCATGTACGTGGAAAACGCGATCAGCGCGCCCAGTTGCCAGGTACCTTGAATCACCCACCAGCCGCCTACCAAAAAGGCGCAGGCGCGGCACCAGGAGGTCAGCGTGCCGGGTATCGCCTGGGTAAAGAACTCGGTCACCTGCACCTTGAGCAACTGGCTCATGTAGCCCTGACCCAACTGGTCCAGGCGCCCGGCTTCGCGCCCCTGCTGGCCCGCGGCCTGAATGAACTTCATGGCCGGCAGTGTCTCGACCAGAAACGACGACACATCGGCCGAGCGCTCACGCAGGCTGCGCACCTCGCGCTCGACCTTGCGCCGCATCCAGCGCAACCACAGCACCTCGATCGGGATCAGCAGCGCCAGCAACAGCGACAGCTGCCAAGACAACATCAGCATCAAGGCCACCGCCCCCATCAGCCCGATCACGGCAGACACCGCTGAAAACAGCGAGTCCACGGCAAAGCGCTGGATTTCGGCGACGTCGCCATCCAGCCGCGAAAGGATATCGCCGATGCGCCGCCGCCCGTAAAAAGTGGGCGACAACTGTTGCAGGTGGCGGTAAAGGTCATCACGCAGCGCGAACAGAATGCGCCCGGACAATCGCGTATGCAGGTAGCGGTTGACCCCGGCCAGCACGGTGCCCAGCAGGCCCGCAGTGATCATGATCGCCGCCATGTGCCAGAGGGTCTGGTAGTCCTTGGCCAACAGGCCTTCGTCGATCAGTGTCTTGACCAGCCAGGGTTGCGCCAGGGCCAGCAGTGACGCGCCCAAGGACAAGCCCAGCAGCACACCGATGGCGCGTCGATGGGGGCGGACGAAACCATACAGCCAGGCCAACGCCTGACGCATGAGGACAGGGTCGCTGGTCTCTACCAGCCTTGCGAACAAACCACCCATGTCAGCTACGCAACTGCTTGAGCTTGCGGTACAGCGTCGCCCGGCTGATACCCAGGGCCTCGGCGGCGGCCGAGACGTTGCCCTGGTGGCGGCCCAGGGCGCTGCGAATCAGCTCCAGTTCATTGTCCTTGAGGCTGCCGGACGGCGTCGTGCCGCTGGCCAGTTCATCGAGCAGGCAATCGGTGAGGTGATCGAGGGTCAGCACCTGCTCACCGTCCTCGCGCATGGCCAGCGCGGTGCGCACGACCATCTCCAGCTGGCGGATGTTGCCTGGCCAGTCGAAGCCTTCGAGCAAGGCGCTGAGCGCCGGGTCCAGGCTCACGCCCTTGGCACCGGACTTGTCCAGCAGCCCTTGGATGATCCCGGCCAGGTCGTCACGCTCGCGCAGGGCCGGCAGGCGCAGCGAGACGCCATTGACCCGGTAATAGAGGTCTTCGCGAAAATGCTGTTCAAGCACCAGGCGTTTGAGGTCGCGGTGGGTGGCGCAGATCAGCGCCACGTCGATGTCCTGCTCGTCACCCGCGCCCAGCGGCGCCACGCGGCGCTCTTGCAGCACCCGCAACAGCCTGGCCTGCAGGGCCAGCGGCATGTCGCCGATCTCGTCGAGGAACAGCGTGCCGCCATGGGCCTGCATCAGCCGCCCGACCATGCCGCCACGGCGCGAGCCGGTGAACGCCCCTTCGCGGTAGCCAAACAGTTCGGATTCGATCAGCCCTTCAGGAATGGCCGCGCAGTTGACCGCCACGAACGGCTTGTCGGCCCGCGGGCTGGCCTGGTGCAGGGCCCGGGCGACGACTTCCTTGCCGGTGCCGGTCTCACCCAGCAGCAACACCGGCAGGCCATTGCCCAGGCCCTGGCGGGCCATGCGCAGGTTGCGCGCCAGGCGTGGGTCGTCACCGGCCAGTGCATCGAGCGCCGGTGACCTGTTGGCCAGCGCCGGCTTGCTCACCGCCACGCTGCCGTTCAGCTGGCCGTGACGTGGCAGTTGCAACGCGCGGAAGAAGAACTCGCCCTTGGCCGTCTGCACACTGCTGACACCGCCCTGCCACAGCCGGGCGATGAAGGCTGGCGAGCGCTCGCCGAGCAGGTCGCTGCTACGCCGGCCAATGAGGTCCTGGCGCGGCACCTGCAACAATTGGCAGGCACTGTCGTTGGCCGCCAGCACTTCGCCGTCCAGGCTCAATGCCAATAGACCGTGCCAGGCGCTGTTGAGGTACTGCGGGCGGCTGTGGAAGGCCAGCACCAGTTGCTCGGGGTGGCACAGGCCGAACAGCCGACCTTCGATGTTGCCGGCTGCCAGCATCAGCGTCGACAGGCTGTCCTGCGGCTGCGCCATCACGCCTTCGCGGGTGATGTCGAGCACACCGATCACCTCGCCCCGCGGGTCACGCAGCGGCACCGAGGTGCAAGAGAACGGGCTGAGGCGATCGAGGTAGTGTTCGCCACAATTGATCAAGGTCGGCCGCCCTTCTACCACGGCCGTGCCGATGGCATTGGTGCCACGCAGGGATTCGCTCCAGCAACTGCCTGGGTGCAGGTCACGCAGGCCTTCGCGGCTGAGCACGTGGGTTTGGCCTTCGATGGCCAGCACGTTGGCCTGGGCATCACCGAGGATGATGATGCCCGCCTTGCCCTGGCGCGAGACCAGGTAATCCAGCTCGGGGGTGACGGCATCGACCAACAAGCGGTTGCGCTCCAACAGCATGCGCAGGTCATGGCCTTGCTCCAGGCCCAGGCCGACCTGCTCGCCTTGCAGGCAGTCCAGGCCATGGCCCAGGCTGCGGCGCCAGGACGCGTCGATTTCATCGCGCAGCATGCCCAATGGCAGCTCGCCTTCGCTGGCCAGCTTGAGCCGGGCCTGGCGGGATTCGTGTAGCGGGTCTTGGGCGTTTGTTATTAGTTGTCGCGCCATTTTCTACTCCGGCTGCGCCCCGCGAGTGGCGGGGTACAGGCTTGGGAATTTTTCGCAGTGTGCGGGAGAAAAGGCTGGGCGTCATCTGGTTGATGGGTTGGGGTATGGCTGGAAGTGCATGGCTTGGGTTTTGTGTGCGGGCAGAGATCGAGCGCCGCCCGCGCGGCGCTTCGCGGGGCAAGCCCGCTCCCACATCTGTTTCGGGCCAGTTACTCCTGTACCTATGGCGCGCGGCCCCCTGGGTGCATGGCTGGAGATAGATGAAGGACCGCAGCGCTACCCTCGATACTGGATTGGCAAATACAGCGGACAGAGGTGAGCTCACTGGAGTGACTGGCCCGAAACAGATGTGGGAGCGGGCTTGCCCCGCGAAGCGCCGCGCGGGCGGCGCTCGATCTCACAGGCGCCAAACCTCTGTAGGCGAATAGCTTGATCTCAAAGGCTACGCAGTACCTGTGGGAGCGGGTTCACCGGCGAAGAGGCCCTCAACGTCGATCACGGCTGCTGATACTGGCTCAGGTACTTGTCCACCGTCGCCTTGCCATCCCCCGCCTCCCCCGCCACCTGCCACAACCGCCGCTCGATCCCCTGCGCCAGCAAATGCCCCACCGCCGCCTCGATCGCCGACAGCACGCACAGCTGCGCCGGCTCATTGGTGGTATACCCCACCTCCGCCTCCAGCAACTTCTTGAACTCGATGAACTTGAACACCCCGGCACTGCGCCCAACCGAGTAGATGGTCTTGCTGGTCATGACGTTGGCCAGCACCTGCCCGGTGCGCACATCGACTGCGCGCAGGTTCACGGTCACCTGGTCGACGCGGTACTCGCGGGAGATGTCTATGCCTAAGTAACGCGCCCCTTCCCCGCCACTGCGCACGTTGGTGTCATAGGCGATGATGCCGCCTTCGAGCATCAGGTTGGCGGCCTGCAGCGGCGGCAGTTCGCCCATGATGTTCTCTGCAACATCCGGCTTCTTCTGTGAGGCGCGGATGATCTTGCGTTCGGTCAACAGGTTCTGCAGGCCTTCACGCTCCAGCACCACGAACCAGCCACTGGCGCTCAGGGCGTCCATCAGCATGCTCGCCGCGCCTTGGGTGACGCTGGTCGAGAACGAACTGGCCGGGGTGGGTTTGTACTGCCCGGTCTGGTCGCGGAAGCCATACACCACCGCCATCAGCCGGCCTTTAGGGCGTGGCATGTTGATCAGGTCGTAATAGGTCGAGGCGCGCGGGGTCAGGGTCGGGGTTTCCGAGTCCTGTTCGGCCGACATGGGTTCGCGCAGGCTGCAACCACTTTGCAGGCCAAGGGCGGTGAGGATCAGCAGCGTGCTCAGCAGACGTTTCATGGTGTTCTCTCCCCAACATAAATGCCTTCCCCTCTCAGGGGTTTAGGCCGCTGACCTCAATGATCGAAATTTCTCCTGTGGCGCGGTCGGTGACCTTGATGCTCAGCGCCCCTGAATCGTCGATAACGTCGATCAGGAAGGCATCGGTGGCCATGCTTCCGGTGCTGCCATTGCTGATGTTGTCCAGCAGCTGCGACAACATCCGCGACTCCAGCTGATTGCTGAAGCGCTCCAGGGCCGAAGTGCCCGAGAAGGCAGACGCACGGTCCTTGAGGTCGGGGTCGTCGTAGTCGTTCTGCGCCTGGGCGTTGTTCAGCAACCAGGTGCCGTTGAGCGGGTTGCCGCCGAAGGCCGGGTTGACCGGGGTGTACACCAGCTCGGTGGCCTGGGCAGCACAGGCGCTGGCCAGCAGGCAGGCGGCGATGCAACGGGGAATGCGGGTTTTCATAGCTCGTCCCTCTCCAGATCGGTGGTGTCCTGCAGCAGGCGTTGCAACTTGCGTTGGATGATCTGCTGCTTGACCAGGTCGGCGGCCGCGACGGCCTCTTCTTTGAGTTCCGTGGTGTTGGGTGGCAGGAAGCGGCGGTACATCACGTCGCGCTCGAACTCCACGGTGATCAGGCTGCCCCAGCGGGCATCCGGGCGTTCGCGCACTACCAGGTTGAAGTCCAGGCGGCTGGTGGCACGCAGGCGGTCGGCGAAGTAGTAGTAAAAATCGTGGCCGATGTGCGAGATGGTGTTGTCGACGATAAAGCCCATCATCTCGTCCTCTTCAGCCGCCTTCAGCGCGCTGCTCAGCGAGCTCGCCAGCAACAGGCTCAGGCACAGCGCAGCCAGGCGGTTCATGGCGTGTCTCCCGGACCGGCATGGGGCTGGGCACCGTTGGGGCTGTCGGCGAACGCCTGCTCGGCGACGAACTGCCAGTCGCTGTAGTGCTCCAGCCCTTCGAAGCCCGACCACTCGGCGGCAAAGCCACTGCGTTTGAACGGGGTGGCGTCCGAGCGGCTGTGCACGCCGGTGATGCGGCCGTCGATCGAGCGCAGCAGGCCCCAGTCGTCGCTGTTGCTGATCGGGTCCGGGTAGAGCCTGCGGATGTGCCGCTTGGCCTCGGGGAAGCGGTTGTCCTGCAACAGGTCGGCCAGGTCCTGGGGGTACTGGGCCAGCCCCGGCGATGCGCGGTAGTAACTGCGCAGGGCTTGGGCGTACTGGCTGCCGACCCACAGCAACTGGCGCTCGTGGTCGCGCTGGGCGGCACTCGACCAGACCGTCCCGGTGGCGGCCAGGGCCACGCTGCTGACCGCGATCAGCAGCAGCACGCCCAGGTAGGTGAAGCCGGCACAGGCCTTACCATTCAGCATAGAGGCTGCCATCACGCGCCCTCCCTGTAGCGCCGCTTTTGATGTCGGCCACGCCACCGGCCACACCTTCTGGCGGTGGCACCAGTTGCCAGGCATCGCTGCGTTCGGTGATCGGATCCACCGGGGTGTTGCGCAGGTAGCGCAGCTCGACCAGTTGCTCAAGCGAATCGGGGTAGTGCCCGGTGTCGCCGTAGAAGTGGTCCAGCGACTCGCGCAGCACTGCCAGGCTCTGGCGCAGGGTGGCCTCGCGGGAGCTCTCCAGGCTGTTGAAGTAGCGCGGCATGGCGATGGTCATCAGCGTGGCGATAATCGCCATCACCACCAGCAGTTCGATCAGGGTGAAGCCTCGGCTGCGTTTCATGGCCGTCACCATTGCCCGTAGGGGATGTTGTTGAGGCCTTTGCCACGGGCCTTGGAATACACGTCGAAGACGTCTTCGCCTTCCCGTGGGCTGTCGGGACTGCTGTCGTAGGCACGCAGGCCCCAGGCCCCCTCATCGTCCTCCTTGGCCGCCAGCAGCGGGTCGTGGGGGATGCGCCGCAGGAAGTAGAACTTGGCCCCCTTGGCACTGCGCACATCACGCACCCCGTCGACCAACACCTGCAGGTTGGGCGGGTAGCCGCTGGCATCCAGGCGTTTTTCGATGTAGCCGGCGTCAAAGGCGCGCTTGTAGGCATCGATGGCATCGCGGATCTGGTACAGCGCCTCGCGCAGTTGCTGCTCCTTGCCGCGGCGCACCACGGTTTCGGTCAGCGGCGCGGCCATGCTGGCGAGCAGCCCGAGCAGTGCCAGGGTCAGCACCACCTCGATCAGGCTGAAGCCTTGCATGCGGCGTTTCATGGGCGTGGGCTCCCGTTGGCAGGCACCACGGCCATTTGGCTTTCTACTACCGGCGTGTCACCGGACGGCGTATTGCCCGGTACATCGGTTGGCGGCAGCGGTGCCATCTGGCGGACTTGCAGGCTCGACTCGGTGCCGGTGGCAAACTCCATGTCCGACGGGCTCTGGTACGGCAGGTTGCGCACGATGCGCGGGGTGATCGCCAGCACCAGTTCGGACTTGCTCATGTCGTCCTTGTTGCTGCCGAACAGCCGGCCCAGGCCGGGGATGTCGCCCAGGCCGGGGATCTTGTTGCCGCTGGCGTTGTGGTCGTTACGCACCAGCCCGGCCAGTACCTGGGTTTCGCCGTCGTGCAGGCGCAGGCTGGTCTGGGCGTTGCGGGTATCGACCTGAACCGGAATGGTGCCCTGGCGCGTGGCCTCCAGTGGGGTGGCGTTGCTGACCTCCAGCGCAATCTTGATCGCCACTTCGTTGTTCAGGTGCACGGTAGGCTGCACTTCAAGCTTCAGGCCCACGTCCAGGTAGGTGACGCTTTCGGTGATCACGGGGCCCTGGGTCGACGGCACCGAGGTGGCGCTGATAATCGGCACCCGCTGGCCGATGTGGATGCGTGCCTGCTCACGGTTGCTGACGCGGATCACCGGGCTTGCCAGGGTGTTGATGTCCTTGTCCTGGGCGTTGATCTTGGCTTGTGGGGCCGGCGAGATACTGATGCGGCTGGAGTCGATGCCGCGCAACTGGTCCAGCACGCTGACCGGTTTGCCGTCGGAGGTCAGCACGCCGAAGGTGTTGGGCCATTGCAGGCCGAGGTCGAGGATGCGCGAGGTGGCCACCTCCATAACCTCCACTTCCAGTACCACTTCAGGGTTGGACTGGTCCTGGGACTGCAGCAGTTTCTCGGCCATGCGCACCGCGTCGGGGCTGTCGCGCATGGTCAAGGTGTTGAGGCGCTCGTCGACGAACACATCGCGGGTCTTGAGCATGGTCTTGACCATGTTCAGCGCGGTGTTGGCGTCGATGCTGGTCAGGTAGAAGGTGCGCATGACCAGTTCCTGGTAGTCCTTGGCCTTTTGCGGCGAGTCGGGGTAGATCATCAGGGTGTTGTCGTTGACGATCTTCTGGCGCAACTGATTCTGCTCCAGCAGCAGGGCCACGGCGTCCTCGATGCGGACGTCGCGGACGAAGATGGTGGCCTTCATGTCCGGGCGCAGGTCTTTGTCGAAGATGAAGTTGATGCCAGCGACCTGGGACAGCACTTCGAAGATGGTCTTCAGGTTGGCATCACGAAACTCTAGGGTGACCGGGCGCTCCAGCTTGCTGCGCAGCTGCGGGAAGGGCTGCGCAGTGCGTGCCTGGACGTTCTCGATGTCGCTGCGCAGGGTCATGCCCTTCTGGTTCTGCGGGTCCAGGCGCAGCACTTCGCGCATGTAGCGCTCGGCACCGAACAGGTCGCCCTGGCGCAGGGCCGCCTGGCCGAGGGCGACGCGTTCGTCGAGGGTGCGGATCAGCTCCAGTTGACGGATGCCTTCCTGGGCACGGCGGTTGTTGGGCTCGATGCTCAGCACCCGGCCGTAGCCCATGCGCGCACCGGCAAAGTCGTGGCGGATACGGTCGCTGTCGGCCTGGCTCAGCAGTGCCTCGACCGCCGCCTGGCGGCCATGGGCCAGGGCGATGTTCAGTTCGGTGTCGCGCGGGTCTTCACGCAGGGCCTCTTCCAGGCGCGCGATGCCGGCTTCGTACTGCCCCTCCTTCATCAGTTCTGCGCTGTCTTCGCGTACCGCACTGGAGCCGCAGCCGGCGATGGCCACGCACAGCGCCAACAGCAGGAACGGAGCAGGCTTGCACAGCTTCGATGACTTCATGGTGCGCTCCCAACAGACAAGGTCTGCGACTGATGCAAAGGCAGGTAGACCAGGCTCAGCTCGTTGGCCGAGACCCGGTCGAGGCGGTAGGTGTCTTCGATGACGTCGCCCTGGCGCACGACGTAGAGTTTTTCGCCGCTCTGCAGAAAAACCTGCAGGTCGTCGCGATCGCCCAGGCGGCCGACGAACTGGAAGGGCAACGCCGGTGCCGTGGGTGCGGCAACCACCACGGGTGTGGCGATGATCGGTTGTTCGGTGACGGTGGCCAGGGCCTTGGGTTTGGTCCAGCGCTGGCTCGGGAACAGGTCGGTGGAGGCCTGTTCTGGCCTATTCGCGGGCAAGCCCGCTCCCACCGGTTCCATGGGCACCCCCGAACCTGTGGGAGCCGGCTTGCCGGCGATTGGGGCGTCCTCGACTTGCTGGCCAAACCAATGCCCAGGCGCCCACGCCAGCGCGGCAGAAAGCCCAAAAAACCCGAGCCAGACCAACCCACGTTGAGTATTCATCACGACCTCGACAGGTAGAGGGTCATGCGCAGGCGGGCGTTGAGCTCGCTGTCGCCGATGCGTTTGCGTTGCAGCTCAAGGTCTTCCAGCACCAAGGTCGGCAGCTGGCCAAGCAGGCCCTTGAGGAAGCCACGGATCTGCGGGTAACTGCCGCGGACCGGCAGCACGATCTGGTAGCGCGCCAACTGGGTTTTCGGGTCGATGCCCAGGGCGTACTCGCCGCGTGCCAGGCTGATGTGCTCGGCACTGGCCAGGTGATACAGCCGCTCGATCAGTTCGCTGGCCTGCGGCTGACCGGGCAGTTGTTGACGCAGGGTGTCGAGGGCCTGCTGCTCGGGCTTGACCGCGATTTTCAGCTCACCGCGCTGCACCCGCCCTACTTGCACACTGGCGTCTGCCTCGCTGGCCCGCAGTTCGCGCACGCTTTGCCATTGCGGCAATACGCCGGCCACTGCCACGCCGACCACCAGCAGGCCAACGGCAACGGCGGCCAGGCCCACCGGGCCGATACGGCGCAGGTGCTCCTGAATGATCAGGCTGCTAAGCGGTTCAGGGGCGCGCATGGCCGGTCTCCCAGGTGGCGGTCAGGGTGAAACGCACCGGGTGCTCCGGCTGGCTCACCATCACCTCGTGATTGAGCAACGAAACATCGCTGAGCTCGGCACTGGCCTCCAGGCGCTGGTGGTACTGCAGCATCGCCTCCAGGTTGCGCGCCTCGGCGGCAATGCGGACCTGGCCCTTGCGAGCGTCCGGGGTCAGGCCAAGCAGCGCCACATCGTCCTGCGGCAGTGCTTCGAGCATGGCGAACAGTTGCTGCCAGGGCCGTTGCAGCTGCTGCGAGACATTGCGCATCTGCGCCAGGCGCTCGGCCTGCTCGCGGCTGGCTGCACTGCTTTGCGGCGCAGCGGTGGCTGGGCGCCGGCCCAGTTGCAGCTCCAGGCTGTGCAGGCGGCCTTCGAGGTCCCCTTGCTCGCCCTGCAGGTGGTGTTGCAGCAGCACCAGTGCGGCCACCCCTGCACAGCCCAGGGCCAGCAGCGACCAAGCCAAGGCGCCATTGCGGCGGGGCTGGAATTCCAAGTCGAGGCGGCGCATGTCAGGCCACCGCCCGCCACATGGCGCACAGGGGGTCGGCTTCGCTGGCCGGCTGGCACAGCTGCACCGCTGCCAGTTGCGGCACGTCGCCGCGGCCGGGCGCATGCAGGTAGACCCGTGGCAGATGCTCGCCGTACAGCTCGCAGGTACGCTCGATCAACGCTTGCAGGGCCTGGTCGGTATCGGCACAGCCTTGCGCCAGCACCTGCTGCCAGGCACCGCCAGCAGCCAGCAACAGCACGCTGCGGCGCGGCTCGGCGAGGACGAACAGGAAGTCGCCTTGTGCCAGCTGCGCCGAACAACGGTTGTAGGCCGCCATCAGGTACGGCTGCACCGAGCGCAGGCTCAGGCGGCTTTCCCGGCCCAGCGCCTGCAGCCGTTGCAGCAAGGCCTCGGGCAACGCCGTGGCAATGCGTGCGGCACCTGCCGGCTCCGGCGAGAGGACGATGCGCCAATCACCCAGCGACTGGCTGTAGAGGTTCTCGAAGCAGGCCCGCGCATAAGCATCCAGCTCGCGTGGATGGCCAATGGCATCGCTCCACGGCACCAGGCAGAAGCGGCTGTAGCGGGCCGACAGCAACACCCGCAATTGGGCGCCGCGTACGGCGTGCTCGGCCAGCAGTGCGCCCAGCGCCTCGACGGCAGCTTCCCAGGCCGGTTGGGCGGCGTCGCAGCTGAATTCGCGACTGCCCAGCCACTGGTGCTGATTGCCTTTCCAGCAACCCAGGCCAACACCCTCGGCGCCGAGCACGGCACAGTATTTATGAGCAGCACGATCACGCAATGAATGTGACACGGTTGATCTCCTCAAGGGTGGTGCGGCCGTCACGGACCAGGTCCAGGGCCGAGGCCCGCAGCAAGCGCAGGCCGCGCTGGCAGGCGAGTGTCTTGATCTGCGACAGGGGGCGGCGTTCGACGATCATCTGCCGCAGGTCATCGTCCAGGTGCAGCAGCTCGGCGATGGCGCTGCGGCCGCGATACCCGCTGCCACGGCACTGGCCACAGCCCTGGGCGCGGACGAATGTCCAGCCGGCCACGGCGGCGCGGGTCAGGCCCGAGGCCAGCAGGGTTTCATCGTCCACTTCGCAGGCGCTGGCGCAGTGCGGGCAGGCCAGGCGAATAAGGCGCTGAGCCAGGATGGCGTTGAGCGCCGAGACGAAGCTGTAGGGGTCGACCTGCATCTGGCTGAAGCGGCCGATCACATCGAAGACGTTGTTGGCGTGGATGGTGGTGAACACCAGGTGCCCGGTCAGGGCCGACTGCACGGCGATCTGTGCAGTGTCCGGGTCGCGGATCTCGCCGACCAGGATCTTGTCCGGGTCGTGGCGCAGGATCGAGCGCAGGCCGCGGGCAAAGGTCAGGCCCTTCTTCTCGTTGACTGGGATCTGCAACACGCCGGGCAGTTGATACTCGACCGGGTCTTCGATGGTGATGATCTTGTCAACGCCGTGGTTGATCTCGCTGATCATGGCGTACAGGGTGGTGGTCTTGCCGCTGCCGGTGGGGCCGGTGACCAGGATCATGCCGTAGGGTTCGGCGGCCAGCCGGCGCAAGGCACGCAGGGTTTCGTCGGCAAAGCCCAGGGCCTGCAACTGCACGCCGCTCACCTTGTCGGACAGGTCCTGTTTGTCGAGCACCCGCAGCACGGCGTCTTCGCCAAAGATGCTGGGCATGATCGAGACGCGGAAGTCGATCTGCCGCTCACCCACGGCGACCTTGAAGCGACCGTCCTGGGGCACGCGTTTCTCGCCGATGTCGAGCTCGGCCATGACCTTGATGCGCGAGATCACCTGATCGGCGAAGGCGCTGCCGCTGGCCTTGCCGGCGCCGTTGAGCACACCGTCGATACGGTACTTGATGGTCAGGCCCTGGCCGGTCATGCCCAGGTGAATGTCGCTGGCGTGCAGTTTGAGGGCGTCGTAGAGGGTCGAGTTGACCAGCTTGACCACGCGGCTCTGGTCTTCGCTGATGCTGGTCAGCGACAGGCGTTGCAGCGGGTCGCTTTCGCTGCTGGCTTCACTGTCGTGGTCAAGCGCATCGACCGCGTGGAAGCTTTCTTCATGACGGGCCAGAAACGTCGCCAGCTCGGCGGCGTGCGCCAGGTACAGCGGCGCGCCTTGCAGCACATCGTCGATCCAGGCCAGGCGCGCAGGGTCGAAGGGGTCGGAGAACACACCCATCAGTTCGCCGCCCTGCTCGATCAGCACGAACTCGCGTTTCAGGCACTGGGCCAGGCTGACCTTGTCGAAGCGGGGGGTGCTGGCCAGCAGCGCTTGGCTGTGCAGCACGGGGTAATGCAGGGTGATGCCGAGGCGGCGGGTGAAGGTGTCCGGGGTGTCGTTGGCCAGGCGCTCCAGGCAATTGAGCAGGCGTTCGTCACTGGCTTGCAAACGGGCCTGGGCCAGCAGCTCGCGTGTAAAACCGGCAATCTCGAGTACTTCGGGCATGGCCTGCGACTCCGCTCAGGGGGCGCGTCGCAGGCTGGCTCAGCCAGGGCAGCGGGCGCCGCTATTCCCCTGTGAGCAGTTGTTCGTCATCCGGACCTGGGGGCTTGGCGCCATTACGGCGGCGGTCGGCCAGTACCCAGCTACCATCGTACAACTGCAGGGGGAACGATTCGTTCCTGGTCTGGCGTCGTTCGACGAACCCTTCTGCCGGGTTGTCCGTGGCCCTGCGCCGGCGCTCGATGCCCATCAGGTCGAGGATCGCGCGCCCCAGTTCCGCTAACGGGAACGGTTTGAACAGGACATGGGTCACGCCAAGTTCGGCGGCTCGCTCACGGACCTCGGCGGTCGGGTGGGCGGTGATCAGCACGAAGTGGCACTGCCTGTTCTTGCGCACGGTCTCCAGTACCTGAAAACCCTCCATATCGGGCAAGCGGTAATCCAGCACAATCACTTGCGGTGCCAGGCGTTCAGCCTGCTCGATACCACTGGCACCGTCGTGGGCAACATGAACTTCCAGGCCTTGCGCCTGCAAATACGCCTGCAGGTTCTGCGCAAGAGTCTGTTCGTCATCGACTACCAATACTCTGTTCACCAAGGTCGACTCCCCAAAACTGCCCGGTTTCCCGGTCTGCGAAGTGCGGCCTTGATAAGGCTTGAGCAGGCTTCGTGCCAGGCGTGAATAGTCATGCTGCACCACTGTAAGTCGTTGATCTGGCAAGGGTGCCCGAAATCACCCCAGGCGCGGCGAGCAGGCGAGCTCGCCCGGTTCCCCACATCCGGGGAACCTGATGGCACTTTGCCAAGTCGTTATTCCCCAGCTTTGGGGAAACGCCATCGGGGCCTTCAGTCGGCGATTTCCACTTTAGCGGATTCGCGCAAACGTTGGCGCACAGCTTGCCGCGCTTGCGCCTGCAATTGCCCGATGAGCGAGGCCCTGGCCAAGACCAGGCCCTGTTCACGTATGACAGAAGGGTTATCACTTTGGTTCTGCGCTCCTTGCAGTCTTTGTCGATTGGCCATGTAGAAGGCCTCCACCTCGGCCTGGCTGGGCGCGTCGACCGCGCTGAGCTGGGCATACACCCGCTGGGCAGCCAGCTCGCGGCGGGTGTAATCAGCGTACTCTGCCCTATCGAAGCCTGCCTGCGCCAGACGCCGTTCAAACACTGTCGGGCTGCCAAACGCCGCCTCCACTTCACCAACCTGGGCAGACACCTGTTCATCACTGATGCCGATGCCCTGGCGTTGGGCCTCCTGCCACAGCAGCTCCTTGTCGATCAGCTCGTCCAAGGCCTGGTCGCGCAGGCGCTTGTACAGGGTCGGGTTGCGGATGCTGGCCACCGCGCGGCCCTGGGCTTCGAGGTACTCCGTGAAGTAGCGCTCAAGGCGCATCACATCAATCTCCACACCGTTTACCCGCGCGGCCGGCACATCGGCCCAACTCGCCTTGGCGACCAGCAGCAACAGGCACAGCAACAGGGTACGCATGGCAACCTCCGCTCAAGGGGTGTCCGGCACTGGCCGGTACGGGGTGACCGAGGTGAAGCGCGGCCCGGGCAAGGCCACCGCCACCACGTGGGCACCGGCCATGCCCTGCCGGCGACCGGGGCCGAAGCCCAGGGCTGGCGTGAGGCCGGTAGTGACGTCGTGCAGGCCCTCCAGGGCCGTGATCAGTTGCTCGCGGCTTGCATCTCGGCCGATCTGTTTAAGGGCCTCTGTCAGCAAGCGCAGGGCGCACAGGGTGTTGACCTGTAAGGACGCCTGACGCGGGTCCAGGCCCTGGCGTTGTTGCAGCCCGTCGAGGGTCGCCAGGCCTTGCTCGGTCCAGTCTTCGGGCACGAATGGGTAGGCAAGGTAGACGCGCTGCGACCACTGCGCAGGTAAGTTCGCCACGGCCCCGACCACCTGGCTGGACGCTGCAAACAGGTATGGCTGGCGGCCTGCCGCCTGCAACGCGGCAGCCAACTCGGCAAAGGCCTGGGCGCGGCCAACGAAGACGATGCCCTGGCCGTCCACCGCCTGGCCATCGAAGGGCTGCAGGGCGCCGGGGGCCCAGCCTTGCTGCACAAGCTGTTCACGCACCTGCTCGGCCAGCGGCGCTTGCTCGTCACCGGCATACACCACACGCAAGCCATCTGGGGCGAGACCCAAGGCGTCACGGGCGTGGCCGGCCAGGCTCAGCAGTTGCGCAGGCAAGCCCGGCAGCGGGTCGAAGATCTGCGCACTGCCGCCACTGCGCGGGGTGCTGCCGATCAGCGGCACGCTCTGCTGCGCCAGCACGGTGGTCAGTCGCTGATCGAGCATAGGTGCCAGCGGGGTTATCAGGCTGAACACCTGCTCCTTGTCCAGCAATTGGCGAAGGGCCTGCTCGGCGCTGTCGGCGTCGCTGCCAGGGTCGAGCACCACCAGTTCCAGGCGCCGCCCGTGCACACCGCCTTGCTGGTTGAGTTGCGCCAGGCCGTCTTCCAGTACTGCGCGCACCACGTGCCCTGCTTCGGCCAGCGGCCCGGAGCCCGGCAGCAAGGTGCCCAGGCGCAGCACGCCCTCCTCCACGCCCGGGTCGCGCTCATCGGCCAGGCGTTTGAGGTAGGCGGTGAGGTTGCGCTGGTCGGCCAGGGTCAAATCGAAACGCGGCATGGCGGCGTCCAGGCGATTGCCGGCAGGGTCCACCCCCTGCTGGATCGCCCTGGCCAGGCTGGCGTCGGTGTAACGCGGGTAACTGCGGCCATTGGTCTGCCGCTCGCCCTGGCCCAGGGCCAGGCGTTGCCAGTCGAGGCTCGGCGGGCGAACACCGCCTTCGGCGCGGCCGCGGCCGTCGGCGCCGTGGCAGCTTGCACAGGGTAAGACGCTGGCAGGGACGCTCATGTCGCTGGAGCCGACGCGCGCCAGCAATTGTGCGTCGCTGCTCGACTGGCCTTCGCGGTACAGGCGTTTGCCGGCCTGTTCGTGTTCGGTGAGGTCCAGGGCGAAGGCTGTGCTGCATAGGCTCATGGTGATGAGCAAGGTCAGGGACCTGATGAGGGCATTTCTTGCCTGCGCGGGCCCCATCGCCGGCAAGCCGGCTCCCACAGGGATAGCGGTGCCGCTGAAGGTTGTGCATACCCTGTGGGAGCCGGCTTGCCGGCGATGGGGCCAGCGCAATGCAGTCCTGGCATTCATGGCCGTCACCGCCCTGCCAGCGGCTGGGCCAGCAGCTGCATGCGCTGCGCGATCGCCATTGGGGGCGCATCGGGGCGGATCTTGCTCCAGCGCTTGCCTGCCACGTCACCGGCAATCAGCTGCGTGGAATGCTGTTCGGGGCTGGGCAGGAACTGGCCGATGCGGCCCAGAACCAGGTCGACACTGGTCTTGTCGCCAGTCAGGAACAGCCAGTTGGGGCCGTCCACGCCCTGCTTCTCGGCAAAGGCCTTGAGCGCCGCCGGGGTGTCGTTGAGCGGGTCGCTGCTGATCGAGACGAACGTCACCTGCCCGGCCAACGCCGGCCCCATGGCCTCGCGTACCTCCCGCAGCTTGCGGGTGATCAACGGGCAGGCGTCGGTGCAGTGGGTGAAGATGACGTTAAGCATCACCACCTTGTCCTTGAGCACATCGCTGTAGAAGCGCAGGTCGCGGCCATTCTGGTCCTTGAGCACGGTGTCGGTGAACCAGGTCTGGGCATCACGGGTGCCGCCGCCGCTGGTCATCGCCTGGGGCGCTGCCTGTGGCTCGGGCGCCTGCTGGGCATGGCCTTCGTGGGCCAATGCGACCGAGGCAAGAATCCACAGGCAACCGCCCAGTACCAGCCAGTCGAGACCGCGCATACCGGCGCGGCGTGAGATCAGATGGCTCATGGTTGCACCTCGTTATGGTCGCCGGTGTGGTCGGCATGGTGTTCGGCGATGGCCGTGCTCTTGGCATGCACCCGGCGTGCGCTGAGGCGGTTGATTTCCGCGACCAGTACCGCCGGGTCGGTGAAGCCGTAGTAGCGCGTCCAGTGGCCGCTGCGGCCATCGCCCACCAGAATCAGCGGCGGGTGCTGGCTGAGGTCGGCACTGAAGCTGCCCAGGCCTTTGAGGGTTTCGGTGATGGCGTACGACGTACCGGTCAGCCAGCTCCAGCCCGGCCCTTTCTGGAAGGCCTTGGCGTAGCTCTGCAAGCGCTTGGAATCATCGCGCTGGGGGTCGACGCTGATCGACACCAGGTGGATTTCTTCACCCACACGGCCGCCCAACTGCTGCTGGACCTTGCCCATGATCGACGACACCACCGGGCACACCGTGGTGCAACTGGTGTAGATGAAACCCATCACCACCAGGTGATCGCCGACCAGGTCCTTCTCCAGGCGCACGGGCATGCCGTCCTGGTCCAGCAGCGAGACATCGGCAAAGCGCACACTGGCTTTCTCCTGTCGCGCGGCGGGCGGTTGCTCGGCATGGCCGCTGTGGTCATGCCCGGCATGGGCCAGGGCCAGGTTGCTGGACAACAACAGGGGCAGCGCCAGGCTCAGGCCCAGCCGTGTAAAAGCATGCTTGGCGTTCATCGCACACTCCTGGTTTGCATCTGGGAAGCGTCCCCTTGGGACGCCGTGGAGGCCGAGGCCGGCAGGACGCGCAGGCTGGTGTAATTCTCTTCGGCAAACTTGCGGCCCAGCGACGGCGACTGCACATGCAGGTACCAGGCGCCGGCTTCGGGCAGGGTCAAGGCCGCTTGGTAGACGCCCTCGCCCACTTCTTCGAGGCGCAGGTTGCGCGGCATCGACGACGGCGCCAGGAAGTAGCGCAGGCTCAGGTCGTTCAGGCCCAGGCGCGGTTCACCGTCGTCGCCGACGATGCGCACCCGTGCGGTGAAGGCGCTGTGCTGCGGCAAAGGCTGCTCTAGGCCAAGGAACTCGGCATGCGCGCCTTTGTGCTTGCGGGCATTCGGCGCCTCGCCCACATCGGTGCTGAAGCAGTGGATGATTTGCGGCTGGTTGAGCAGGAAGGCCACGTCGAACTTGCCGGCCGCCGGCAGCTTCACCGTCGAGCCGTACACCCCTGGGGCCACCTCGCGCAGGCTGCGGTCGACGACGATGGCCGCGCGGGCCTGGTGGCCGCGGTTGTTGTAGCCCGACATCGGCGCGTTCATGCCCTCGGCGTAGAAGTAGGTGGTGTTGTCTACCGGGTTGACCACGAACACCGAGTTGTCGTCACGCGACACCGATAACCCTTGTGCCAGCGGCAGATCACCGGCTTGGCGCGGCGCGGCAGGGCCGGCCTCGAAGCCCTGGACGATCGGCGAACGCCCTTCCCCAAGGCTGCTCAGGTTGATCATGCTGACCTTGGGCGAGGCCAGGCCGCGGACGTAGGCATAGCCCTTGGTAAAGGTCAGTTGGTAGGGTTCGGCCGCCACCGGGATGCGGTGGATGAGCGTGTCGGTACTGGCATCGATCACCAAGGCTTGGTTCTCCAGGGTGTTGAGCACGATGCCGTAGCGCCCGTCGCTGCTAAAACGCATCGGGCCCAGGCCCTGTTCCGCCGTGACGGTGTGGCGCAGTTGATGGCTGCGGGCATCGATGACCCGCACCGTGCCTTCTTGGCCGTCGACCACATAGACCGCCTGGGACAGCGCCGAGTAGCTCACCGACAGCGGGTGCGGCCCCACCTCCAGAGTCTTGGCTAGGCGCATTTCAGGGATGTCGATGATGCTCAAGGTGCCGCTGTCGCGGTTGCTGACAAAGGCGTAGCGCGAGTCGCTGCTGAAGGCGATCTCATGGTGCCCAGAGCCGGTGGCGAAGGACTTGAGGGTGCTGCGCCCGGGCACGTCGATCACCGTTACCCCGCCCTTGGCCGGGTCGCTGCTGTTGTTGCCCACCCACAGCCGATGCTGGTCCGGTTGCAGCGCCACCCGCGTCGGTTGGTCGCCGGCATCCAGGTCGGCCACGCGGGTGAAGGTCTCGGTATCGATCACCGATACCTTGCCGCGCTCCGGGATCGACACGAACACCTGCTTGTCGTCGCCGGTGGCCGCCCAGTCCATGGGCCTGCCTGGCAGTTCGATACGGGCCATGGTGCTGGTGACGCCCCCCACCGAAACCGTCGGGTCGATGACCGTCAGGCTGGCGTCCTTGTTCAGCATCAACAGGAAGTAGCTGTTGAGGTCGAGCAATGGCCGGGCACCAATGCTGCTTTTGAGAAACAGCGCCACGCGGGCCTTGCAGCTTTGGTCGCGGTCACCGACCGGTGCCGACTGGGCCGGGTCGATCCAGGCCCCCGGCGCCATGCCCGACAGCGGCTGGCCGCTGGCCTGGTCGCTGACTTTGAAGCGCACATTGGCGAAGGCGCCTTCGCGCAGCTCGCCCCCGGCCAGCGGCCGCGCCTCGAACTCCACGGTCACCCCGTCCCGGCTGAGCCGATGCAGGGCCTGCGGGTCTGCAGGCTCCTGCAGCAGTTCGCGTGGGTCGCACCAGAGCTGCTCATACGCCACGCCCAGGCCGATCAGTGCCACTCCCAGCAGTACCCCCAAGTAAGCAGGGCGAGTCTTCTTGTTCATGCTCGCACTCCAGTGTCGTTATTGTGGCGCAGCCGTTGCGGGCGGCGCTTCGTTGCTGACCCGCAAAATCCCCCACAGCCCCGAAAGGTTGCCGTAGGCGGCATAGTCGCGGAACAGGTAGTCCCCCGGCACCGCGTTGGCACCACCCGCGCTGGGCAGCATGAAGCTGAAGTGCGCCGCTGGCAGTACGCTTTCCTGGGCACCGATGTAGATCGACATCGGGTTGAAACCGAAGCGCACCGAGCCGATGCCTGGCAGGTTCATCGGGTAACCATCGGCGTCGTTCTTCTCGGCCTGGTAGGCGTGCAGTGGCCACAGGTGCCCGTCCAGCTGGTAGGTGATACCGCGGCTGCCACCGCTGGGCATCAGCACATGGCTGCGTGCCGGCTGGCCGGGCTTGGCCCAGAGCACGGGCGTTTGCGGGTCGCCACCGACCAGGGCGTTGCTGTAGGCCATGTGGGCGTTTGGCACATCGGCGAAGCCATTGCCATCGGCATGGCCGAACGGTGCGTCCGGCGCCATGCCAAAGCGCAACCACAGCGGTTCGGTCTTGTAGTTCATGGCCATGTTGCCGTTGTCCTTCGGATCGCCCGGCACGCCATTGCCTTCAGTAGCGATACCTTCCACGGGGCGGCCGTCAGCCCAGCGCATGTTCATCGAGCGCTGCCACACCGTGACGAAGTCGCGGTAGTCCGGCTGCCCGCTGACTTTTACCGTGGCCTGGGCACGGCTGGCGGTGTCCTCGGTGAAGGTGGCGGTTTGCGGCAGGATGCTCATGGCGCCCACCAGGCCTTTTTGCGGTTGCTTGATGAAATCGGACGGGGTCAGGTTCAGGCCGCCGAATTCGATCGCCGTGGTGTTGATGTTGTCCACCGTGCGGCCCAGTTGCAGCACCGGCTTGCCTTCACGCTCCAGGTGCCCGGCGTAGTACTGGTACACCTTGCTCGGGTAGGCACCGCTGTTGCCGGCACGCGGCGGCACGGTCTGCACCGGGTTGAGGCCGACGTTGGCACCATCGGACTTGGTGATGTCGTAGGCCAGCAACTGCGCGTGCAGGCCAACATGGCTGGACGGCCGCATCAGGTTGTTGTTGAACGCTGTGGAGCCTTCGCTGCCATTACGGTCACGCTTGACCACGTTCTGCATCACGGCCGTGCTTGGCAGGTCGGGCATCACCAGCGGCAGGCGGTTTTCCAGGGTGATGCTGATGCAGTCGCCGGCGTTGGCGCGCAGCACCAGGGGCTCTACCGGCACGCCGGGTTTGAGCTTGCCGGTGGTCGCGTCCAGGTCTGCCTTGCGCACATACAGCACCGCGGTCGGGTCATGCAGTGGTGCGCTGTGGCCGCCAACGGTGAAGGTGGTGCCGTCCTCCTCATCGACCACGGTCACCTGCGGGATGCTGGTCTTGCGGCTGTTGAACACCAGCGTGCCACCGCCAGGCTTGAGCGGCCCACCGACATGCTGGCCGACGCCGGCCGGGTCGGTGATGCTGACCCCGTGGCGGTTCTCAAGAATGTCGTTGGCCAGTGCGGCAACGATCTCGTAGCTGCGCTTGACCGTGGCGCGGGTACCAATGCCATTGGCGTTGGTGGTGGTTTTTGGGCAGATGCCGTCAAAGTTAACGGTGTTGCGCATGGCCACCGGCTGCGGGTTGTTCGACAGCGGGAACAGGTCCGGGCGCAAGGTGGTGTAGTTGCGCATGATGCCCCAGATGCCGTTCCAGTAGCCTTCCAGTGCCGCGTCCAGCGAGTACAAGTAGTCGCCATTGGTGGCCGCAGAGCTGGAAATCATCGACACCGGCGCCATGAAGCCCAGCTGCTCGGAGATGCCGATCATCTGCGATGCCTTCCACCCCGAGTTGGAGCTGCTGCCGAAGCCCGAGCCATTCTGCAGCCACTTGACGCCGTGCAGCGTGACGTTGTGCTCCTCTTCATGGCCACCGGCATGCATGCGCAAGCGCACGTTGTCACCCGAGTAGGTGCGCAGCAGCGGCGTGAACGGGTCACCGGGCTCGCTACCGGCGGTGTTGATGTGCGGCGGGAACACCGTGGTGCCACCGGTTGGGCCGACCGCCGAAGTGATCGCCGAGGGCGCCATGTTCATCGCTGGGATTGCACGGTCGGTGCGGCTCTGCAAGGCATAGCTCAGGTCACCGCCCAGGCCGTCGGCCTGCATGCCGCGCTTGCCGTCCGGGGCCACTTTGTTGGGGTCGAACACGCGCAGGGCCAGCGGTTCGTTTCGGTAGTTGACGACGAACATGCCTGGGTCATCCACCGAAATGGCTTGTGGGCACGGCCGGCTTGGGCAGCCAGGGCTCAGGCCACCGCGCGACTCGACCACCGATTCGAGCAGCGACGAGGCTTTCTGCCGTACCGGTGGGTTGATGGCGTAGCGGAAGCTGTCGGCCGTGGCCGGGTACGACTGGCCATTGGGAATACCGTCCGGCCCTGCGCCCACGTACACGCCGGCTTCATAGGCATGCTGGAAGTCGCTGTACTCGAGGAAGAACTCACGGTAGCTGTCGTTTTTGCCGTCGCCATCGTGGTCACCGGTCTTGATCACTGCTTGCCACGAGGTCGGCCCACCGTCCTGACGCGCAGCCGGGTTGTACAGCTGCTCGCCGGTTTCGGCGTGGTACCAGGTGGAGCCGGCAGGTTCGGCCAGCACCGTGGCGTACAGGCCCAGTTGCTGGTGGGTCGATGGGCCAAGGTGGTCGTGGGTGAAGATGGTGCCCAGGCCGCGGTCGACGTTGTGCACGTTGACCACAGGGTCGGCGAACCAACGCTGCATGGCGGTACGCGCGCCCAGCCAGTCGGCCCGGCCAAAGCGCCCGAAGTACGGGTGCTGCTTGGCGCTTGGGCAGGCGGCGGTGCCGTCTCGGCTATCGCCTTCGGTGCAACCGTTGTAGGCGCGAATGGCATGCACGCGCTCGACCACGCTGCCGGGCGAAAGAATGCCGTCCTCGTAGTTCCAGCCGTTGGCCGAACCGTCGGCCGCGGTGAGGTCCCACTTGGGCAGGTGGATGTGCTGGCCAATCACGTCGGTTGGGGTGCGCACCTGGTAGTCGTCCATCTCATAAATGGACGGGATCAGGTTGGTGTGCTGGTACATGGTGCAATCGAAGGTGTTCATGCGCATCACCAGCGGCTCGGGTGGGCGCTGCTTGGTGATCACTGGCCAGGCGTCTTCCCAGAGGGCAATGATGCGCGCCTGCGGGAAGTGGTAGCCCACTTTGTTGTAGACCGCATCGAACTGGATGTTGGCGCCTTTGTAGATGCGCGGGCGGTCGGCGGTAAAGGCAGACGCACCCCGGAAGCTCATGCCGGTCAGGCTTTCACCGCTGGCGAACTCGCCTATGCCCGAGGTCTGGGTAAGGCGCTTGCCGCGGTCGTCCATGCACGGCTCAAAGAACGGTGCCCCGGCCGTCGGCAAGGCGCCATTGGTGCGGAAGTTGCGCGCCACCGGCTGGCTGCCCGGCATCAGCGCATAGCTGGGGTGCTCAGCCTTGGCGTGAAACTTCATGGCCGCCTGTTCGACTTCGGTGCCCTCTTCCGGCAGGTAGATCGGCTTGGCTTTGTGCACCACCTTGGAGAAATCCAGCTTGGTGGTGGTGGTCAATGCTTCGCCACCTGCCGAGATGCCATCCAGCGCGTGCCGGCCCAGGCCACCATCCCAGCCATCGACCTGGTTGGGGTCCAGGTTGGCCCACAGGGCATTGCCGCTGTTTTTCAGTTGCTGGGCAAGCGCAGGGTCGAGCATGTCCAGCGGCGGGGTCGGTGGGCGCTGGCCGACGCTGCTTTCCATGCCACCGATCCAGAACGGGTAGCCTGGGTTTTTCAAGGTGCCGTCGGCGTTGCGGTTGGTTTCGCTACGGTCGACCAGGGCCAAGGAGCCGACAGCCTTGGGCGCACCTGCCCCGTGGCCATGGTCATCGTCGCCCTCTTCTTCGTCTTCATCATCGTCCTGCTCATTTGCGGCCACCCACTGCTCTGCAAGCTTAGGCACCACGACCACCTTGCCCGGCATCGGCGCCATGGCTTTGCCCGGCAGCGGGACGATGGCGGGGATCGGCGTACCGGCAATGATTTCACCGTCTGGCAATGCCCGTGCGCCGACGGCTGGCTTGCCACTGCGCAGGGCAAACGGCGTGCTGTGGAAGCCGTTTGCATCCTGGCCACTGACCTCCAGCCGGGTACCTTCCTCAAACACGTCGTGCACCCGCCACATAGCCCACATGCCTTGGGCGAAGTGCGGGTAGAAATGGCAGTGGTAGATGGCATCGCCCGCTACGCGGTTACGGTTGCCAGAGCCGCCGTTAGCGATCTCGTAGGTGTACCCGATGCCCGGGCCGATGCCTTGGGCGTCCACATAGTCGGAGTTGTCGTCGTTTGGGTTGAATAGCCACTGGTGGCCGTGCAAGTGGAAGATGTGCTGCTCATGACCATTGTGCGTATTACGAAACTTGGTGAAGTCGCCAATGTAGCTGTGGTGGACGTTGGCCGGCTCCGACGGGTACAGGGCCATGCTGGCCTTGACGCCCACGGCATTGGCCGGTGGGGTTTCGCCGGGGCGGATGTTCTCCAGGCCGACGTTGGCTGGCACGTCCACCAGCGTGCCGATATCGCCCACGGTGTGGGCGCTGAGGAAGAACTCCTCATAGGCGCACGACAGGCAGTCATGCATCGGGCCCACGCCCAGGCGGTTGGCCACCACCTCGGCGCCCATGCCGCCCGAGCCGTAGTTGATCATGAACGAATCGCGGGTCGGCTCCAGCACGTGGCCCATGATCGGGTCGGCCCAGTAGCCGGGGAAGGCCTGGGTGCCGGCCACTTCGTCGGCGAACTGCGAGGCGAAATCACGGAACGCATCCAGCCGGTTGGGCAGCGCCGGGTTGCGCTTGTTGACGCTCTCCAGTGGGTAGGTCGAACGGGGGAAGCTGCCGTCTGGGTTGGGGCCCATGACGATGGCATCGGTCTCGCTGTTGAGAATCTCGTTGCCATCGACCATGGCGATGATCGGCTTGCCGGCCTTGCCTTCGGTGATCCACGGCTCTGCCTGCGGGTAACGGGCCTGGTAATCGATGACAGGTTGGCCTGTGGGGGTGCGGCCGGTGGTGGCCAGGCGCATTTCTTCTTCGGTCAGGGTGTTGCGGAAGGTGCGCCCACCTTTGGGCACCACCACCACCTGGCCGAACAAGCCGTTGGCAACGTTGCCGGCTCCGCCCTGGCCGCCGAAGGTCGCGCCTTGGCTGGTGGCGGCGAAGGCCCCTTCGCGTTCGGCATACAGCGTGTAACTGCGGGTGTTGCCCGGCGACACCAGGAAGTTGCCGTTGCGGCCGGTGTTGGCGGCGATGTCGCCAATGCTGTTGACGGCTTGCATGCCATTGACCTGGAAACCTACGTGGCGGTCGCTGACTTGTTCATCCGCAACGAAGTGCTCACCGCCTTCATTCTCGAATTCGGTTTCCGGCCCTTCTTCTTCCTCACCTTCGGCCTCGTTCTCTTCGTGGTCGAAACCGTGCTTGTTGGGGTTGGCCTGGTAGGCCAGCAGGTTGGTCAGGTTGACGGTCAGGCAGTCACCGGCAGCGACCCGCAAGACGATTGGCCGTGGGCGTTTGTCCGGGCGCAAGGTGACTTTGCCAGGCACTGCGGCTCCGCCTTTGCCAAGCGGGACCTGGTGCTCGTCCACGACATCTTCGCGCAGGGCGAACATCATGCCATTGGCGTTCTGCGCGCCAAGGCGGTTGAACATCAGCGGCTGGTCCAGTGCGACCACATTGGCAACCAGGGTGCGCTGGCACTGCACAGCTGCCTCGCTGGTCGCTTCCCAGCCGAGTAGGGCCAGGACAAGGGATGACAGGACGGGGCCTTTGAGCGGGGTCGACATGCTGCACCTCCGGAACACAGGGTCTCTGCGTGGAGGTTGAGCAAGGTATATGCCAGATGAGAATTGTTATATTTTTTGGTGAGTTACAGGGCTAACCGAAACAGATTGGGGAGGATTCCCCAGCGCTTTTCCCCGATTCGGGGGATGGAGTTGCAGGTAGGAGCAGCCTTGTGCTGCGAAGAGGCCGGTGACAACACCGTAGATAGTCGCCGCTAGTACGGGCCTCTTCGCAGCGCAAGGCTGCTCCTACACAGAGGGCGTGAGGGGTGGGTCAGCCCATCAAGCCGCGCACGCAGAAATACAGTATCGAAGGGCCCATCAAGCAGCCCAAGCCGGTATGGAAGGTCGCGGTCAGCGCGCCGTACGGCACCAGCCGCCGGTCCGTGGCCGCCAAGCCTGCGGTCACCCCCGACACCGTCCCTGCCAAGCCACCGAACACCATGGCCGAACGCGGGTTGTCCAGGGCCAGCAGGCGGGCCGACACCGGGGTGAACACCATCACCAGGATGGCCTTGATCAACCCGGTAGCTATCGACAAGGCCATCACGTCCGAGCTCGCACCCAGCGCCGCCCCAGTCACCGGCCCGACGATATAGGTCACCGCGCCCGCGCCAATGGTGGTCATGCTTACGGCATCGCGATAGCCGAAAGCATAGGCCACCGCCGCACCGACGATAAACGGCAGCACCGTGCCCAGCAGCAACGCCACGGCGCCAATCATCCCGGCCTTGCGCGCCTCGGTGGCCTGCACTTCGAAGGCCGTGGCGACGATGGCGAAGTCGCGCAGCATCGCCCCACCCATCAGGCCGATGCCAGAGAACAGCGCCATGTCCGCCAGGCCCTTTTGCCCGCCGGTCACGGTACCGCCAACCCAGGCCAGCACCAGCCCAATGACGATGGCAATCGCCGAGCCGTGCACCCGGCCGAACGTCAGGTATTTCGACATCAGTACCGACAACCACATGATCGCCCCGACAACCGCGAACGCGGTGATCAGGCCGTTGTGTTCCAAGGCATTGTCAATGATCGGCCACATGATCAGCGCCCTCCTGCAGGGGCAACCTGCACAGGTGTTTCGGGTGTGGGCTCAAGTGCGGGCAAGGGTTCACCGCGGTGGCTGCGGCTGATCAGCGCGATGGTCGCGCCACACACCAGTACCGCGCCGACGGCCGCCAGCAGCGCCACCGGCCCGCCGTGCAGGGCCGTGACCACGTTCTGCTGGGCCGCCATGGCCACCACCACCGGAATGTACATCGCGCCCCAGAAGCCGACGCCGAACTCGCACTCCTTGCTCATGCCGCCATGGCGGTGCATGTACAGCCGCGCACAGATCAGCAGGATCATGGCGATACCGACCCCGCCCACGTTGGATTTGACGCCCAGCAGCACGCCCAGGAAGTCGCCGACGATAACGCCGGCAAGCGTGCACACCGCCAGCAGAGCCACACCATAAATAATCATTGTTGTTGTCCTCAGGTGTTGTCGAAGTTGCTTGTTGTTGTCCTTCGCGTTGCACAGCACGGTCATCGGTTGCCGGCCACCTCCTGACGCATTAAGGCGTCGACGCTGTCCAGCCGAGTGGACTCGATGGCTACCACGCGGCCGTTGGCGAACACCTGGCGGGCCAGGCCGCTGAGCACACTGCCCGGTGGTATTTCCAGGTGCAGGCGCACCCCGCGTTCATAGGCGTTGCGCAACGTGGCACGCCAGTCCACCACCCGCGCCATGTTGCCGGCCAGGTCGTCGCGCAAGCGTTGCGGGTCGTGGATCGGCCGTGCACTGCTGCCGCTCAGGTAGGTGATGATGGGCCTTCGCAGTTCGACCGCAGCAAAGGCCTGGGCCAGTTCCGCAGCCGGGGCGTCGAGCAGTGGGCAATGGGACGGCACGCTGACCGCCAGGCGCCGCGCGACGCCCTGGCCCAGGCTGCGCGCGCGTTGGGCCACCGCAGCCATGGCCGCCTCACTGCCGGCAATGACGATCTGGTTTTCGCTGTTGAGGTTGGCGATGTAGACCTCACCGCCCGCCTCCGCCAGCAAGCGCTCGACACTGGCCAGGTCCAGGCCGCTCAGCGCGGTCATGCCATACCCCTGCGGATAGGCGCGCTGCATCAACTCACCGCGCAGGGCAACCAGGCGCACGGCATCGGCGAACGCCAGCGCACCGGCCGTGACAGCGGCGGGATACGCCCCTATCGACAGCCCTGCCACATAGTCGGGGGCGGGACTTTGCTGCAGCAGTCGGCGCGCCCAGGCCACCCCGGTCAGCAACAGGCACAGCTGCACGGCCCGGGTGCTCTGCAATGCCTGCTCGCTGTCCAGGCCCAACACCTGATGACCCAGCGTATCGCTGGCCTCCTCCAGCAGTGGGCCGGCCCCCTCAGGCAAGCGGTGCAACATGCCTACCTGCTGGGCACCCTGGCCGGGGAACGCGAACAAACTGCTCATGCCGCACACGCCCAAGCTGCCCAGGGGTCGGCCACCAAGCGCGCGCCATGGGGCGACTTGAGCAGCACGCGGCGGGCAACACCGGCCCACTCACGCAGGGCGACGGCACCTGCCGGTGTTTCCAATTGCACATCGATACGGCATGGCGCGCAGTCCAGTATGTCCAGCAGTTCCCGCGCTTTTGCGCGTGCCAGGGGGTGCGGCGTGCGCACGACCACGTCCAGGTCACTGGCCAGGTGCAGCACGCCAGTCTCGGTGGCGAGTTGGTACCCCACCCCACCTGTCGGCCCCCAGGCCAGCCCGGTGGTATCGAGTACCGGGGCCACCGAGGCCAACGCCTGCAATGCAGGCCACGGGCTCGGAGCTTTCCAGCGCAGGGCCTCAGGGCTTTGCAGGCGTTGGATATCGGCCAGGCGCATCTGTGTGCCCAGCCGCTGATCCCGGCTCAGGCCGCGCAGGCCCACCGCCACCCAGCCGTCAGCGCAGGCGGCGCGGCGCACCACCACCGGCTGACCGCTTGCCACCACCTGATGCGCCCACTGCGGGGCATCTTCAGGCAGCGCGCAAAGGGGCAACCCCCACAGCAGGTCGTGCGCGCGTGGGCTATTCATCTCAGGCCCCCTGCCACTGACGGCGCATGTGTTCGCGCACCTCGCGGGAGGCACGCCGGTTTTCGCCCGCCAGCCGCGATGACAGGTCGGTCGAGTTGCCGATATCGCGCACCGCTTCGGCCAAGCAGGTACGTACCTTGGCCAGGTCGGCCGCACTTGGCGTCTCGGCGTTGTCCACGCCAAGACGTCGCCACAGCAAGCCCAGCGAGGCGTAGCTGTCGAGGTCATAGGCCATCGGCGGTACTTCGGCGGCCAGGGCCTCCAGCGCTTCGACGCTGCGCAATGTAATGCGCGCGGCAGCGGCCTTGCCCATGGCGTGCACCATCACCCCAGCGTCGTCCAACGCGATCAGGCGCTGGGCTTGATAGCCATGCGCGAGGAACGCGCCAGACATCGCCTTGCCGACCAGCAGCCCAATCACCGGGTGCCCGGCCAAGCGCGCCTCGGCATACGCCTGCACCGCACCGGCCAGCGCCTGGTGAATGCCCAGCGCCTCCTCGCGGCGGCCATAGGCCTGGCTGGGCACATCGATGACGGCGACGATGGCCCGCTTCTCGCCGTCGCGGTCTGCCGCGACCGCTTCGCTCACCGCCTTGGCCAGCCCCCAGCCTTCCAGCAAGCCGACCTCGCCCGCACGCGCCCGGGGGAACGGGTTGTGCGCATCGGGCACCACGGCAATGAAGCGTGCCAGGCGGTTGTCCAGTTCGCCGTCGATCACCTGCAGCGACGCGGGGTAACCCGGCAGCGCTTGCCCGCCGGCCAGGCCCGGCAGCCAGTTCATGGCTCGGTTCATTTGGCTTCTCCTTGGTAGAGGCTGCGTACAGCGGCGGCATCCAGTTGCGGGCAGTCATCGCCGAGGCGCGACAGCCGCTCGAGGTACCAGGCGTGGCGGCGAGCACGGTCTGTGGCGGGGGTGTCGAGCAGGTGCAAAAGCTGCTGGCGTATTGCATCTGCATCATCGGCCACATAGCCGTCGACCAGCCCACTGGCATGGCGCTGCTCGCCACCGGTCAGGCTCCAGATAAAGGGGCGGTCCTTGGCGTCGTATTCGGCGATACCCGCTTCCTGCTCGATGACCTGCGGGCCATTGAGGCCCAGGCGCGCCTCACGGGTAACCAGCAGGTGGCTGCACAGGCCGGCAGCGATGGACATACCGCCGAAGCAGCCGACCGAGCCTGCGATCACGCCGATCACCGGCTGGTAGCTGCGCAGCTCGATGATCGCGGCCTGGATCTCGGCGATTGCCGCCAGGCCGAGGTTGGCTTCCTGCAGGCGCACGCCACCGGTTTCCAACAGCAGCACGGCGCAGGTCGGGGTGCCGTTGCGGTTGTCTTCGATGGCCAATTCCAGTGCACCGGCGATCTTCGCCCCGCCCACCTCACCCATGCTGCCGCCCTGGAAGCCACCCTCGATAGCGGCGACCACCGTGTTGCGGCCATTCAGCCGGCCTTTGGCAATGACCACGCCATCATCGGCCTGGGGCACGATGCCCTGGCGCGGCAGCCAAGGTGACATGAGCCGGTCGAAGGGGCCCAGCAGCTCGCGGAACGTCCCTGGGTCAAGTAGTGCCCGGGCGCGCTGGCGGGCGCCCATTTCGACGAGGCTGCGGCTGTGCAGCAAACGTTCGGTGTCAGTCATGGGCGATCTCCTCGAAACCTTGCTCCAGGCGCAGGCGCACCACCCCTGGCGTGGCGCCAAAATCATGGATGTCGATGTTCACCGCTGGCCATTGGCGGCCTTCGAACAGGCGCTGGAACAGTTGCGTCCAGCGCGCGCCGCTGCCGTTGACCGACGTCACGACCTGGATCTGCAGGCTGCCGGCGATGCCGGGTTCGATCAGCACTTCCAGGTCGCCGGAGCTGACGCAGCCGACCACGGTGCGCCCGCGCCCCGGTTCGGCGGCGGGAAATTGAAAGGTCAGGGTTTCCATGTCACAGGCTCCCGGCTTTGTCGAGGAACAGGCAGGCCGCCAACAGATCGGCAGCGCCACCCGGAGAGGCATTCAGTTGCAGCAAGTGTTCATCCAAAAGGCGCAGTTGCCGGCGCCCGTCCAGCGTGGCGCTGCCACCGGCGTCCAGGACGGCGCGGGCACCCTTCTGGACCGTGGCCAGCCCTTGTGGCCCGGCGCGCCAAAGCACGCAGGTGTCGGCCAGCGCCGCCATGATCGCCAGCAAGGCATCGAGCCGCGCGTGGGGTTCGCTGGCACCTAAGGCACGGCTGCGCTGCAGCTGTGGCAGGCCATGCGCGATAACCGCTGGGAAGCCCAATTGCGCCTGTTCACGGGCACCGCCGCTGCCATACCGGCGCCTTACCTGGGCACCATGGCTGTCTTCCGAGGTTGCGCCCGGGTCGTCGATCAGCGCGATGCGCCCGGCGCGGGCCGCCACTGCGCACGGGTCAGCGTGGGGACCCAGGGCACGGGCTGCCACCAGCAGCCCCAGGGCCCAGATCGCGCCTCGGTGGGTATTCACCCCGCCGGTGGTCGCCAGCATCGCGGCCTCGCCTTCGCGGCCAATGCGGCCTAGCGCAGTGCGCAAGGGCTGGCCGACGCCGCCAATGGCCCCGGCCGCTTCGGCCATCTGCCGCAGGCACGGCCACAGGGCCAGCGCCGACGCATGCATCAACGCTAACGTCATGTCGGTGTGCGCACCGTTGCTGCGGCGGTCTACCAGGCCCGGTTTGGGCGACAGGTCGGCTTCGTCGATCAGGGCTTCTACTGCCAAATCCGCCAGGTGGTCGGCCAGAGGGATTTCGGTTGTCTGTTCAGCCCTCTTCGCGGGCAAGCCCGCTCCCACAGAGCCCCCACTGGCTTCAAGGCCCGTGACATACCTGTAGGAACGAGCTTGCTCGCGAAGCAGCCCTTGCGATTGCAGGTCGAGTACTTTCATCACCAGCTCCTGAACCGTGCGGGTGGGTTGTACAAGCCACCGGACCATTCGACCAGGTCGGCGATGCTGCGCGCAGCCAGCAGTTCACGGCTGGCATCGGTTCGGCGGATGCCCAAGTCCTCGGGCAACGCCACCAGGCCCTGCTGGCGCAGGCGCTGGGTGTCTTTGGGGTCATGCCGCAAGCCAATGGCGGTGACACCGGCCACGGCTGCAATCATCTGCTGACGTTCCTCAAGGCTGCGCGCCTTGTAGAGGTAGGCGATGCCTTCTTCGGTGAGCAAGTGGGTAACGTCGTCGCCGTAGATCATCACCGGTGCCAGCGGCATGCCGGCTTTTTTCGCCACTTCAACCGCATCGAGGGTTTCGACGAAGGTGGGCTTGCCGCCCTCCTGGTAGGTCTCGACCATCTGCACCACCAGCTTGCGGCCGCGCTCGAGCATTGTTTCGGGCACGGTCATGTCGAGCCAGGCCGGTGTCGCGTGGCGGCGCCCACGGGGGTCGTGGCCCATGTTCGGCGCACCGCCAAAGCCCGCCAGGCGGCCGCGGGTCACGGTCGAAGAATGGCCGTCGCCATCCACCTGCAACGTGGCGCCGATAAACAGGTCGACGGCGTACTGCCCCGCCAGCTGGCACATCATGCGGTTGGAGCGCAGCGAGCCGTCGCGGCCGGTGAAAAACACGTCCGGGCGCTGGGCGATGTAGTCCTCCATGCCCAATTCGGTACCAAAACAATGCACGCTCTCGACCCAACCCGTTTCGATAGCGGGAATCAGCGTGGGGTGGGGGTTGAGCGTCCAGTTGCGGCAAATTTTGCCTTTCAGGCCCAGGGATTCGCCATAGGTCGGCAAGATCAGCTCGATGGCTGCGGTATTGAACCCGATGCCATGGTTCAGCGACTGCACCTGGTGTTTTTCATAGATGCCACGGATCGCCATCATCGCCATCAGCACATGCACCGGCTTGATGTGGCGTGGGTCGCGGGTGAACAGCGGCTCGATGTAGAACGGCTGGTCGGCGACCACCACGAAGTCGACCCAGGACGCGGGGATATCGACGCGCGGCAGGTCGTCGACCCGCTCCACCAATTGGTTGACCTGGGCAATGACGATGCCGTCACTGAAGGCGGCGGGTTCGACCAGGGCTGGGGTGTCTTCGGTGCTGGGGCCGGTATAGAGGTTGCCATCCCGGTCGGCCATGAAGCCCGCGACCAGGGTCACGTTGGGGATGAGGTCGACCAGCAGCCGGGAGTACAGCTCGATGTAGGTATGGATGGCGCCGACTTCGAGCAGGCCGTCTTCCAGCAGTTGCCCGATGCGCAGGCTCTGTGGCCCGGCGAACGAGAAGTCGAGCTTGCGGGCGATGCCCCGCTCGAACAGGTCGAGGTGTTCGGCACGGCTGACGCTGGGCATGATCATGTGCAAATCGTGCAGCCGCGCCGGGTCGACCTTGGCCAGTGAGCGGGAGAGAAAATCGGCCTGCTTCTGGTTGTTGCCTTCCAGCACCACCCGGTCGCCGGGTGCGAGTAACAGTTCCAGTGCCTCGACGATATGCGCGGTGGGCAGCACCACGCCGTCGGCGAGGTGGCGGACCCGGTCGAGGCGGCGCTGCTTCTCGGCGCGCCGCCGCGACCATTGCGGCGGTGGATTCTTGGTTGTTGTCATGGTGACTCCACGGGTTCGCTGTCGTGGAGCCACCTTAGGGCGAGGCGTGAGGGTGCATCAATCAAGCTGGGTGGATGATCGTTACGCTCAGGTTAATGAATTGAGGGTGGAGTGGGCTTGGGGGTGTATGGCGTGATATTAGTGGGGCGGCGCTCGATCTCCCAGGCGCTGCAAGCGCTAAACCCATACACAGGGCAAAAATGCAAAACACCCCTGCAGATTTGCCGATTGTGCACGACAAATTCGCATGACAGGATCCAGTGATCCTCCAGCGAACTCCAGACTTCACTTGGAAAATCAATAACAAAGCAGGGAGAACGCGATGACCGCGCATGCTTACACTTCGGCAACGGATCATGTCTTGGCTGAAGTCCGCAACCAGATTGGCCACCTGACCCTGAACCGCCCCGCCGGCCTCAATGCCCTGACCCTGGATATGGTGCGCAGCCTGCGCCTGCACTTCGACCAATGGGCAGACGACCCGCAGGTGCGCGCAGTGGTACTGCGTGGTGCGGGCCCTAAAGGGTTTTGCGCCGGTGGCGACATCCGCTCGCTGCACGACAGCTACAAAAACGCAGAACGCCTGCATGAAGACTTTTTCGTCGAGGAATACGCGCTCGACCTGTGCATCCATCATTACCGCAAACCGGTGCTGGTGCTGATGGACGGCTTCACCCTCGGCGGCGGCATGGGCCTGGCTCAAGGCTGTGACCTGCGGGTGGTGACCGAACGCAGCCGGCTGGGCATGCCGGAAGTCGGCATCGGCTATTTCCCGGATGTGGGCGGCAGCTATTTCCTCTCACGCCTCCCTGGCGAGCTGGGCACTTACCTCGGTGTCACTGGCACCCAGATCCAGGCCGCCGACGCCCTGTATTGCGGGCTCGCCGACTGGCACGTGCCCTGCGATAAACTCACCGCACTCGACCAGGGCCTGGACCGCCTGACCTTTGGCGACCACCCGCTCAAGGACCTGCAAGGCCTGCTGGCCAAGCTCGGCACTCAGGTGCTGGATGACGCGCCGCTGGAGAAGCTGCGCCCGGTCATCGACCACTTTTTTGCCCTCCCCGACCTGCCAGCGATCATCGAGCAACTGCGCACCGTCAGCATCGGCGACAGCCACCCATGGGCCCTGGCAACCGCCGACCAGCTGGAAAGCCGCTCGCCACTGGCCATGGCGGTTACGCTGGAAATGCTGCGCCGCGGTCGCCACCTGGCACTTGAGGCGTGCTTTGCCATGGAGCTGCACCTGGACCGCCAGTGGTTCCAGTACGGCGACATCATCGAGGGCGTGCGTGCCCTGATCATCGACAAGGACAAGCAGCCCCGCTGGAACCCGCCCACCCTGGCCGAGCTCGAGCGCCAGCGGGTCGACCAATTCTTCGAAGGCCTGTGAGCCCGGGAGTACACAGATGCAAGACCTGGAACTGAGCGAAGAGCAGATCATGATCCGCGACATGGCCCGGGACTTTTCCCGTGGCGAAATCGCGCCCCATGCCCAGGCCTGGGAAAAAGCTGGCTGGATCGATGATGGCGTGGTCCGCAAGATGGGCGAGCTGGGGCTGCTCGGCATGGTGGTACCTGAAGCCTTTGGCGGCAGCTACACCGATTACGTCGCCTACGCCCTGGCCGTGGAAGAAATCTCCGCAGGCTGCGGCGCCACCGGGGCGATGATGAGCATCCACAACTCGGTGGGCTGCGGCCCGTTGCTGGCTTATGGCACAGCCGAACAGCAACAGGCTTGGTTGCCACGCCTGGCCACGGGCGAGGTGATTGGCTGCTTCTGCCTGACCGAACCCCAAGCCGGCTCCGAGGCGCACAACCTGCGCACCCGAGCCGAACGCGTGGGGGGCGAATGGGTGATCAATGGGTCCAAGCAGTTTGTCAGCAATGCTCGCCGAGCGGGCCTGGCGATCGTCTTCGCGGTGACCGACCCGGAACTGGGCAAGAAAGGCCTGTCGGCCTTCCTGGTACCCACTGACAACCCTGGCTTCAAGGTTGACCGCAGCGAGCACAAGATGGGCATTCGCGCCTCGGATACCTGCGCGGTGACCTTCGACAACTGCCGCATCCCGGCCGCCAATATGCTCGGTGAGCGCGGCAAGGGCTTGGCCATCGCCTTGTCCAACCTCGAAGGTGGGCGTATCGGCATTGCCGCGCAGGCATTGGGTATCGCCCGCGCCGCGTTCGAAGCCGCGCTGGTCTACTCCCGTGATCGGGTGCAGTTCGGCAAGCCGATCAACGAACACCAGAGCATCGCCAACCTGCTGGCCGACATGCAGGTACAGGTGAATGCCGCACGCCTGCTGATCCTGCATGCGGCCCGCTTGCGCAGTGCCGGCAAGCCGTGCCTGTCGGAGGCTTCGCAGGCCAAGCTGTTCGCGTCGGAAATGGCCGAGCGGGTATGTTCCATGGCCATCCAGGTGCATGGTGGCTATGGCTACCTGGAGGATTACCCGGTGGAACGCTATTACCGCGACGCACGAATCACGCAGATCTACGAAGGCTCGAGCGAGATCCAGCGGATGCTGATTGCGCGGGAGCTCAAGCACTATCCGCTGTAGCGGGTCGCCAAACCTGTGGGCGCCGGCAAGCCAGTCCACAGGTTCCTGCTAAATCAGCCCGTTTCAGCGCCAATACCGCTCATCATCCACTATCCGCGCATGGGCCTCGAACAGCGCGGGTAGCTGTTCCTTGAGGTAGTCGATCCAGGTACGCACCTTGGCATCCAGGTAGTGCCGCGACGGGTAGATCGCGTACAGCGCACACTCGCGCAGGCGATACGGGGCCAGCAGCCGGCGCAAACGCCCCTGCTCGATGGCCTGGCTGGCGGTATAGAACGGCAACAGCCCGATGCCCATGCCCAACTCGCTGGCCAGCAGCATGGCGTCGGCCACGTTGGTCAGGAAGCTGTCTCGCGGCGCGATCACGCACTGATCGACGCCTTGCGGGAATACCCAGTCGCCTTCATACATCGGATACGCCATGCGCAGGCAACGATGATCATGCAGGTCTTCCGGCCGCTCGGGTACCCCAAAGGTTTCCAGGTAGCTCGGCGCGGCACAGGGGATGCTGAAGATGTCGCCCAAGGGCACTGCGATCAATTGCGAGTCCGGCAAGGCCCCGTCCACGGTGATCACCACGTCATGCCCTTCAGCCAGCGGGTCAGGGTTGCGTTGGGACAGGGTCAATTCGACCACCACCTCCGGGCACAGCGCGTTGTAGCCTGCCACCAGCGGCATCAGCAGCAAGCCCAGGCCGTGCGGGCAATGCAGGCGCAAGCGGCCACGGGGCGTGAGGTGCGCGCCGCGCGCTTCGCCGACGGCTTCTTCGGTCAACAACATGATTTGCCGGGCGCGCTCAAGAAAACGCTCGCCCGCCTCGCTCATGCGCAAACGGCGCGTGGTGCGGTGCAGCAGACGAGTCTGTAGCTGGTTTTCAAGCTCGGCAACGATGCGCGACACCTGCGCCGCTGAAATATCCAGGGCATTGGCAGCCGCCGCAAAGCTGCCGCACTCCACCACCCGGGTGAAGGTACGCATGGCATGCAGCATGTCCATGAGGAATGGGCTCCTTGTTCAATCTTATTCTTACGTTCAAGGCAGGAATCTATCACGGGTTAGCCCATTTATTGTGGATCACCAATGAATACATCATTGGTAAAACATCGAAAAAGGAACCTGCCATGAAACGTTCGATCGCTGTGCTTGCCGTTACCGCTGCCCTCGCCTCGTTCGGCGCCTTGGCTGACGCGGGCACTAACCAGCCTGTTGCCAGCAGCAACTACGAATACGGCATGCCGCTGGATGTGGCCAAAGTCATCTCCATCACCCCAGCCAGCAATGCAGCCGATTGCCAGGTTGGCACCGCGCACATGGTCTATGTCGACCATCAAGGCCACACCCGCGAAATCAACTACCGGGAAATGGGCAACTGCTCGCAGCAGTGAGTCAGGCCAATACCTGGTTGATCCAGGTGATTTGCCGGGCGAAATCGTCGCGCTTTTCCTGTGGGATTGCATCCCGGGCGCGTTCGAAGTTGGCCAACGTCTGCTGCTTCTGACGCAACATGCGCTGCCATTTGGTCATGAACGCTGGGCTTTTCTCGCGCATCAACAGTGGACCGAAGTACAGTTCTTCGGCGGTATACGCCACTGCCTCACACGGTTCGGCGACGATGATTTCGTAGTCGAAGCGGTTCTCCCGCAGCAACTCTTCGCTGACGATGCGATAGCCATTGGTCATTAGCCAGCCCCGTAGCGCGCACTCGCCGCCATTGGGTTGCAGGATCAGGCGCTCGGTGCCGTTCAAGCGATGCTTGCCGCGTTCCAGAATTTCGCACAGGGTGTCGCCGCCCATGCCGCAGAGGCTGACGGCAGAGATCCGGTCGTTTATTTCGATCGCCTCCAGCCCATCGGCCAGGCGAATGGTGATGCGTGCTTCCAAGCCATTGCGGCGCACATTGCGCTGAGCGGAGGCAAAGGGCGTCTGCGCCACTTCACCGGCCACGCCCGCTTCGATAGTGCCGCGCAGCATCAACGCTACCGGCAAGTAACCGTGGTCCGAGCCGATATCGGCCAGGCGCGCGCCGTGTGGCACATGCGCCGCCACGCGCTCCAGGCGCATGGAGAGTGTCTGTTCGTTCAACGTAAGCCCCTTGCTCGACAACCGGGCGCGATTCTGACGATCAGGGCGCGGCATTACAATGCGTAAAAGCCGAATGGCCCGGTTGCGGCAAGGGCAGCGGCTATTTACGCGCCTCCAGGATCAGGTTGAACGGTGTCTGCGTCGCACGCCGGAACCGGGTGAACCCCGCCTCTTCGAACACAGCCCGCAGCCGTGCCTCCCCGGCCTGGGCACCCAACCCCAACCCCACCTCCTGAGACAGCGAGTTCGGCGTGCAGATAAACGTCGACGCTGCGTAGAACAAGCGCCCAACCGGCGTCAGGTTGCCCTCCAGCGAGTCTTCGGCATACGGTTCCACCAGCATCACCGTGCCGTCAGCCTTCAAGGCACGGTAGGCATGGCGCGCCGCGCCCACTGGGTCACCCATGTCGTGCAGGCAATCGAAGAAACACACCAGGTCATGGTCGTGGCCGGGGTAGTCCTTAGCGGTAGCCTGCTGGAAATGCACCCGCGCGCCCAACCCCGCCTCTTCGGCGCGCTGGTTGGCGGTGGCGATGGATGGCCCGTGATAGTCGTAGCCGACAAAGGTCGATGCAGGAAACGCCTGGGCCATGACCAACGTCGAGGCGCCATGGCCACAGCCCACATCGGCCACCTTGGCGCCCGCTTGCAGTTTCGCCACTACCCCGTCCAGCGCCGGCAGCCACTCGGCCACCAGAAACGTCCGATAACCCGGCCGGAAGAACCGCTCGGTGCCGCTGAACATGCACGGGTGGTGGTCGCCCCACGCTAATCCGCCGTCGCCACGCATGGCCGCAACCAGCTTGTCTTTGTCGTGAAACAGCGCCGCCACCACTGCGGCGCCACCGGCCATGTAGGCCGGCGAGTCCTCCAGCGCCAGGGCCATGGCCTGTTCTTCGGGCAGCACGAAACTGCCCTTGTCATGCACCATGTAGCCCGACGCCGCCTGGGCATTGAGCCATTCGCGCACCAGGCGCGGGTGGCAACCGGTCTTGGCCGCCAGCGCGTCGGGGGTGGTCGGCAGGCTGTCGGCCATCGCCCGGTACAGCCCGAGCTCGTCGCCCAGAATGACATTGGCCAGGGTCGCCGCAGCGCCCATGTCACCCACCAGCTTGCCCATGAATTCGTGAAGCCGTGCCTCGTCCATGACCTGCCCTCCTCTGCAAGAAGGCCACCGTCGACGAGGGAAGTCCGGGTCCGAGGGGGCGGTGGTCCGGTGATTAATTCGCTCACCACGACATTCGCCGTGATGTGCTGTGTAAGTGTAGATGGACACCATTCAGCCAAGCGCAGCACTGCAGAGTGCGCGCGTTTTTTGTAGGAGCAGCCTTGTGCTGCGAAGAGGCCCGTGCGGCAACAACATCCTCAATAGCCAGACCGGCCCTTTCGCAGCACAAGGCTGCTCCTACAGCGCATTCGGCCTGTTTACGGTACTGACGGTGGATTCAGCTGCAGCACCTCATTGGTATACGTCCACTCCTGCTGCACCCTGTCCGGGTGCTCGTTCAGGCGAATGCCGTAAGACGGCACGATCTGCTTGATCTTCGCTTGCCACTGCGGCGAGGCCACCTTGTCCTTGAACACCTTGTTCAACACATCCAGCATGATCGGCGGCGCGGTCGAGGCACCCGGTGAGGCCCCAAGCAGGCCGGCGATGCTGCCGTCCTTGGACGTGACCACTTCGGTACCCAGCTTGAGCACCCCACCCTGGGCCTCGTCCTTCTTGATGATCTGCACCCGCTGGCCGGCTTGCCACAGGCGCCAGTCTTCCTTCTTGGCCTCGGGGAAGTAGGTGCGCAGTGCTTCGAAGCGGTCATCGTCCGACTGCAAAACCTGACCGACCAGGTATTGCACCAGATCGAACTCACGTACCCCTACCCTCACCATCGGCCAGGCGTTGTGAACACTGGCGCTGGCGAACAGGTCGAGCAACGAGCCCTGCTTGAGGAACTTGGTCGAGAAGGTAGCAAACGGCCCGAACAGGATCATGCGCTTGCCATCGAGGACACGGGTGTCCAGGTGCGGTACCGACATCGGCGGCGCGCCGGTTGCCGCAATGCCATAGGCCTTGGCCATGTGGCGCTGGGCAATGGCCGGGTTATCGGTGACCAGGAACGAACCACCGACCGGGAAACCGGCATAGTCCTTGGCTTCATCGATGCCCGACTTCTGCAACAGGGGCAGCGCCGCGCCGCCGGCGCCGATGAACAGGAACTTGGCATCGGTGGCAGCCTGGCTGCCATCTTTCAGGTTCTTGTACTCGACATGCCAGGAGCCGTCGTCGTTGCGGGTGATGTCCTGTACCTCGCTCGACAGCTTGAGGTCGAAGTTAGGCCGAGTCTGCAGGTATCCCACATACTGCCGAGTGATCTCGCCAAAGTTGACGTCGGTACCGATCGGCGTCCAGGTCACGGCCAATTTCTGATTGGGGTCGCGGCCCTCCATCATCAAGGGCACCCATTTGCGGATCTGTTCGTGGTCTTCGGAATACTGCATGGGCTTGAACAGCGGGCTGGCTTGCAACGCCTCATAACGCTTCTTCAGGAAGCGAATGTTGTCGTCGCCCCAGACGAAGCTCATGTGCGGCGTGGTGTTGATAAAGGAATGGGGGTTCTTCAACACGCCCTGCTTGACCTGCCAGGCAAGGAATTGGCGGGTGATCTGGAAGGACTCGTTGATCTCCACGGCCTTGCTGATGTCGATCTTGCCATCTTTTTCTGGCGTGTAGTTCAGCTCTGCCAAGGCCGAGTGGCCGGTACCGGCGTTGTTCCAGCCGTTGGAGCTTTCTTCGGCCACCTTGTCCAGGCGCTCGACCATCTCCATCGACCAGCCGGGCTCCAGCTCGTTGAGCCAGATAGCCAGGGTCGAACTCATGATGCCGCCGCCCACCAGCAGTACATCGACCTTTTTGGTTTCAGCGGCCTGGGCGTTGAGCATGACTGCGCCCAACCCCATGGCCAGCGCCAGGCCGGCCAGCGCCCGCTTCGCTTCGATCGTGATTTTCATGTCCTCTCCCGCGCGCCTCGTTGCTGTCCGTAAGTCCAGCACAAGCTTAGCTGACGGATTTACTCGGGCATTGATCCACGGCCTTCATCGATGGGGCTTGCAATCAGGGCATTCTCAAAATACTGTATGAATATTCAGTATTTCGAGTCAGCCGCCATGCAACTCATCGCCAAACTCGGCATTCTTGCCGACGCCGCCAAGTACGATGCTTCTTGCGCCAGCAGCGGTGCACCCAAGCGTAGTTCGCGCGGCAGCGAAGGCCTGGGTGCCACCGATGGCATGGGCATTTGCCACAGCTATACCCCGGACGGGCGCTGCGTATCGCTGCTCAAGGTGCTGCTGACCAACTTCTGCCTCTACGATTGCCAGTACTGCGTCAACCGGCGCTCCAGCAACGTGCCGCGGGCGCGCTTTACTCCAGAAGAGGTGGTGCGCCTGACCCTCGACTTCTACCGGCGCAACTGCATCAGCGGCCTGTTTCTCAGTTCGGGCATCATCCGCTCGGCCGACTACACCATGGAGCAATTGATCCGCGTGGCACGCCTGCTGCGCGAGGAGCACAACTTCCGCGGCTACATCCACCTCAAGACCATCCCCGATGCCGACCCGCTGCTGATCGAAGAAGCCGGGCGCCTGGCCGACCGCCTGAGCGTCAACATCGAGTTACCGACCGACGCCAGCCTCAAGCGCCTGGCCCCTGAGAAACACGCGCACACCATCCGCCAGGCCATGGCGGTCATCCACCACGGCCAGCAAGCCGTGGCCAACGAACCCAAGGCGCCGCGCTTTACCCCGGCCGGGCAAAGCACCCAGGTCATCGTCGGCGCAGACGCCACCGACGACAGCACCCTGCTGCGCAATGCCGAGTCCTTGTACCAAGGATACGGCCTCAAGCGGGTGTACTACTCGGCTTTCAGCCCGATCCCCGACAGCCCCGACAGTGTGCCCCTGGCAGCGCCGCCGCTGCTGCGGGAACACCGCCTGTACCAAGCCGACTTCCTGCTGCGTGGCTATGGCTACAAGGCCGGCGAACTGCTGGCGCAAAGCGGCAACCTGGCACTGGACATCGACCCGAAGCTTGCGTGGGCGCTGGCCAACCGTGAGGTCTTCCCGCTGGATGTGAACCGCGCCGAGCCAGCCCTGCTGGCACGCATCCCGGGCATCGGCCTGCGCAGCGTGCAGCGTTTGGTAGCGCTGCGACGAGAGCGGCGCATCCGCTACGACGACCTGATTCAACTGCGCTGCGTGCTGGACAAAGCGCGCCCATTCATCGTCACCAGTGACTACCGCCCGGCCCAGGCCGAGCTGCGCAGCGGCCTGCTGCGCGAACGCCTGCGCGAACCCCAGGCACCGGTGCAAATGGGGTTATGGGGATGATCGCGCTCGACTGCAATGACAGCTTCGCCACCTGGCGTGACCAAGCCCGAGCGCTGCTGGGCCATGGCATTGACCCAGCCGACGTCACCTGGTCACAAGGCCCGATCGATGATCTGCTGGCCATCCCTGCACCGCTGCCCCAAGGCCCCGGCCCGTTTCGCGGCAAAGTGCCGGCAGCGCTACTGAGCCAGCTGGAGCAGGCAGCCTGCTACCGCGGCGAGCAACGCTGGAACCTGCTGTACGAAGTGCTCTGGCGCGTGGCCCATGGTGACCGCACCGCGATGCTGGCCGGCGATCGCCTGGGCAGCGAATTGCACCGGCGCATCAAACAGGTCAGCCGTGAAGCCCATCACCTGCATGCCTTTGTACGCTTCGTGCCGCTACCCGAAGCGTTGGCGCAGCAGCTGCAACTGGACCTGGTCGCCTACTACGAACCCGCCCACGATATCCTGCACAGGGCCAGTGCGCATTTCGCCGACCGCCTGGGCCGGCAACGCTGGTTGATCGCCACCCCTGCCGACGCTATCCGCTTCGACGGCCAGGCCTTCGACTACCGGCGCACCTGCCCTGACGAGTGGCGGCAATGGGCACGCAATGCCGACGACCCCGGCGCCGAGCTGTGGCGCACCTACTATCGCCACACCTTCAACCCCGCCCGCCTCAACCCGGACGCGTTGCGCCTGCACATGCCGGGGCGGTTCTGGCGGCATTTGCCGGAAGGGATGCTGATACCCCAGCTCGAAGGCCTGGCGCGCCAGGGTAAGCAGCGGGATGGGCAGGCGCTGGAGGTGGCTGCGCAGCGCGGTAAGCAAATAAACGAGAACGGCCAGAGAATACCGAAATCCTCTGACCGATAACGGGCAAGCAAGATCCCGCCCCAGCACTCAGCCAAACAGCCTGGCAACACACCCCAGCTTCTTCTTGTACGACCGCCGCGCCTCCAACGCTTGCTCCAGGCTCACCGGCAAAAACCGCGCCTGCTGATTAGGCTGCATCTGCCCGACCAGGTCCAGGTCGGCACTGATCACGGTGCCGATCATGGCATACCCGCCTCCGGACACCGCATCGCGGTGCAGAATGATCGGCTCCAGCCCCGCCGGCACCTGGATCGAGCCGATCGGGTAGCAGCTGTCGACGATGTTCGAGGGGTCCGAGCCGGCGCCAAACGGCTGCTCACGCGGCTGGAAACTCAATGGGCTGCCGCCTTTGTAGCGGTAGCCTATTCGGTCTGCCTCGGAGCCGACGGTCCACGCCTCGGTGAAAAAGCGCTGCGCTGCTGCGTCGGTCAGGCGATGGAAATACAAGCCTGGGACCACCCGCAACACCACTTCGCCACCCAGCGACTGTCGCAACGCCATCGGCAGGCTTGCGCCGGCGCGGGTCTTGCCGCTGGGCACACCGACTGGCAGCACATCGCCTGCCAGCAACTTTCGCCCATGGTGCCCACCCAAGGCCCCCAGCGCGTAGGTCGATCGGCTGCCGAGCACCTCGGGCACATCGATACCGCCGGCGACGGCCAGGTACGCCCGGGCACCCGCCGTGGGGAAACCGAAGCGCAACACCTGCCCTGCCCTGACCGCGAACGCGGTGTCGGGGCGCTGCTCACGGCCGTCGAGCAATGCCGGCATCTGCGCGCCGCACACTGCCACCAGCGCATCCTGCTGGAACTCAAGTTCTGGGCCCACCAGCGCGCATTCAAGCCCCGCGGCGCCTGCCGGGTTGCCGACCAGATGGTTGGCTGCGCTCAAAGCGTACTGGTCAAGCGCCCCGGAAGGCGGAATGCCCAGGTGGTAATACCCCTCGCGACCGAGGTCCTGTACCGAGGTGGCCAGGCCGGGTTTGAGTACCTTGATCATGCCAGCACCTCCTGCAGCGTCTTGGGGTAGCCGACTGGGTCGGCGAGGAAGGCATCCAGGGAGAACGCCACCGGACGAATGCGCAGGTTGAAGCAACCGTCTTCCACATCCGCCACCGCCTGGTCATAGGCGCGGCGGTCGATCGGCTTGAACTGCACGATGTCACCCGGGCGGAAGAACACCATGTGCGCCTTGAGGTAGGCCAGCGTCTGCTGCGGGTCGTAGATCGGTGCCGGGGTGACGCCAAACATCTGGTAGCCCCCCGCCCCGCGCACCGAGTAGATGCAACCGAAGCACCCGCCATGGCCGAGGGTCAGCTTGGGCGTGTCGGTGCGTGGGCGCAGGTACTTGGGCACCTGCAGTTGCCGCTCGCGCTCGACCATCTGGAACATGAACGGCAGGCCGGCGACGAAGCCGACCATCGACACGAACCAGGGTGCGCCGCTGTGGGCGGCGATGAACGCCTCGACATCGGCCAGGCCGTTGACCCGCGCCGCATATTCAAGGTCGGTGCTGCTCGGGTCCTGGTGGCGATCGCGAAAACGCATCAGGGTTTCGTGGGTCCAGGGGTCGTTGTACAGCACCGGGATTTCGATGATGCGGGTGTGCAACGAGCGCTCGGCCACCGCCTCTGCCTCGGCGCCGCGTACGGCTTCGAGCAGGGCCTCGGGGGCAATACGGTCAGGGTCGAAGCGGATCTGGAACGACGCGTTGGCCAGGCACACGTCGAGGACGCCCTCCAGGCCAAGCCGCTCCACCGCGCGGGTGACGGCCATGCCTTTGAAAAAGGCCTCCAGCGACATGCTGTCACTGACTTCGGCAAACAGGTGCTCGTCGGCACCGAAGCTGTAGCGGATCGGGGTAGAAGCAACCGGCTCGGCCATGACTGTTCCTTTTCTTGGAATCTTTATAGAAAGGCAGGCGAAATCAAATCGATGCAGCGGCCCCGGCCTAGGTGCGCCAGGTGCCGGTAAAACTCAGCGTGGCGCACGCACCTCGATACCGGCCTGATCCAGCGCCTTGCGCGTTGCCTCGACCAGGTCGAGTGCGCCGGGGGTATCGCTGTGCAGGCAAATGGAATCGAACGTGATGGCCAGGTCCTGCCCCTCGACCGTGCGCACCAGGCCTTGCTGGCAAGCGCGCAGCACGCGCTCGGCGACGGCCTCGGGTTGGTAGCCGCGCACGTTGCGGGTGAACACGATGGAGCCGCTCATATCGTACTCGCGGTCGGCATAGAACTCGCGCACCACCGGCTGGCCAAGTTCTTCGGCAATACGGCAGATCACCGAGCCTGGCATGCAGTACAACAGCAATTGCGGCTCGACCACGCGCAGGTTCTGCACCAGCAGCCGGGCCGCCACCTCATCGCGCGCCAGGTGCATGTACAACGCGCCGTGGGGCTTGATGTGCTGCAAGGTCACACCTTGCGCACGGGCGATTTCACGCAGCGCACCCAGTTGATACAGGATGTCGTCGACCAGCTCCTGGGCGGTGGCATTGATGTGCCGGCGGCCGAAACCGACCAGGTCACGAAAGCCTGGGTGTGCACCGACGCCCACGCCCAGCGCCTTGGCCCGCTCGACAGTGCGGCGCATGGTGCCGGGGTCGCCGGCATGGAAGCCGGTGGCGATGTTGGCCGAGCTGATAAAAGCCATCAGCTCGTTGTCGACGCCATCACCGATGGTCCACGGGCCGAAGCCCTCACCCATGTCCGAATTGAAATCCACCACCTGCATGAACGTATCTCCTGGCACTTGTGACTGCATGCAAGCCACGTTAGATTTTCCACACCCCCTTGGGAAGATCTATAAACAGATAGGGTGTCTTCTGAAAATCAGATACACCGGGAGCCAACCGTGTCATTGACCCTGCGCCAGGTCCGCTACTTCGTCGCCACTGCCGAGATCGGCCAGATTTCACAGGCGGCGATCCACCTGAACATTTCCCAGTCGGCGGTGACCACCGCAATCAAGGAACTCGAAGCGATGCTCGGCGTGCTGCTGTTCCAGCGCTCGGCCCAGGGCATGAGCCTGACCGAGGCGGGCCGGCACTTTCTGAACCGCGCCTACGTGATTTTGCGCAGCGTCGACGATGCGCTGAACAGCCCGCTGCCAGACGTGCGCGCCAGCGGCCTGCTGCGCCTGGCGGCGAGCTATACGGTGATTGGCTACTTCTTGCCACACCACCTGCAACGCCTCGAACACTGGCACCCGGACGTGACCCTGGAAGTGCATGAGCAGGAGCGCAGCGCGATCGAGCAAGGGCTGCTGGAGGGGCGCTTCGACATGGCCGTGGTGCTCACCGCCAACCTCACCCACCCGGATATCGTCTCGGAAACCCTGTTCAACTCCGAGCGCCGGCTGTGGCTGCCCGGCCACCACCCGCTGTGCGAGCGCTCGGCGGTGAGCCTGGCCGATGTGGCCAGCGAACCGTTCATTCTGCTGACCGTGGACGAAGCCGAACAAAGTGCCATGCGTTACTGGGAGCAGGCCGGGCAGCGGCCCAGCGTGCGCGTGCGGACCAGCTCGGTGGAGGCCGTGCGCAGCATGGTCGCCAATGGCAGCGGCGTGGCGATCCTCTCTGATTTGGTGCACAGGCCCTGGTCGCTGGAGGGCAAACGGATCGAGACGGTGACCATCAGCGACCCGGTCACGCCGATGAGCGTGGGCCTGGCCTGGCATCGCGAGCGGGCGTTCAGCCCGGCGATGCAGGCGTTGCGCAACTACTTTCATGGTGCATTTCTGGCACCGCAGCAGTTGTCGGCGCGGCGTTGAGCCGGGGGGCTGCTTTGCAGCCCAATCGCCGGCAAGCCGGCTCCTACCCGAACTGTGTAGCCTCCAAGTCTAGCGCCGCACCTGTGGGAGCTGGCTTGCCGGCAATGACGCCAAACAAGCACCACAAGACAGTTGCTCCCACTGGGGCGAAGCAAGCTTGAAGATTGCAGCCACTGCGTTTCACGCCGAACGTTCCGCCTGCAATGCCGTCATAACTTTGGCCGGTGCCGACACGCAGAGAGGACGCGAGATGACCCAACCCGACCCGTCATACATTAAGTGGCTCGAAGACCGTTCCATGCTCAAGGCCTCCCAGGAACGGGCCCGCCTGTATTCGGGGCAATCGCGCCTGTGGCAGAACCCCTACGCCGAAGCCCAGCCCCGCCGCGCCACTGAAATCGCCTCGGTGTGGCTGACGGTCTACCCCGACGCCATCATTGCCCCGGAGGGCGGCTCAGTGCTGGCGGCCTTGGCCCACGAGGCGCTGTGGAAGCGTTTGTCGGAAATTGGCATACAAGGCGTGCACACTGGCCCGATCAAACAGTCCGGCGGCGTGCGTGGCCGCGAGTTCACCCCCAGCGTGGACGGTAACTTCGACCGCATCAGCTTCGACATCGACCCGCTCTACGGCAGCGAGCAGGACTTGATCCAGATGAGCCGCATGGCCGCTGCGCATAACGCTGTGACCATCGATGACCTGATCCCTTCGCACACCGGCAAAGGTGCCGACTTCCGCCTGGCTGAGCTGGCACACGGGGCCTACCCTGGGCTCTACCACATGGTCGAAGTGCGCGAGGAAGACTGGCCGCTGCTGCCCGAGGTGCCGGCAGGCCGTGATGCGGTCAACCTGTTGCCGGCTGTGTGCGACGAGCTCAAGGCCCGCCACTACATCGTCGGCCAGTTGCAGCGGGTGATCTTCTTCGAGCCTGGGGTCAAGGAGACCGACTGGAGCGTCACCCCGCCCATCACCGGCGTCGATGGCAAGACCCGGCGCTGGGTGTACCTGCACTACTTCAAGGAAGGGCAGCCGTCGCTCAATTGGCTCGACCCAACCTTCGCCGCCCAGCAGATGATCATCGGGGATGCCCTGCATGCGCTGGACTGCCTGGGCGCGCGTGGCCTGCGCCTGGATGCCAATGGTTTTCTCGGGGTGGAAACGCGGCTCCAGGGCACCGCTTGGTCCGAAAGCCACCCGCTGTCGATCGTCGGCAACCAGTTGATTGGCGGCATGATTCGCAAGGCGGGCGGGTTCAGCTTTCAGGAGCTTAACCTGACAATCGACGACATTGCCCAGATGTCCACGGGCGGCGCCGATCTGTCCTATGACTTCATCACCCGCCCCGCCTACCAGCATGCATTGCTGACCGGCGACACCGAGTTCCTGCGCCTGATGCTCAAGGAAATGCACGCGTTTGGCATCGACCCGGCGTCCTTGATCCACGCCCTGCAAAACCATGACGAGCTGACCGTCGAGCTGGTGCACTTCTGGACGCTGCATGCCCATGACATGTACCTGTTCAAGGGCCAAACCTTGCCTGGCAATATCTTGCGCGAGCACATTCGCGAAGAAATCTATGAGCGTTTGTCTGGCGAACATGCCCCCTACAACTTGCGCTTCGTCACCAATGGCATCAGTTGCACCACCGCCAGCCTGATCACCGCCGCGCTGGGTATCCGCGACCTTGCGCAGATCGACGCAGCGGATATCGAGCGCATCCAGAAAATCCACCTGCTGCTGGTGATGTACAACGCCATGCAGCCCGGTGTGGTCGCACTGTCCGGCTGGGACCTGGTCGGCGCCCTGCCCTTGCCTGCCGAGGCGGTGGCCGAACGGATGCTCGATGGCGACACCCGCTGGATCCACCGTGGCGGCTACGACCTGGCCGGGCTCGCCCCCGACGCTGAGGCGTCGGTGCGCGGCATGCCCCGGGCGCGGGCGCTCTACGGCAGCCTCGACAGCCAGCTCGAGAACAGCGACTCGTTCGCCAGCAAGGTGAAAAAACTGCTGGCCGTGCGCCAGGCCTATGGCATCGCCACCAGCCGCCAAGTGCTGGTGCCCGAGGTCAGTAGCCCTGGTTTGCTGGTGATGGTGCACGAGCTGCCAGCGGGGCGCGGCATCCAGATCAGCGCACTGAACTTTGGCCAGACGGTCATTGCCGAGGAGCTGCTCTTGACCGGCTTCACACCGGGAACGGTGGTGGACATGATCAACGAGACGGTCGAGGGGGATTTGACCGAAGATGGGCGCTTGATGGTCAACCTGGAGCCGTACGAGGCGCTGTGCCTGCGCATCGTGAACAGCAGCGGGCATGTGTGAGGGGCAGCGGCCGCCTTGCTTTTACCGCTTCAGAGGCATAGCTTCCGGGGGACTTCATTTTCCCGTGCCCAGGAGCAATTTCCATGTACACCGGCATCGTCCAGGCCGTTCGCCCGCTGCTTGCTGTGACCCCTTACCCAGGCCACCGGCAGTTCACGGTCGACCTCACCCCTGAACTGCTCGACGACCTCAAGATCGGCGCCAGCGTCAGTGTCGAGGGCACGTGCCTGTCAGTCACCGAGATCGACGGCACCCAGGTGAAGTTCGACGCCATGAATGCCACCCTCGAACGCACCAACCTGCGCTGCCTGACGGCCGGCCAAAGCGTGAACATCGAGCGCTCGGCGAAGATGAACGCCGAGGTTGGCGGCCACCTGATGGCCGGGCACATCGCCACCACCGCCGAGATCGTCGAACAGGTGATCGAAGAGACCGGTGCGTTCATCCGTTTCCGCATGCCAGCGCAATGGGCTAAGTACGTATTCCCCCGCGGCTTCCTGGGGGTCAACGGTTGCAGCCTGACCGTCGCCGATGTCGATGACAACGTCATCACCATCAACCTGATCCCCGAGACCTTGCGCCAGACCACCTTCGCCCATTACAAGGCCGGCGAGCTGCTCAACATCGAAGTGGACCACCAGACCATGGTGCTGGTCGATGTGATCGAGCGAACGCTCAAGGGCACGCTGGCCCGCGAAACGCTGCTGCGCTGAGCATGCTGCCCAACGTACTGCCCGCCCGCAACGCACGACGGCTGAAGCTGCAGGCCCTGCGCGGTCGCGTGGGCCTGGGGCTGGTCGCCGCGCTGTCGGTACTGGCCGGCATGACGGATGCTATCGGCCTGCTGGCGCTGGGTGATTTCGTGTCGTTCATGAGTGGCAACACCACCCGTCTGGCAGTGGCCATCAGCGAGGCGGACCTGGCCATGGTGCTGCGCCTTAGTGGCGCGGTGCTCGGCTTTGTCGCAGGCAATGCCCTGGGCGTGATACTGGCCCGGGCCTGCCGACGCCGCGCCTGGCCGGTGCTGCTGGTGGTCGCCGTACTGCTTGGCATGGCGGCGGCCTGGCCCCTGCCCGCCACCTTTCCGGCGCTGCTGGCAGCGACGCTGGCGATGGGCATGATCAATGCCGTGGTTGAACAAGTGAATGGCCTGCCGATCGGCCTGACCTATGTGACCGGCGCCCTGTCCCGCTTCGGCCGCGGCTTGGGGCGCTGGTTGCTGGGCGAACGGCGCAATGGCTGGCGGGTACAGCTGGTGCCTTGGGCTGGCATGCTGCTGGGCGCCGCACTGGGCGCCTGGCTTGAGCACCAACTGGGCCTGCAGGCGCTGGCAGGCAGTTGCGCGCTGGCGTGCCTGCTGGCCCTGGTGACACGGTTCATTCCACGCTCTTGGCAACGCGGCTACATGCCGCGTTAATCAAACGCTGCGGGTAGCGCCGAAAAACCCTCGGCCCGCCCCTTAATCGATGCGCGGGTGTTGCTGCACCAGCAATTTGCGCTTGGCCTCAAGCTCGGCGATCTGCGTGTCGATGTCCTCGATCTTCTGCTCGATATTGTCGTGGTGCTCCTGCAACAGCTCGCGCGCTTCATCGATGTCCGACGCGGCAGGCGCTGCGCCGCGCAGCGGCTTGTTGGCGGTCTCTTTCATGGTCAAGCCCGTGATCAGGCCGATGGCCGCGATCACCATCAGGTAGTACGCCGGCATGTACAGGTTGCCGGTGCTTTCCACCAGCCAGGCCGCCAAGGTCGGGGTAAGCCCCGCGATCAGCACCGAGATGTTGAAGGCACTGGCCAACGCGCTGTAGCGGATATGCGTGGGGAACATCGCCGGCAATGTCGACGCCATCACGCCGATGAAGAAGTTCAGCAGCACGGCAATGATCAACAGCCCGGCAAAGATCAGCCCGAGCGCGCCGCTGTTGATCAGCATGAAGGCCGGGATGGCCAGCGCGAACAGGCCGACACTGCCGACCATGATGAAAGGCCGGCGGCCGAACTTGTCGCTGAGCAGGCCGATGATCGGTTGCACGAACAGCATGCCGACCATGATCGCGATGATGATCAGCACCCCGTGGTCTTCGCTGTAATGCAGGTTGTGCGACAGGTAGCTGGGCATGTAGGTGAGCAGCATGTAGTACGTGACGTTGGTGGCGATCACCACGCCAATGCAAGTCACCAGGCTGCGCCAGTGTTGGGTGGCGACTTCCTTGAACGACACCTTGGGGCCGGAGGCCAGGCCTTCGCGGTCGCCCTGCTCAAGCTTCTCGACGTGTTGCTGGAACGCCGGTGTTTCTTCCAGCGCATGGCGCAGGTACAGACCAATGATGCCCAGCGGCAGGGCCAGGAAGAACGGCAGGCGCCAGCCCCACTCAAGGAACTTCTCCTCGCCCAGCACGGTGGAAATCAACACCACCACACCTGCGCCGAGCACAAAGCCTGCGATCGAGCCGAAATCCAGCCAGCTGCCGAGGAAGCCGCGTTTACGGTCGGGTGCGTACTCGGCGACGAAAATCGACGCCCCGGTGTATTCACCGCCCACCGAAAAGCCCTGGGCCATCTTGGCCAGCAACAGCAGGATGGGCGCCCAGATGCCGATGGTGGCGTAAGACGGTATCAGGCCGATGGCAAAGGTGCTCAACGACATGATCACGATGGTCGCGGCGAGAATCTTCTGCCGGCCGAACTTGTCGCCCAGGGCGCCGAAGAACAACCCACCCAGCGGGCGAATCAGAAACGGTACCGAGAACGTCGCCAGGGCGGCGATCATTTGCACACTGGGGTCGGCGTTGGGGAAGAACACCTTGCCGAGCGCGTAAGCGACGAAGCCATAAACGCCGAAGTCGAACCACTCCATGGCGTTGCCCAGTGCGGCAGCGGTGATCGCTTTACGCATCTTGGCGTCGTCGACGATGGTGATATCTTTCAAGCCAATTGGCTTGACGCTTTTCTTGCGAGATTTCATGCCCATTTCCTTGTCACTGAATGCTCTATGGCATCAGAGACAAAGGGACACAAAATAATTCAGCGCTTAGTAAATTTTTTGTGGCTAGAGGCCATCTGCGGGTATTGGCGGCCCTTGGAGGGCCGCGAATACCTTTTACTGATCAGATGCCTTCGCGGGCCAGGTCCATGGCGAAGTAGGTCAGGATCAGGTCGGCACCGGCGCGCTTGATGGCACCGATGCTCTCACGCACCACACGCCCTTCATCGATGGCACCGGCGAGACCGCCGAACTTGATCATCGCGTACTCGCCACTGACCTGATACGCCGCCAGCGGCAGGCGCGAGGCCGCGCGGATGTCGGCGATCACGTCCAGGTAGGCACCGGCCGGCTTGACCATCAGCACATCGGCCCCTTCCTGCTCGTCGAGCAACGATTCGCGCACGGCTTCGCGGCGGTTCATCGGGTTCATCTGGTAGCTCTTGCGGTCGCCTTTGAGCGCAGTGCCGCCCGCTTCGCGGAAGGGGCCATAGAGCGACGAGGCGAACTTGGTCGAGTAGGCCATGATGGCGGTGTCATGGAAGCCTGCGGCATCCAGGGCGCCGCGAATTGCCTGGACCTGGCCGTCCATCGCCGCCGATGGCGCGATGAAGTCAGCACCGGCTGCGGCCGCGACCACGGCCTGCTTGCCCAGGTTGGCCAGGGTGGCGTCGTTGTCCACGCCGTGGTCGTGCACCACGCCGCAATGGCCATGGCTGGTGTATTCGCAGAAGCAGGTGTCGGACATCACGATCATTTCCGGCACGGTGTCCTTGCAGATACGCGCCATGCGCGCCACCAGGCCGTTTTCGTTCCAGGTGTCACTGCCAACCTCGTCCAGATGGTGCGAGACACCAAAGGTCATCACCGACTTGATGCCGGCGCGGGCGTAGCGCTCGATTTCCTGCGCCAGCAGCTTTTCAGGGATGCGGTTTACGCCGGGCATGCTGGTGATCGGCACGAAATCGTCAATGCCTTCTTCGACGAAGATCGGCAGGATCAGGTCTTCAAGGCGAAACTCGGTTTCCTGGAAGATCGAGCGCAGGGATTCGTTCTGGCGCAGACGGCGCGGACGAACGGAGGGGAAACGGTTGGACATGACAGCTCCAGGGAATATGGACGGCGTACACCATATGCCTGTTGAGCTTCAGTGAAAAGGCTGAATGACGAGATTGTGTCTTGCGGTGGGGGTAATAGCGGGAGTTTGCAGCGCGTGTGCCGGCCCCTTCGCGGGTAAACCCGCTCCCACAGGGGGGGGCGCCCATCAGGTACAGCGCTTTGGGTAAAAGCGGCGCTGTACCTGTGGGTGACTGTTTACTGCAACCAGGGCGGTGGCGGCTCTTCGCCCTTGACCGGGCCGCGCTCAGCATCGGCCAGCGCCGCCCGGCGGCGGGCGTCGTCGAGCCGTGCGGCGTCGATTTCACGCAACACGCCATCCACATCGGCAGCCTCGTCATCCTCCTCGTACTCGCCGGTCAGCGGGCTGTCCGGTTTCAGTTCGCCGGCCTCGTACAACGCCCACATTTCCTGCGCGTAACGGGTGCTCTTGAGCTCGGGGGCGAAGCGGCCGAAGTACAGCGCCATGTTGCCCACGTCACGTTGCAACATGCTGAACGCATGGTTGTTACCGGCCGCATCCACCGCCTGCGGCAAGTCGATGATCACCGGGCCTTCAGGGCCAAGCAACACGTTGAACTCGGACAAGTCACCATGCACCAGCCCCGCACACAGCATCAACACGATCTGGCGGACGACGAATGCATGGAACTCGCGGGCCTCGTCGGCCTCCAGGTGCACGTCGTTAAGGCGTGGCGCGGCATCGCCATCGGCGTCCGTCACCAGCTCCATCAACAGTACGCCATCCTGGAAATCATAAGGCTTGGGCACCCGGACACCGGCACTGGCCAGGCGGAACAGGGCCGCCACTTCGGCGTTCTGCCAGGCATCCTCGGCCTCTTTGCGGCCGTATTTGGAGCCTTTGGCCATGGCCCGGGCCTGGCGGCTGTTGCGGACCTTGCGGCCTTCCTGGTACTCGGCGGCCTGGCGGAAGCTACGTTTGTTGGCTTCTTTGTAGACCTTGGCGCAGCGCACTTGGGTACCGCAACGCACCACGTAGACGGCTGCTTCCTTGCCGCTCATCAAAGGTCGCAGTACTTCGTCGACCAGGCCGTCTTCGATCAGGGGTTCGATTCTTTTTGGAGTCTTCATCAGGCTTGAGTTCTGGGGTCCTGTGGCCGAGCCGTGGAGGTGGCGGTCATCCTCTCACAGCCTGATGGATCTTGCTCGTCTGTGATGCAACGTTCGTCTGTTCGGGGTGTTTCGGGCGCCTAGGCGCCCTGCCCCACAGCACTGCCTTGCGCCACCCGCGCCCGTCGGCGCGTGATCAACAACCCCGAGCACACTACGAACACCGCCAGCACCATTGTCGAAACCACCTCGAGGCGATGATCCGGGCGGAACAGCATCAGCACCAGCACGCTGCTGATGAACAGGATCACGCCCCAGGTCAGCCACGGGAACAGCCACATGCGGTAGCTCAGCGTCTTGCCCTGGGCGGTCAGACGCTTGCGCAGGCGCAGCTGGGAAATGGCGATAACCAGATAAACCAGCAAGGCAATGGCGCCGGAGCTGGCCATCAGGAAGCCGAACACCTTGGCCGGCACCAGGTAGTTGGCGATCACCGCCAGGAACGCCGCCCCGGTAGACAACAGCACCGCGACAATCGGCGTACCGCTGCGGCTGGTCACCTGGGCACAGGCCGGCGCGTCACCCCGGCGGCTCAACGAATAGACCATGCGTGAGGCGGTGTACAACGACGAGTTGAGGCAGCTGGTCACCGAAGTCAGCACGACGAAGTCGATGATGGCCTTGGCATGCGGCACGCCGAGCGTATCCAGCACCGTGACATACGAGCCTTCAGTGGCCAGCCGTGGGTCGGTCCAGGGCACCAGCGCGATGACGATGAAGATCGACAGGATGTAGAACAGCGTAATCCGCCAGATCACCGAGTTGGTGGCCTTGGAGATGTGCTTGCCCGCCTCGTCGGACTCTGCAGCGGCAATGGTCACCACCTCGGCCCCAAGGAACGAGAACATGGTGATCAGCATGGCGCTGAGCACCGCGCCAAAGCCGTTGGGCATGAACCCACCGGTATCCCACAGGCGCGAAACACCGCTGACACCGGAGCTGGGCAGCAGGCCGAAAATGGCACAGGCACCCAGAATGATGAAGGCGACGATGGCAATGACCTTCACCAGCGCCAGCCAGAACTCGAATTCACCGTAGTTTTTCACGCTGAACAGGTTGGTGGCGGTCAGCAGCAGCGTGATCACCAACGACAATACCCAGATCTCCATCTGCGGCACGTAGGTGTTGATGATGGTGGCGGCAATGTTGGCTTCGATGGGGATGATCAGCACCCAGAACCACCAGTACAGCCAACCGATGGTGTAGCCGGCCCACTTGCCGATGGCGAGGTCGGCATAGGTGGAGAACGAGCCGGTGTCGGGCGAAGCGACTGCCATTTCCGCCAGCATGCGCATCACCAGCACCACCAACCCGCCGGCCAGGATATAGGCCAGGATGGTTGCAGGCCCGGCTTCGGCGATGGCCCGCCCAGAGCCAACGAACAGGCCGGCGCCGATCACCCCGGCAATGGACAGCATGGTGACATGCCGCGATTTCAATCCATGACTCAAATTGTTCTTGTCTGTTTGCATGGTCTTACCTTCTTATTCTTGTCATGCCCGCGCTAAGCCGTCAGCACGCATGGCTAGCGAACGCGGGCGCGAAAAAGCCCGCCCTGCCCTAAATGGTGAGTAGGGCAAGGACGGGTTGAGTAAAACGAAACGCAGATCCACCGGGGTTAGCTGCCGCCTCAGCTGGCAGCGCGCTGCTTGCCCGCCAAGTCAGGCTTGAGCGAGCCGCCCCCTTGGCGGCTGACTTGTTCGCAGACCTTCTCGACGATGTAGGCGCCGATCGGAATGGCAGAGGTGGCGGCAGGCGACGGCGCATTGCACACGTTCACGCTGCGTGCGGAGTTGACGAAGAGGAAGTCGTCGATGAGCTTGCCATCGCGTGACACCGCCTGTGCCCGCACACCCGCCGGGTATGGCGTGAGGTCGTCCTTGGTGATGCTCGGGCAGTACTTCTGCACCTGCTTGAGGTAGCCGCCCTTGAACAGCGAGTTTTTCATCTCGATCAGGCCCGGCCGCAGGTTCTTGGCCAGCACCTTGAGGATGCCGGGTGTGGTCAGGGTCTGGAACATGTCGCCAAGGCTGACGTCGGACTTGCGATAACCTTCGCGCTTCATCGCCAGTACCGCGTTTGGCCCGACGGTCACGGTACCGTCGATCATCCGCGTCAGGTGCACGCCCAGAAACGGCATGGACGGGTCCGGAATCGGGTAGATCAGGTGGTTGACGATCTGGTTGTGCTGCTTGGGCAGCAAGTAGTACTCGCCGCGGAACGGGCAAATCACGAAATTGGTCTGGATGCCCAGCATGCTCACCACGCGGTCGGCCATCAGCCCCGAGCAGGTGACCAGGAAGCGGCTGTGGAACTCATCGCTGCGGGTACGCACGATCACTTCACTGGCGCGCTCTTCCAGGCCAATCACCTCGGCGCTGTAGCGGATCTCGCCACCGGCACGCTGGAACTGACGGCCCATGGCCGCCGTGACCTCGGCGTAATTGACGATGCCGCTGGAGGGGACAAAGATCCCGCCCAGGCCGACGATGTTGGGCTCGCGCTCATGCAGCTCGGCAGCAGACAGCCATTCACGCTCCAGGCCATTGGCCGCGGTGCGCTCCCACAACGCCTTCATGCGTTGCATTTCCAGGTCGTTGGTGGCCACCAGCAGCTTGCCACACTCATCGAAGGCGATGCCGTGCTCGGTGCAAAAGGCCTTGGTCGCCTTGTTGCCTTCCAGGCAGAAGCGCGCCTTGAGGCTGCCAGGGGTGTAGTACACCCCGGCATGGATCACGCCGCTGTTGTGCCCGGTCTGGTGGCGGGCCGGGCCGGACTCTTTCTCCAACAGGAGAATCTTGGCGTCCGGGTACACCTTGATCAGGTGCATGGCAGTGGACATGCCCACAATGCCACCGCCGATGATGATGAAGTCGTACACAGTGTTACCTCCCGCGCCGTGTTTACTGGCCGCGCTGGTACAGCGGCTTGGGGAAGGCGACATAGCCGCGTTGGCGCATCAGCTCGCGGCGCAAGCCATCGTGCGGGGTGAAGCGGTCGCGGCCGTGGAGCCAGAACAGATTATTGATCAAGACGAAGCTGCCCACTGCCACCGGAACGGAAAGTTTCTTGTCGCTGCCCTCCAGCGATTCGGACAAGGCGTTCAGCCAGATACCTTCCTCGAAGTTTTCCGGCTGCACGAACTGGTCGATGTAGCGCATGGTCGGCCGGCCTTCGGTATCGGTATCGAACACCGAATGGAACACGTCCTCGGCCACTTTCTTGCTCGGTGGCGCGGTCCAGCGCATCTCGCGGCGCGCCATCGGGTGGCGGAAGAACGCGTCGCAGTCTTCCCAGTCGTCCAGGTGCAGCAGCAGCGAATTACCGCCTTCCATGTTCTTTTCGTCGATCTTCAGCATCAGCACATAGTCGGTGATCTGGTTCACGAAGGTGCCGTCGTTGTGCAACTCCATGACGCGGTGTGGCTGGCGCAGGTAGCTGTCGGAGTTGTCGCTGTTCACGACCACGAAGCGGGCGTAGTACTGGCCGCTCATGGCGTCGTAGTTGGAGCGACCGATCAGGTGGGCGCAGGCGGTGGTGAACTTGACCATGTCCTCGGCCTGGCTCACGTCATCCAGCCCGACCGGGGTGATCAGCATGCCGCCGCTGGCGCGGTCGAGGATGGTGTTGAGCAATACCGGGCGCAGCGTGCCTTCGCACAGTTCATCCAGGATTTCGCCCACCCGGAAACGCAGGAACGACTTGTACTCCAACGCCTGCACCGGCCACTCGGCCACGGCCTTGACGAACGCCTCCACGGTCTCGCGGGCAAAGGTCAGTTCAAGCAGACGCGGCGACTGCTTCGAAGGGGCGATGGTGTAACCCCGCGGTTCGAGTGGCAACGGCATGACAAGTTCGTCGATCTGCGTAAAAGCGTTCATGGCTAGGTCCTGGCAGAAAAAGTGAGTGGCGCCGCCCAGTGTGTGATCTGGATCAGTGCAGGCGAAGCAAAAATATCGCCACTCAACAAAAATGTCTACATTTTTATAAAACGAAGACAAAGAGCGAGTATGTCCATTGTTTTTCGTCCGCCAGTGGTTTCGGTATGATCGGCAAAACGTTTTGAGGAACAGGACCTTGGAAGCGCTCGCGCCCCGACAAAATTCAGCATTCAGCGGGTATGAGAGGCTCAAGAAAGACATCATCCGTGGCGTGTTCAAGCCGGGGGAAAAGCTCTTGATGAGCACCCTCAAAGACCGCTATGAACTGGGTGTAGGGCCTCTGCGGGAGGCGCTCTCGCAGTTGGTGGCCGAGCACCTGGTGAATGCCATCAGCCAGAAGGGCTACCGTGTCGCCCCCATGTCACTGGCGGAGATGAACGACATCTACGATGCCCGCGCCAACCTGGAAGCCATGATCATCAGCCTGGCCATCGAACGCGGCGACGACGCCTGGGAGGCCTCGGTGCTGGCCTGTTCGCATACCTTGGCCAAAGTGGTGGAAGTGAAAACCCGCGAGCAGCGCCTGGACGTCTGGGACGAGCGGCACAAGGCGTTTCACACCGCCATCGCCTCCGGCTGCGGCTCCAAGCACTTACTGCAGGCACGCACCTACCTGTTCGACCAGGCCGAGCGTTATCGGCATCTGTGGCTGACGCAGACGGTGTTTTCCGAGCAGGCCCTTGAACTCAAGCGCCAGGAGCACGCGGCGTTGGTGGAGGCGATTCTGGCCCGCGACGCCAAGCGCGCCAGCGCCATGATGCACTCGCACCTGATGACCCCCGTGCCAATCATCGCGCAAATCATGCATGCCGAGGGCATCGGGCGCGGGGAGTAGGCCGTCAGGCGGCGGCCTGGCGCTGGACCACATAGTGCCGGGCTTTGTCGAACGCCCAGTTGTACACCACGGTGTAGGGCAGGATGATCACGAAGAAGCCCAACTCGACCATGAACGCCTGAAGCAGCGAAATATCCAGCATCCAGGCCGCCACGGGCAGGCACCACACCACCAGGCCTGCCTCGAAGCCCAGGCCATGGGCGACACGCGCCCAAGGCTTCCAGGCAACCCGTTCGGTCTGCACGACGCGGTCGATCAGTGCGTTATAGGCCACGTTCCAGGCCATGGCGATCACTGACAGGGTCACCGCCAGCCCCCCGGCCGTTGCCAACGACTTGCCCAGCACCCAGGACAACAGCGGTGCGCACAACAGCACAGCGAATACTTCATAACCTACGGCATGGACCATGCGTTCGGTGAAAGAGACCTTTTTCATCTTGAATTCCATCATTTGCTTGAGACGTGCTTCCTATTTTCTTTGATGGAACAGATACTCGCGATATAGCTCCTATCGTTTTTATCAATACCTATGCGCTACTCACCTGAAGCTTTGCTTGCCTTTGTCGAAGCCGCCGCGCTGGGCTCGTTCTCTGCGGCGGCCCGCAAACTGAAGAAAAGCCAGTCCACCGTCAGCATTGCGATAGCCAATTTCGAGGCGGATATCGGCTGCCCCCTGTTCGACCGCGGCGGGCGCCACCCTACGCTCAATGCTGCCGGGCGCCAGGTGTTGCCCCATGTCGAAGCGATCCTCGACGCCAGTGCCGGGCTCGACGCCCTGTCACTGAGGCTGGCTGAGCACGTTGAAGCGTTGGTCTCGGTGGTGATGTCGGACAGCTACAGCGTCACCTTCCAAAGCGCGGTCATGGCCGGCTTCGCACACAGCTACCCGCATACCGAGCTGCGCTGTGGGCCCTCGGAAGACGCTGACGTGATCGAGTTGGTGCAGCAGGACATGGCCCAGATCGGCATTCTTGCCGCGCAGCGCCAGTACCCCGCCGATGTCGCCGTGGCGCGCCTGCCTGAGCAGGCGGAGTTTTGTGTGTACGTGAGCGCCGAGCACCCGCTGGCGGCGCTGCGCACAGTGCAGCGCCAGCACCTGGAGACCGTACGCCAGCTGTACATCAAGACCTACGCCCCCAGCCTGCACCACGACCGCGGCCAGGCCTGGTCGGCGCCCGACTACTTGACCTTGCTGGAGTTCGCCGCCCGTGGCTTTGGCTGGGCAGAACTGCCCAAGGCCCTGGTCACGCGCTTTGGCAGCGGCCTGGTGGAATTGCAGGTGGCCGGTTATCCGCGCCGCGTCGACATGGACATCGCCTGGTCCCGCCGCCGCGCCCTCGGCCCAGCCGGGCAATGGCTGGTGCAGCGGTTGCTGGGTAAGCAGGCAGATACCTGACCCCTGATTTTGTTGGGGCCTTGTAGGAGCTGGCTTGCCAGCGATCACCGGCAAAGCCGGTGCCATGCACCGCGTCGCCTGCATCGCCGGCAAGCCGGCTCCCACAGTGGGCTAGCGATCGCATACAACAGTGCACCCAAGCGCAACAAGCAGTACACCCACCGACAAGTCAGCCACCCCGCTCGCCCCGTAGCCTGTCACCACGCGCCGATCACTGCGGCACGCACCCAAAAGCACAAGAACAAACGTTGGTGACCTATGAAAACAGTAGATCCGATCACCCTTGCGGTGGTCCGGGGTGCGCTGGAAACAGCGCAGCGCGAAATGACCTTGACGTTGGAAAAGACCGGCCGCTCCAGTGTGTTCAACCTGGCACATGATTACTCGAACTCGTTGTTCGATCACCTCCCCGAAATGATCCTGCAAGGCCAGGACATCCCCATCCACCTGGGTTCACTGATCCCCGCCATGAAGTGCGTGGCCGAGTTTTTCGGTGACGATATCGCCGAAGGTGACGTGATCTACCACAACGACCCGGCGTACAAGGGCAGCCATATCCTCGACTGCTGCATGTACAAGCCCGTGTACTACCAGGGCGAGCTGGTGTTCTGGACCGTGTGCAAGGGCCACCTGACCGACATCGGCGGCCCGGTACCGGCCGGCTACAACCCGGACGCCAAGGAAATCTACGCCGAAGGCCTGCGCATCCCGCCCGTGAAACTGTGGGAAAAGGGCAAGCGCCGCGAAGACGTGATCAACTTCATGCTCACCAACATGCGCGCCCGCCCCTATCAGGAGGGCGACCTCAACGCCCAATACGGCGCCTGCAAAGTCGGTGAGCGGCACCTGCTCGACTTGCTCGACAAGTACGGCGTGGAGCAGGTGCGTGCCTGCATCGCCGAGCTGAAGAACATGGCCGACCGCCACATGCGCGCCTTGCTGCGTGACGTGCCGGACGGCCACTACAGCGGCACCGCCGTGCTCGAAGACGCCGGCCACGGCCTGGGCGAACTGGCCATCACCGCGCATGTCGAGATACGCGGCGAGCAAGCCCATGTGCGTATCGAAAGCCCGCCGCAGGTGCCCTACTTCATCAACTCCTACGAGGGCAACTCGGTGTCGGGTGTGTACCTTGGCCTGATGATGTTCGCCCAGGTCGCACCGCCCTACAACGAAGGCCTGTATCGCTGCGTCACGGTCGATGTCGGCGCCAAGGGCACGCTGTGCAACGCCCAGGAACCGGCGCCCCACGTCAACTGCACCACGACTCCGATGGAAACCTTGGCCGATGCCGTGCGCACGGCACTGGAGCAAGCCTCGCCGCAGCGGGTCACGGCCTCCTGGGGCCATACCAGCGGCATCAACATCGCCGGCCACGACCCACGTAACGGCAACAGCGAGTACGTGACCATGGTCCTGGCCTCGATCATTGCCGGCGCGGGGGCCAACAAAGTCATGGATGGCTGGCATGCCTGTGGGCCGCTGTGCTGCTTCGGTGCCTTGATGAGCGGTGACATCGAGCTGCTGGAGCACGCCTACCCGATACTCATCCACCGCTACAGCCTGATGGCCGACAGTGGCGGCGCCGGTGAATTTCGCGGCGGCTCCGGCACCCGCCTGGAGATCGAGCCCCTGCAACACGCAATGACCGTGGTCGGCTTCGGCGAGGGCCGCCAACTGCCCACCGCCGGCGCCGCCGGGGCCCGCAATGCCCTGCTGGAGCCCAAACTCGGCCGCCTGATCCACCGTCATGCCGATGGCTCGGAAGACCACTACACCCAGAACCCCATGCTCACCCTCCAGCCCGGCGAGCGGATCATCAACATCAACCCGGGGGGCGGCGGTTATGGCGACCCCCTGCGCCGCCCGGTAGCCGCCGTGCTGCAAGACCTGCGCAACGGCCTGGTCTCGCCCCACGGCGCCGCCCTGGAATACGGCGTGGTCGTCGATGCTGACGGCCACCTCGATGAAACCGCCACCCGCCTTGCCCGCGACCTGCACTGACCGGAGACCCATCATGCGCAATCAATATCGCCTGGGCATCGACGCCGGCGGCACCTTCACCGATTTCATCCTGGCTGACCGCGATGGCGGCGTGCAGCTGTTCAAAGCCCCTTCCACGCCGCAGGACGGCACCTTGGCCATCCGCGCGGGCCTGGCGCAAATCGCCGACGCCACCGGCCGCACGCCGGCCGAGATCATCGCCAACTGCGACCTGTGCATCAACGGCACCACGGTCGCCCTCAACGCCCTGATCGAGCGCACCGGGGTCAAGGTCGGCCTGCTGTGCACCGAGGGCCACGAAGACAGCCTGGAAATCCGCCTGGGCCACAAGGAAGAGGGCCACCGCTATGACGCCCACTACCCGCCGGCGCACATGCTCGCCCCGCGTCACCTGCGGCGCCCGATCGGTGGCCGGATCCTCGGCGATGGCCGCGAGCACAGCCCGCTGGACGAGCGCGCGGTGCATGAGGCTATCGACTACTTCCGCGCCGAAGGCGTGGAAGCGGTGGCCATTTCCTTCCTCTGGTCGGTGCGCAACCCCAGCCATGAGCAGCGTGCCGCCGAACTGGTCAGGGCAGCGCTGCCCGGGGTGTTCGTTTGCACAGGCGTTGAAGTGTTCCCGCAAATCCGCGAATACACCCGCACCTCCACCACCGTGGTCAACGCCTACCTGAGCCCGGTGATGGCGCGCTACGTGGCGCGTATCGACAGCCTGTTCGAGGCGTTGGGCGCCCAGCAACCGGTGCGCTACTTCCAGTCCAACGGTGGCCTGGCGCCCGGCCACCTGATGCGTGAGCGCGCGGTCAATGCCATCAACTCCGGCCCGGCTTCGGCGCCCCAGGCGGGGCTCTCGGTCGCCCGCCCGTTTGGCATCGACAACGTCATCACCGTGGACATGGGGGGCACCTCGTTCGACATCACCCTGACCAATGCCGGGCGCACCAACTTCAGCAAGGATGTGGACTTCCTGCGCCAGCGCATCGGCGTGCCGATGATCCAGGTGGAGACACTGGGTGCCGGCGGTGGCTCCATCGCGCACCTCGACGAGTTCGGCATGCTGCAGGTCGGCCCCCGCAGTGCGGGCGCCAAGCCTGGCCCGGTGTGCTACGGCAAAGGCGGCAGTGAGCCCACCGTGACCGACGCCAACCTGGCCCTGGGCTACCTGCCAGACCGTGCGTTGCTGGGCGGCAGTATTACGCTCAATCGCCAGGCTGCGCTGGAGGCCATCCGCAGCAAGATCGCCGAACCGCTGGGCATCAGTGTTGAGCGCGCCGCGTTTGGCATTACCACCCTGGTCAACCTGAACATGGTCAACGGCATCCGCCGTGTCTCCATCGAACGCGGCCACGACCCGCGCGACTTCGCCCTGATCGGCGCGGGTGGCGCAGCGGGTATGCACGTGGTGCGCCTGGCCGAAGAAATTGGCATGCACACCGTGTTGATCCCCAAGGTGGCCTCTGGCTTGTGCGCCTTCGGCCAGATCCTTTCGGATGTGCGCTACGACCAGCTCACCAGCCTGTCGATGCGCCTGGACGCCGAACATGCCGACCTCGCGCAGCTCAACCAGGCCCTGGCCGAACTGCGCCAGCAAGGCTTGGCGAACCTGCGTGAAGACGGCTTCGGCGACCAGGCCAGCAGCTGCCACTACACCCTGGAAATGCGCTACAGCGGGCAGATCCATGAGTGCAGCGTGGAGCTGGAGCGTCACAGCCTGGACAGCGACGGGCTGGCAGCGTTGATCGAGTCCTTCCACGCTCGCCACCAGACGCTGTACTCGTACAGTGAGCCCGACAGCCCGGTAGAACTGGTCAACCTGGAGTGCTCGGTGATCGGTCACCTGCCGCGCCCACCGCAGCCAGAACTGCAGGGGCCGGCCCAGCCACCTGCTGCAGTCCCAGCGGGCGAGCGCCCGATGCTGTTCAGTGCCGACGGCGAGTGGCAGCACACCCCGGTGTTCAACGGTAACCACCTGCTGCCTGGGCAGACGGTGCAAGGCCCCTGTGTGATCGAGGAGGACACCACCAACATCGTCGTGCCGCCAGGCTGGCAGGCCTGCCTGGAACCTTCGGCCACGTACCGGGTGACACGCGGGGCTTGATCAAAGGGTCGGCACGCGCCGATCATGGGCGTGACACCCGCCCGGCAGCGTTGCGCTGCCGGGCGTTTTTGCACAATAACAAGAGCTGCTTGAGTAGCTTGCCTGCAGTTCCTTTTTTCAATGCTGCCCTCTTTGAAAAAGGACAACCCATGCCCACAGAACTGTCGACCCACGGCTGGCCGCAACCCGAACGCCAGGCGCGCTGGGCCGAAGCCATCAACGACACCTACTTCCCCTTGAGCCTGGAATTTGCCGCCGGGCAACCCTTCGATGGCCACCTGCAGCGCTGGAGCACCCCCAGCACGCCGCTGAGCCTGTCACGCCTGCGCTCCAGCCAGCTTGGCTATTCCCGCAGCAAGGCGCACATCGGCCAGGACACTGACGCGTTTTACCTGGTCACCGTGCCCAGCCGCAGCGAGGTGCACTTCGAGCAGGATGGCCACCCAGTGAGCTGCCGCCCGGGCGGTTTCATCGTCGAACGCGGCGACGCGCCTTACCGTTTCCATTACCGGGCCGAGAACGACCTGTGGGTGCTGAAACTGCCTGAACGCGCGCTCAAGGCCAACTTGCTCGGGCACAAGCGCTACACCCGCCACTGCTTCGACGCCAGCCAAGGCCTTGGGCGCATCTTTGTCGAGCAACTGGACCTCTGCGCGCGCCACTTCGACGCCAGCCCCGCAGCCGCCCGCCACCTGTTGCTGGAGCAGGCCAGTGCGACCCTGCTGCTGGCCTTGCAGCAGGACGAACGGGTGCTGGGCAGTGAAGGCTCCAACCTCAGCACGTTGCACCTGACCCGTGTCGAGCACTACGTGCTGCAAAACCTCGGCGACCCCGACCTGTCACCGCAAGCCGTCGCCACGGCCTGCGGCCTGTCATTGCGCTACCTGCACAAGCTGTTCTCGATCACGCCCTATACCCTGGGCGAATGGGTGCGCCAACAGCGCCTGGAGGCAGTGCATCGCCAGCTGTGCGACCCGCACTGCCATCTGTCTATCGGCCAACTGGCGTTTCGCTGGGGTTTTGCCGACCAGGCGCAGTTCACCCGGGCCTTTCGCCAGCGCTATGGGTGTACCGCCCGCGAGGTGCGCGCGGCGCGCGCGCACTGAAGGCGGCGGCGCAGGGATGCGCCGTGCTCACTCGATCGCCGTGGTATCGACCTCTTTCCAGCTGTCATCCGGGTCGAAGCGTTTCATCTCCTTGGCCAGCCTGTCCCCGTGTGGCCCGAGGTCTTTCTCGAAGACCTGGCCGTCATGGCTGATCATGAAGCTCATCACCCCTGTGTCGTCATACTTCGCTGGCCAGGCGATCAGAGCAAAGCCGCGGCTCATCTGGTTGCCGATCAAGTAGCTGTAGGCGCCACCGGGGGCCGAAGGGCCTTGCGCATCGAGGATGCGGAAGTGGTAGCCATACCAGTCGTCACCCACCACATCCTGGCCGAACAGCGGCCCCAGCGGGCTGACCTGCCCATCACCTTCATCGTCCCAGTACAAGCCGTCATGCTTGCCAGGCTCGCTGAAAATTTTCTGCGCGTATTCCAGCGCGCCATTGCCGTTGCGGTCTTGTGAGGCGTAGTCCATCTGCGCGTCGTGGTACGCCAGCATCGACTGCAGGGCGCCCAGTTCGTTGCGGCCAATGCGCCGGGCGCGGATTTCGGCACTGCCGGCCTTGAGGTCGAAACGCCAGCCCTGGCTGCTTTTGCTCAGGGGTATAGGCAACGTCCAGTGATCACTGCCCACCGCCAGTATGGCCTTGCCCTGGGCCGTCATGTCGATGCTGTGCTGCGCGCGATACTGCTCCAGGAAGGTGTCCACATCGCTGCGTTGCACACCCCCACGCGGGATGTAGGTACGCCAGTCATCGCCCAGCAACTGGGCCAGTCGGGCTTCATCAGGTTGCTCCTGGCCCAGTGCCGCGACGAACGCCTCCACGGCCTTCTCTGGTGTCGGAAAAGCGTCTTGCGCAGCGGCCAGGGATGACCAGGCCAGGCCTGCAGTGAGCAGCAATGCCCCGAGTAATGGACGGTTCATCGACGGCCACCTCCCCCGCGGCGTGCAGGCGCACTGGGCCGGGAGATCTGGTGCCCGGCGGCACGCGATGCGTTCGGCCGCTGGGCGAACGACTGGCTGGTGCGGCCGCGGCTGGCCTGCGCGCTGGTGCGCGACGGCGAGCGCACGCCATCGAAGGCATTGTTACGCGCCCGGCCTGCGGTATTGGCAGGGCGGTTCTGCGCCCCTTGCCGCGCCTGGCCTTCGCCTTGTCTGCGTGAGTTCACCTGGTTGTTCTGCTGCCGGCCTTGGGTATTACGTGTGTCCTGTCGGCGGTCGGCTGGCCGTGCCGCGTCGTTACGCGATTGCATGCGATTGCCGACCGAATTGCCCGCCTGCGCCTCGCGCACCTGCTGGCGGGCCTGGCGGTTGCTGGTGGCCGGCCGCTCGATGCCAGCCCGGTCCATTGAAGCCCTGGCGTTGTTGCGTGCCTGGGCACGCTGGGCATCGTCGCCACGGAACGCGGTACGCTGGGTAGCACCGTCCAGCTGGCGACCATATTGCTGGCGGCTGCGGGCATCGCGGTAAGGCACACCCTCGCGGTTCGCGGCGTTGTGCTGCCATTTGTTCTGGTTGTTGGTGATGCGGTTGTTGCCGTTGATGTTGTTGTAGCGGTTGACGTCGATGTCGATGTCATTGTTGCCCCAGTCACAGTCGCCCCACAGCGAACTGACAATCGCCACGCCCGTACCGAAGGCCAGGCCCGCCACCAGCGCAGAACCGGCGTAGTACATCGGCGGTGGCGGGTAGTACACCGGCGGCGAGGCCGGATAAGCCCAGGTGCCGTAGGTGGTGGTGGGGTTGTAGCTGGGCACGTACACCACTTGCGGGTCGGCCGGCTCGATAATGATGGTGGTGGGCGGGCTGCTGGCCGGGGCCGCCTGCTTGCTGCTACCACCGCTGGAAGCCGGCGCTGCCGCCGGAGCCGCCTGCACGGTCACATTCTGGTACTGGTTGCTCTGCAGGTTGCCGGCCGCCTGCGCTTGATGACGCAAGCGCTGCACGCCGGCCATGACATCGTCGGGTTGCGCGAGAAAGGCGTCGCCCAGGCGTTGTACCCACACGGGGTCCTGGCCCAGGGTCGCCAGCAACTGCGGGAAGGCCACCAACGCCTGCACGCTCGGGTCCCACGGCTGTTTCGCCACCTGCTTGACCGCATCGTCGCCAGAGGCCTTGGGGTTGGCCTTGGACCAGGTCACGGCTTCACTCACCTGCCCCGGGTAGGTGGCGGCCATCAGCACCTGGGCCAGCAACGCGTCGGGGTACAGCGCGATGGGTGCGAGCATCTGGTCCAGTTGCTCCTGGGTGAACACCGCCTCCTTGGCCGCGAGCGTGTCGGCTTGTGGGGCTGGGTCCGGCGCGGGTACCTCTTCTGCCAGCACCCAGCCGGGTGCAGCGCTCAGGCACAGCACCGCCGAAAGGACGGCAATCAATGGCATGCGCATCGCTAATCCCCATGAGGTCAGACCGCGTGGGTTAAGGGTAGCAATGGCAATCCGTTTGACCAGCAGAGAGGGCGCTAACTTTTCGCACTGATGGTTGTATCGATAGTGACTATCGAACGAGGCAATTTCTACTGATCGGCCCGGCCCAATAACCTAGCGCCATTGATTCGAACTTGGCGAATCCCCGCACCCCGGAGCTACCCGATGAATACCCTGGCCCGCCTCTCGCTCACTGCCCTGGCCGCTACCGCCATCGCCCTGTTGGCCGGCTGTGCCAGCCACCCCGAACTGCGCCCGTACAGCGCCGAAGAAACCCGCCAACTGCAACTGGAAGCCTTGCAGCGCCGTGGCCTGTCGCTGGACGACTATGAACAGCAACGGCGGGTGATCCAGCGTGCCAACGACCTGCCTGTGGTCACTGAAGCCGCCGACGCTGCCCCTTCGACCAAAGGCTGAAGGCCATAGCCAACGGTTCCCTCCTCCCGCCTGCGCAGGTATCCTTTACCGCTCAACCGCAAGCCTTCCAGGACGGAGACCATGACCAGGCCCCTTCTGTTGCTGAGTGCTGCACTGCTCTTCAGCCCCCTGCTGCTGGCCCAGCAAATGAAACGCGAACTGGGCGACATCGACTTCACGCTAGGCACCACACCCTCCCGCAGCATGGCCCAAGGGCTGATTTCGCCCAGCGCCATGGGCGCATTCCATGGTGGCCTCGACCTCAGCCACCGCAGTGGCTGGTACCTGGGCCAATACGCCCCGAGCATGGGCGTCACCCCAAACTCCACCCTGCGGTTGGACAGCTACCTGGGCTACAAGCACCACTTCGACAGCAGCCTGGGTTACGAGGTGGGTTTGATTCATTACAGCCAGCCCACTGTCGCAGGGCCCGACAGCTACGCTCTGTACGGCGGCGTGTCGGTGCTGGGCAGCCGCTTTGGCGGGGCGCTGCGCGACAACCCCGACAACCGCACCGGCACCCTCTTCGCCGACTTCGGCCAATTGCCGCTGTTCGACGTCGACCTCACCGTCAAACTCGCCCATCACCGTTTGGGCACGCCGTTCACCATTGGCGATGGCAGCCAGGTGAGTGCCTTTTCCGACTGGTCGCTGGAACTGTCGCGGCCTTGGCTGGGCATCGACCTGAACCTGATCTACAGCAACTCCAACCTCAGTGGCGGCGGTTGTGATGCGTATTCGGGGATCAACACGTATTGCGAAAGCGTAGTCACGCTCAAGGCGCAGCGCAGCTTCTTTTAACGGCGCGGTGCCAGGGCCAGCGCGATACCGCCCAGCACCACCGCACACGCCACCAGCAAGCGAATCGACAGCGGTTCACCAATCAGGCAAACCCCACCCACTGCGGCAATCACCGGCACACTGAGCTGCATCGTTGCCGCCTGTTGTGCGCTGACCTGCCTGACCACGCCGTACCACACGGCATAACCCGCCCCCGAGGCCAGCACGCCCGAGGCAAGCGCATACAGTAAACCGGGTGCGGTCAACTGCGTGCCGCCACCGACCCACAACACGGGTGCCAGCAGCACCAGGCATGGCAGGCTGCGGGCAAAGTTGCCGGCGGTATCCGCCAACGGCCTGGGTGAGCCTTTGCCCAACAGCGAATAGACGCCCCACGCCACGCCCGAGGCGGCCATCAGCAAGGCGCTGGGCAAGGGTGGCGCCTCTGCACCGGGCAACAACAGCACCAGCAGGCCAGCAAAGGCGATCAGCATGCCCAGCAGCATCCGCGGGGTGATGCGCTCGCCTTTGTACGCGGCAAAACCAAACATGGTGATCTGCACGGCGCCGAACAACAGCAACGCACCTGCGCCAGCGCCCAGTTGCAGGTACGCCGCAGAAAACAGGAATGCATAAAGGAACAGCGCCAGGCCGCCTCTCCAACTGCCGCCCTGGGGGACTGCGGGCTTGCGTAGCCGTATCAGCAGCAAGAGGAACAGCGCACCACTGGCCAGGCGCACCACCGTGAACGATGCGGGGTCGATAGCCCCGTCCCGCAGTGCCAACCGGCAAAACACCGAATTGGCGGCGAAGGCCACCAGGCTGAACAGTGCGGGCCAGAGCCAGGCCCTGGCCTTGCGGTCGGTAAGCGTGGTGGTGCCGGTGCTCATGGTGGGGTCACCTCTGAGAGGGTTATTGTTGTTATATCGGCCCTGCAGCTACCGATATACAACAGAGTGTTTCCCTGGCGCCACCCCCGAGTGGCAGCCGCTACAGCGCTGCCACCGCGTCGATCTCCACCAGCATGCCGCCCAGCGCTAGCCGAGGCACGGGTATCAGTGTGCAGGTCGGTTTCATGACCGGGCCCCAGGCCCTGTCAGCCTCGGCCACCCATTGCTGCAGACGCGCCTCGCTGTGATCGACGATCAGCAAGGTCAGCTTGAACACCTGTGCCAGGCTGGCGCCTTTGGAGGCCAGGGCCGTCTCGAGGTTGGCCAGGGCCTGTCGGGCCTGGTCGGCGAATGCCGGCGACAGATGCCCGCTGACGTCCTCGCCGCCCTGGCCGGCGATATACAGCAAACGGCTGCCGGCAGGCACTTCTGCGACATGGGAATAGGCATTGCCACTGGGGTCATACAGCCCTGCAGGGTTGGACAGCTGGAAAGGTGCTGAACGGGACACGGTGAATACTCGAACGGAGAAAAGTGCCGCCAAGTATCAGACCTCGAGTTAGCTTGAGGTCAAGCGCGCTGTAGGACTTTTCACATGACGCGGTCAGCGTGTTGAACCACGTGTGTGTTTTCAGCGGCGTCTGCCTGCCGCTAGAGTGCAAAACCCGGCACGGAGGCCTGCCCGCAACAAGGAAAGCGACAATGACCAAGCACCACTTTCAACTTGCCTACACCATTAACCCACGGCATGTTGGCGATGACGACGAGGCCGCCCGCGCCCGGCTGCACTTGCGCAAAATCGGCTGGGACACCGTGGACCACATCGAAACCACCCTGCTAGGCGTGGTCCAGCTTTACCAAAGCACCACGGCAGCCCGTGTCGATGAAGCCGAAAAGCAGATTCGCGACCGCATACACGAAGAGCTCAAAAGCCTGCGTGTGGTGTCGCGGGTGAAGTTTCACGGCAGCCTGATGGTCGACGGCCTGGGCCAGGCCATTCACTTCAGCATCGTGCCCTGAGCCGCGAGCAGTGACCGCACCAGGCGCCCCCGCGCCTGGTGCCATGGCCATCACTTTTCTTGCAGCACTGCCCTGCCCTTCACTGCTCGCGGCCCGCGCCACGCCCAGAACAACAGGCCGGGGAACGGCGCATAGACCACGAAGACGACCCACAGCATCTTGCGCTCGGCGCGGCGGTCACTGCCGATGATGTGCCAGATGGCCCAGATTTCCAACAGGATCACAAAGGCCGCGATGATGATCCAGATCGTTCCGATTTCCATGAGCGCTCTCCCATTTGGCATGTAATGGGTTGGGTTGCCTTGGGCGCTGAGGGTTCAGATTGATTTCCCGGGGAACGTGCCGTCGGGCTTGCAGCGCCTGTTGGATCGAGCGCCGCGATGGCGGCGCTTCGCAGCACAAGGCTGCTCCTTGTATCTCGACTTTCTCTTCCAAAGAAGCGAAAGTTCTCGACTGATCATCGAGGGAAGGTCATGAAGCGGAGCTGCTCCGAGGGCATCGAGCCCGTATTGTAGATAGCGCTCTGGCCTTCCAACCCCACTCGACAAGTCCGAACGGTATCTAGTGCCCGCCCCCGGCGTGAGCAAGCATTAACAAGGTTGCACAGAGTGAAGGGTGATCGACTTTCGTAGTTTGAAGGAGAGGATCATGTCCATTTTTGTTGGCGTTGATGTCGCCAAAAGATCTTTCGACATTGCCACTACGCTGCCTAACGGGAAGAAGCGTACCAAGGCAAAACTGCCCAATGACTCCGGCGGGTTCGCGCAGTTCAGCGACTGGCTTGAACGCCATGCGGAGCCGGGAACCTGGATTGTCATGGAAGCCACAGGCACCTATCACGAAGCCCTGGCCGAGCACTGCCACACTCAAGGCTATCGGGTGTGCATTCTGAACCCGGCTGTGATCGCAAAATTCGCTGATGTAGAGCTTCGCCGCGTCAAAACCGACAAGGCTGACGCCAAAGTCATTGCTGCCTATAGTCAACAGAACGCCGCCTCGCTTCGCCAGTGGGAGCCTGAGCCCCCAGCACAGCGCCGCTTGCGCGCTCTGGTGCGACGCCTGGACGACCTCAAGGAAATGCGCCAGATGGAGCAGAATCGCTTGGATGCCGCACGGGACGCGGTACAGCAATCGATTCGAGACATAATCGGGCACATCACCGAAGAGCTGGAAAAGACCAAGAAGGCCATTGAACAGACGATCGATGATGATCCAGATCTGCGTAACCGACGTGACCTGATTACTTCGATTGACGGTTTGGGCGAGACCACTGCTGCGTTGCTGCTGGCCGAACTCGGCGATCCACTGAAATACCAAAGCCCTTCTGCGATTGTCGCGTTTTCAGGCCTGAATCCCGTGGTGCAACAGTCGGGAGAGTTCACAGGTCAGAGCAGCATTTCGCGTACAGGCAGCTCACGGCTGCGTGCGGGCTTGTGGATGTCAGGCGCTGTCTCGATCAAGCACAACCCAGTCGTAAAGGCGCTGGCAGAGCGGTTGAGCAGCCGGCATAAGGCGTATAAGCAGATCGTATGCGCGGCAATGCGCAAGCTGCTGCATCTGGTTTACGGGGTAGTGAAGTCGGGCAAACCGTTTGACCCCCAAATTGCTCTTGCGAG
>NZ_FXWU01000004.1:0-526711 GCF_900184205.1 Pseudomonas sp. LAIL14HWK12:I10 | reverse complement strand
GAAGGCATGCGCCCGCTAGCCATAATTCAATGCCATGGCTCGAACCTGACGACGACCCCAAACAAAATCAAATACCGCGCTGCCAGCCAAAATCCAGGCGAAAAAAAACCGACCATAAGGTCGGTTTTTTCCGGATTTTGGTGCCCCGAGGGAGACTCGAACTCCCACTCCTTTCGAAAACGGATTTTGAATCCGCCGCGTCTACCAATTCCGCCATCAGGGCAGTGGCGCGCAGTATAGAGAGGTGCTTCTGGTCGGTCAATCGGGTTTCATGGTCAATTTTCACACATTGGGCTAAACTTCCCGGCCCTGCCGAACCGAACATCATCATGCGCGTCGCCGATTTTTCCTTCGAACTCCCCGATTCCCTGATCGCCCGCCACCCTTTGGCCGAGCGCCATGGCAGCCGTCTGCTGGTCCTCGATGGGCCGAGCGGCGCCTTGGTACATCAGCAATTCACCGACCTGCTCGACTATCTGCGCCCCGGCGACCTGATGGTGTTCAACAACACCCGGGTGATCCCGGCGCGGTTGTTCGGGCAGAAAGCCTCCGGCGGCAAGCTGGAAGTGCTGGTCGAACGTGTGCTCGACAGCCACCGGGTGCTGGCGCACGTACGCTCCAGCAAGGCACCCAAGGTCGGTGCGCAGATTCTCATCGATGGCGGTGGCGAGGCCGAAATGGCCGCGCGCCACGACACGCTGTTCGAGCTGCGCTTCACCGAAGAGGTGTTGCCACTGCTTGAGCGCGTTGGGCACATGCCGCTGCCACCCTACATCGACCGCCCCGACGAAGGCGCCGACCGTGAGCGTTACCAGACCGTCTACGCCGAGCGTGCCGGTGCTGTAGCCGCACCCACGGCCGGCCTGCACTTCGACGAAGCGCTGCTGGAAAAGATCGCCGCCAAGGGCGTGGAGCGGGCCTTCGTGACCCTGCACGTCGGCGCGGGCACCTTCCAGCCGGTGCGGGTCGACAAGATCGAAGACCACCACATGCATAAAGAGTGGCTCGAAGTGAGCCAGGATGTGGTGGATGCTGTCCAAGCCTGCCGTGCCCGTGGCGGGCGCGTGGTTGCCGTGGGCACCACCAGCGTGCGTTCGCTGGAAAGCGCTGCGCGCGATGGCGTGCTCAAGGCCTTCAGCGGCGATACCGATATTTTCATCTACCCAGGCCGCCCGTTCCATGTGGTCGACGCCCTGGTCACCAACTTCCACCTGCCGGAGTCCACGCTGCTGATGCTGGTCTCGGCCTTCGCCGGCTACCCCGAAACCATGGCCGCCTATGCGGCGGCGGTTCAAGAAGGGTACCGCTTCTTCAGTTACGGTGATGCCATGTTCATCACCCGCAATCCGGCGCCACGCGGGCCCGAGGATCAAGCATGAGTCGCACCTGTCGAATGTCCTTCGAACTGCTGGCCACCGACGGCAAGGCCCGTCGTGGTCGTATCACCTTCCCTCGTGGCACCGTGGAAACCCCGGCGTTCATGCCGGTCGGCACCTATGGCACGGTCAAAGGCATGCTGCCGCGCGACATCGAGGCCATCGGCGCCGAGATGATCCTTGGCAACACCTTCCACCTGTGGCTGCGCCCGGGTACCGAGGTGATCAAGAAGCACAACGGCCTGCACGACTTCATGCAATGGAAAGGCCCGATCCTCACTGACTCTGGTGGCTTCCAGGTATTCAGCCTGGGCGCGATGCGCAAGATCAAAGAGGAAGGCGTGACCTTCGCCTCGCCCGTCGACGGCTCCAAGGTGTTCATGGGCCCTGAAGAGTCCATGCAGGTTCAGCGTGACCTGGGCTCGGACGTGGTGATGATCTTCGACGAGTGCACGCCATACCCGGCCGAGCACGATGTGGCGCGCACCTCCATGGAGCTGTCGCTGCGTTGGGCCCAGCGTTCGAAAAACGCCCACGCCGACAACACCGCGGCGCTGTTCGGCATCGTCCAGGGCGGCATGTACCAGGACCTGCGCATGCGCTCGCTGGAAGGCCTGGAAAACATCGGTTTCGACGGCCTGGCCATCGGCGGCCTGTCAGTGGGTGAGCCCAAGCACGAAATGATCAAGGTGCTGGATTACCTGCCAGATCAGATGCCCGCTGACAAACCTCGTTACCTTATGGGGGTAGGCAAACCGGAAGATCTCGTTGAGGGTGTGCGCCGCGGCGTCGACATGTTCGACTGCGTGATGCCGACGCGTAACGCGCGCAACGGCCATCTGTTCGTCGATACAGGGGTGATCAAGATCCGCAACGCGTTCCATCGCCACGATGAATCGCCGCTGGATCCGACCTGTGATTGCTATACCTGCACCAACTTCTCCCGCGCGTATCTCCACCACTTGGACAAATGCGGCGAAATGTTGAGCAGCATGCTGAATACCATCCACAACTTGCGCCATTACCAGCGCTTGATGGCCGGTTTACGCGAGGCTATTCAACAGGGTAAATTGGCCGCCTTTGTCGACGCCTTCTACGCCAAACGCGGGCTGCCTGTGCCGCCTTTGGGCTGACTGTCAGCACTAAAATATTAAAATTCAGTAATGGAGTGCCTCATGAGCTTTCTGATTCCCGCCGCTTACGCGGACGCAGCTGCACCAGCCGCCGGCCCAGCCGGTACCGGTTTTGAATGGATCTTCCTGGTCGGCTTCCTGGTCATCTTCTACCTGATGATCTGGCGTCCACAGGCCAAGCGCGCCAAAGAGCAGAAGAACCTGCTGGGCAACTTGCAGAAAGGTGACGAAGTTGTCACCAACGGCGGCATCGCCGGCAAAATCGTCAAAGTTACCGATGACTTCGTGGTGCTGGAAGTGTCCGACACCGTCGAGCTGAAGTTCCAGAAGGGCGCCATCGCCGCGACCCTGCCAAAAGGTACGCTCAAGGCTATCTGAGTTACCGGTTTTATTTTTCCAGTCGGGGCGCGCAACGCGCCCCGCGTCTTGAACGGGCGGCGTGATGCTGAACAAATACCCTCTGTGGAAATACGCACTGATCTTGCTGGTACTGGCGATCGGTTTTATTTATTCCGCTCCCAACCTCTACCCGGATGACCCGGCGGTGCAAGTCAGTGGTGCCAGTTCGGCGCTGCAGGTAAGCCAGGCCGACCTCGATCGCGTCACCAAGGCGCTGACCGATGCCGGTATTACCGTCAAGGGCGGCAGCCTGGGTGAGAAGGGCAGTGCGCTGATTCGCCTGACCAACCAGGAAGACCAGCTTCCAGCCAAGGATGTAGTGCGCAAGGCACTGGGCGATGATTACGTCGTGGCCCTGAACCTGGCACAAACCACTCCGCAATGGCTGCGCAACCTGGGTGCAAGCCCGATGAAACTGGGCCTGGACCTGTCCGGTGGTGTGCACTTCCTGTTGGAAGTGGACATGGACAAGGCCATGAGCGCCCGCATGAAGGTCTATGAAGGCGAGGTCAAAACCCTCCTGCGCAAAGAGCGCATCCGCTACCGCAGCCTGCCTCAGCAGGATGGCGGCATCATGCTGGGCTTCTCTGACGATGCAACCCGCGAGCAGGCACGTGCCCTGATCCGCAAGAATTTCAGTGATTTCGACCTGACCGCCACCGAGCGTAATGACCTCGCTGTGCTGCGTCTGGCGCTGACTCAGGCGAAAGTCGCCGAGATCCGCGAATACTCGATCAAGCAGAACCTGACCACCGTCCGCAACCGTGTCAACGAGCTGGGCGTGGCCGAGCCGCTGGTTCAGCGCCAAGGCGCCAACCGTATCGTGGTCGAGCTGCCAGGCGTGCAGGACACTGCCGAAGCCAAGCGTATCCTCGGCAAGACGGCCAACCTGGAGTTCCGCTTCGGTGCCGAGCCGGGTGCGTCCAAGGCGACCACCGAGGTCTTCGAGTTCCGTGAGGGCGGCCGTTCAGCCCCGGTCGAGCGTGGCCTGATCATCACCGGTGACCAGGTCACCGACGCCCAGGCCAGCTTCGACGAGCATGGCCGCCCGCAAGTGAACATCCGCCTGGATGGCCACGGCGGCGAGCTGATGAGCCGCGCCACGCGCAGCAACGTCGGCCGCAGCATGGCGGTGATCTTCATCGAGCAGAAGCCCGTCACTCGCTACGTCAAGCAGACGGTCGACGGCGTCGAGAAGGAAGTGCCGGTACAGAGCTTCCAGGAAGAGAAAAAGATCATCAGCCTGGCGACTATCCAGTCGCCACTGGGCAGCCAGTTCCGTATCACCGGCCTCAACGGCCAGGGCGAATCGTCCGAGCTGGCGCTGCTGCTGCGTGCCGGTGGTCTGGCCGCGCCGATGTACTTCGCTGAAGAACGTACCATTGGCCCAAGCCTGGGTGCGGACAACATCACCAAGGGTATCGATGCTTCGCTGTGGGGCATGCTGTTCGTCTCGCTGTTCATCATCGCCATCTACCGCGGCTTCGGCGTGATCGCCACCGTCGCCCTGGCGGGCAACATGGTGCTGCTGCTGGCGCTGATGTCGCTGCTGGGTGCAACCCTGACCCTGCCGGGTATTGCCGGTATCGTGTTGACCATGGGTATGGCGGTAGACGCCAACGTGCTGATCTTCTCGCGTATCCGTGAGGAGCTCAAAGCCGGCATGTCGGTGCAGCGCGCCATTCACGAAGGTTTCAACCGCGCTTATACCGCGATCATCGACGCCAACCTGACCAGCCTGCTGGTCGGCGGCATCCTGTTCGCCATGGGTACCGGCCCGGTCAAGGGCTTTGCGGTCACCATGTCCCTCGGGATTTTCACCTCGATGTTCACCGCCGTCATGGTGACCCGCGCTATGGTCAACCTGACCTGTGGCGGGCGTGACATCAAGAAGCTGTGGGTTTGAGGGAGCTGCGATGAAAACCATCAACTTCATGGGCGTGCGCAATGTCGCGTTCGCCATCACTGTGCTCCTTACCGTCCTGGCGTTGTTCAGCTGGTGGCAGAAGGGCCTGAACTTCGGCTTGGATTTCACCGGCGGTACGCTGATCGAGCTGACCTACGAGCGCCCCGCCGACCTCAAGGCGGTACGTGCCGAGCTGGTCGAGTCCGGTTTCCACGAGGCTGTGGTGCAGAGCTTCGGCGCTACCACCGACCTGCTGGTGCGTATGCCGGGCGATGACCCGCAGCTGGGCAGCAAGGTTGCCGAGGCGCTGCAGAAGGCCGGCGGCGACAACCCGGCCACGCTCAAGCGCGTCGAGTTCGTTGGCCCGCAGGTGGGTGAAGAGCTGCGTGACCAGGGGGGCATGGGCATGCTCCTGGCCCTGGGCGGCATCCTTATCTACCTGGCCTTCCGCTTCCAGTGGAAGTTCGCCGTGGGCGCGATCATCTCGCTGATCCACGACGTGGTGGTGACGCTGGGTATTCTGTCGTTCTTCCAGATCACCTTCGACCTGACGGTATTGGCGGCGGTGCTGGCGATCATCGGTTACTCGCTCAACGACACCATCGTCGTATTCGACCGGGTGCGTGAGAACTTCCGCGTGATGCGCAAGGCCTCGCTGATCGAGAACATCAACGTCTCGACCACCCAGACCCTGCTGCGTACCATCGCCACCTCGGTGTCGACCTTGCTGGCCATCGCTGCGCTGCTGTTCTTTGGCGGTGACAACCTGTTCGGCTTCTCGCTGGCACTGTTCATCGGCGTCATGGCCGGTACCTACTCGTCGATCTACATCGCCAACGTGGTACTGATCTGGCTGAACCTGAACAGCGAAGACCTGATTCCGCCAGCCAAGGCTGAGGGTGTGGACGAGCGTCCGTAAGGGCTTTTCCTACGCCGTTTGGCGAATCAAGAGGCGCGAGTATTGAACTCGCGCCTTTTTTTTTGCTCCAAGGCAGGGAGAAGGCGGGCCAAGTCCCGCGGGTATGATCAGGAGGTTCACGTGAATAAATCAATGCTGGTGGGTGCGGTGCTGGGTGCTGTCGGTGTAACTGCCGGAGGTGCTGTGGCGACCTACAGCTTGGTGAACAAAGGGCCTGAGTACGCCCAGGTCACCGACGTGCAGCCAATCAAGCAGCAAGTAAAGACGCCGCGTGAAGTCTGCAAGGACGTCACCGTGACGCGTCAGGCGCCGGTCAAGGACCAGCACCAGATCGCAGGTACGGTGGTGGGTGCCCTGGCCGGCGGCCTGCTGGGTAACCAGATCGGCGGCGGTACCGGCAAGAAGATCGCCACCGTGGCCGGTGCGGTCGGTGGTGGTTATGCCGGTAACAAGGTGCAGGAAGGCATGCAAGAGCGTGATACCTACACCACGACGCAAACCCGCTGCAACACAGTCCACGACATCAGCGACAAGGTCGTTGGGTATAACGTGAAGTACACCATTGGTGATCAGGTGGGGCAGGTGAAGATGGACCACGAGCCTGGCTCGACCATTCCCGTGGACAAGAATGGCAAGCTGATCCTCAGCGAGAATCAGGCCGGGCAGTGATCGCCATCTGCTGAAATCCGTTGTATCTAAAATCCGTTGTAGGAGCAGCCTTGTGCTGCGAAGAGGCCAGTGAAAACACCCTAGATCTACTGTGTTTTCACCGGCCTCTTCGCAGCACAAGGCTGCTCCTACAGTTGGCGCAGCTCAAGGCTGCTTCTACATCACTGGGTGAGCGGCTAGCAGCTTGCGAAGCCTGACGCGGTCCGGCTTGCCGGTGGGGGTCAAGGGTGTTCGCTCGAGTACTGTGACGTTGGCATTGATCCCCAGTCGGTCCAGCCCCCCGCTCAGCTCATTCAACCGCTCCTGGGCGTCAGCGATGTTGGCTTGCACCACCACCTGGGCGCGTCGACGATCGTGCTCGTCGACCAGTATCACCACCCGTTCGAATTTCATGGCCTGTGCAATTTGCGCTTCGAGGGCCGGTGCGAACTGGGTGCCTTGTTTCGTCAGCAGGGCATCGGTCGAACGCCCCATGGGCATCAGGCTTCCGTCGGCCAGGCGCCGGGCGATATCGCCGGTGGCGTAGGCTTGGTCCTCGCAGGGCATGGGGGGAGGTGGGAAGTACCCCGAGCCGCGGTGTGCGGAGCGCGCGATGATTTCGCCGACCTCCGGTTGCGCAGGGTCCAACGCTTTCAATGTGACCTCGACATCACCCACCGGGCGCATGCCGCAACCCACTTGCAGCCCAGGCGCGAAGTTGGCCAGGACCATGCCAAATTCCGTCGAACCATAGATCCGCTTCAGGTGCACACCTAAGTGGCGTTCGCACTCCAGCACCACATGGTCATCCAGGTAGGCACCACCACAGAACGGTTTGCTCAGTGCCGGCAGGCGAATGCCGCGGCTTTGCGCGGCCTGGGCCAGCGCCAGGTACTGTGACGGCAACGCGCTCATTACGCTGATGCGTTGTTCGTGCAGGGTTTGCAGGGTGTTCTCGACGTGGGTGGCATCGCCCAGGTACAGCGTGGCGCCGGTCAGCAAGGCCGGGAACACATGCAGGTCCACCGCATGCCCGCCATCGAGGGTGTGGATGCTCAGGTAACGGGCGCTGGCATCGAGGCCGGCGCTATCGACCCAGTGCATGATTTCCCGGTACAGCCTGTCCTGACGCCACAGTGCCAGTTTGGGTGCCCCGGTGCTGCCGGACGTTTCCTGCATACGCATTAAGCCGGCGCAGTCACGCCAGGCGGGTGTCTTGAGGTTGACGGGTGTCGGCGAGTGCAGGGTAAAGCCAGGGATGCCCAGGCCCGCCGGCACGATGCCGGCTTCGGTCACCAGCAGGGCGGCACCGACCTGGCCTAGACGCATGGCGCGTTGGTGGATGCTGCTGGCCACGCTTACAGGGCAATGAATCAGCCCCAGGCTGGCCATGGCGAACAACAGCGCTACATAACCGCTACTGTTGCCCAGTTGGGTGGCAACCACGTCGCCTTCGCGCAGGCCTGCGGCGTGCAGCCTGGCGCGCAATTGATCGATGTCATGCAGCAGTTCGCCGTAGCTGCGGGTCTTGCCATGGCTATCGACGATCGCCGGGTGGTCGCGATGGCGTGCAACCATGCTAAAGAACTGTTGCTGGAACATGCAGGGGTCTCCTTGAGGGGCAGCCGAACTACAGCTTCAGGTGTCTTCCCTTGCCGTCCATGTGCAAAGCGGTGCAGCCTGCCGGATGCAGGCTGGTGCCACGCTAGTTAATAGGCTGCGCGCGCCGCCTGGTACCTCCCAGAACAGGGAGGTTGTGGTGCGCCTGGCAGTTTTATTACTGTCTTCGACCGCCTGTGTCGGGTGGGTAACTCGTCGGCGGGCACTATTCGCACGTTGATTTCAAAGTGCCACGTAATTATCTTATCGACCCACCTGAATGAGGGAGTCGATATTCCCTCGCGTGTCGTCTCGCCATGAGACCACCGTCAAACGGTGCCTACGAGGAAGGGAATGGCCCTACTGGTAATGGATGAGCTGCTGAAACTCGGCGAAATGGAGCGCTTTGAGGACTGGCTGGCTCACCTGAAACTCCTGACCCGCAAGCTGGGTTACTCGAACTTTCTGATCGGCCTCAAACCTGCCCCCACGGACGCTTGTCAGCAGGTGCTGATCTACAGTGATTACCCCGATGCCTGGCGTACGCGTTACGACGCCGAATCTTACGCGGCAGTCGACCCCGTCGTTCAGCACTGCCTGAACGCCAACCGGCCACTGCTGTGGAACCGCGAGAACTATCGGGGGCCCTCAGAATCGGAATTCTTCGAAGAAGCCGCAGCGCATGGGTTGCAGCAAGGGCTGGCGCTGCCGCTGCATGGCCCGCGGGGCGAGGCGGGCATGCTGTGCCTCAAGCCGGATGAGAGCGGCGAGCAGGCGACTGCTGCGATGATTCAGTCCTTGCCCATGGCAACCCTGCTGCGCGATTACGCGATGGAAGGGATGCTCCGGGCGCGCATTGAATGCTCGGAACCTGTGCACCTGACCACCCGGGAGAAAGAGGTGCTGCAGTGGAGCGCGGCGGGCAAGACTACCTGGGAAATCTCGATGATCTTGTCGTGCACGACCTCGGCCATCGACTTCCACTTCAAGAACATCCGCCGCAAGTTCCAGGTCAGCTCACGCCAGATGGCGGTGCTCAAGGCCATCCAGCAGAAGTCGATCACGCCCTGAGTATCACTGTGGGCGTTGGGCCAGGTCGCTTTCCTCGAGACGGCCGCTGAGGTACAGGCGCAGCAGAATGTACACCGGCGCAGGCACTTGGCTGGTGCATTCGATGCGGCTGGCACAGGCCTGGCTGATGCCAAAGCGCGACCAGAACTCGGTCTGGCTCTGCTTGAGGCCCAGGCGCAGGCTGATGGCTTGATGGGCGACCTCGCGTACGGCGGAGGTATTGAGTAGCTTCATCCGGAATCCATCCTGCAAAAGCCGAAAAATTAACAAGCCCGAGTAACTTCGGCCACCTCCCAAATTAGGTAGGATTTTATTTATTCAGCGTGAATATACCGTGGGCGGCAACTCCAACCCCTGCCGGTATTTGCCCCTATGCTTATCTCCATTGATCGCCGCACTAACATCGACCCACAAGCGCTGAATGCGATGCACAAACTTCGGGCGCGTATTTTCAAGGTTAAAAAGATGTGGGACATCCCACTGATCAACGACATGGAAATCGATGGGTATGATGCGCTCGACCCCTATTACATGATCATCAACCGCGAGGACGAGGCGGGTTATGTGTGTGGCTGCTGGCGCATACTGCCGACGACCGGCCCTAACATGCTGGCGCACACCTTCCCAGAGCTGCTGCATGGGCACCCGGCGCCGTGCTCCGACGCGATCTGGGAGCTGAGCCGCTTCGCCATCGAGCTGCCGGACGGCAACCGGTTCGGCTTCTCCCAAGGCACCACGCAAGCGATTCACGCCATCGTCAACTATGCCATCAGTTGTGAGGTGAAGCAGTTCGTCACGGTGACCACGGTGGGCGTGGAGAAGATGTTGATTCGCCTGGGCTTGGATATCAGTCGTTTCGGTCCGGCATTGCAAATTGGCGTTGAACGCGCGGTGGCACTGCGCATTGAATTGAATGATAAAACCACGGCGGCCTTGGAAGCGGCAATCAATAGCAACTGCCATTGAATAGACGCCGGGTGTATTCACGCTGACTTGCCATCAAGTTGTATGCCCCTCCCCATGCACAGCACACTTATAGCGCCCATAAAAAAAGCACCCCGAGGGGTGCTTTTCTAATACAGCCAGCGCTTAGCGCTTCATGCTCTCTGGCAGGTGCGGCTGAATAGCCGTCAATACTGCTTTGAAGCACTTGATGTTGCCGGCGACGATGTGGCCTTTGTCGAGGAAGTCGTGGCCACCGTTGAAGTCGCTTACCAGGCCGCCTGCTTCTTGAATCAGCAGTACGCCTGCAGCCATGTCCCACTCGGCCAGGCCCGACTCCCAGAAGGCATCGAAGCGGCCGGCGGCGACGTAGGCCAAGTCCAGGCTGGCGGAACCTGCGCGGCGGATGCCGGCGGTCTGGCCAGTCAGGGCGCGGAACATGCCCAGGTAGTTGTCCAGGTCGGCCATTTGGTTGTCACGGAACGGGAAGCCGGTACCCAGCAGGGCGCCTTCCAGGCTGGTGCGCGAGCTGACGCGCAGGCGACGGCCATTGAGCTGGGCGCCACGGCCACGGCTGGCGGTGAATTCTTCCTGGCGAACCGGGTCGAGTACCACGGCGTGCTCGAGGCGACCACGGTATTTGCAGGCGATGCTGACGGCGAAGTGAGGGATGCCGCGCAGGAAGTTGGTGGTGCCGTCCAGCGGATCGATGATCCACAGGTAGTCCTTGCCTTCTTCGCCGGTGCCCGCGTGCATGCCGGTCTCTTCACCCTGAATGGAGTGGTTCGGGTAGGCTTTGCGCAGGGCGTCGACGATTTTCTGCTCGGCGGCGCGATCGACTTCGGAAACGTAGTCCTTGGCCTCTTTCTCATCGACCTTGATGCTATCCAGGCGTTCGATGGAGCGGAAAATCAGTTCACTGGCGCTGCGAGCGGCGCGCAGGGCGATATTCAGCATAGGCTGCATGGGCGGGTCACCTGGAGATGTTAAAGAAGAAAGCCGATCATTCTAGCAGAAATCTTTGACGGCAGAAGTGTCACATTTGCTTTCATAGCGTTACGTCCGTCGGTTCTGTAAGATCGAAGGCCCTGATATCAGCCTCTGAGAGCACAACACCGTGCTGCAAAATATTCGTGTTGTTCTGGTCAATACCAGCCACCCCGGCAACATCGGCGGCGCTGCACGTGCCATGAAAAACATGGGCTTGTCGCGCCTGGTGCTGGTGCAGCCGAAAGAGTTCCCTGCGGCCGAAGCCAGTGCACGTGCCTCCGGTGCCGACGATGTGTTGAGCAATGCCCAGGTCGTCGACAGCCTTGAGCAGGCGCTGGTCGGCTGTAACCTGGTCATGGGCACCAGTGCCCGCGAGCGCAGTATCCCCTGGCCGCTGATCGGCCCTCGCGAATGCGGGGCCAAGGCCGTGGAGCATGCGCTGGGCGGCGAGGAGATCGCCTTGGTGTTCGGGCGTGAACACGCCGGCCTGACCAACGAAGAACTGCAGCGATGTCACTTCCACGTGCACATTCCCTCGAGCCCCGACTTCAGCTCGCTGAATCTGGCCGCCGCTGTCCAGGTGCTCTCTTATGAGGTGCGCATGGCTTGGCTGGCGGCCGAGGATGCACCGGCCAAAGTCGAGAAGGTCGACGCCAGCGAGCTGGCGACCATGGACGAAATGGAGCTGTTCTATGACCACCTGGAAAAGACCTTGGTGGACATCGGCTTCCTTGACCCCGAGAAGCCCAAGCACCTGATGGCGCGCCTGCGCCGGCTGTATGGGCGAAGCTCGGTCGAGCGTCCGGAAATGAGCATTTTGCGCGGCATCCTCACCGAGACCCAGAAAGTGGCTCGGGGCGAACCGCATAAAAGGAAGGGATGACAGATGTTTGAACGTCTGCGTGAAGATATTCAAAGCGTATTCCACCGTGACCCCGCCGCGCGCAATGCCTTCGAGGTACTGACCTGCTACCCGGGCATGCACGCCATCTGGCTGCACCGGCTGGGTAATGCGCTGTGGAAACGTGATTTCAAATGGCTGGCCCGGCTGGTGTCGAACTTCGGTCGCTGGATGACCGGGATCGAGATCCACCCCGGCGCCACCATCGGCCGCCGCTTCTTCATTGACCATGGCATGGGCATCGTCATCGGCGAGACTGCTGAGATTGGCGACGATGTCACCCTCTACCAGGGCGTGACCCTGGGTGGCACCAGCTGGAACAAAGGCAAGCGTCACCCAACCCTGGAAAACGGCGTGGTGGTAGGGGCGGGGGCCAAGGTACTGGGCCCGTTCACTGTCGGCGCCGGGGCCAAGATCGGCTCCAATGCGGTGGTGACCAAGGCTGTGCCGGCAGGGGCGACTGCCGTCGGTATCCCGGGGCGTATTATCGTCAAGAGCGAAGAGACCGAAGTCGAAGCCCGGCGCAAAGCCATGGCCGAGAAGATCGGCTTCGATGCCTACGGCGTCAGTGGCGACATGCCTGACCCGGTCGCGCGTGCCATCGGCCAGATGCTCGACCACCTGCAGGCGGTCGATGAGCGCCTGGAGGGCATGTGCGGTGCGCTGACCAAGATGGGTAGCGATTACTGCGCCAAGGAGTTGCCGGCGCTGCCGGAAGATGACTTCACCGAAGTTGCCCAGGTCGCCCAGCGCGACACTCAGTCGCATTGATCGCGCCGCGCTGAAATCATAGTGACATACGGGGCGTGTGCGCACGCCCCTCGTCTGCTACAATCGCGGCCGCCTCCCGATGCAAAACCCGACTAAAGCAGTAGGTCTTATAGTTGACTTAAATGCTCGGGAATCGCATACTCGCTCACATCCTGTAACTCCCGTGGTACCCAATAGCCATGCGACTGACTACCAAAGGCCGATACGCCGTGACAGCCATGCTTGACCTGGCGTTGCACGCGCAGCATGGGCCGGTGTCTTTGGCCGACATTTCCGAGCGCCAGGGCATTTCCCTCTCTTATCTGGAGCAGCTGTTCGCCAAGCTGCGCCGCAGCAGCCTGGTATCCAGTGTGCGCGGTCCAGGCGGTGGCTATCAGCTGTCGCGGGGCATGGAAACCATCCAGGTGGCCCAGGTCATCGACGCGGTCAACGAATCGGTCGATGCCACCCGTTGCCAAGGCCTTGGGGATTGCCATGCCGGTGACACCTGCCTGACCCACCACTTGTGGTGCGATCTCAGCCAGCAGATCCATGAATTCCTCAGCGGCATCAGCCTGGCCGACCTCGTCAAGCGCCGTGAGGTGCAGGAAGTCGCCCAGCGCCAGGACCTGCGTCGTGTCGCAGGCCGATCCGCCCAGTTGGACAAGATTGAGACGTCCGCCGTCGACTGACCGTTATGACAGCGACGAGCGACGCCACCGCCTGATAGGAGATATCCATGAAGTTGCCGATCTACCTCGATTACTCCGCGACCACCCCGGTCGATCCCCGCGTCGCCCAGAAGATGGCTGACTGCCTGTTGGTCGACGGGAACTTCGGTAACCCGGCTTCGCGCTCCCACGTATTCGGCTGGAAAGCCGAAGAAGCGGTCGAGAACGGTCGTCGCCAGGTCGCCGAGCTGATCAACGCCGATCCGCGCGAAATCGTCTGGACCAGCGGTGCCACCGAGTCCGACAACCTCGCACTCAAAGGTGTCGCGCACTTCTATCAGACCAAGGGCAAGCACATCATCACCTCCAAGATCGAGCACAAGGCGGTCCTGGATACCGCTCGCCAGCTCGAGCGTGAAGGTTTCGAAGTCACCTACCTTGAGCCAGGCGAAGACGGCATCGTCACCCCGGCCATGGTCGAAGCCGTGCTGCGCGATGACACCATTCTGGTCTCGCTGATGCACGTCAACAACGAAGTCGGCTCGATCAACGACATCGCCGCCATCGGTGAGCTGACCCGCGCCCGCGGCGTGCTGTTCCACGTCGATGCCGCCCAGTCGGCCGGCAAGGTCGAAATCGACCTGCAAAAGCTGAAAGTCGACCTGATGTCGTTCTCGGCGCACAAGGTCTATGGCCCTAAAGGTATCGGCGCGCTGTACGTCAGCCGCAAGCCGCGTGTGCGTCTGGAAGCGATCATCCACGGTGGTGGCCATGAGCGCGGCATGCGTTCGGGCACCTTGCCGACACACCAGATCGTCGGCATGGGCGAAGCCTTCGCCATTGCCAAGCAGGAAATGGCCAGCGAGAACGCTCGCATCAAGGCCCTGAGCGACCGCTTCTTCAAGCAGGTCTCGGACCTTGAAGAGCTGTACGTCAACGGCAGCCAGACTGCCCGCGTACCGCACAACCTGAACCTGAGCTTCAACTACGTCGAAGGCGAGTCGCTGCTGATGTCCCTGAAAGACATCGCCGTATCGTCCGGTTCGGCCTGTACCTCCGCTTCGCTCGAGCCGTCGTATGTACTGCGCGCTCTGGGCCGTAACGACGAGCTGGCGCACAGCTCGATCCGCTTCTCCTTCGGCCGCTTCACCACCGAAGAAGAAGTCGACTACGCCGCGCAGAAAGTCTGCGAGGCCGTTAACAAACTGCGTGAGCTGTCGCCGCTGTGGGACATGTACAAAGACGGCGTTGACATCTCCAAGATCGAGTGGGCCGCCCACTAAGCAGTCGCCGGCAAGAGCGGCTCCCTGATGAGGAAGGAATTGCACCATGGCATACAGTGAAAAGGTCATCGACCACTACGAAAACCCGCGCAACGTCGGCAAGATGAATGCCGAAGACCCGGACGTCGGTACCGGCATGGTCGGCGCGCCGGCCTGCGGTGACGTGATGCGCCTGCAGATCAAGGTCAACGAGCAGGGCGTCATCGAAGACGCCAAGTTCAAGACCTACGGCTGCGGTTCGGCTATCGCTTCCAGCTCCCTCGCCACCGAGTGGATGAAGGGCAAGACTTTGGACGAAGCCGAAACCATCAAGAACACCCAGCTGGCTGAAGAACTGGCGTTGCCGCCGGTCAAGATCCACTGCTCGGTACTCGCCGAGGATGCCATCAAGGCAGCCGTTCGCGATTACAAGCAGAAGAAAGGCTTGATCTAAGTCGCCTGTTGCGAGGTAAGGAGTTCTGATGGCTATCAGCATGACAGAAGCCGCCGCCAACCACGTGCGGCGTTCCCTGGAAGGGCGCGGCAAGGGTGAAGGCATTCGCCTGGCCGTACGCACCACTGGCTGCTCGGGCCTGGCCTATGTGCTGGAGTTCGTCGACGAAGTGGCGGGCGAAGACCAGGTATTCGAGAACCACGGCGTGAAGGTCATCATCGACCCGAAAAGCCTGGTGTACCTCGATGGCACCGAGCTCGACTTCGTCAAAGAAGGGTTGAACGAAGGCTTCAAGTTCAACAACCCCAACGTGCGCGGTGAGTGTGGCTGCGGCGAAAGCTTCAACGTCTGAGGCTGGCTGTGGGTACTCCTTGTCATTACGCTCTGTTTGATCTCCAGCCGTGCTTCCGGCTGGACCTCGACAAGCTGGCCACTCGCTACCGCGAGCTGGCCCGCGAGGTCCATCCTGACCGTTTTGCCGACGCTTCCGAGCGCGAGCAGCGGGTAGCCCTGGAGAAGTCCGCGGCCCTCAACGACGCCTACCAGACGCTGCGCAGTGCGCCGCGCCGAGCCCGCTACTTGCTGGCAATCGGTGGCCACGAAGTGCCCCAGGAAGTCACGGTCCATGATCCCGACTTCCTGCTGCAGCAGATGCAGTGGCGCGAAGAGCTCGAAGAGCTGCAGGACGAAGCCGACCTCGATGGTGTTGCCGTGTTCAAGAAGCGCCTCAAGGGTGCGCAGGACACGCTGAACGAGGATTTCGCCGCCTGCTGGGATGTGCCTGCCGAGCGCGAGAAGGCCGAACGCCTGATGCGCCGCATGCAGTTCCTCGACAAGCTCGCCCAAGAAGTGCGCCAACTGGAAGAGCGCCTCGACGATTAACCCGGCGTTGCCCGTGATGACGCCTAAGGTATTCAGATAAGCATGGCCCTACTGCAGATCGCCGAACCCGGTCAAAGCCCTCAGCCGCACCAGCGCCGCCTGGCGGTGGGTATCGACCTGGGTACCACCAATTCTCTGGTCGCTGCCGTTCGCAGCGGTCGCAGCGAGCCCCTGCCGGATGTGCAGGGTAATGTCATTTTGCCGTCTGCGGTGCGCTACCTCGAAGGGCGCAGCGAAGTCGGGCAGGCTGCGCGCGATGCCGCTTCCAGCGACCCTTTGAACACCGTGCTGTCGGTAAAGCGCCTGATGGGGCGCGGCCTGGCCGACGTCAAGCAGTTGGGCGAGCAGCTGCCGTACCGCTTCATTGGCGGCGAGTCGCACATGCCGTTCATCGATACCGTCCAAGGGCCGAAAAGCCCGGTGGAAGTGTCGGCCGACATCCTCAAGGTGCTGCGCGAACGCGCCGAGCAAACCCTCGGTGGCGACTTGGTGGGGGCGGTGATCACCGTGCCAGCCTATTTCGACGACGCCCAGCGCCAAGCGACCAAGGATGCCGCGCGCCTGGCCGGCCTCAATGTGTTGCGCCTGCTCAACGAGCCAACCGCAGCGGCCGTGGCCTATGGCCTGGACCAAAACGCCGAAGGCGTGGTGGCCATCTATGACCTGGGTGGCGGCACGTTCGATATCTCCATCCTGCGCCTGACGGCCGGTGTGTTTGAAGTGCTGGCTACCGGCGGCGACACCGCCCTGGGCGGCGATGATTTCGACCACGCGATTGCCGGTTGGATCATTGAACAGGCTGGGCTGTCTTCCGACCTCGACCCGGGTACTCAGCGCCAGTTGCTGCAGGCCGCCTGCGCCGCCAAGGAAGCCCTGACCGACGCCGACGTGGTCAGCGTCAGCCACGGTGCCTGGCAGGGTGAGCTCAGCCGGGCCGCCTTCGATGCCATGATCGAGCCGCTGATCGCTCGCAGCCTCAAAGCCTGCCGCCGCGCCGTGCGCGACAGCGGTGTCGAGCTGGAAGAAGTGGGTGCAGTGGTCATGGTCGGTGGTTCGACCCGCGTTCCACGCGTGCGTGACGCTGTTGGCACACTGTTCGGCCGTACCCCATTGACCTCGATCGACCCTGACCAGGTGGTGGCCATCGGTGCTGCCATTCAGGCCGACACCCTGGCTGGCAACCGCCGTGAAGGTGGCGAGTTGCTGCTGCTCGACGTCATCCCACTGTCCCTGGGCCTTGAGACCATGGGCGGGTTGATGGAGAAGGTGATCCCGCGCAACACCACCATTCCGGTGGCGCGTGCGCAAGAGTTCACCACCTATAAAGATGGCCAGTCGGCCATGAAGATTCACGTCCTGCAAGGCGAGCGCGAGCTGATCAGCGACTGCCGCTCGCTGGCGCGCTTCGAGCTGCGCGGCATCCCGGCCATGGTCGCCGGTGCGGCGAAAATCCGCGTGACCTTCCAGGTCGATGCCGATGGACTGCTCAGCGTCGCTGCCCGCGAACTGGGCTCGGGCGTCGAAGCCAGCATTCAGGTCAAGCCGTCCTACGGCCTGACCGACGGCGAGATCGCCCGCATGCTCAAGGATTCGTTCGAGCACGCAGGCAGCGACAAGCAGGCCCGTCAGCTGCGTGAACACCAGGTTGACGGTGAGCGCCTGCTCGAAGCAGTACAGGGCGCCCTGGACGCCGATGGCGAGCGCCTGCTCAGCAGCGAAGAGCGCGAAGCCATCGAATTCCAGATGCAAGAACTACGTGATTTGCTGACCGGCACCGATGGCCCCGCCATCGAGCAACAGACCAAGCGTCTGTCGCAGGTGACCGATGCATTTGCCGCCCGTCGCCTTGATTCGACGGTCAAAGCCGCACTGGCCGGGCGCAACCTGAATGAGATCGAGGAGTAACCGATGCCGCTGGTGACATTCCTGCCGCACGAGAAGTTTTGCCCGGAAGGGCTGACCGTGGAGGTCGAGCCTGGGACCAACATCCTGGAGCTGGCCCACGAGCATCACATCGAAATGGAAAGCGCTTGCGGTGGGGTCAAGGCCTGCACCACCTGTCACTGTATTGTTCGCAAAGGTTTCGATTCGCTGGAAGAAGCGGACGAGCTGGAAGAGGACATGCTGGACAAGGCCTGGGGCCTGGAAGCCCAGTCGCGCCTCGGCTGCCAGGTGGTCGTCGCCGACCAGGACCTGACCATCGAGATCCCCAAGTATTCGCTTAACCACGCTGCTGAAGCGCCCCACTGAGGATTTTTGCATGAGTCTGAAATGGGTTGATGTACTTGAGATCGCCATCCAGCTTGCAGAAAGCAAGCCGGACGTCGATCCTCGTTATGTGAATTTCGTCGATCTGCACCGCTGGGTGCTGGCATTGCCAGAGTTCAGCGACGATCCGTCACGCGGCGGTGAGAAAGTGCTCGAGGCCATCCAGGCGGCCTGGATTGATGAAGCCGACTAAGCGCGTCGCTGCAGGTTAGGCAATCCCCTGAAACCCGCGTATAATTCGCGGGTTTAATTTTTCGCAACACTCATATTTCTGGAGTTTTCCATGGCTGTTCAACGTACTTTCTCGATCATCAAGCCTGACGCCGTTGCCAAAAACGTCATCGGCAAGATCACCACTCGCTTCGAAGAAGCTGGCCTGAAAATCGTTGCCTCGAAAATCAAGCAACTGTCCAAAGCCGAAGCCGAAGGCTTCTACGCTGAGCACAGCGAGCGCGGCTTCTTCGGCGACCTGGTTGCCTTCATGACTTCCGGCCCGGTTGTTGTTCAGGTTCTGGAAGGCGAAAACGCCATTGCTCTGAACCGTGAGCTGATGGGCGCTACCAACCCTAAAGAAGCTGCTGCCGGCACCATCCGTGCTGACTTCGCCGAGTCTATCGACGCCAACGCCGTTCACGGTTCGGACTCCGAAGCTGCTGCTGCTCGCGAGATCGCTTACTTCTTCGCTGCTACCGAGGTAACCACTCGCTAAGCGAAAGCTTACGGGTGAGGGTGAATCCATGACGACATCTACTGGCAAAATCAACCTGTTGGGCCTGACCCAGCCGGAAATGGAACAATTCTTCGACTCTATAGGGGAGAAGCGCTTCCGTGCCGGCCAGGTGATGAAATGGATTCACCATTTTGGCGTCGATGATTTCGCCGCCATGACGAACGTCGGCAAGGCCTTGCGCGAAAAGCTCGAGGCTGTTGCCGAAATTCGCCCACCGGAAGTGGTCAGTGAAGACATTTCCGCCGACGGCACCCGTAAATGGGTGATCCGCGTTGCCTCTGGCAGCTGCGTCGAGACCGTCTACATTCCTACCGACGACCGCGGCACGCTGTGCGTATCGTCGCAAGCCGGCTGCGCCCTGGACTGCAGTTTCTGCTCCACCGGCAAGCAAGGCTTCAACAGCAACCTCACCGCCGCCGAAGTGATTGGCCAGGTGTGGCTTGCCAACAAATCTTTCGGGACCGTCCCGGCCAAAGTCGACCGCGCGATTACCAACGTGGTCATGATGGGCATGGGCGAGCCTTTGCTGAACTTCGACAATGTCATCGCCGCCATGAAGATCATGATGGATGATCTGGGCTATGGCATTTCCAAGCGTCGCGTCACCTTGTCCACCTCGGGCGTGGTGCCGATGATTGACGAACTGGCCAAGCACATCGACGTGTCGCTGGCCCTGTCGCTGCACGCGCCGAACGACGAGCTGCGTAACCAGCTGGTGCCGATCAACAAGAAGTACCCGCTGAAGGTGCTGCTGGAGTCGTGCATGGGCTACATGGCCACCCTGGGTGGCAAGCGCGTGTTGACGGTTGAGTACACCCTGCTCAAGGACGTCAACGACCAGCCTGAACATGCCGCGCAGATGATCGAACTGCTGCGCGACGTGCCGTGCAAGATCAACCTGATCCCGTTCAACCCGTTCCCGCATTCCGGTTACGAGCGGCCGAGCAACAACGCCATCCGCCGCTTCCAGGACCTGCTCCACCACGGTGGTTTCAACGTCACCACCCGTACCACCCGTGGCGAAGACATCGACGCCGCCTGTGGTCAGCTGGTCGGCCAGGTCAACGACCGCACCCGCCGCAGTGAGCGCTACATCGCTGTGCGCCAGCTCTCTGCCGACGCCGAGCTGCAAGACAGCGCCGCGCGCCACTGACCGAGAACTCGCCATGACCCTGCGCGCCGCGCTGTCGATCCTTGCGCTTTTGCTGCTGGCCGGCTGCGTGTCGGGCGGCGCGGGTGACCCGCTGGCCAGCCGCCAAGGGCGGCAAGAGGCGGGCAGGGCGTATGTGCAGTTGGGGCTTGGTTATTTGCAACAAGGCTTGACCGAACAGGCCAAGGCCCCGCTGGGCAAGGCGCTTGCCCTGGACGCCAGCGATGCCGGCGCGCATGCGGCGCTGGCGCTGGTGTTTCAGGCTGAAGGTGAGCCAGCCCTGGCCGAGCAGCACTTTCAAAAAGCCCTGCAGGCACGCCCTGGCGATACGCGAATTCGCAACAACTACGGCAGTTTCCTTTATGCTCAGGGGCGATTTGCCGAGGCCAAGAAGATGTTTCGCCTGGCCAGTGCCGATACCCTGTATCCTGAGCGCTCACGCGTGTACGAGAACCTTGGCTTGACCGCCCTGAAGCTCGAGCGTCGAGACCAGGCGCACGCCTATCTGCTCAAAGCGTTGCAACTCAACCCACGGCAACCCAAGGCGTTGCTGGAAATGGCTGAGTTGTCCTACGAAAACAGGCATTATGTGCCGTCCCTGGACTACTACGATCGTTTCAGCCAGTTGAGCGACCACGACGCCCGTAGCCTCCTGCTGGGCAGCCGCCTTGCCCGGGTGTTCGACGAGCAGGGCACATTGGCCAATTTGGGCCAGCAATTACAACGACTTTATCCCGGTACGCCGGAATATCAGCAATACCTGTCGGAGCAACGATGAACGCCGCGCATCCCGAAGTAGCCGTAGCGCCTGGCCAGAACCCCGGTGAGCTTTTGCGTCAGGCCCGTGAGAAGCGGGACTGGTCGCAAGCCGAGGTGGCCCGCAAGCTCAACCTCACTGTCAGTTCGTTGAACCACGTTGAAACCGGCGCCTTCGACAAGTTGCCCGGGCACACGTTCGCCCGTGGCTATATCCGCGCCTACGCCAAACTGATGGACCTGGACCAAGCCACGCTGGTCGAGGCCTTCGACCGTTACACCGGCACCCACGCCAAAGGCAGCGAAGTGCATTCGCTGGGCCGCATCGAAGAGCCTGTACGCCTGTCGCACAACATCCTGCGCGGCGTCAGCCTGTTGCTGCTGGTGGCGGTGGTCGGTGGCGGCTTCGTCTGGTGGCAGGACCAAGGCAGCCTGCGTGGCAAGGACCTGGCCAAGATCGCCCTGGAGCACGTCGAAGTCGAGAGCGCCGACGGCACCACGCAGATTCACCCGCTGGATGAGCCTGAAGACCAGGCCGTGAGCGCCGGCCAGCAACCCGAGAGCGCCCCGTTGCCGCTGGAGCAGCCCGCAGGTGAACCGTCGGCCGCCGCTGCCGAGCAAGCACCCGCCAGCGCTGCGCCGCCCCCTGCAACAACCGTAACACCAGCCCCCGCTCAGCAGCCCCAAGCGGCCACCGCAGCCACTGCGCCAACGCCTGCGCCTGCTCCGGCAGCGCCGGCTGCCACCGCGCCCGCTGCCACTGTGCCCGCCGCGCCCGTCGCAGTGCCGGCCGGTAGCGCCAGTGTCTCGATTCAGTTCAGCGCCAATTGCTGGACCCAAGTCAACGACGGCAATGGCAAGGTGCTGTTCAGCGGCGTCAAGCGCAAGGGCGACAACCTCGAGCTGACCGGCAAGCCGCCGTTCGCGGTACGCCTGGGCTTTGCCCGTGGCGCGCAGGTCAGCTACAACGGCCAGGCCGTCGATGTTGCTCCGTTTACAAGTGGCGAGACTGCTCGCCTGAAGTTGGGACAGTAAGTCATGCACGGCGAATCTCCGATCAAACGTCGCGAATCCCGCAAAATCTGGGTCGGCAATGTGCCGGTGGGTGGTGATGCGCCCATCGCGGTACAAAGCATGACCAACACCGACACCAACGATGTCGATGCCACCGTCGGGCAGATCCAGCGCCTGGTGGATGCCGGTGTCGACATCGTGCGTGTCTCGGTGCCAGACATGGACGCCGCCGAGGCCTTCGGCCGCATCAAGCAACGGGTCAGCGTGCCTCTGGTTGCCGATATTCACTTCGACTACAAGATCGCCTTGCGTGTGGCCGAACTGGGCGTCGACTGCCTGCGCATCAACCCGGGCAACATCGGCCGTGAAGACCGTGTGCGTGCCGTGGTCGATGCGGCCCGCGACCGCGGTATCCCGATCCGTATCGGCGTCAACGCAGGCTCCCTGGAAAAGGACCTGCAGAAGAAGTACGGCGAACCGACCCCAGCCGCGCTGGTCGAGTCGGCGCTGCGCCATGTCGAGCACCTGGACCGCCTGGACTTCCAGGACTTCAAAGTCAGCGTCAAGGCCTCCGACGTGTTCATGGCCGTCGAAGCCTACCGCCTGTTGGCCAAGCAGATCATCCAGCCCCTGCACCTGGGCATCACCGAAGCCGGTGGCCTGCGCTCGGGGACAGTGAAATCCGCCGTCGGCCTCGGTATGCTGCTGGCCGAAGGCATCGGCGATACCATTCGTATCTCGCTGGCTGCTGACCCGGTCGAGGAAGTGAAAGTCGGTTACGACATCCTCAAGTCGCTGCATCTGCGTTCGCGTGGCATCAACTTCATCGCCTGCCCAAGCTGCTCGCGGCAGAACTTCGATGTGGTCAAGACCATGAACGAGCTGGAAGGGCGCCTGGAAGACCTGTTGGTGCCGCTGGACGTCGCGGTGATCGGTTGCGTGGTCAACGGCCCCGGCGAAGCCAAGGAAGCCCACGTAGGGCTGACCGGCGGCACGCCGAACCTGATCTACATCGACGGCAAGCCGGCGCAGAAGCTGACCAATGACAACCTGGTCGATGAGCTCGAAAAGCTCATCCGCCAGAAAGCGGCCGAAAAGGTCGAAGCCGACGCGGCGCTGATCGCCCGTGGCTGACACACAGAATTCGTAAGGACTTTTCGTGAGCAAATCGCTGCAAGCCATCCGTGGCATGAACGACATCCTGCCTGAACAGTCGCCACTGTGGCGCTACTTCGAGGGCACCGTGGCCGGCCTGCTGGACACCTACGGGTACAGCCAGATCCGCACGCCGATCGTCGAGTTCACCGAGCTGTTCAAGCGCTCCATCGGTGAAGTGACCGACATCGTCGAAAAAGAGATGTACACCTTCGAGGACCGCAACGGCGATTCGCTCACCCTGCGCCCCGAAGGCACTGCCGCCTGTGTGCGTGCCGTGCTGGAACATGGCATCACCGGCAACGGCCAGGTGCAGAAACTTTGGTACATCGGCCAGATGTTCCGCCACGAGCGCCCGCAAAAAGGCCGCTACCGCCAGTTCCACCAGATCGGCGTGGAAGTGTTCAACCTTGACGGGCCGGACATCGACGCCGAGCTGATCATGCTGACCTGGCGCCTGTGGGGCCTGCTGGGCATCCAGGACGCGGTCAAGCTCGAGCTCAACAGCCTGGGTACCAGCGAAGCCCGTGCCCGCTACCGTGATGCGCTGGTCGAGTTCCTCTCGGCACGCCTCGAGCAGCTGGACGAAGACAGCCAGCGTCGCCTGAAGAGCAACCCGCTGCGCATCCTCGACAGCAAGGACCAGAACACCCAGGCGGTGCTGGTTGGCGCGCCGAAGCTCGAAGATTACCTGGACGAAGAATCCCGCGTGCACTTCGAGGGCCTCAAGGCCCGTCTGGAGGCTGCCGGTATCCCGTTCGTGATCAACACCAAGCTGGTGCGTGGCCTGGACTACTACAGCAAGACCGTGTTCGAGTGGGTCACCGACAAGCTCGGCGCCCAGGGCACTGTTTGCGCCGGTGGCCGCTACGACGGCCTGGTCGAGCAGATGGGCGGCAAGCCGACCACCGGCGTTGGTTTCGCCATGGGTATCGAGCGCCTGATCCTGCTGCTGGAGACCCTGGGCAAGGTGCCCGAGTCGATCAGCCGTCAGGTCGACGTCTACCTCTGCGCCTTCGGCGAACAGGCCGAGCTGGCTGGCCTGCGCTTGTCCGAACGCCTGCGTGATCGTCTGCCAGGCCTGCGCCTGGTGGTCAACGCTGGGGGTGGCAGCTTCAAGAGCCAGTTCAAGAAAGCCGACAAGAGCGGCGCGCTGTTCGCCCTGATTCTTGGCGACGACGAGCTGGCCCAGCAAGCGATCGGCTTCAAGCCCCTGCGTGGTCAGGGCGAACAACAGAACATTGCCTGGGATGCTCTGGCTGAGCACCTGGAAACCGCGGTCGCACAGGCGTAACGCGGTCCAACAAGCGAATAGGCGAAAAGGAGTATTGGGGTGTCGAGTACCGATGATGATGACCTGGCAGGGGTCAAGGACTGGTGGAACCGCAACGGCAAGCCGCTGCTGACGGGCGCGTTGCTGGCCGGTGTGGTGGTACTGGGCTGGAATACCTGGCACAAGTACCAGAACAACCAGTCGCAAGGTGCCTCGCAGCTGTACCAGGCTTTGCTTGAAACCAGCCTGACGCCGAGTGGCCAGCCTGACGCAACCAAGGTCGCGGAACTGGCCGGCAAGCTCAAGAGCGAGTTCGGTGGTACCGCCTACGCCCAGTACGGCAGCCTGTTCGTGGCCAAGGTCGCGGTCGAGAGCGGCAAGCTCGACGACGCTGCTGCCGAGCTCAAAGCTGTGTTGGACAAGCCAGCCGATGCCACCCTGGGCGAGATTTCGCGCCAGCGCCTGGCCCGTGTACTGGCTGCCCAGGACAAGGCCGAAGAGGCACTCAAGCTGCTCGACGGCGATGCCGACAAGGCGTTCCTGGCCAGCCGCGAAGAATTGAAGGGTGACCTGCTGGTGCAGCTGGGTCGCGCCGACGATGCTCACAGCGCTTATGAGAAAGCCAAGGCCTCGCTGTCGGATGAAGCAGCGGTCGGTGGCCTGCAACTGAAGCTGGATGACTTGGCCAAAGGGGACGCGTGACGTGATCGGTTGGAAACAAGCAGCAGTGCTGACCCTGGCCGTACTGGCCGCGGGTTGCAGCAGCAACAGCAAGAAGGAACTGCCCCCGGCCGAGCTGACCAAGTTCACCGAGGAAGTGGTACTGAAAAAGCAGTGGAGCCGCTCGATCGGTGACGGCCAGGGCGAGACGTACAACACCCTGGTACCGGCCATCGAAAACGACCGTATCTACGCCTCCGACGTCAACGGCGAAGTCTTCGCCCTCGACCGTATCACCGGCGACGTGGTGTGGAAAAAAGACCTGGACCTGCAAGTGTCGGGCGCTGTCGGCGTGGGTTACGGGCTGGTCATGCTCGGCACCCTCAAAGGCGAGGTCATCGCGCTGGACTCCAGCACCGGTGAAGAGCGCTGGCGTTCGCGCGTGACCAGTGAAGTGCTGGCACCGCCCGCCAACAACGGCGACGTGGTGGTAGTGCAGACCCAGGACGACCGCCTGATCGGCCTCGATGCCGCGACCGGCGACCGCCGCTGGATCTACGAAAACACCCCGGCCGTACTGACCCTGCGCGGCACCGGTGCACCGATCGCGACCAACCGCCTGGCGGTTGCCGGCCTGTCCACCGGTAAAGTGATCGCGGTGGATATCAACAACGGCGTGCCAGTGTGGGAGAGCCGTGTGGCCATCCCGCAGGGGCGTTCCGAGTTGGACCGCGTGGTAGATATCGACGGCGGCTTGCTGCTGTCCGGTGGTACTCTGTACGTCAGCACCTACCAGGGCCGCGTAGCGGGCCTGGACCTGGAAAGCGGCCGCGTGCTGTGGCAGCGTGATGCGTCCAGCTATGTGGGTGTCGCCCAGGGTTACGGTAACGTCTATGTCAGCGAAGCCTCGGGTACCGTTGAAAGCGTCGACGAGCGCTCTTCCAGCGCCCTGTGGACCAACGATTCCATGGCTCGCCGTCAGCTGTCGGCACCGGAAGTGTTCTCCAGCTACGTGGCTGTCGGGGACTTCGAGGGTTACCTGCACCTGCTCAGCCAGGTCGATGGCCGCTTCGTCGGCCGTGAACGAATCGACAGCGATGGCCTGCGCGCCCGGCCCCTGGTGGTCGGCGACACCATCTACGTCTTCGGCAACAGCGGCAAGCTCGAGGCACTGACCGTCCGCTGAAGCTAAGCTCAAGACCGCCAACGGTCTTGAGCCGCGGTGTAGGAAACGCCGCACAAACTCCGGCCGCTGCCTTGCAGCGGCCTTTGCATTTTCAAGAATTCAAGAGTGGAGAGCCGCATGGTTCCCGTAATCGCCCTGGTGGGACGGCCGAACGTCGGCAAATCCACCATGTTCAACCGCCTGACCAAGACCCGCGATGCCATCGTCGGTGACCTGTCGGGCCTGACCCGTGACCGCCAGTATGGTGATGCCTCCTGGCAGGGTCGTTCTTTCATCCTGATCGACACCGGCGGTATCACCGGTGACGAAGTGGGCATGGACGAGAAAATGGCCGAGCAGTCGCTCATGGCCATCGAAGAAGCCGACTATGTGCTGTTCCTGGTCGATGCCCGTGCGGGCATGACCGCAGCCGACCAGATGATTGCCGAGCACCTGCGCAAGCGCAACAAGTCGGCGATTCTGGTTGCCAACAAGATCGACAACATCGACCCCGACGTTGCGCGTGCCGAGTTCTCGCCGATGGGCATGGGCAACGCCATTCCGGTGGCGGGCTCCCAGGGCCGTGGTATCAACGCCCTGATGGAAGCCGTGCTCGGCCACCTTCCGCGTGATGCCGAGGACGAAGCACTCGACCAGGACGTCGCCGAAGGCGAGGAAGCCGCGCGCATTCCTGGCCCAAGCGAAAAAGATGGCATCAAGATCGCCATCATCGGCCGCCCGAACGTCGGCAAGTCGACCTTGGTCAACCGCATGCTCGGCGAAGAGCGCGTGGTGGTCTACGACGAGCCAGGCACCACCCGAGACAGTATCTACATCCCGTTCGAGCGCGATGGCGACAAGTACACCTTCATCGACACCGCCGGGGTGCGCAAGCGCGGCAAGATCCACGAGGAAGTCGAGAAGTTCTCGGTGGTCAAGACGCTGCAGGCGATCAAAGACGCCAACGTGGTCATCTTCGTCATGGATGCCCGCGAAGGTGTGGTCGACCACGACCTGAACCTGCTGGGCTTTGCCCTCGAAGCCGGCCGCGCCATCGTCATCGCCCTGAACAAATGGGATGGCATGGAGTCGGGTGAGCGCGCCTACGTGAAGACCGAGCTGGAGCGCCGGCTGTTCTTCGTCGATTTCGCCGACATCCACTTCATTTCCGCGCTTCACGGCACGGGCGTGGGCAACCTGTACAAGTCGGTACAGGCCGCGTTCACGTCGGCGGTCACCCGTTGGCCAACCAGCCGCCTGACGCAGATCCTCGAAGATGCGGTCAGCGAGCACCAGCCGCCGTTGGTCAATGGCCGCCGCATCAAGCTGCGTTATGCCCACCTGGGCGGTGCCAACCCGCCGCTGATCGTGATCCACGGCAACCAGACCGAGAGCATTCCCAAGTCGTACTCGCGTTACCTGGAAAACACCTACCGCCGCGTGCTGAAACTGGTCGGTACGCCGATCCGCATCGAGTATAAAGGTGGTGAGAACCCGTACGAGGGCAAGAAAAACACCCTCACCGATCGCCAGGTCAACAAGAAGCGCCGCTTGATGTCGCACCACAAGAAGGCCGAGAAGAAGCGCCGCGACAAGCGCTGATTTCGCGTCGACTTCTTCGCGGCTAAAGCCGCTCCCACAGGGATAGCGCAGTCATCGAGTGCAGCGCAGTACCTGTGGGAGCGGCTTTAGCCGCGAAGGGGCCCTTTGATCCAACGCAATCCCCCTATTGTTTCAACCTTTTTCCTGACCGCTCGATCCGCTATGCTCGGACTCCACCCCGTGCCGGATAAACCCCAGGAAAGAGGGCTCCATGATCCGCAGCAAACTGCCGAATGTCGGCACGACCATCTTCACCACCATGTCCCAGCTCGCCGTGCAGACCGGTGCGCTCAACCTTTCCCAAGGCTTCCCCGACTTCAACGGCCCGCAGGCGTTGCTCGATGCAGTGGGCCGGCATGTGGCCGCCGGGCATAACCAGTACGCGCCAATGACTGGCCTGCCGGCCCTGCGCCAGCAGGTAGCGGCCAAGGTCGCACGGTTGTATGGCGCACAGGTGGATGCCGATCACGAAGTGACCATCACCCCAGGTGCCACCGAGGCAATCTTTTGCGCCATTCAAGCGGTGATCCAGGCCGGTGACGAAGTCATCGTCTTCGACCCGTGCTATGACAGCTACGAGCCGTCGGTGGAACTGGCCGGTGGCCGTTGTGTGCATGTGCAATTGAGCGACGGCGACTTCCGCATCGACTGGCAGCGGTTCAGCGATGCCCTCAGCCCGCGTACACGCATGGTCATCCTCAACTCGCCGCATAACCCCAGCGGCGCGCTGATCACCCGTGAAGACCTGGACCAGCTGGCGCAGCTGATCGCTGATCGCGATATCTACCTGGTCAGCGACGAAGTCTACGAGCACCTGGTCTATGACGGCGTACGCCACGCCAGCGTGCTGGCCCATGCCGAGCTCTATAACCGTGCCTTCGTGGTCAGTTCGTTCGGCAAGACCTACCATGTGACCGGTTGGAAAACCGGCTACGTGATCGCCCCGCCGGCCCTGAGCGCGGAGCTGCGCAAGGTGCACCAGTACGTCAATTTCTGCGGCGTCACGCCGTTGCAGTGCGCGCTGGCCGACTTCATGGCCGAGCACCCCGAGCACCTCGATGAACTGCCAGGCTTCTACCAGGCCAAGCGCGACCTGTTCTGCGATTTGCTCGAAGGTTCGCGCTTCAGTTTTCGCCGCACGGCCGGCACCTATTTCCAGCTGGTGGACTATTCGCAGATCCGCCCGGACCTGAACGATGTCGAGATGTCGTTGTGGCTGACCCGTGAGCACGGCGTGGCGACCATTCCGGTGTCGGTGTTCTACCAGCAACCCATCCCCGAGCAACGCCTGGTGCGCCTGTGCTTTGCCAAACGTGAGGAGACGCTGCGTCAGGCGGCGGAAAAACTATGCGCGATCTGAGTACACTGCCCGACCTGAAAATCGCCTTGGTGCAGACCACCCTGGCCTGGCACGACCGCGAGGCCAATTATGCGCACTTCGAGGAACTGCTGAAGCAAGTGGGTGAGGTGGACCTGGTGATCCTGCCAGAGATGTTCACCACCGGCTTCTCGATGGAGTCCGAAAGCCTGGCCGAGCCCGAGAACGGCCCGACCTACAAATGGCTCAAGGCCCAGGCGAAGAAGTACAACGCGGTGATCACCGGCAGCGTGATCATCCAGGCCGCCGATGGCAGCCACCGTAATCGCCTGCTGTGGGCGCGCCCGGACGGTGAGATCTTGCACTACGACAAGCGCCACCTGTTCCGCATGGCGGGCGAGCACAAGCATTACACCCCCGGTGAGCGTCAGGTGCAGTTCGAGATCAAGGGCTGGCGGGTGCGCCCGTTGATCTGCTACGACCTGCGCTTCCCGGTGTGGAGCCGTGATGCCCAGGACACCGACCTGCTGCTGTACACCGCCAACTGGCCGGCGGCGCGCCGCCAGCACTGGAACCGACTGCTGCCGGCGCGGGGCATCGAGAACCTGTGCTTTGTCGCGGCGGTGAACCGCGTGGGCACCGATGGCAAAGGCTTCGCCTATTCCGGTGACAGCCAGGTGCTGGACTTCCAGGGCGAGAGCCTGCTCAGTGCTGGCGAAGCGGACGGGGTGTTCACGGTGGTGTTGAGAGCGGCGGAGCTGGCGGCGTACCGGGCCAAGTTCCCGGCGAACCTGGATGCCGATACCTTCGAGCTGCACTAACAGCCTGCACTGGCCCTTTCGCAGCACAAGGCTGCTCCTACACGTTATGCGCTACACCTGTAGGAGCAGCCTTGTGCTGCGAAAGGGCCAGATGCCTTTACATCAATATCTGATCAGTACACATCCCGCCGATACCGCCCATCCTCGATCAGTTGCTCGACCATTTCATCGCCGAGAATGCCCTTGAGCGCCGCATCAACGCCGGCCGCCATGCCCTGCAAGCTGCCGCAGACATACACACAGGCGCCATCCGCCACCCAGCGCTTGAACGCTTCAGCCTGCTGCAGCAACACATCCTGCACATACACCTTCTCGGCCTGATCCCGCGAAAACGCCAGGTCCAGGCGTGCCAAATCGCCGCTGTCGAGCCAGCCTTGCAGTTCGTTGCCGCACAGCAGGTCATGCGCGCGGTTACGTTCACCGAACAGCAGCCAATTGCGTTGTTCGCCCGCGTTGACCCGCGCGCGCAGCAGGCTGCGCAGCCCAGCCAGGCCAGTACCGTTGCCGATCAGAATCATCGGCACCGGTGACTCGGGCAGGTGGAAGCCACTGTTGCGGCGCAGGCGCACGTTCAGCAGGCCATTCACCGGCAGGTACTCGGTCAGCCAACCAGACCCCAGCCCGAAATTGCCATCCGGGTGACGTTCCTGGCGCACGATCAATTCCAATACACCGTCACTGGCGATCGAAGCGATGGAGTATTCACGCGTGCCGATCGGTACCAGCGCATCGACCAGCGCCTGCGCGTGCAAGCCCACCAACTGATCGCGCCGGCTGGGCAACTGACGGCTGGCCAGCGCCTGGCCCAAGGTCTCGCTCAGGCCGTCGAGCTGCACGGGGGCGTTGGCATCCAGGCCCAGGCCGTCGAGGAAGGCGTCGACCCGCAGCTGAGCATTGCGCGGCAGGATTTCTACCAGGTCGCCGGCTTGCCAGCTGGCAGGCTCCTCGGGGCGCAGGCCGATCAGGTAGACCGGCAAGCCCTGGCTGCCCGGGTTCATCAACTCACGTTGCACCAGCGTCCAGTTGCCGAAACTCGGCGGCTGCCAGGCCGTGACCGGCTGGGCCCCCGTCAGCTGCGCCAGTGCCTGTTGCCATTGTTGCAGCGCCGCCTGGTCGGCGTTGTCCACCTCCACCGGGCTGAACGCCGTGCTGGCGCCGCGTTCACCCAACCAAGCCTGCAGGCGACGGGCAAAGCCGCAGAAGTGCGGGTATTGGCGGTCGCCTAGGGCGAGCACGGCATAGTGCAGGTTGTTCAGCGCCCAGGGTTGGCCAAGCACCTTGCGCTCGAACGCGCGGGCGCTATCTGGCGCTTCGCCATCGCCGAAGGTACTGACCACGAATAAGGCGCGACGGGCCTGGCGCAAGTCATCCTCGCCCAGTTCGGCCAAGGCACGGACTTGCACCGGCAGGCCAGCCGCCTGCAATTGCCCGGCACTTTGCCAGGCCAGCTGTTCGGCGAAGCCGCTCTGGCTGGCAAAGCCGATCAGCCAGCTGTCGCTGCCAGCCTGGGTGCTGTCGACGCCGCCTCGGGCAGCGCGAACCTGGCGTTTCTTGCGGCGGCGGTCAAGGTACAGCAGCCAGCCGGTGACGAAGAACAGCGGCATGGTCAGGCTGGCGAGGGTGACGATGATCCGGCCCGGCAAGCCGAAGTATTCGCCTACGTGCAGGGCGTAAACGCTCTGCAGCAACTGCGCCTTGAAGGATTTGTCGGTGTAGCGGTCGTGGCTTTTCACCTGGCCGGTGGCCGGGTCGAGGACCAGCGTGTTGAAGGCGCGCGGGTGCGCGGCATCGTCCACTAGGTAGAAGAGGTTGGCCGGCTGGCCACCTGCCGGTGGCAGGCGAAGGTTGTACATGGCCAGGCCCGGGCCCGCGGCCTCCTTGAGGTTGGCCCAGATAGCGTCGTAGTCGACCACCAGCGGCGGTGCGTTCTTGTCGACCTTCTGTGGCCCGTGGCGGCCACGGCCTTCGCCGCGTTTTTGCTGCTGGCCCGCTGCCGGCGCATCGGCCAGCAGTTTGTTCAGGCCTTCGCGGTACCATTCATAGGACCAGAACAGGCCGGTGAGGGCGAACAGCAGGTAGAACAGCAGGCACCAGGTACCGGCCACGGCGTGCAGGTCCCAGTTGAAGGCGCGGCCTTTCTTGGCCCATTCGAAGGTCAGCCAGACCCGCCAGTTGAGCGCCTTGCGCGGCCAGCGCAGGTACAGGCCAGAGAGGCAGAAGAAGATCAGCATCAGGGTGCAGGCACCGGTGATCTGCCGGCCGCTGTCGCCCATGGCCAGGAACCGGTGCAGGTTGAGCATCAGGTTGAAGAAGTCCTGCCCGGCCACTTCACCCTTGAGCTCGCCGGTGTACGGGTCGGCATAACGCAGCTCACCACGGCGCTGGCCTGGCGGCGGTGTGAAGAAGATCCGCGCAGCGTTGCCTTCGTGCAGGTCCACCCACAGCATCGCGACCTTGTCGCCTCGTGCGGCCTCGACTCGCTGCACCAGTTCGGCGGGCGGTAATACGCCCTCGGGGCGTACTTCGACCTTCAGCACATCGGCATTGAAGGCCCGAAGCAGTTCTTCCTGAAACGACCAGATCGCCCCGGTGATGCCCATCAAGGCCAGCACCAGGCCAGCGGTGATGCCAAAGAACCAGTGCAATTGGAACAGCGTCTTCTTCACCACATCGATCACCTTGTCTTGCCGTTTCAGTTCAGGCGGCGTGCATTATGCCTTGATACGCAAAAGCCCCGCTCAATGAACGGGGCAGGGGTGGGTGTTGTTTACCGGTTGTATGTAGCCTGTGCCGGCCTCTTCGCGGCTAAAGCCGCTCCCACAGGGACACCACGAAACTCGAGGTCAGTGGAATACCTGTGGGAGCGGCTTTAGCCGCGAAAGGGCCGGCACAGGCACAGCCCATTCAACAGATCAACCCAATCCCGACATCAGAAGTGAACGCTGGTGGTCAGCAGCGCCGTCCGCCCAGCCGCCTGGTTGGCGAAGTGGGTGGAGAACGCCTTGTCGTAGTACACCTCGTTGGTCAGGTTCTGCACGTTCAGCTGCAGGTCGACGTTCTTGGTCAGCTTGTAGGCGGCCATGGCGTCGTAGCGCACGTAGCTGTCAACCATGGTGGTGTTGGCCACGCTGCCGTACACGTCATCCACATAGAACGCGCCACCCCCGACGGTCAGCTTCGGCGTGATCGAATACGTGGTCCACAGGCTGGCGCTGTTGTTCGGTGTGTTCGGCAGCTGGTTGCCATCGTTAACCTTGCCCAGGGCGCCGCCATCGATCTGGCGCGCCTGCATGTAGGTGTAGCCGGCAAAGACCTGCCACTTGTCAGTGAGCTTGCCGCTGGCCGACAGCTCGATACCCTGCACGCGGGTTTCGCCGACGTTTTCGTAGGTGGTGGTGTCCACCTGAACGCGGGCGTTTTCCTTCTCGGTGCGGAACAGCGCGGCGGCCAGGGACAGGCGCTGGTCGAGCAGGTCCCACTTGGTGCCGATCTCGTAGTTGGTGGTCTCTTCCGGCTCCATGTCGCTGCTCAGCAGGTTGCCGGCGCGGTCGCTGGTGTTGCCCAGTGGGTTGCCTTCGGTGCCCTCGCCGAGCATCGCGCCGGGTGGCGTCGCGGAGGTGGCGTAGGAGACATAGATGCTGCCGTTTTCGGCCGGCTTCCAGACCAGGCCCAGTTGGCCGGTGACGAACTCGCTGGTATCACGGCCCTTGGAGGCCACGCCCTTGGCGTTGACCACGGTGGCGCCAGCGGCATCGTAGGTACGGTACTGGGTGTCAAAGTGGTCGTAGCGCAGGCCCATGTTCAGCAGCCAGTCAGGCGTCAGCTCCAAGGTGTCGAAGACGTACAGGGCGCGGGTATTGCTCTTGGTATCGGTGCCAGCGTAGTTGCGCGAGATCGCGCCATTCCACGGATCATCCGGGTTCGGATTGCTCAACGAGGTGCAGTTGTAGCCGCTGTTGGCGCCGATCAGGCTTGGGTTACACGCCGTGGCAGACGAGCCGCCAGTTGCGGTATCAACGTTGTACGACGAACGCTTGCTCTCTTCCCGGCTCAGCTCGATGCCGGTGGAGAAGCTGTTCTTCATCCCACCCACATAGAACTCGCCAAACAGGTCGGTCTGGTTGGTGGTGGTGGCGGTGTTGCCAACGCGGCTGTTGGCGCGGCGCCAGACGCTGCCGTTGTTGACGTTGCCCTTGCTGTCGTCAGGCTGGGTCAGGATGTAATCCTGCATGCTGTTGCCGTGACGCAGGGTGTTCTTGATGGTCAGCGCGTCCGTCAGGTCGTGCTCGATCGCGAAGGTGGCGATGTCGACGCGGCTCTTGCGGAAGTCGCGGCCGGTCAGGCCATAGAAGTTGTCGCTGTCACCGCCATCGTACGGTTTGCTCGGGTGCGCCGAGGTACGGGCGCCGCTACCACCGGTAGGAATGGTGTACGGGATGCCGGAATCCGGCAGGTCGTCGCTTTCCAGGTGGTAGTAGTCGAGGTTGACGCGGGTCGGGGTGCCCAGGCCGAAAGCCAGGGACGGGGCGATGCCCCAGCGGTCGTAGTTGACCTTGTCGCGGCCGGCGACGTTGCTCTCGTGGGTCATCAGGTTGAGACGACCGGCCACCGTGTCGCTGAACTGGTAGTTGCCATCGAAGGTGTAGCGTTGGGTCTGGTCACTGCCCCAGGTCCAGGCGCCATCCAGCGAGTTGCCCAGGTGCGCGCGCTTGCTCACCAGGTTGATGGTGCCGCCTGCTGCGCCACGGCCACCGATGGCCGAGTTCGGGCCCTTGGCCACTTCCACCGACTCGATGGCGAAGATCTCGCGGGTTTGCGCGCCGGTATCGCGTACGCCGTCCAGGTAGGTGTCGCCCTGGGCGTCGAAGCCGCGGATGAATGGCCGGTCACCTTGCGGGTTGCCGCCTTCACCGGCACCAAAGGTGATGCCAGGTACCGTGCGCAGGGCGTCCTGCAGGCTGAGGGCGTTGGTGTCCTTGATGACCTGTTGCGGGATCACCGTGACCGAGCGTGGCGTGTCTACCAGCGGCGCGGTGTACTTCTGCGATGAGGCTTTCTCGACCTTGTAATCGGTGCTGGCCTGTTCGGCCTTGCCGTTGACGCTGGTGGCATCCAGGGTGACAGCGTTGTTGGCGGCAGGCTCGGCAGCGTAGGCGGTCGAAGCAGTGATGGCGACGCCGATGGCGGTCACGATCAGGCGTGGTGAACTCACAGCAGATGGCACGTAGTGACGCATTGGTAAGGACCTTCCCCAAGGTGATAAGGCGGCGGATCTTAATGTAAGCAATTGTGACTAACAATTGAGAGTCGTTACCATTCGTGAAGAATTTACAATCTTTACAGTTTGGCTTTACGGTTTTCAGTGGCTGAAACGTCTTAAGCGGCGAATGGGGCTTGTGGTATGTAAAAGGGAATCAATATCATTGACGCCTTTACATTTGCCCTGGTGCCGTCGCCATGCTGCTTCACATTCCCGGCCTGTTCGATGCCGACGAACTCACGCGTATCCGCGAGGCGCTGGAGCAGGCTGATTGGGCCGATGGTAAGGTCACTGCCGGGTATCAATCGGCCAAGGCCAAGCACAACCTGCAGTTGCCTGAAGGCCACCCGCTGGCCAAGGAGCTGGGCAGCGCGCTGATTGACCGCCTGTGGAACACGCCGCGCTTCATGTCAGCAGCGCTGCCGCACAAGGTGTTTCCACCGCTGATCAACTGCTACCGCGAAGGCGGCAACTTCGGCTTCCACATCGACAATGCGCTGCGCCAGCCCAAGGGCAGCCCGGAGCGCGTGCGTACCGACCTGTCCTCGACGCTGTTCCTCAGCGACCCGGACAGCTACGACGGCGGCGAACTGGTGATTCAGGACACTTACGGCGTGCAGCAGGTCAAGTTGGCAGCGGGCGACCTGGTGCTGTACCCCGGCACCAGCCTGCACAAGGTCAACCCGGTGACCCGCGGCCAGCGTTATGCGGCGTTTTTCTGGACGCAGAGCCTGGTGCGCGAGGACAGCCAGCGTGCGCTGCTGTTCGAGATGGACAATGCCATCCAGCAACTCACCGCCGATGTGCCCGATCACCCATCGCTGCTGCAGTTGACGGGGACTTACCACAACCTGCTGCGCCGCTGGGCTGAGGTCTGAACCGTGTCATACCCGTTGCGTCGTGAAGAAGTGGTGGATGTTGCAGGCCTCAAGGCCATGCTCGAAGACAGCCCCGGCAAGGCGGCCCAGGCGATCCTGGCGGCAGCGGGGGAGGGGGTGGTCGAGGCGCAGTTGCTGCTGGGTCAGATTCTGCTCGATGGGCGCGGTATTGAGCAGGATGTAGACCTGGCCCGGCGCTGGTTCGCCATTGCCACGCAGGGAGGCAGTGTCATGGCCTGCAACATGCTGGGGCGTTGCCTGGAGCATGGCTGGGGCGGTGAAGTCAGCCTGACGCAGGCGGCCATTCACTATGCCCGGGCGGCAGACGCCGGGCTGGACTGGGGCCTTTACAATTTGGGCAACCTGCTGGCCACCGGGCGCGGGGTGCCGGCCAACCAGGCCCAGGCCTTGGTCTGTTACGAGAAGGCCGCGCAGTTGGGGCATGCCAAGTCGATGAACCTGTACGGGCGTTACCTGGAGCAGGGCATTGCCACGGCGGCAAGCCCGGCGCGGGCGGTGCGCTGGTATCGGCGTTCGGCCGAGGCGGGGGACTTTCGCGGGATGTTCAGTTTGGCGATGGTGCTGGTCGAGCGGGGGCAACTGACTGAAGCCGGGCCTTGGCTGGAGCGGGCGCGGGTTGAGGGGAATGTGAATTTCTTGCGCAGTGCGGTGGCTACATTGCGTGGGGCTGGGCCGTTGCTGGCGGGGTATGCAGCAGGGTATGCCGAGGAACTCGAACAGCGCGGGGAATGATGTCTAGACTGCTGGCCTCTTCGCGGGGCAAGCCCGCTCCCACACGTTATCTGTTGCCTGTGGCACATCAGGGTCCTGTGGGAGCGGGCTTGCCCCGCGAAGAGGCCGGCACAAGCCAGCACACATGAAAACGGGGCCTTGCGGCCCCGTTGTTCATTACAGGTAGTAGGCCTTCAGCGGCGGGAAGCCGTTGAATTCCACCGCGCTGTAGCTGGTGGTGTAGGCACCGGTCGACAGCCAGTACAGGCGGTCACCGATCGCCAGGTTCAGCGGCAGGCCGTACTTGTAGTGCTCGTACATGATGTCGGCGCTGTCGCACGTCGGGCCGGCGATGACCACTTCTTCCATCTCGCCTTTCTTCTCGGTCCAGATCGGGAACTTGATGGACTCGTCCATGGTTTCGATCAGGCCGGAGAACTTGCCCACGTCGGTGTACACCCAGCGCTCGACCGCGGTGCGCGACTTGCGCGCCACCAGCACCACTTCGCTGACCAAGATGCCGGCGTTGGCGATCAGCGAACGGCCTGGCTCGAGGATGATTTCCGGCAGGTCGTCACCGAAGTCTTCCTTCAGGAAGCGGATGATCTCTTCGGCGTAGGTTTCGAGGCTGTTGGTACGGGTGATGTAGTTGGCCGGGAAGCCGCCACCCATGTTGATCAGCTTCAGTTCGATGCCGTCTTCTTCTTTCAGGCGCTCGAAGATCACCTTGACCTTGGCGATGGCAGCGTCCCAGACGCTGATGTCGCGCTGCTGCGAGCCCACGTGGAAGGAGATGCCGTAGGGCACCAGGCCCAGGTCGCGGGCGAGGATCAGCAGGTCCATGGCCATGTCGGTCTGGCAGCCGAATTTGCGCGACAGCGGCCAGTCGGCAGTGGTCGAGCCTTCAGTGAGGATACGCACGTAAACCTTGGAGCCCGGTGCGGCCTTGGCGATGTTGCGCAGGTCGGCTTCCGAGTCGGTGGCATACAGGCGCACGCCCTTCTCGTAGAAGTAGCGGATGTCCTTGGATTTCTTGATGGTGTTGCCGTAGCTGATGCGGTCGGCGCTGACGCCACGGTCCATCACTTTGTCCAGCTCGTAGATCGAGGCGATGTCGAAGCTCGAACCTTTTTCTTTGAGCAGGTCGATGATCTCGACCGCCGGGTTGGCCTTGACCGCGTAGTAGACCTTGGCGAATTCGAAACCGGCGCGCAGGTCGTCATAGGCCTGGCTGATCATCTGGGTATCGATGAGTACGAACGGGGTTTCCTGCTTGTCGGCGAACGCCTTCATTTTCTGGAAGGTGTCACGCGCGAAATAGTCTTCGACCTGGATCGACATGCTCAGGGACTCCATGGGCAAACTGAAAAGATAAGTGGCTGCAAACTGAACGTCCTCCGTATCCCCACTTTGGTTCGCCTACTCAGTACTTGAGCCGGATGGATCGTTTCCAGCATGGACGTTCGGCGCGCACTTTAGGGCGTGAAGAATGCAAGATCAACAGGCAATCCGGGCGTGTTCGTCGCGGATCGACGACCTGCCATTTGAATAACCGACTCATGTGACCGGCAGATGTTCCCCTGGGGTTCGCAAGCGTAAAAAATTGTGGAATAGACCGTATTGTCCCTTTCGCGGGTAAACCCGCTCCCACAGGGATTACGCTATGCCTGTGGGAGCGGGTTTACCCGCGAAGGGGCCGGTGGTGTTCATATTTATGGCCACGATTTACTGGCACACCCGTCCATGAAATCCGCAAAAATTTTTTGTTACCGACTGGCGGATTTGCCGGTTTTGATGAGAAACATTACTATTCGCACCCTTGTCTGCCTCCCTGACGACCCCCACCGTGTCCGCACACAAAGGCTTCCTCGACCACTACCATGAGCTGATCGGCACCTGGACGCGCAAGCTGCGCAGTCGCCAGCAGGCCGAGGACCTCACGCACGATGCCTTCGTCAGGGTTCTGGAGAACCCCCGCGAGCAGGTCGAGCAGCCACGCGCTTACCTGCACCAGACGGCGCGCAACATTGCCGTGGATGGTTTTCGCCGCGAGGACCGGCGCCAGGCGCTGGAAGTGTTCGATGAAACCAGCACAAGCAGCAGCGGCGACCCCGAAGCCTACGTGCACGCCCTGGAGCTGGCCGACAGCGTCGAACGGGCGCTGGCCGAATTGCCCCTCAACTGCCGTCGGGTGTTCATCTGGCAGAAGCTCGAAGGCCTGACCCAGGCCGAGATCGCCCAGCGCATGGGCTTGAGCAAGAACATGGTCGAAAAGTATATGATCCGCACGCTCCGACACCTGCGTGAACACCTGGATGTGTCGGGATGATGAGTCAGGAGACCTCGATGAAACAGCACGGCACCGACACCGTCCGCGAGCAGGCGGCCGAATGGTTCGCCCGCGTGCAGGACGCGCCGCGGGATGCCGAGCTGCAGGCGCGCTTACACACCTGGCTGGCAGCGGACCCGCGCCATCGCGATGAATTCGAGCAGCTTGCCAGCCTGTGGCGCGCCGCCGACTTCATTCCACGCCAGCGCCTCGAGGCGCTGTGCCAACCAGAGCCCGTGCATCAACTGCCACGCCGGCGCCTGGTACGCCAGGCATTGGCGGCCGGGGTGGCGGTGGTTGCCCTGGGGGTGGCCTGGAGTGGCTGGCAGTACCAACGCCTCAACCACCAGGGCCAGCTGCAGACCGCCTTTGCCGAACGTCGGCAGGTCGAGTTGCCGGATGGGTCGCAACTGACGCTGAACGGCGGCACGCAACTGCAGGTCGATTTCAGCGCCGGGCGTCGGCACATCCAGCTGAATGCCGGCGAAGCCATGTTCATCGTGGCACACGACAGCAGCCGGCCGTTTGTGGTCGATACCGCCCAAGGCAGCGTGACCGTCACCGGCACCCGCTTCGATGTGCGCCTGGACCCGGCCGCCACCCGCGTGGCGGTGGAGCAGGGTTCGGTGCGTGTGCAGGGCAAGGATGCCTCGCAGGCGCAACTGACGGCCGGCCTGGGCGCGCATATAGATGCACAAGGCAAGGTGACGCCTCCCTTCGCGGTCAATGCCGCCGCGCTTACCGCCTGGCGCCAGGGCAAGCTGGTGTTCGACAACGCCACCCTGGCCGAGGTGGTGGCCGAAGTGTCGCGCTACCGCACTGAGCCGCTGCGCGTTGCCCCCGGCAAGGTGGCGCAGTTGCGCCTGTCCAGCACCTTCAGCAGCGACGACACCGATGCCTTGCTGCGCGCCTTGCCGAGCATTCTGCCGGTGGCCATCAAAGCCCATGAAGACGGTTCTCGCGAAATAATCGCGAAATAGATTCAGGTTTTTTTCAGCCCGTTCGTCTTCCTCGCCAGCTGCAACTGCCAAGCATTTCCATTTGCATGCGGTTGGCGTTTATCCCGAACTTCAGGATGTCTTGACGACGTGAACAACAACAAGCCTTTCCCACGCGTGCGCGCCCTGGCGCTGGCCCTTGCGGTCAGTGCCGTGGCCGTCAACAGCCAGGCCGAGCAGGCCGACACTGCCATTCAGATCCAGGCGCAACCGCTGGCTTCGGCGCTAAGCCAGTTGGGCCAGCAAACCAACCTGCAGCTGTTCTACAGCCCGGAACTCGTGGCCGGTAAACAGGCCCCGGCAGTGTCCGGCAACCTGGCGCCGGTGCAGGCGCTGCAACAGTTGCTGCAAGGCAGCGGGCTGACGTTCGAGGTGTCGCAGGACACCGTGGTGGTCAAGCCACTGCCCACCACGCTCGACCTGGGCAGCGGTAGCCTGGAGCTGGCGCCCACCGACATCAAGGTTGTCGGCGACTGGTTGGGCGATGCTGACCAGGCCGTGGTCCAGAACCACCCAGGCGCGCGCACCGTGGTGCGGCGTGAGGCTATGGTGGAGAAGGGCGCGATGAACGTGCGCGACGTGCTGCGCGGGATCCCCGGCGTACAGGTGCAGGACTCCAACGGCACCGGTGGCAGCGACCTGTCCCTGAACGTTGGCGTGCGCGGCCTGACCTCGCGTTTGTCACCACGCTCGACCGTGTTGATCGATGGCATCCCGGCTGCCTTCGCCCCCTATGGCCAGCCGCAGTTGTCGATGGCGCCGATCTCTTCGGGCAACCTCGACAGCATCGACGTGGTGCGCGGTGCCGGCTCTGTGCGCTATGGCCCGCAGAACGTCGGTGGGGTGATCAACTTCGTCACCCGGGCAATCCCGGAGCAGGCCTCGGCGCAACTTTCCACCACCCTGGAAACCTCGCAGCACGGCGGCTGGAAGCACACCGAATCGGCCTTCGTCGGCGGCACCGCCGACAACGGCATGGGCGTTGCGCTGTTGTACACCGGGGTGAACGGCAACGGCTACCGCGAGAGCAACAACGGCAACGACATCGACGACGTCATCCTCAAGACCCACTGGGCGCCGACCGACGTCGACGAGTTCTGGCTCAACTTCCACTACTACGATGGCCGTGCCGACATGCCCGGTGGCTTGACCCAAGCTCAGTACGACAGCAACCCGTACCAGTCGCTGCGTGACTACGACTACTTTGCCGGCCGGCGCAAAGACGTGTCGTTCAAGTGGCAGCGCCAGCTCGACGACGCCACCCAGTTCGAAGTGCTGACCTACTACACCGACAGTTTTCGCGGCAGTGCCATCGCCTCGCGTGACATGAAGACCCTGTCCTCGTACCCACGCAACTACCACACCTTCGCCATCGAGCCGCGGGTGTCGCGGATCTTCTTCGCCGGCCCGACCACCCAGGAAGTCAGTGTTGGCTATCGCTACCTGAAAGAAGCCATGCGCGAGCAGTCGACCCGCCTGGCGCTGATCGACAACGTACCGACGTCGACCCCGACCTCCGATGGCCACGTGTTCCAGGACCGCAGCGGCGGCACCGAAGCCAGCGCCTACTACATCGATGACAAGATCGACGTCGGCAACTGGACCATCACCCCGGGCGTGCGTTTCGAGCACATCAACACCGACTGGCGCGACCGCCCGGTGCTGGACGCCAACAACCGCCCGGTGGCGGAGAAAAAGCGCAGCATCACCAGCAACGAGCCGCTGCCGGCGCTGAGTGTGATGTACCACCTCTCCGATGCCTGGAAGGTGTTCGCCAACTACGAGACCTCGTTCGGCAGCCTGCAGTACTTCCAGCTGGGCCAAGGCGGCACCGGCAACAGCACGGCCAATGGCCTGGAGCCGGAAAAGGCCAAGACCTACGAGGTGGGTACGCGTTATGACAATGGCGGCTTCGCTGGTGAGCTGACAGCGTTCTACATCGACTTCGATGACGAGCTGCAGTACATCAGCAACGATGTCGGCTGGACCAACCTGGGCGCCACCAAGCACCAAGGGATCGAGGCGTCGGTGCGCTATGACCTGGCCGGGCTGGATGCACGGCTGGAGGGGCTGTCGGTCAATGGCGGCTATACCTATACCCGCGCGACTTACGAGGGGGAGATTCCTGGCTTCAAGGGCCGTGATCTGCCGTTCTATTCACGCCAGGTGGCCACTGCCGGCGTGCGTTACGCGGTCAACCACTGGACCTGGAACCTGGACGCCTACGCCCAATCCAAGCAGCGCGCGCCGGGTACCGGTATCAATGCCGATGGCAGCTTCAATGGCGACTACATCACCGAGCCGAGCGCCGATGGGCAGTATGGCGACATTCCGGGCTACGTGACCTGGCATGCCCGCGGTGGGTACGACTTCGGGCCGAAGCTGTCCAACCTGACGCTGGCGGCGGGGGTGAAAAACCTGTTCGACAAGCAGTACTTCACCCGCTCCAGCGATAACAATGCGGGGATTTATGTGGGTGAGCCGCGGACGTTCTATGTGCAGGCCAGTGTAGGGTTCTGATGTAGCGTCGCCTGCTTCGCGGGTAAACCCGCTCCCACAGGAATTACGCAGGACCTGTGGGAGCGGGTTTACCCGCGAAGAGGCCAACTCATTTCTTCAGGAGACCACCGCCTCAGCCGGCGACACGATCGAAGTCTTCGCCCCCCGCGAACGCCCCGAGCTCAAGTAAGCCGCAATCGACTCCTGCGTCACCTCGCCCAAAAACACCTGCTCGGCATCCAGCACCGGCAACCACGCCCGATTGAACTCGTACATCCGCGACAGCAGGATGCGCAAGTGCTCATCGTGCGACGCCGTGGCGTTGAATTGGCGCAGGAAGTCGCCACAGGTCCCTTGCTGGCGGTGCATGTCGCGCCGGCGCACATAGCCCATCGCCTTGTTCTGCGCATCGGTCACTACCACATAGCGGCGGTCGTGCTCGTCCAGCAGCTCCAGCGCATCGCTCACTGGCGTCTCCGGGCTTACCGACGGTGCGTTGTCTGCCGCATCCTCGGCGCGCACCAGCAACAGGCGTTTCAATGTGCTGTCCTGGCCGACGAAGTTGCTGACAAAATCATCCACCGGGTGCGCCAGCAGGGTGTCCGGGTGGTCCAGCTGCAACAGCTTGCCGGCACGGAAGATGGCGATCTTGTCGCCCAGCTTGATCGCTTCGTCGATGTCGTGGCTGACCATGATCACGGTCTTGTTCAGCGCCCGCTGCATCTCGAAGAACTCGTTCTGGATCATCTCGCGGTTGATCGGGTCGACCGCGCCGAACGGCTCGTCCATCAACAACACCGGGGCCTCGGCCGCCAGGGCGCGGATCACGCCAATACGCTGCTGCTGGCCGCCGGACAGCTCGCGTGGGTAGCGCTGCAGGTACTGCTTGGGTTCGAGCTTGATCATGTGCATCAGCTCGCGGGCGCGGTCGTGGCACTTCTGCTTGTCCCAACCCAGCAGGCGCGGGACCACGGTGATGTTCTCTTCGATGGTCATGTTGGGGAACAGGCCGATCTGCTGGATCACGTAGCCGATGCGCCGGCGCAGGGTCACTTCGTCCAGCGCGCTGGTGTCTTCGCCATTGATGAACACTTGGCCCGAGGTGGGCGTGATCAGGCGGTTGATCATCTTCAGCGTGGTGCTCTTGCCGCAGCCCGAGGGGCCGAGGAATACGCAGATTTCGCCCTCGTTGACGGTGAGGTTGACCGCGTCGACGGCTTTGACGTCCTTGCCGTTGACGTTGAAGGTTTTGCTGAGGTTCTTGAGTTCGATCATGAGCGCAGTCCTTCTGGAGTCAGGGCACGTTGCAGGGTTTGCAGCAGCAGGTCGGCGATGATCGCCAGCAGGCTGACCAATACGGCGCCGACCAGCAGCATCGACATGTCGCTGCGGCTGATGGAGGTGAGGATGAGCACGCCCAGGCCGCCAGCACCGATGGTCGCGGCAATGGTCATCACGCCGATGTTCATCACCACGGCGGTGCGTACGCCGGCCAGGATCACCGGCACCGCGATGGGCAGCTCGACCATGCGCAAGCGCTGGCCGAAGGTCATGCCGATGCCGCGCGCGGCTTCACGGATGCCGGGCTCGACGTTGGTCAGCGCCAGGTAGGTGTTGCGCAGAATCGGCAGCAGTGAATAAAGGAACACGGCGGTGATCGCCGGCAGCGGGCCGAGGCCCTGGCCGAACTTGGAGTAGAACGGCAGCAGCAGGCCGAACAGGGCGATCGAGGGGATGGTCAGCAGCACCGTGGCACTGGCTTGCAGGGGGCCGGCGACGGCCGGGAAGCGAGTCATCAGGATGCCCAGTGGCACGCCGACGAGGATGGCCAGGCTGACGGCAATGCCGACCAACATGATGTGCTGCCAGGTCAATTGCAGGACCTGGGCCCAATCGAGGTGGGCGAAGGTGTCGAGCAGGCTCATGGCTGTACCTCCTTCAAGGGGTGTTCACGCAGGAAGGCTGCGGCCACGGCGGTCGGGTTCTGGTGTTCGACGTCGACCTTGGCGTTGAGCTGACGCATGGTGTCGTCGTCGAGCTGCTCGGCCAGCGGTTTGAGCAAGGCGGCCAGTTGCGGGTTGGCGTCGAGCACGGCTTTGCGCACGACAGGCGCGGCGGTGTAGTCAGGGAAGTAGTGCTTGTCGTCTTCGAGCAACTTCAGGTCGAACGCGTTCAGGCGCCCGTCGGTGGTGTAGACCAGCCCGGCGAACACCTGGTTGTTGTGCATGGCGGTGTAAACCAGCCCCGCGTCCATCTGGCGGATGTTGGCCCTGCCGACTTGCAGGTCGTACATGGCTTTGAGGCCGATCAGGCCGTCCGGGCGATTGGCGAACTCGGTGTCCAGGGCTACCAGGTGGTTGCGTTTGCTTTCGTCACGTAGCACCTGGTTGAGGTCGCTGATCGTATTCACCTGCGGGTAGGCCTCGGCGACCTCTTTAGGCAGGCCAAGGGCATAGGTGTTGCTGAATTTCGACGGGGTCAGCCAGATCAGGTCTTTTTTCGCATCAAGCGCCTTGACCTTGGCGTAAGTGGCTTCGGCGTTTGGCATGCGTTCATCGATGTGGTTGTACGACACCAACGACACACCGGTGTACTCCCACATCAGGTCGAGCTGGCCGGTTTCCTGCGCCTGGCGTGCAATGCTGCTGCCAAGGCCGGTGGTCACGCGCACATCGAAGCCGTTGGCGCGCAGGTATTGGGCGGTGATTTCGGCAAGCACGGTCTGTTCGGTGAACACCCGCGCACCGATACGCACCAGCGGTTTGTCCGCTGCCTGGGCAACACCTGCAAACAGCAGGGCTGCGCCGAGCAGCAAGGCGATTCTCTTCTTCATACGTTCCCTCGTCTTATTGGGCCAGGCCACGTTCCAGCCAGCGCTTGCTGGAGAAGCTCACCAGGGCGTCGAGCAGCAATGCCAGCAGCGCCGTACATGCGGCGCCCAGCAGCAGCTGCGGCTGGTTGTTCAGGGCAATGCCAGGGAAAATCAGGCTGCCCAGGCTATTGGCGCCAATCAGGAATGCCAGGGGTGCGGTGCCCACGTTCAGCGCCAGGGCTACACGCACACCGCCGACGATGATTGGCACGGCATTGGGCAGTTCCACCTGCCACAGTTGCTGGCGCGGGGTCATGCCGATGCCGGTGGCGGCTTCTTTGAGCGAGGCGGGGACGTTTTTCAGGCCTTCGTAAGTGTTGCGCACGATGGGCAGGAGGGAGGCGAGGAACAGCGCGAAGATCGCGGGCCCGGCGCCGATGCCCAGGATACTGAGCGCGATGGCCAGAACGGCCAGCGGGGGGATGGTGTTGCCAACGTTGAAGAACTGCATGAAGCGCTCGGCTTTGTCGACCCGGTGCGGTCGACTAAGCGCAATGCCAGCGGGGATGCCCACGGCCAACGCCGCCGCCATCGAAGCCAGCACCAGTATCAGGTGCGCTTGCAGGTAGAACCCAAGATCGTCGCGGTAACGCGCGATCGTGTCGATGCCGATCCAGTGGATCAGCAGGGCCAGGATGACGAGCACGGTGGCGCATCCCAACAGCCCTTTTCCGTAGCGTGTAGCCACAGGCGGACTCCTTGTGTTGTCGGCGAGCACACTCTTTTTTTGGCCGGCCATACCTGGCAGCGAGTGGTGTGTTCGCGAGTAGCAGCGTGAAGCAACCGAAGGCTGCGATCAGGCCATGAGCCGAACCCCGTCGGGCCCGAAAAAGCTGATGAAACCAGTCCCCAACCGAAGCGGGTTGCAGGGGAGTGGACGTCTCCGAGGGCGTAAAGGTTCCCATCTGAGGCGGCATTTGGCCAGTGTTAATCACTGGTGGATATGAAATATGGCGAGAAAAAACAGCGACTTAACGCGCTGAAGGCGTTGAAATAACTGGCCTGTAGCCTTTTGTCGTGATAAAGCGTGTGCCTTCTGAATTTGTATTGGCTGTGCCGGCCTATTCGCGGGTAAACCCGCTCCCACAGGGTTGAGCCTTGTACGGTCCCTGTGGGAGCGGGTTTACCCGCGAATAGGCCGGCACAGGCACCACTCATTCCTCCAGTTTTGGTCCAGGCCCAACTTCAGGTATGATATCGCCCCTTTTTGAATCCCCCAGTCAGGCGATTTCCCATGACCAACCAGGCCGCCGAAGTCGCGAAGCGCCGCACTTTCGCCATTATTTCCCACCCCGACGCCGGTAAGACCACCATCACCGAGAAGCTCCTGCTGATGGGCAAGGCCATTGCCGTCGCCGGTACCGTGAAGTCGCGCAAGTCCGACCGCCACGCCACCTCCGACTGGATGGAAATGGAGAAGCAGCGCGGCATCTCGATCACCACCTCGGTGATGCAGTTCCCGTACCGCGAGCACATGATCAACCTGCTCGACACCCCCGGCCACGAAGACTTCTCGGAAGACACCTACCGCACCCTGACCGCAGTGGACTCGGCGCTGATGGTGCTCGACGGCGGTAAAGGTGTAGAGCCGCGGACCATCGCCCTGATGGACGTCTGCCGCCTGCGCGACACGCCCATCGTCAGCTTCATCAACAAACTCGACCGTGACATCCGCGACCCGATCGAACTGCTCGACGAGATCGAAGCCGTTCTGAAGATCAAGGCCGCGCCGATCACCTGGCCGATCGGCTGCTACCGCGATTTCAAGGGCGTGTACCACCTGGCCGGCGACTACATCATCGTCTACACCCCGGGCCACGGCCATGAGCGTACCGAGGTCAAGATCATCGAGAAGCTCGATTCCGATGAAGCCCGTGCGCACCTGGGTGACGAATATGATCGCTTCCTCGAGCAGCTTGAGCTGGTTCAGGGCGCTTGCCATGAATTCGACCAGGACGAGTTCATCAATGGCCAGCTGACGCCGGTGTTCTTCGGTACCGCACTGGGCAACTTCGGTGTCGACCATGTGCTCGACGCCGTTGTCGACTGGGCGCCGCGCCCGCTGGCCCGTGTGGCCCACGAGCGTACCGTGGAGCCGGTGGAAGAGAAGTTCACAGGCTTCGTGTTCAAGATCCAGGCGAACATGGACCCGAAACACCGCGACCGTATCGCTTTCATGCGCATCTGCTCGGGCAAGTACGAGAAGGGCATGAAAATGCGCCACGTGCGTACCGGCAAGGACCTGCGCATCGGTGACGCGCTGACCTTCTTCTCTTCCGAGCGCGAGCAGTTGGAAGAAGCCTTTGCTGGCGACATCATCGGCCTGCACAACCATGGCACCATCCAGATCGGCGACACCTTCACCGAAGGCGAGGCGCTGGGCTTCACCGGTATTCCGCACTTCGCTCCAGAGCTGTTCCGCCGTGTGCGCCTGAAAGACCCGCTCAAATCCAAGCAGTTGCGTCAGGGCCTGCAGCAATTGGCCGAAGAGGGCGCGACCCAGGTGTTCTTCCCCGAGCGCAGCAACGACATCATCCTCGGTGCGGTCGGTGTGCTGCAGTTCGACGTGGTCGCCAGCCGCCTGAAGGAAGAGTACAAGGTCGAGTGCGCCTACGAGCCGATCACTGTGTGGTCCGCGCGCTGGATCAGCTGTGACGACAAGAAGAAGCTCGAGGAATTCCAGACCAAGGCCATGGAGAACCTGGCCATCGACGGTGGCGGTCACCTGACCTACCTGGCGCCGACCCGGGTCAACCTGTCGCTGATGGAAGAGCGCTGGCCGGACGTCAAGTTCCGCGCTACCCGCGAACACCACTGATTTCGAGAGCTTGCTAACTGACCCTGTGGGAGCGGGTTTACCCGCGAATGCGATGTTGAAGTCACCGACGCATTCGCGGGTGAATCGCAGCGGCGAACCGCCGCTCCCACAGTGACCACGTTACGGCCGCATTCAGTTGCCTGCCTTGATACTGGTCCAGATTCGCGTCCGGATGCGGTCGATCTTGGCCGGCATCGCCTCCAGCGCATACAGTTTGCCCATCAGCTCGTCGCTGGGGTAAATCATCGTATTGCCCTTCATCGCCGGGTCCACCAGCCCGTCGGCTTTGAGGTTGCCGTTTGCGTACTGCACATGGTTGCTGATGTTGGCCATCACGTCTGGCTGCAACAAGTAATTCATGTAGGCATACCCAGCCTTCTCATCCGGTGCATCGGCTGGCATGGCGACCATGTCGAACCACATTGGCGCACCTTCCTTCGGGATTGAATACCCCACCTTCACACCATTGTTCGCTTCATCCGCACGGTTTTTCGCCTGCAGCACGTCACCCGAGAAGCCCACCACCACGCAGATATCGCCATTCGCCAGGTCGCCCGTGTATTTGGAAGAATGGAAGTAGCTGATGTACGGCCGCACCTTCATCAACAGGTCCTTGGCCTTCTCGTAGTCCTTCGGATCCTGGCTGTGATGCGCCAAGCCCAGGTAGTGAAGGGCGATTGGCAGCAGCTCGGGGCCGTTGTCCAGCACCGCGACACCACAGCTTTTCAGCTTGCTCATGTACTCAGGCTTAAAGATCAGGTCCCACGAGTCCACTGGCGCGTTTTCGCCAAGTACCGCCTTGACCTTGTCGATGTTATAGCCAATACCGGTACTGCCCCACAGGTACGGAAAACCGTACTGGTTGCCCGGGTCATTGACCTCAAGCGCCTTGAGCAGTACCGGGTTGAGGTTGTGCCAGTTGGGCAACTGCGACTTGTCCAGCGGCTTCAAGGCCTTGCCCTGGATCTGCCTGGCCATGAAGTGGTTGGAGGGGAACACCACGTCGTAGCCGGAGTTGCCGGTCATCAACTTGCCGTCGAGGGTTTCGTTGCTGTCGTACACGTCGTAGGTCGGCACGATGCCCGTGGCTTGCTGGAAGTTTTTCAGGGTGTCAGGGGCAACGTAGCTGGACCAGTTGTAGATTTTCACCGTGTCGGCGGCGCTGGCCACGCTGGCGGCCAGCATCAGGGGTGCGAGAAGGAAGGTGCGCATGTCGGGTTTACCTTGCTTTGTCTGTTGTTATCGAAGGCAGGCGATCAGCGGATCAGAAAATCAGAACGTAGGTCTTGCGCACGGTTTCCTGAATGTCCCAGGTGCCCGTGCTGTTGGCCGGTAGCATCAGTGCGTCTCCGGCTTCTATGGAGAGGGTCTCGCCACCGTCGGGGGTGAAGGTGCAGCGGCCCTTGATGAAGTGGCAGAACTCCTGTTGCACGATCTGCCGCCGCCAGCGCCCCGGGGTGCACTCCCAGATGCCGGTTTCGACGCCATCGCTGCGTTCCACGCAGGTGACCGAGGTGACCGCGACGGGGTCGCCGAGCGGGACTGCTACGGGGTTGGAGCTGTCGAGGACGGCGCTGTCGGTGTGTTTGAACTGGGTGATGCTCATGACCGGTGGATCCTGTGTAGGTGAAAGGGAAGTCACTGCATGAAGCCTTCCATGAAGTCTGCGAGCGAGCTGGCCAGGCGCCGCCTCCAAGGCGCGCTGGCGGGGTTGGCGAGGGTTCGGTCCTCGTGCACGAAGCTTTGGATGATCGCGTTGTAGCCCAGCCAGCGGCAGGGCTCGGCCGGCCAGGTGGCCAGGCTCGACAGCGGACGGTTGTCGAGCACCCAGGGTTGTGCGGTCAGTGCGTTGTGCTGGTTGAGGATCAGCGCAGCCAGGGTGCGCCCGCCGAGGTTGGTGGCACCGACGCCTTCGCCGCCATAGCCACCGGCCAGGGCAAGACCGCGTTGGCGGTCGCACAGCATGTGCGGGCGGAAGCGCCGGGCCATGCCCAGGTTGCCGCCCCAGGAATGGGTGATGCGCACATGCTTGAGCTGGGGGAACAGCTCGCTGAATAGGTAGCGGCGCAGGTCAACTTCGGCATCGCTCAGGGTGAAGTCTTCGCGTAGCCGGCCACCGAAGCGGTAACCGCCGCGGGCGCCGAACACCAGGCGATTGTCGGCCGTGCGCTGGCCATAGGTGACCTGGCGGCTGCTTTCGCTGAACGCCTGGCCCTGGCTCAGGCCGATCTGTTCCCAGGTCGACTCCGGCAGTGGCTCGGTGGCCACCAGCAGGCTCTGCACTGGCAGTTGATGCTTGCCCAGCGGTGGCAGGCTGGCGGCGTAACCTTCCACAGCGGGCACCGTCCACTGGCAGCGGATGCGTGCCAGCGGGGTACGCACTTCACCCGGCTGCCAGTCGATGGCAGGGGTGTTCTCGTAAATCGGCACGCCGAGGTTTTCTACCGCCCGGGCCAGGCTGCGCGCCAGCTTGGCCGGCTGGATCGTTGCGGTGTGCGGGCTGTAGATCGCACCGTAGGCGTTACTGACCCGCAACTGGGCGTCCAGCTGCTCGGGGCGCAGCCAGCGGTAGTCATCTTCTGTCATGCCCTGGCGATAGAGGTCGTCCAGGTAGGCGCGCAGGCTGCGCTCCTGCTCTGGGTAGCGGGCAGCGCAATACAGCACGCCGCCCTTGCGGTAATCGCAGTCGATGGCTTCGCGTTGCAGCACGGCGTGCACTTCATCGGGAATGCCGTGCAGCAGGTCGATGCTGGCGCGGCGTTGTTGCGGCGACAGGCTGGCCAGCAGGCGGTCCTCGCCGAGCAGGTTGCCCATCAGCCAGCCGCCATTGCGCCCCGATGCGCCGAAGCCGGCGATGTTGGCCTCGATCACCGCGATGTTCAGCTGTGGCGCCTGGCGCTTGAGGTAGTACGCGGTCCACAGGCCGGTATAACCGGCGCCGATGATGCACACGTCAACGTCGAGGTCATCGCGCAGTGCCGGGCGCGCGCACAGCGGCTCGTCGAGCTGGTCCATCCACAGGCTGAGCGTGCGCAGGGGTTGCATCGGGTTCGGCTCCACATCGGTCAAGGTCTGTGGGCGATCCTAGTGCTGTCAGCCAGCGGCTGTCTTACGTGCGTGCACGCAGAGAAATTTGCTTGAGGTAAGCCTTGGGCGTGAGTCCGGTGTTTTCCCGGAAGCACTTGTAGAACGCCGACAGCGAATTGAAGCCCGCGCTGAATGCCAGGTCGTCGATCGGAGCATGGGCAGTATTGTCGTCCAGGCTGGCCATCAGGTGCTGCAGGCGCGCCTGGTTGACGTAGCGGTAGAAGCTTTGGCCCAGCACCTGGTTGAGCAGGTAGGAGATCTGGTTGCGGCTGTAGCCACTGGCATCGGCGACCTGTTGCAGGTCCAGTTCCGGGTCGAGGTAGGGGCGTTGACGCTGAAAGTAGTGCTCAAGGTCCTGGGCCATGGTCGACAGCTGGCGCGGCGAAAGCCCGAGGCGGCTGGTGGCCGGTCGCGGGCCGGCGTTGGTCAGGCCCTTACCCTGTTGTCGCACCAGCGTGGCGTATTCGTTGACCCGCCAGATCAGGCCATCCTTGACGGTGATGGCCTCGCTGGACTGGAACGCGACCAGGCCTTCGCCGCCTTGCACGGTGACTTGATACTGGATGAAAGCTGTGCAGCCATCGACGCGGATGCGGTCGCTGTGGATGATATCTTCACCCGCCTCACGTGGCAGGCTGGCGCGCACGTAGTCGCGCAGGTCGTTGAAGCCGAGCACGCGGTTCTGGAAGAAGTCGTGGTACCGCACGTCTGGGTGATACAGCGCAATGACGCCGTCGAGGTCGCGGTGCTTCCAGCACAGGTGATAGCGCATCACAGTTTCGGCGGTGATGGGCGTCTGTTCGGGGCCGTCGGCAGGGGGGGTAGAACGCATTGGTAAATAGTGCCGGGGGCAGTGGCGGTAGGCAAGCCAGTGGGCGCGGCCAGAAGACATTGCATAAACCCTGAGCCTGTACGAGCAAACCGGGTGTTTTGCACGACTCCAGGAAACGTGTTTGAGCTAACCCGTTGATTCGCTTGAAAGTCATTTTTTGACACATGTGGCACGGCCTCTGCACCGATCATCACGCGACTGGTCCCGATGCTCACAATAAAGGCGAAAAACCATGATCCCCTCTGCCGAATATCCGTATGTCGATTCCCAGAATCGTTCAGGCGTGTCCTGGGCGGCCATCTTCGCGGGTGCCGCTGCTGCTGCCGCGCTGTCTTTGATCCTTGTGGTGCTCGGTGCGGGGCTTGGCTTTGCCGCCACTTCGCCCTGGGCAGATGAAGGTGCCAGTGCCCAGACCTTGGGCGTGTCGGCGATTATTTGGTTGTTGTTGACGCAGATTCTCGCTTCAGGCCTGGGCGGCTATATCGCCGGCCGGCTGCGGGTGAAGTGGGCCAATCTGCATGGCGATGAAGTGTATTTCCGCGACACGGCCCATGGCTTCCTCGCCTGGGCAGTGGCCACGCTGGTTGCGGCCATGCTGATCGTTGGCACCGTCGGTGGTTTGGCCGGTGCGGGCGTGCAGGCCGGGGCGACGGCGGTTGGGGCGGCTGCGAGCATGGCGCCCAAGCCTGATGCCAATGGTTACTTCGTCGACAGCCTGTTCCGTAGCGATGGCCCAGCAGCGGTCAGCGACGATGCTGCCAACGGCGTAGCGGCGCGCATCCTGGCCAAGTCCATCGCGCAGGGTGGCACGCTGGCTGAAGGTGACCGCGCGTATCTCGCGCAATTGGTGGCCCAGCGTACCCGCTTGAGCCAGGCGGAAGCCGAAGCACGGGTGGATGAAGTGTACGCCCAAGTGCAGCAGGCCAAGGTGCAGGCAAAACAGGCGGCTGATACGGCGGCCAAAGTGGCGGCCTGGACGGCGCTGTGGACCTTTGTTGCGCTGCTCTGCGGTGCGTTCTTTGCCAGCCTGGCTGCGTTGTTCGGTGGCCGTCAGCGTGATCGCGTGCTGTGGCTGGAAGGGGAAGGCGTGGGCTACACGACCCATCGAAGCATTCAACGTTAAGGAAGGAGAAACAACATGCGCTCATTACTGCTGTGGATGCTTGGGGTACCGATTCCGGTGATCATCCTGATCGCGATATTCATGCATTGAGAACGTGGGGCCGCTTTGCGGCCCATCGCCGGCAAGCCGGCTCCCACAGATACGGCGCAGGTTTGAAGCCTGCGCCGTACTTGTGGGAGCCGGCTTGCCGGCGATGAATGTCACACCGAACTAGAGAAATTGCTCGGCATAATGACAGGCGACCTGCCGGGTCCCAACCTGCCGAAACGCAGGCACTTCCTTCCCACACCGCTCCGTCGCATACGGGCAACGCTTGTGAAACGCACAGCCATCCGGCGGGTTCAACGGGTTGGGTAATTCCCCGGCAATGCGAATCTTGGGTTTCAACGGGTCTGGATGAATCGCCGGTGTTGCCGACAGCAATGCCTGGGTATAAGGGTGCAGCGGCTTCTCGTAGATATCCGCTTTCGGCCCCATCTCCGCCGGCCGCCCCAGGTACATCACCAACACCTGATCCGCCACATGCCGCACCACCGCCAGGTTGTGCGAGATGAATACGTAAGCGGTGTTGAATTCCTTCTGCAGGTCCATGAACAGGTTCAGCACCTGTGCCTGGATCGACACGTCGAGTGCAGAGGTTGGCTCGTCCGCCACCAGCACCTTGGGCTGCAGCATCATGGCCCGGGCCAGGGCGATACGTTGGCGCTGCCCCCCCGAGAACATGTGCGGGTAGCGCTGGTAGTGCTCGGGTCGCAGGCCGACCTGCTCCATCATCTTCTGCACTTTCTCGCGCCGCTCGGCTTTGCTCAGCGAGGTGTTGATCAGCAAAGGCTCGGCCAATTGGTCGCCGATCTTCTGGCGCGGATTCAGCGAGGCATACGGGCTTTGGAAGACCATCTGCACATCGCGGCGCAATTGCTTGCGCTCGGCCTTGCTGGCGCCTGTGACCTCGGTGCCGGCGATCTGTAACGAGCCGGAGGAGGGCTCTTCGATCAAGGTCAGGGCGCGGGCCAGGGTCGATTTGCCACAGCCGGATTCACCGACCACAGCCAGGGTCTTGCCGGCCTCCAGTTCGAACGATACGCCATTGAGCGCACGCACCAGGGCGTGGCCCTTGAACAGGCCGCGGGACACTTCGTAGTGGCGAGTCAACTCGCGGGCAGTAAGTACGACGGCCATCACGCCACCTCCTGGTTCAGCGGGTAGAAGCAACGCACCAGGCTGTGTGCCTGGGGGGCGAGGGGCGGACGCTGTTGCCGGCAGTTGTCCTGCACGTACGGGCAGCGCGGCGACAGCAGGCAACCTTGCGGCCGGTCGTAACGGCCAGGGACGATGCCGGGCAGGGTGGCCAGGCGCTCGGCGCCCAGGCTGTGCTCGGGGATCGCCGCCAGCAGGGCTTCGCTGTAGGGGTGGGCGGGGACGTCGAACAGCTCGGGCACCTGGCCCACTTCTACCGCTTGCCCGGCGTACATCACACACACGCGCCGGGCGGTTTCAGCCACCACGGCCAGGTCATGGGTAATGAGAATGAGCGCCATGTTGCGCTCTTTCTGCAGGTTGACCAGCAGCTCCATGATCTGCGCCTGGATGGTCACATCGAGGGCGGTGGTAGGTTCGTCGGCGATCAGCAGCTTGGGTTCGCCGGCAATCGCCATGGCGATCGCCACGCGCTGGCTCATGCCGCCAGACAGCTGGTGCGGATACGCGTCCAGGCGGCTTTCCGCGGCCGGGATCTCGACTTTTTTCAACAGTTCCAGGGCCCGCTGGCGCGCAGCCTTGCCCTTCAGGCCCAGGTGCTGGCGCAGCACTTCTTCGATCTGATAGCCCACGGTGAAGCTCGGGTTGAGCGCGGTCATCGGGTCCTGGAAGACCATGGCGATGTCCTTGCCCACCACCTTGCGCCGCTGGCGGCCGCTGAGCTTGAGCATGTCGGTGCCGTTGAACGTCATGGTATCGGCGGTGATGCGCCCGGGGGCGTCGATCAGGCCCATCAGGGCCATCATGGTGACGGATTTGCCCGAGCCGGACTCGCCGACGATGGCCAGGATCTCACCGGCATCCACGGCCAGGTCCAGGCCATCCACCACCGGTACTGCATGGGCGTCGCCGAAGCGCACATTGAGGTTGTTGATCTGCAACAGTGACATGGCGTTCTCCTCAGGCGGCGTTCTTGAGTTTCGGGTCCAGCGCATCGCGCAGTCCGTCGCCCATCAGGTTGATTGCCAGCACGCTGAGCAGAATGGTCACCCCCGGCAGGCTCACCACCCACCAGGCCCGCTCGATGTAGTCGCGGGCCGAAGCCAGCATGGTGCCCCACTCGGGGGTGGGCGGTTGCACGCCCAGGCCGAGGAAGCCTAGGGCCGCGGCGTCGAGGATCGCCGAGGAGAAACTCAAGGTAGCCTGCACGATCAACGGCGCCATGCAGTTGGGCAGCACGGTGACGAACATCAGCCGCGGCAAGCTGGCACCGGCCAGGCGGGCGGCGGTGACGTAGTCGCGGTTGAGTTCGCCCATTACCGCGGCGCGGGTCAGGCGCACATAGGCAGGCAGCGAGACAATGGCGATGGCGATCACGGTGTTGATCAGGCCAGGGCCGAGGATGGCGACGATGGCCACGGCCAGCAGCAGCGAGGGCAGGGCCAGCATCACGTCCATCAGGCGCATGATCGAGGGGCCGAGGAAGTGCGGGAAGAAGCCGGCCAGCAGGCCCAGCAGAATCCCTGGGATCAGCGACATCACCACCGACGACAGGCCGATCAGCAATGACAGCCGGGCGCCCTGGATCAAGCGCGACAGCAGGTCGCGGCCCAGTTCGTCGGTGCCGAGGATGAACTGCCAGGTACCGCCTTCGAGCCACACCGGCGGGGTCAGCAGGAAGTCGCGGTACTGCTCGCTCGGGTCATGCGGGGCGACCCAAGGGGCGAACAGGGCGCAGAACACCACCAGGCACATGAAGGCCAGGCCCATCACCGCGCCTTTGTTGCGCGAGAAGGCGTGCCAGAATTCCTTGTACGGCGAGGGGTAGAGCAGGCTTTGGTCCACCGGGCTGGCCGGTGCGACGGATTTTGCAATCGGGCTAGTCATGGCGAAGGCCTCAGCGCTGATGACGGATGCGTGGGTTGGCCAGGCCGTAGAGGATGTCCACGACGAAGTTGACCAGAATCACCAGGCAGGCGATCAACAGGATGCCGTTCTGGACCACGGGGTAGTCACGGGCACCGATGGCTTCGATCAGCCATTTGCCGATGCCCGGCCAGGAAAAGATGGTTTCGGTGAGCACGGCGCCGGCCAGCAGTGTGCCGACTTGCAGGCCGAACACGGTGAGCACCGGGATCAGCGCGTTACGCAGGCCGTGCACGAACACCACGCGGGCGGGCGACAGGCCCTTGGCGCGGGCAGTGCGGATGTAGTCTTCGCGCAGTACTTCGAGCATGGACGAGCGGGTCATGCGGGCGATCACCGCCAGCGGAATGGTGCCCAGTACGATGGCCGGCAGGATCAGGTGCATCACCGCATCCTTGAACGCGCCTTCTTCGTCACTGAGCAGGGTGTCGATCAGCATGAAACCGGTTTTCGGCTCGATGTCGTAGAGCAGGTCGATGCGCCCGGACACCGGCGTCCAGCCCAGGCTGACCGAGAAGAACATGATCAGGATCAGGCCCCACCAGAAAATCGGCATGGAGTAGCCAGCGAGCGAGATGCCCATCACCCCGTGATCGAACAGCGAGCCCCGCTTCAGTGCCGCGATCACCCCGGCCAGCAGGCCGACGATGCCGGCGAACAGCAGGGCGGCGAAGGCCAGCTCCAAGGTGGCGGGGAACAGGGTGAGGAATTCGGTCCACACGCTCTCGCGGGTACGCAGCGATTCGCCCAGGTCACCCTGGGCGAGCTTGCCCACATAGTCCAGGTACTGGACCGGCAGTGGCTTGTTCAGGCCCAGGCGCTCCATGGCCTGGGCGTGCATTTCGGGGTCGACCCTGCGCTCGCCCATCATCACTTCCACCGGGTCGCCGGGGATCAGGCGTATGAGCGCGAAGGTGAGCAAGGTGATACCGAAGAAGGTCGGGATCAGCAGGCCCAGGCGCCGGGCAATAAAACTCAACATTGTCGGGGTTACCTCTTCAGGCCAGGCGGCAGTCAGCACGCCACGGCAGTGCCGCCGGTCCCCGTGTGGGCTGCCGGCGGTCGTTGTTTTTCTACTTCACCCGGGTGGTGGCGAAGTTGTTGTTGGTCAGAGGGTTGATCACGTAACCCTCCACGTTGTCACGCATGGCGGTAAACACCTTCGGGTGGGCCATGTTGATCCAGGGCTGGTCGTCATCGTACACCTTCAATGCCTCGCTATAGAGCCTTGCACGCGCGTCGTTATCGATCACCTCGCGAGCTTGGGTGATCAACGCTTGGAATTTCGAGTTGCACCAGCGCGCGTAGTTCTCGCCATTTTTCGCCGCCTCGCAACTGAGCAGCGGGGTGAGGAAATTGTCTGGGTCGCCGTTGTCGCTGGCCCAGCCGGTGGACACCAGGTCGGCTTCGCCTTTTTTTGCCCGGCGCAGCATCTCGGCCCACTCCATGACGCGGATGTCGAGCTTGATGCCGACCTTGGCCAGGTCTGATTGCAACATCTCGGCCGACAGCCGCGGGTTGGGGTTGGTCGGGCCGCCGCCGTTGCGGGTGAACAGGGTGATGACCGTACCTTCCGGCACACCGGCCTCCTTGAGCAGCGCACGTGCCTTGTCGAGGTCGCGGGGCGGGTTTTTGTTGTCGTGGTTGAAGCCGATCATTGACGGCGGGTAAGGGTTGATAGCGACCAGGGCGTTGCCTTTGCCGAACAGCTGATCGACGTGGGTCTGGCGGTCGAAGGCCATGTCGATGGCTTTGCGCACCCGCACATCGCTGAGGTATTTGTGCTCGGTGTTCATGGCGATGTAGCCGGTAACCAGTGCTTCGGTGTTGGCGATCTTGAGCTTAGGGTCAGCCTTGATCGACGGCACGTCCTCGGGCTTGGGGTATAGCGCTACCTGGCATTCGTTGGCGCGTAGCTTCTGCAGGCGGACGTTGCTGTCGCTGGCGATGGCAAAGACCAGGGCATCGGCCGGTGGCTTGCCACGGAAGTAGTCTGGGTTGGCCTTGTAGCGGACCTGGGCGTCCTTGCTGTAGCGCTGGAAGATGAACGGGCCGGTGCCGATCGGCTTGCTGTTGAGGTCGCCTGTCTTGCCGGCCTTCAGCAACTGGTCGCCGTATTCGGCGGAGTAGATCGAGGTGAAACCCATGGCCATGTCACGTAGAAACGGTGCTTCCGGGCGGGTGAGGGTGATCACCACGGTGTGGTCGTCAGTCTTGTCCACCGACTTGAGCAATTTGCCAAAGGCCATGCTTTCGAAATACGGGTAGCCGACGCTGGTCTTGTCGTGCCAGGGGTGTTGTGGGTCCAGTTGGCGGCGCAGGCTCCACAGCACGTCGTCGGCATTGAAGTCGCGGGTGGGCGTGAAGTAGTCGGTGGTGTGGAACTTCACCCCCTGGCGCAGGTGGAAGGTGTACGTCAGGCCATCAGCGGAGATGTCCCAGCGTTCCGCCAGTGCCGGCTGGATGTCGGTCGTCCCGGGGGTGAAATCGACCAGGCGGTTGAACAGGGTTTCGGACGAGGCATCGAACGTCACGGCCGTGGTGTACTGGACGACATCGAAGCCCTCGGGGCTGGCTTCGGTACACACCACCAGCGGCTTGGCCGCAAGCGGCGCGGCGCTGCCCAGGATGAGCGCTGCCAGGGCAGCGCGGAGCGGTAGCGATTTCATGAATACTCCCTGCAAGCTTTGATTCCAGCGTAGCCGCCACGGCCTGTTTTTTTCAGTGGGCGAAGCAGGCCGTGGCGTCATGGGTCAGAGGATGTTGAACGGAATGGTGGTCACCACGCGGAACTCGTCCAGGCTGCCATCGGCCTGAGCTTTGCTGGCGCGGTGTGCGGTGTAGGTGGCGCGGATGCTGGTGTCTTTCAGCGGGCCGCTCTGCACCGCGTAGCTGGTGCCGATGCCCCACTCGTAGTGGGTCTCGCCGTCCATCCCCTTCACGTCATAGGCGGTGCCGCGGTAGTGGGTGCCGTCGATGCCCCAGCCGCGGGCGTTGTACAGGTTGAACTTCAGGCCCGGCACGCCGTAGGGCGCCATGTTCAGCACATAGGAAATCTGCAGGGATTTCTCGTTGGGGCCGTTGAAGTCCGAGAGCAGCGAGTTGGCCAGGTAGATGCCGTTGGTTTCGTGCAGGTAGTCGAAGTACTCGTTGCCGTTGACCTGCTGCCAGGCTGCCGAAAGGGTGTGGGCCTGGTGGGTCAGGCCAAGCGATAGGCTGTAGGTGTCGTTGTCGATCTCACCCATCTTCTTGCTGCCTTCGTCCACGGTCTTGTAGTAGTTCAGACCGGTGCTCAGGCTGAGTACGGCGCTGTCACCCAGCACGTGGTTGGCGCCGAAGTAGTACTGGTTCCAGAAGTCGTCGACCTTGGTGGCGTACAGGCTGGTGGTCAGGCTCTTGAACGGCTGGTAGTTGACCCCGGTGGTGCTGGCGCGGTCGGTCTCGACGCCAGCGGCGCCGTACTCGCTGCGGAACTTGCTGAGGCTTTGCTCGGTGCGCGGCGAGACGCGGTCGAAGGTGCCCAGGTCGAACGAGAGGTTGTCGAATTCGGCACTGTGCAGAAAGGCACCTTGGAAGCTCGAAGGCAGGGCGCGGTTGCCGATGTAAGCGATCATCGGCGTGTCCACCGACTGGCGGCCGACGGTGAGTGTGGTGTTGGACACACGGGCTTTGATGTTGCCCAGGCCCAGTTTGCTCCACTGGCCAATGGGGTCGCCGTCGCTGTGGGTCAGCGTCCGGTTGTTGGGGCCGGCGATGGCCTCGCGGTCCTGTAGCAGGGCAACGGCGTTGTAGCCGGCCGCTTCAACGGCAAAGCCCACGGTGCCTTGGGTAAAGCCCGAGCTGTAGTTGAGGATGGTGCCTTGCAGCCAGTTCTCGCGGCTGTGGGTGTCGTGGCGGGTGCCGTCGCTTTTGTAGTACTTCCACAGCGGCCCGCGGGCGGCGCGCTCGCGGGCGTACCAGTTGCGGGTAGAGCCAGACAGGCTCTGGCCGTCGATGAAGCCAGTGGCTTGTTCCTGTTCGCTGCCGGTCTTGAGGGTGAGCGGGACGTAGTCCTGGCTCTGAGGGTCGGCTTCGACCACGGAGCAAAAGCTGCCGATGGTTAAGGCCAGTGCGGTTGAGGTGAATATTCTCAAGGTGAAAGCTCCCTTTCCTTTTTCTAGTTATTACCGGCCTTGTGAGCCGGATTTTTTGCTGCGGTGTTGCCAGGTTTGCCTGGGGTTGCCGGGCTAATCAGGGGGAGAGGTGTTGCCTGCACTGGCCGCTTCGTGGGGAACCTGTGGGAGCGGGTTTACCCGCGAAGAGGCCGGTGCAGGTTGAAAAATCAATCAACACTCACACCGGAAAAATCATTGCGGCCAAAGGGGCTGACCTTGAAGTCGGAAACCTTGACACTGATCGGCTGGTTCACCGTGGAATGGGCCACCGGGGTAATCGGCACCTGTTGCTTGAGCCGCTGCTGGGCCTGGCGGTAGAGGGCGGTGCGCTGTTCGCGGTCGGTCACCTGCTTGGCCTGCTTGACCAGGCTGTCGTACTGCGGGTCGCACCACAGGGAGTAGTTGTTGCTGCCGATGGCGTCGCAGTTGTAGAGGGTGCCGAGCCAGTTGTCGGGGTCGCCGTTGTCGCCGGTCCAGCCAATCAGGGCGATGTCGTGCTCGCCGCTTTTCATGCGCTTGAGGTACTCGCCCCATTCGTAGCTGACGATGCGCACCTTGAAGCCCAGCTTGTTCCAGTCGGCCTGGAGCATCTCGGCCATGAGCTTGGCGTTGGGGTTGTACGGGCGCTGCACCGGCATGGCCCATAGGGTGACTTCGGTGCCGTCCTTGACCCCGGCCTGCTTGAGCAGTTGCTTGGCTTTTGCTGGGTCGAAGGGGGCGTCCTTGAGGCTGTCGTCGTAGGACCATTGGGTGGGCGGCATGGCGTTCACTGCCAGTTGCCCGGAGTCCTGATACACCGCCTGCAGGATCGCCTGCTTGTTGACTGCCATGTCCATGGCCTGGCGCACTTCCAGGCGGTCGAAGGGCGGGTGCTGGGTGTTGTAGGCGATGTAGCCGAGGTTGAAGCCGGGCCGTTGCAGCACCTCGAGTGTCTTGTCGGCCTTGAGCGCCGGCAGGTCGGCCGGCCGTGGGTGCAAGGTGACCTGGCATTCGTTGCGGCGCAGCTTCTGGATGCGCACCGAAGGGTCGGTATTGATCGAGAACACCAGGTTGTCGATCTTCACCTCATCCGGTGCCCAATAGTCCTTGTTGCCCTTGAAGCGGATCTGCGCGTCCTTCTGGTAGCGCTGGAACACGAACGGCCCGGTGCCGATGGGCTGTTGGTTGATGTCGCTGGGGCGCCCGCGGGTCATCAACTGCTCGGCGTATTCGGCAGACAGGATGGACGCGAAGCTCATGGCAAGGTTCTGGATGAACGCGGCGTCGACCTTGTTCAGGGTGAACACCACGGTCAGCGGGCCGGCCTTCTCGATGCGGGCGATGTTCTTGTCCAGGCCCATGCTGACGAAGTAGGGGAACTCGGTGGGGTAGGCCAGCCGGAACGGGTGGCCCTTGTCGAGCATGCGGTTGAAGGTGAACAGCACGTCGTCGGCATTGAAGTCGCGGCCTGGGGTAAACGCCTTGTTGGCGTGGAACTTCACGCCCTCGCGCAGGTGGAAGGTGTAGCGCAGGCCATCATCGGAAATGTCCCATTTGGTCGCCAGGGCCGGGTGCACGGCGGTGCCGCCGCGTTCGAATTCGACCAGGCGGTTGTAGATCGGCTCGGCGGCGTCGTTGTCGGTGGCGCTGGTGTACTGGGCGGTGTCGAAACCCGCCGGGCTGCCTTCGGAGCAGAACACCAGGTTTTTCGCGAGCAGGGCCGGGGATTGGCTCATCAGGCCCAGCGCGAGCAGGGTCGAAAGGGCGGTGGCATGGCGCATGGCAAGTCCTTGTTCGTCTGTTTCGCCGCCTCGGGGTACGAATGACGGCAACAGGTTGCCTATACCGCTGCGGGTAGCAGCAGGCAGGCGTGATGGGGGGTGGCTGTGGTGGGGCAGGCACCCGCCGCGCGGCGGGTGCCGGGGGCTACCCTATTAGTTGTCCACGCTGACGCCGTAGAAGGCATTCAGCCCAAACGGACTGATCTTGAAGTCCTTCACCTTGACACTCATGGGCTGGTACACGGTGGAGTGGGCGATCGGGGTGATCGGCACCTGCTGCTTGAGGATGTGCTGCGCCTGTTGATACAACTCGGTGCGTTTGGCTTGGTCAGAGGTGGCTTTGGCCTGTTTGATCAGGTCGTCGTAGGGCTTGTAGCACCACTTGGAGAAGTTGTTGCCGTCGATCGCATCACAGCCGTACAGGGTACCTAGCCAGTTGTCCGGGTCACCGTTGTCGCCGCTCCAGCCGATCAGCATGGCGCCCTGTTCGCCGCCTTTGGAGCGCTTGATATATTCGCCCCATTCATAGCTGACGATCTTCGCCTTGATGCCGATCTTGGCCCAGTCCGATTGCAGCATTTCGGCCATCAGCTTGGCATTGGGGTTGTACGGGCGTTGCACAGGCATGGCCCACAGGGTGATCTCGGTGCCCTCCGGGATGCCGGCTTGCTTGAGCAGCTGCTTGGCCTTTTCCGGGTCGTAGGGGGCGTCCTTGATGCTGTCGTCATAGGACCACTGGGTGGGCGGCATGCCGTTTACCGCCAGCTGGCCGGCACCCTGGTAAACCGATTCGATGATCTTTTTCTTGTCCACCGCCATGTCCAGTGCCTGACGCACTTCGAGCTTGGCCATGGGGTTGGGCACGCTGCTGCCCTTGATCTTGTCCATCACGTTGTAGGCAATGTAGCCGAGGTTGAAGCCGGCCTGTTGCGGCATCTGCAGGCTCTTGTCGGCCTTGAGCGGCTCGATGTCGGCCGGGCGCGGGAACAGCGTGACCTGGCACTCGCCTTTCTTGAGCTTCTGCATGCGCACCGAGGCATCGGTGGTGATGGCGAAGATCAGGTTTTCGAGCTTCACGTCCTCGGGTTTCCAGTAATCCTTGTTGCCCTTGAAGCGGATTTGCGCGTCTTTCTGGTACTTGCTGAACACGAATGGGCCGGTGCCGATCGGTTTCTGGTTGAGGTCGGCAGCCTTACCGCCTTTCAGCAACTGGTCGGCATACTCGGCCGACTGGATGGACGCGAAGCTCATCGCCAGGTTCTGGATGAACGCAGCGTCCACGTCGTTGAGGGTGAAGCGCACAGTGTGCTCGTCGACCTTCTCGAGCTTGGCGATGTTCTTGTCCATGCCCATGTCGGTGAAGTAGGGGAATTCGGTGGGGTAGGCCTTACGGAACGGGTGGTTCTTGTCGAGCATGCGGTTGAACGTGAACAGCACGTCATCGGCATTGAATGTGCGGGTGGGCTTGAAGTAGTCGGTGGTGTGGAACTTGACCCCTTCGCGCAGGTGGAAGGTGTAGGTCTTGCCGTCGTCGGACACTTCCCATTTAGTCGCCAGGCCCGGGATCACGGCGGTACCGCCGCGTTCGAACTGGGTCAGGCGGTTGAACACGGTCTCGGCCGAGGCGTCGAAGTCGGTTCCCGTCGTGTATTGCCCTGGGTCGAAGCCAGCCGGGCTGCCTTCGGAGCAGAACACCAGGTTGGACGCTGCGTGGGCGAGCGGGGCGCCGGCCAGCAAACCTGCGCCTAGCAAGAACGGAATGACTGCGTGTTTGAGCATGGTGGCCTCATTGTTGTCATTTTTGATTGAGGTGGCCTCGTGAGCCGACCTGAGGATACTTATGCAGGGGCTGTTCCCAATGCAACACTCAGAAGGATAGTTGGCGCCAGAAAGGTGGCACGAGCGTACATGGATGTCGCATCGGTATAACTTTCGACGAAGTTGAACGTTTGCGCGGGCAAAATGATGGCAATTGCAGGATGTTTCGAGGGGGAGGAATCTGTAAGCCGCACCTTAAAAGTGCGTAGGAAATGTCTTAAATTGCAGAATTGGGGCTGCTTTGCAGCCCAGCGCGACGCAAGGCCGCTCCTACAGGTGCAGCACAAGCCTTAGGCTCTGCGCTGCCCCTGTGGGAGTCGGCTTGCCGGCGATTGGGCCGCAAGGCGGCCCCATTCAGATCAGGGCATCTGAACTTCGATCAAACCATCGGCATTCATGCTCACTTCGCTGGTACCCGCTTCGATATCCGGCGCCGGCGCCGCTTCGTCAGCGCCCATGGCTTTCATGGCCATCGGTGCGCTGCGCAGGTACGGGCGTGGGTAGCCGCTGCTGTTGAGGTTCAGGTTGACCACTTTGTAGCCCTTGCCACCCAGCGCCTCGGTGGCCAGCTGTGCGCGTGCCTTGAAGGCATTGACCGCGTCCTTGAGCAAATCATCTTCGCTGGCCTTGCGCGTGGCCGGGGCGATGGAGAAGTCCATGCCGCCCATTTTCAGGTCTTGCAGCAGGTCGGCGGTCAATTGCGACAGGGCCGGGAAGTTGGCGCTTTCCAGGCGGAGCTCGGCGCGTTCACGCCAGCCGGTGATTTTCTGCCCTTTGCTGTCATAGACCGGGTAGCTGTTGCGGCTGCCCTGGCTGATCTTCACATCCTTGACCTGGCGAGACTGCTGCACAGCCTTGTTCATGGTCTCGGTGATCTCTTTGGCAAGTTTGCCCGGGTCGGTGTTCTGCGCTTCGCTGTAGAGGGTCACGACCATCAGGTCGCGTGGCACTTCCTTGCTGACTTCGGCACGCAGCGACACCTGGTTGAAGCGCGGCTCATCGGCCGCCAGCGCAGGCAGGCTGGCGAGCAGGCCGCAAGACAGGATCAAGGCAGTGCCGCGACGAGGGATTTGCATGTAAGACTCCTTGGCAATAAAAGGGCGTGGGTGCTGGCTCTCCATTCCACGCATGGCCCATCAGACCGGGAACAGTGTAGTGGGTTCAAAAGTGCCATCATGAACCTGTGACAAAGTGTGGCGCTTTGCCGCATCGCTGCAGCGAGGCGCCCGGCTTCGGTATACTCCAGCCGATTTTCTGGAGCACTCATCAGGAGAGCTCATGCTCGCCGACGTACAACCGTTGTCCGCTACACGTCAGAACCTCTGGCGCCTGACTGTTATTCGCGTGCTGGTCCTGGCTGCCCAGGCAGGCTCCGTGGGCGTCGCCTACTGGACCGACCTGCTGCCCTTGCCGTGGTTTTCGCTGGCGGCGACGCTGGCCCTGTCGTCCATCCTGTGCGCCTTCACTGCGTTGCGCCTGCGCCTGTCGCTGCCGGTCACCGAAATGGAATATGCACTGCAGCTTGCCTGCGACCTGCTGATCCACAGTGCCTTGCTGTATTACTCCGGCGGCTCGACCAACCCGTTCGTTTCGTATTACCTGGTGCCGCTGGCCATTGCTGCGGTGACCTTGCCCTGGCTCTATTCGCTGATTCTTTCGGGCATTGCCCTGACGGCCTACAGCCTGCTGCTGGTGCAGTTCTACCCGCTGGAAGGGCTGCCGCTGGCGCGCGACAAGATGCAGGTCTACGGCATGTGGCTGAGCATCGCCCTGGCGGCAGCGGTCATCACCTTCTTTGCCGCGCGCATGGCCGAAGAACTCCGTCGCCAGGAACAACTGCGTTCCGAGCGCCGTGAGGAGAGCCTGCGCGATGAGCAGTTGCTGGCCGTGGCCACCCAGGCCGCTGGCGCTGCCCACGAACTGGGCACCCCGCTGGCGACGATGAGCGTGCTGCTCAACGAAATGCGCCAGGACCACCCCGACCCGCTGTTGCAGGAAGACCTGCAGATCCTTCAGGACCAGGTCAAACTGTGCAAGGAGACCTTGCAGCAACTGGTGCGTGCTGCCGAGGCCAACCGCCGCCTGGCGATGGTCGAGCAGGACGTTACTGCCTGGCTGGACGAAGCGCTGAACCGTTGGCACCTGATGCGGCCCGAGGCCAGCTACCGCTTCCAGCGCCTCAGGGATGGCCAGGTACCGCGCCTGACCCCGCCACCGGACCTGACCCAGGCGCTGCTGAACCTGCTGAACAATGCAGCCGACGCGTGTCCGGACGACCTTGAGGTGCGCCTTGACTGGGACGCCCAGGACATTGTCATCAGTATCCGTGACCATGGCCCCGGTGTACCCCCAGCGATCGCCGAGGCGATTGGCAAACCCTTTATTACCACCAAGGGCAAAGGCTTCGGCCTGGGCCTGTTCTTGAGCAAGGCCAGCGTGACGCGTGCGGGCGGTTCGGTGAAACTCTATAGTCATGAGCAGGGTGGCACCCTGACCGAATTGCGCCTGCCCCATGGCAAGCGAGGAGATGAATGATGAGTGACGAAACCCAGCTTGAAAGCGAAGAGCTGCCGCACCTGCTGCTGGTGGATGACGATGCCACCTTCACCCGGGTCATGGCGCGCGCCATGAGCCGTCGCGGGTTCCGCGTGAGCACTGCAGGCTCCGCCGAAGAAGGGCTGATCCTGGCCCAGCAGGACCTGCCTGACTACGCCACGCTGGACCTGAAGATGGAAGGCGACTCGGGGCTTGTGCTGCTGCCCAAGCTGCTGGAGCTGGACCCGGAAATGCGCGTGGTGATCCTGACGGGTTATTCCAGCATCGCCACCGCGGTGGAGGCGGTCAAGCGCGGCGCCTGCAACTACCTGTGCAAGCCGGCCGATGCCGACGATGTACTGGCTGCGTTGCTTTCCGAGCATGCCGACCTGGATGCCCTGGTGCCGGAAAACCCGATGTCGGTCGACCGCCTGCAGTGGGAGCACATCCAGCGTGTGCTGAACGAGCACGAGGGCAATATCTCGGCCACGGCGCGGGCGCTGGGCATGCACCGGCGGACCTTGCAGCGCAAACTGCAGAAGCGGCCGGTTCGGCGCTGAATCGGCGTTGACCCTTTCGCGGGGCAAGCCCGCTCCCACAGGGACACCACTGAGCCCGAGAAGGGTGGTTACCTGTGGGGGCGGGCTTGCCCGCGAAGGGGCCGGCACTGACAGAAATTGCCCTGTATCACATCCCGATCCCCGCAACTCGCAGCCGTTGACGTATCATTAGCCCCCTAACGGCAACTCCCTGCAGGATCGCTTGCGCATGCTCGCCCTTCTTATCCAGACGCTGAACATCACGGCACCTGTATTCGCCATGCTGTTCATGGGCGTGCTGCTCAAACGCATCCACCTGATCGACGACAACTTCAACCGCGTCGCCTCACAGCTGGTGTTCAACGTCTGCATGCCGGCGCTGCTGTTCCTCGGCATCTACCACGCCGACCTGGCAACGGCGGTCAAACCGGGCGTGCTGCTGTATTTCGTCGCGGCCACCCTGGTTGGCTTTGGTGTGGCCTGGGGGCTGGCCATCTGGCGTTGCCCGCCAGCGGACCGCGGCATCTACACCCAAGGCGCGTTTCGCGGCAACAACGGCGTAATCGGCCTGGCCCTGGCCGCCAGCCTGTATGGCGACTACGGCATCTCGCTGGGCGCGGTGCTGGCAGGCCTGGTGATCCTCCTGTACAACTCGCTGTCGGCGGTGGTGCTGGCGGTGTACAGCCCGGACCTCAAGTCCGACCCGTGGAGCATTTGCAAGAACATCTTCAGCAACCCATTGATCATCAGTGTGCTGGTGGCAACGCCCATGGCCTATGGCCAGGTGCCGTTGCCCAACTGGTTGCTCACTTCAGGCGACTACCTGGCGCAGATGACCTTGCCGCTGGCATTGATGTGCATCGGTGGCACCCTGTCGCTGGCGGCGCTGCGTGACAGTGGCAGGCTGGCCATCGATGCCAGCCTGGTGAAGATGGTCTGGTTGCCGCTGATCGGCACACTGGGTGCGTGGCTGTGCGGGTTCCGCGGTGCCGAGCTGGGCATTTTGTTCCTGTATATCGGTAGCCCGACGGCGGCAGCCAGCTATGTCATGGCGCGGGCGGCCAACGGCAACCATGAGTTGGCGGCTTCGATCATCGTGATCACTACGCTAATGGCGGCGATCACCACCAATATCGGTATTTTCATCTTGCAGTGGGGCGGATGGATCTAGATCCTTGACTGCAAATAACAGCAATAACACTGCCTCACTGAGCTAAAGGACACTTCATGCAAGACCAGAGCACGCCCGAGCGCTTGCAGCGCGGGCTGAAGAATCGCCATATCCAGCTGATCGCACTGGGTGGGGCCATCGGCACCGGGCTGTTCCTGGGGATCGCCCAGACCATTCAACTGGCCGGCCCTTCCGTTTTGCTGGGCTACGCCATCGCCGGCCTGATGGCTTTCTTCATCATGCGCCAGTTGGGCGAAATGGTGGTCGAAGAGCCGGTAGCCGGCAGCTTCAGCCACTTCGCCCACCAGTATTGGAGCGAGTTCGCAGGCTTCGTCTCGGGCTGGAACTACTGGGTGGTGTACGTGCTGGTGGGCATGGCCGAACTGACCGCCGTGGGCATCTATGTGCAGTACTGGTGGCCCGATTTCCCCACCTGGGCGACGGCGGCGATCTTCTTCGTGGCGATCAACCTCATCAACCTGACCCAAGTGAAGGTCTACGGGGAGATGGAGTTCTGGTTCGCATTGGTCAAGGTAGTGGCCATCGTCAGCATGATTGGCTTTGGTGCCTGGTTGCTGAGCAGCGGCCACGGCGGCCCGGATGCCAGCGTGGCCAACCTGTGGCAATACGGCGGGTTCTTCCCGAATGGCGTTACTGGCCTGATCATGGCCTTGGCTGTGATCATGTTCTCTTTCGGTGGGCTGGAGCTGGTGGGTATCACCGCCGCCGAGGCAGATAACCCGCGCCAGAGCATCCCCAAGGCCACCAACCAGGTGGTCTACCGCATCCTGATTTTCTACATCGGCGCCCTGGCGGTGCTGTTGTCGCTGTACCCGTGGCAGAAGGTGGTGCAGGGGGGCAGCCCGTTCGTGATGATTTTCCATGAGCTGGACAGCGACCTGGTGGCGACCATCCTCAATGTCGTGGTGCTGACGGCGGCGCTGTCGGTCTACAACAGCTGCGTCTACGCCAACAGCCGCATGCTGTTCGGCCTGGCCAGCCAGGGTGATGCGCCGCGCCAGCTGCTCAAAGTCAGCCGCAGTGGTGTGCCGCTGACGGCGCTGGGTGTTTCGGCGTTTGCCACGGGCATGTGCGTACTGATCAACTACCTGATGCCGGGTGAAGCCTTTGGCTTGCTGATGGCCCTGGCAGTGTCGGCGCTGGTGATCAACTGGGCGAGCATCAGCATCACCCACCTCAAATTCCGCAAAGCCAAGCTGGCGTCGGGTATTACCCCGTTCTACCAGAGCTGGGGGCACCCGGTTACCAATTACCTGTGCCTGGCGTTCATCGTGCTGATTCTGGTCGTGATGTACCTGACGCCGCCGATTCGCATCTCGGTGATGCTGATTCCGGGTTGGATTGCGGTGCTTTGGGTCGCGTTCCGGTTGAAGAAGGCCCGGCAGGGCTGAGGGCTTGTGGCGCCCTCCGCTGGCCTCAGTGCTGCCGCCGCCACGCACGTACGGTGGTGTACAGCAGCACCAAGGCCAGCACTGGCAGGACATAGAACAGCATGAGCCGCTCCAGGCGGCCGGCCAATGGCATGCCGGTGGTAAAGGCCACCACATGCAGCCCATAGGCCAGGTACAGGCAGAGAAACACCAGGCCTTCAGCGCGGGTGATCCGGTAGCCCGAATAGAACACGGGCAGGCTCAAGACGGCGACGCCCAGCATCACGGGCAGGTCGAAGGCCAGCGCGTTGGGTGAGATCGACAGCGGTTCAGGGGTGATCAGCGCGGTCAGGCCCAGCACGCCCAGCAGGTTGAACAGGTTGCTGCCGATCACCGTGCCAACGGCGATTTCCCGTTCGCCGCGAAGGGCGGCAATCATCGCGGCGGCCAGCTCTGGCAATGACGTGCAGACCGCGACCACGGTCAGGCCGATGATGCGTTCGGAAAGGCCCAGGTCAGTCGCCACCTCAACGGCGGCTTCCAGTAGCAAGTGGCCGGCCAGGCTCAGCAGGCCAAGGCCAAGCGCAATCTGCAGCAGCGTGCTTGACCAAAAGCGTGCACCACTGACCTTGATGTTGCTGGGTGCGGGGTAGGTGCGAGCGTAATGGCGTGATTGATGCCAGAGCATGACCAGGTAGCCCACCAGCGCCAGCAACAGCAGCAGGCCCTCCCCGCGGCCCAGGTAGCCATTGGCGGCCAGCGCATACACCAGCGCACTGGCGACGATCATCAAGGGGATGTCCAGCCGAACCAGTTGGCGTGAAACACGCAGCGGGATGATCAGCGCGGCCAGGCCAAGAATCACCAGTACGTTGAAGATGTTGCTGCCAATCACGCTGCCGACGGCGACATCCGGTGCGCCCTGGAAGGCGGCCTGTAGGCTTACCGTAAGCTGCGGTGCGGTGCTGCCGAAGGCTACCAGGCTCAGCCCGATGATCAGTGGGCGCACGTGCAGGCGCAAGGCCAGGCGCAGGGCCATGCGTACCAACAGCTCGGCACCGCAGGCCAGCAGCAACAAGGCGACGCCCAGTTGCAGGAGGCTGAAGGTGGGAAGGGTGGCCAGGTCGAAAATGGTCAGGGCTCCAGTAGGGTCAGTCGCTCAGACCTTGTACCCGCACGCGCGCCGTTCCGCTACGGAGCATGCCGATTTTTTCTGCTGCAGCGCGTGACAAGTCGATCAGCCGGCCGCGTGTGTGCGGGCCGCGGTCATTGATGCGCACCACCACGCTGCGTTGGTTGGCGAGGTTGGTGACCAGCACGCGGCTGCCGAACGGCAGGCTGCGGTGAGCGGCGGTAAGGCCGTGCTGGTTGAACGGTTCGCCACTGGCCGTGCGTTTGCCGTGGTGGCGCGAGCCGTAATAGGAGGCGGTGCCGGTCTTGTCGTAGCCGCGGGGGTCGATATCGTGGCTGGCGCAGCCGGCCAGCAGGGAGAACAAGGCGAGGGTGCCGAGGGATCGTTTTAGCAAGTCAAAGGCTCTCCAGTGCGACCATTCGCGGGCAAGCCCGCTCCCACAGGTATGTCAGCGTCTGTGAGAGCGGCGCTGTACCTGTGGGAGCGGGCTTGCCCGCGAACGAGGGCGAAGCCCTCGCAGGATTACAGGGTCAAAACAATCACCCTTCGAGCTTGGCTTTGAGCAATTGGTTCACTTGCCCCGGGTTGGCCTTGCCCTTCGATGCCTTCATCGCCTGGCCGACGAAGAAGCCGAACATCTTGCCGCGCTTGGCCTCGTCGGCGGCGCGGTACTGTTCGACCTGTTCGGCATTGGCAGCCAGCATTTCGTCGAGCATCTTGTCGATCGCACCGGTGTCGGTGACCTGCTTCAGGCCACGGCTCTCGATGATGCTGTCGGCATCGCCTTCACCGGCGGCCATGGCCTCGAACACGGTTTTGGCGATCTTGCCGCTGATGGTGTTGTCACTGATACGCAGCAACATGCCACCCAGCTGCTCGGCGCTGACCGGCGCCTGGTCGATCTCGACACCCAGCTTGTTCAGCAGGCTGCCCAGCTCGACCATGACCCAGTTGGCTGCCAGCTTGGCGTCGCCACCAATCTTCACCACTTGCTCGAAGTAGTCTGCCTGTTCGCGGCTCGATGCCAGCACGTTCGCGTCGTAGGCCGACAGGCCGTACTGGCTTTGGAAGCGCTCCACCTTCTGTGGTGGCAGCTCTGGCAGGCCGGCGCGGATGGTGTCGAGGAAGCTGTCCTCGATGACCACCGGCAGCAGGTCTGGGTCGGGGAAGTAACGGTAGTCGTTGGCTTCCTCCTTGCTGCGCATGGAGCGGGTCTCGTCCTTGTTCGGGTCGTACAGGCGGGTTTCCTGGATGACCTTGCCACCGTCTTCGATCAGGTCGATCTGGCGCTGGATCTCGCTGTTGATCGCGCGTTCGATGAAGCGGAACGAGTTGACGTTCTTGATCTCGCAGCGGGTACCGAACTCGGCCTGGCCTTTTGGCCGGATCGACACGTTGCAGTCGCAGCGCAGCGAGCCTTCGGCCATGTTGCCGTCGCAGATGCCCAGGTAGCGCACCAGGGCGTGGATCGCCTTGACGTAGGCCACGGCTTCTTTGGCGCTACGCATGTCCGGCTCGGAAACGATTTCCAGCAGCGGCGTGCCGGCGCGGTTCAGGTCGATGCCGGTGGAGCCGCTGAAGTCTTCGTGCAGGCTCTTGCCGGCGTCTTCCTCCAGGTGCGCACGGGTCACGCCGATGCGCTTGATGGTGCCGTCTTCCAGGGCGATGTCCAGGTGGCCCTTGCCGACGATCGGCAGGTCCATCTGGCTGATCTGGTAGCCCTTGGGCAGGTCGGGGTAGAAGTAGTTCTTGCGCGCGAACACGTTGCGCTTGCCGATCTCGGCATCGATCGCCAGGCCGAACATGCACGCCATGCGCACGGCTTCCTGGTTCAGCACCGGCAGTACGCCGGGCATGCCCAAGTCAACCAGGCTGGCCTGGGTGTTCGGCTCGGAGCCGAAGGTGGTGGCGCTGCCGGAGAAGATCTTCGACTGGGTGGCGAGCTGAGTATGAATTTCCAGCCCGATCACAACTTCCCATTGCATGTGTGAACTCCTCAGAAGCCGTTGGGGGCGCGGGTGTGCCAGTCGGTCACTTGCTGGTAGCGGTGCGCGACGTTGAGCAGGCGGCCTTCCTGGAAGTAGGGCGCCAGCAGTTGCACGCCGACCGGCAGGCCATCGACGAAGCCAGCCGGCATCGACAGGCCCGGCAGGCCCGCCAGGTTGGCGGTGATGGTGTAGACGTCTTCCAGGTAGGCGGCGACGGGGTCGCTGCTCTTGGCGCCGAGCTTCCAGGCCGGGTTCGGCGTGGTCGGGCCGAGGATCAGGTCAACACCTTCGAACGCGGCCATGAAGTCGTTCTTGATCAGGCGACGAATCTGCTGGGCTTTGACGTAGTAGGCGTCGTAGTAACCGGCCGACAGGGCGTAGGTGCCCACCATGATGCGGCGCTGCACTTCGGCACCGAAGCCTTCGCCACGGGAACGCTTGTACAGGTCGGTCAGGTCTTTTGGCGCTTCGCAGCGGTAGCCGAAGCGCACGCCGTCGAAACGCGACAGGTTGGAGGATGCCTCAGCAGGCGCGATCACGTAGTACGCCGGGATGGCGTGCTGCATGTTCGGCAGGCTGATTTCCTTGACCACGGCGCCGAGTTTTTCCAGCTCCTTGACGCTGGCTTGCACCAAGTCAGCGATGCGCGGGTCCAGGCCTGCGCCGAAGTATTCCTTCGGCAGGCCGATGCGCAGGCCTTGCAGCGAAGCGTTGAGGTTGGCGCTGTAGTCCGGCACCGGCTCTTCGATGCTGGTGGAGTCCTTGGTATCGAAACCGGCCATGCCTTGCAGCAGCAGCGCGCAGTCTTCGGCCGTGCGGGCCAGCGGGCCGCCTTGGTCGAGGCTGGAGGCGTAAGCGATCATGCCCCAGCGCGAAACACGACCGTACGTCGGTTTCAGGCCAGTCAGGTTAGTCAGCGCTGCCGGCTGTCGGATCGAGCCGCCAGTGTCGGTGCCGGTGGTGGCCGGCAGCAGGCGCGCGGCGACTGCCGCAGCCGAGCCGCCCGACGAACCGCCCGGGACGTGCTCCAGGTTCCACGGGTTTTTCACCGGGCCGTAGTGGCTGGATTCGTTGGCCGAACCCATGGCGAATTCGTCCATGTTGGTCTTGCCCAGGGTGACCATGCCGGCTTCAGCCAGCTTGGCGACCACGGTGGCATCGTACGGCGCCTTGAAGTTGTCGAGCATCTTCGAGCCACAGCTGGTGCGTACGCCGTTGGTGCAGAACAGGTCCTTGTGGGCAATTGGCGCACCCAGCAGGGCGCCAGCCTCGCCAGCGGCGCGACGGGCGTCAGCGGCACGGGCCTGGCCCAGGGCCAGTTCCTCGGTGACGCTGATGAAGCTGTTGATTTGCGGGTCGAGCTGTTTGATGCGCGCCAGCAGGGCGCCCGTCAGCTCTTCGGAAGAAAACGACTTGTCGGCGAGTCCGCGGGCGATCTCGGCCAGGGTCAATTGGTGCATGGCAGGCTCTATCCCTTACTCGATGACTTTGGGAACCAGGTACAGACCGCTTTCGGTCGACGGTGCGATGGCCTGGTAGGCCTCGCGCTGGTTGCTTTCGGTGACCTGGTCGGGACGCAGTCGCTGGCTGGCCTCCAGGGGGTGGGCCAGGGGCTCGATGCCAGTGGTGTCGACCGCTTGCATCTGGTCGACCAGCCCGAGAATGCTGTTCAGTGCATCGGTAATGCGTGGCAGTTCGCCATCATTCAGCCCCAGACGGGCCAGATGGGCGATCTTTTCCACGTCGCAGCGTTCAAGCGCCATGGGGATCTCCAGGGGAAACAAAGAACGGAATTAGGGTCCGTGATGAGGAACATGTCGGCATTCTGGCGGTCATACGGCCGCGATCATCTGCTGGCGTGCTCGGAAAAACGACCAATTTAACATATTGGCTCCTTGCCCAAAATCCCTGCCATTGTTAGAGTTTGCCGCACTTTTTTACCCACGCTTTCCCCAGGGTCACTTTCCCATGTTCAAGAAACTGCGTGGCATGTTTTCCAGCGATCTTTCCATCGACCTGGGTACTGCCAACACCCTTATTTACGTGCGTGAGCGCGGTATCGTCCTGAATGAGCCCTCGGTTGTTGCCATCCGTACCCATGGCAATCAGAAAAGCGTCGTCGCCGTCGGTACCGAAGCCAAACGCATGCTGGGCCGTACGCCCGGCAACATTGCTGCCATTCGTCCGATGAAGGACGGCGTCATTGCCGACTTCAGCGTTTGTGAAAAAATGTTGCAGTATTTCATCAACAAGGTTCACGAGAACAGCTTCCTGCAGCCCAGCCCTCGCGTGCTGATCTGCGTGCCGTGCAAGTCGACCCAGGTAGAGCGCCGCGCGATTCGCGAGTCGGCCCTGGGTGCCGGTGCCCGTGAAGTGTTCCTGATCGAAGAGCCAATGGCCGCCGCCATCGGTGCCGGCCTGCCGGTCGAAGAAGCCCGTGGTTCGATGGTCGTCGATATCGGTGGTGGTACCACTGAAATCGCCCTGATCTCGTTGAACGGCGTGGTTTACGCCGAATCCGTCCGCGTCGGCGGCGACCGCTTCGACGAAGCCATCGTGACCTACGTGCGCCGCAACTACGGCAGCCTGATCGGCGAGTCCACCGCCGAGCGCATCAAGCAGGAAATCGGCACCGCCTACCCAGGTGGCGAAGTGCGCGAAGTTGATGTCCGCGGCCGTAACCTGGCCGAAGGCGTACCGCGTGCCTTCACCCTGAATTCCAACGAAGTGCTGGAAGCCCTGCAAGAATCCCTGGCGACCATCGTCCAGGCGGTCAAAAGCGCCCTGGAGCAATCGCCGCCGGAGCTGGCCTCCGACATCGCCGAGCGTGGCCTGGTGCTGACCGGTGGTGGCGCACTGCTGCGCGACCTCGACAAACTGCTGGCCCAGGAAACTGGCCTGCCGGTGATCGTTGCCGAGGACCCGCTGACCTGTGTCGCCCGTGGCGGCGGTCGCGCCCTGGAGATGATGGACAAGCACGCGATGGACCTGCTCTCCAGCGAGTGATGCTGCTCGCTGTTCCTGAGCGCCCGGTTTACAGGTAGCACGCACAGTGCTACCTGTATGCGCTGGGCTGGCGTCCGTCCGGGCGTCGTTTCCGTCAACCCGCAACCAGGCTGGTGCGTTGTCCCATGTCCAATGACCTCCTGAGTCGTCCACGAGGAACGGCCCATTAAACCGCTTTTCTCCAAGGGCCCTTCGCTGGGCGTTCGTCTGCTCGTATTGGTGGTGCTGTCGGTCGCGCTGATGGTGGTCGATGCGCGCTTTGCCGTGCTCAAACCCGTGCGCAGCCAGATGGGCCTGGTATTGATGGAGTCGTACTGGATCACCGATTTGCCGCAGCGTTTGTGGCAAGGCGTGGCAGGCCAGTTCGGCAGCCGTACCGAACTCATCGCGGAAAACGAAAAACTCAAGACCGAGGCCCTGCTGTTGCAGGGGCGCCTGCAGAAGCTGGCGGCCCTGACCGAGCAGAACGTGCGCTTGCGTGAACTGCTCAACTCATCCGCCCTGGTCAACGAAAAGGTTGAAGTGGCCGAGTTGATCGGCGTCGACCCCAACCCGTTCACCCACCGCATCCTGATCAACAAGGGCGAGCGCGATGGCGTGTTCCTCGGCCAGCCGGTGCTCGATGCCCGCGGCCTGATGGGCCAAGTGGTCGAGTTGATGCCCTACACCTCGCGGGTACTGTTGCTGACCGATACCACCCACAGCATTCCGGTACAGGTCAACCGCAACGGCCTGCGCGCCATCGCCAGTGGCACCGGCAACCCGGAGCGCCTGGAGCTACGCCATGTGGCCGATACCGCCGACATCAAGGAAGGCGACCTGCTGGTCAGTTCCGGCATGGGCCAGCGCTTCCCCGCGGGTTACCCGGTGGCCACGGTCAACGAAGTGATTCACGACTCCGGCCAGCCGTTCGCCATCGTTCGCGCCATCCCTACCGCCGCGCTCAACCGCAGCCGCTACATGCTGCTGGTGTTCAGCGACCGACGCAGCCCGGAGCAACGCGCCACTGACGCTGCGATCGCGCAGGAAGAGGCCGATCGCAAAGGCACGTCGGTCGGCGTCCAGCCTGGCGCCAATGGCGAGCAGGGCGCACCTGCCACCCCGGCGGCGACGCCTGCAGCACCTGCAGCCGCTACCCCGCAGCCCACCGCGGCCCCTGCAGCGCCGGCCACGCCTGCGGCAGCGCCCGCCCAACCTCGGAGGCAATGATGGCTGCATCACGCCGTAATAATGGCTGGGTCATCTGGCTGACGTTCGCCATCGGCCTGCTGCTCAGCGTTTCGCCGATGCCGCAGTTCATGGAAGTGTTCCGGCCTATGTGGCTGGCGCTGCTGGTGTCGTTCTGGACACTTGCGGTCCCAAGCAAGGTCGGCATGACCACGGCCTTTGTGCTAGGGCTGGCCGAGGATGTGCTGTATGGCACGTTGCTGGGGCAGAACGCGCTGATCCTGACCTTGATCACCTTCCTGGTGCTGTCATTGCAACAGCGCCTGCGCATGTTCCCGATGTGGCAGCAGAGCCTGGTGATTCTGGTGATTTTCGGTATTGCCCAGTTGATCCAGCTGTGGCTCAGTGCCTTGACCGGTAACCGCCTGCCGACCTTGGCGCTGGTGTGGTCAGCCGTCATCAGTGCCTTGCTCTGGCCATGGATCAGCTTTGCCCTGCGCGACCTGCGCCGACGCTTGCGTATAAATTGACGGCGTTGCCGCGACTGACAGGGAGATGTCTACATGAACCCGCTTTACCTGGCCTCTGGCTCGCCACGTCGTCGTGAATTGCTGACCCAGATCGGCGTACCGTTCACCACGGTCAGCGCCCCCATCGATGAAACCCCGCTCGCCGACGAAGGCGCCGCAGCCTATGTCGAGCGCCTTGCCCGGGCCAAGGCAGAGGCTGGCCTGGCCTGCCTCCAGGGCCCGGCTGTCGTCCTGGGCGCAGATACGGCGGTGGTCCTCGAAGGCCGTATTCTCGGTAAACCCGAAAACCGTGAACATGCCCTGGCCATGCTGGCCGACCTGTCTGGCCGCGAGCATCAGGTGCTGACGGCTGTCGCCCTGAGCGATGGCCAGCGCAGGCAAAGCCTGTGCGTCACCAGCAACGTCCGTTTTCGTACCATCAGCGCCGATGAAGCTGCCCGTTATTGGGCCAGTGGCGAGCCTGCCGACAAAGCCGGTGGCTATGCCATCCAGGGGCTGGCGGCGGTATTCGTCACCGCCCTGACGGGCAGCTACTCCGCCGTGGTCGGCTTGCCGTTGAGCGAGACCGCCGATTTGCTGGCCCAGTTCGGCATTGCCTGCTGGCAATTGCCCGCGCTTTCTTCAGAGGTAACAAACCCGCGGTAGCCAGTACCGCGTACGCGATCCATCATTATCCAAGACCTTTGACGAGAGCCTGCCATGAGTGAAGAGATCCTGATCAACATCACCCCGATGGAGTCACGTGTGGCGGTGGTGGAAAACGGGGTGCTGCAGGAAGTGCACGTCGAGCGCACCCTGCGCCGCGGCATCGTCGGCAATATCTACAAGGGCAAGGTGGTGCGCGTGCTGCCCGGCATGCAGGCGGCCTTCGTCGACATCGGCCTGGAGCGGGCGGCGTTCATCCACGCCTCGGAGATCTCCCAGCGCGAAGGCTCGGCGGTAGAGAACATTACCGCGCTGGTGCATGAAGGCCAGGCCCTGGTGGTACAGGTGACCAAAGACCCGATCGGCACCAAGGGCGCACGCCTGACAACGCAGTTGTCGATCCCTTCGCGTTACCTGGTGTACATGCCGCGCAGCAGCCATGTCGGTATTTCCCTGAAGATCGAAGACGAAGCTGAGCGTGATCGCCTCAAGCAGGTAGTCAGCAGCTGCATGGACAGCGAGAACATCAAGGATGCCGGTGGTTTCATCTTGCGTACTGCCGCCGAAGGCGCGCGCGCTGAAGAAATCCTGCAGGACATTCGCTACCTGCGCCGCCTGTGGGAACAGATCGGCAGCCAGATCCAGAGCTGCGGCGCACCCACGGTAATCTACGAAGACCTCGGCCTGGCACTGCGTACCCTGCGCGACCTGGTCAACCCGAAGATCGAGAAAATCCGCATCGATTCGCGCGAAACGTTCCAGAAAACCACGCAGTTCGTCGGCGAACTGATGCCCGAAATCGCCGATCGCCTCGAGCATTACCCTGGCGAACGGCCGATCTTTGACCTGTACGGCGTCGAAGACGAGATTCAGCGCGCCCTGGAGCGCAAGGTGCCGCTCAAATCCGGTGGCTACCTGGTGGTCGACCCGGCTGAAGCGATGACCACCATCGACGTCAACACCGGTGCCTTTGTCGGCCATCGCAACCTCGAAGAGACCATCTTCAAGACCAACCTCGAAGCCGCCACCGCCATTGCCCGGCAACTGCGCCTGCGCAACATCGGCGGCATCATCATCATCGACTTCATCGACATGGAAGATGAAGAGCATCAGCGCCAGGTGCTGCGCACCCTGGAAAAACAGCTCGAGCGTGATCACGCCAAGACCAACATCATTGGCATTACCGAGCTGGGCCTGGTGCAGATGACCCGCAAGCGCACCCGCGAGAGCCTCGAGCAGGTGCTGTGCGAGCCGTGCCTGGCTTGCCAGGGGCGCGGCAAGCTGAAAACCCCCGAGACCATCTGCTACGAAATCTTCCGTGAAATCCTGCGCGAGGCACGTGCCTATCAGGCCGAGGGCTACCGCGTGCTGGCCAATCAGAAGGTGGTCGACCGGCTGCTGGACGAAGAGTCCGGCAACGTTGCGGAGCTTGAAACCTTCATCGGCCGAACTATCCGCTTCCAGGTCGAGTCGATGTACTCGCAGGAACAATACGATGTGGTGCTGCTCTGAGGCTTCGCGAAACGCGCCACAGGATGGCCGGGCTGGCAAAACCGGCACTTAGGGCCATCATGGATAAACGACCTGGAGGGCCATGGCCATGGGACGTCTGAACCGCGTTCTTGCCGCCTCGACCCGCTGGGGGCTGGGCATTTGCGCGCTGCTGGCGGTGTTGGTGGCGCTGTACGTTAGCGTTGGCCGGCAACTGGTGCCGCTGGTGGCCGAATACCGGGCCGATGTCGAGCACAAGGCCGAGCAAGCGTTGGGCTTGCCGGTGCACGTTGGTGCCCTGGAGGGCCGCTGGAGCGGGCTTGCGCCTGTACTGCGCGTTCGCGACCTGCAATTGGGCGAAGGTGCTGGCGCGTTACGCCTGGACGAGGTCAAGCTGGTGCCAGACCTCTGGGCCAGCCTGACCTCCCGTGAGGTGCGCCTGGCACGTATCCAGCTGGGTGGCTTGCAACTGATCCTGCGCGAAGACGCGCAAGGCGCCTGGAACCTCGAAGGGCTGCCGAAGAAGGATGATGCCCCGCTCGACCCCGCCGAGTTGCTGCAGCGCCTGCGTCAACTGGGGCGCATCGATGTGTTCGACAGCCAAGTAACCCTGCATCCCTGGCAGCGCGACCCCCTGACCTTGACCTACGTGAGCGTGGGCTTGCAGGCCGGTGCCTCGCGCCAGGCCCTCGACCTGCGCGCCACGCTGCCTGACGGCCAGCCCCTGGCGCTGAACCTGCGCAGCCGCGCGTCGGCCGATGCCTGGCGCGATGGCCAAGTTACCGCCTACCTGAGCCTGCCGCAAAGCGACTGGGCACGCTGGTTGCCGCCGAGCCTGCTGGGCAAGTGGCACGCCAGCGCATTGCGCGCGGGTGGCGAGTTCTGGGTCGACTGGGGCAAAGGCCAGTTGCAGCAAGCCGTGGTCCGGCTCAATGCGCCCCAGCTACAAGGCGCTTATGCCGAGCGCAAAGCAGCGACCTTGGAGAACCTGGCGTTGTCTGCGTGGTTCCAGCGCAACGAGCAAGGTTTTGATGTGATGGTCGATTCCCTGGCCATGAATATCGGCAAGAACCGTTGGGAATCCCACCTTCAATTACGTCAGCGCCCAGGGCAGGTCCCCGCTGATGAGCGCTGGCAAGTGCAGGCCGACCGCCTCGACCTCACCCCCTTGACCCCGTTGATCGATGCCTTGGCACCGTTGCCGGACAACCTCATGGCCGTGGTCGATGGCCTGAACGTCACCGGCGCGCTGCGCAACGTGCGCCTGGAGGCGCGGCCCAAAGCCGAAGGCGACCAGCGCCTGCAGTTTGCCGCCAACCTGGAGAAGGTTGGTTTCAACGCATACCACGGTGCCCCCGCGGCCGGCAATGTCAGCGGCAGCGTCAGTGGTGACCTGGGGCACGGCGAGCTGCGGCTGGATACTGATGCGTTCATGCTGCACCTGTACCCGATCTTCGCCAAACCCTGGCATTACCAGCAGGCCAATGCGCGCCTGACCTGGGCCCTCGACAAAGAAGGCTTCACCCTCGTCGCGCCCTACCTGAAGGTACTGGGCGAGGAGGGCAAGATCGCCGGTGACTTCCTCATTCGCCTGCTGTTCGAAGAGGGCCGCGAGGACTACATGGACCTGCGCGTCGGCTTGACCGAGGGCGATGGCCGCTACACGGCCAAGTACCTGCCCGAAGTGCTGAGCCCGGCCCTCGACGAATGGCTGCGCAGTGCGATCGTCAAAGGCACCGTGGACGAGGGCTACTTCCAGTACCAGGGCTCGCTGAACCATGGCGCCGCGCCAGAGGCGCGCAGTATCAGCCTGTTCTTCAAGGTGCGCGACGCGGTGTTGGACTTCCAGCCCGGCTGGCCACAGGTGCAGCAGGTGGACGGTGATGTGCTGATCGAGGACAGCGGTGTGCGCATCAAGGCTCACCATGGCCTGTTGCTCGACACCAAGGTCAGTGACGTCAGTGTCGATATCCCCCACGTCGAGGGTGACCAGCACAGCCACCTGTATCTCGATGGCGATTTCGACGGCGGCCTGGACGACGGCCTGAAAATTCTCAAAGAGGCGCCGATCGGCACGGGCGAGATCTTCGCCGGCTGGGAAGGCGAGGGCCCGCTCAAGGGCAAGGTCAAGCTCGATATCCCTCTGGCCCACGGGGAACGGCCCAAGGTTCAGGTGGACTTCGCCACCGCTGATGCCCGCCTCAAGGTGGCCCCGCCTAGCTTGGAGTTGAACCGCCTGAAAGGCGACTTCAGCTTCGATTTAGACAAAGGGCTCAGTGGCAAGAACATCAGCTTGCAGGCGTTCGGCAAGCCGGTCACCGCGCAGATCGTTGCCGAGGGCGCGCCAGGGCAGATGCAGACCCGCATCAACGCCAATGGCCAGGTCGCGCTGAAGGCGCTGACCGAGTGGCTGCAATTCAACCAGGCCTTGCCGGCCTCGGGCGACTTGCCATATCAGTTGCAGCTCAACCTCGGCAGCCGGGACAACAGCCTTAGCGTCAATTCCTCACTCAAGGGCCTTGCCATCGACTTGCCTGCGCCCTTCGGCAAGGCCGCTGCGGACACCCGTGACAGCCGTTTCAGCATGAACCTGCAAGGCTCGGAGCGGCGCATTGACGCCGGTTATGCCGACCTCGCGCGCTTCGCCTATGCCGCGCCTTCCGACAAGCTGGCCCAGGGCCGCGGCGAATTGCTGCTGGGCACGGGGCAGGCGCAAGTACCGGCCGGCCAAGGCTTGCGCGTACGTGGGCGCCTGGAAACACTCGACCTGGCCCCGTGGCAGGCCAAGGTGGCCAGCCTGGGCGGTGATGACCCCGGTGGCAGTGCGCGGCAGATCCTGCAAAGCGTCGACCTGAGCATTGGCCAACTGAAGGCCTTCGGCATGGACCTCAACCAGGCGGTGGTACGCCTGGCCCGGGGTGGCCCTGCGTGGGACCTGCGGCTGGACAGCAAGGAAGTCATCGGCAACGCACGCGTGCCGGATGCCAAGGGCGCGCCCATGTCGATTCGCTTGCAGACCTTGCGCCTGCCGGCGGCCGACCCGGCCCAGGCCCAGGCCGAGGAAGGGCCTGACCCGTTGGCCTCGTTCGACCCGCGCAAGGTACCTGCGCTGGACCTGAGCATCGACAAGCTCTACCGCGGCGACGACCTGTTCGGCAGCGCCTCGATCAAGCTGCGCCCAACCGCGCGCGGCGTGTCGGCAGACGATATCGACCTGGACTTCAAAGGCCTGCACATCGACGGCGGCGGTGGTTGGGAAGGCCAGCCGGGCAGCACCAGCAGCTGGTACAAAGGGCGCCTGGATGGCAAGAACCTGGCCGATGTGCTCAAGGCGTGGGGGTTCGCGCCTACCGTGACCAGCCGCGATTTCCGCCTGGATGTCGATGGCCGTTGGCCCGGTTCGCCTGCTTGGGTGGGCCTGAACCGCTTCTCCGGGAGTATGGACGCGGCGTTGCGTACTGGCCAGTTTGTCGAAGTTGAAGGCAGTGCCCAGGCCTTGCGCGTGTTCGGCCTGCTCAATTTCAACTCCATCGGCCGTCGCCTGCGCCTGGACTTCTCCGACCTGTTCGAAAAAGGCCTGGCCTATGACCGGGTCAAAGGCCTGCTGGTGGCCAGTAATGGCGTGTACGTGACCCGTGAACCGATTACGGTGACCGGCCCTTCGAGCAACTTCGAGCTCGAGGGCACCCTGGACATGGTCCGTGACCGGGTGGATGCCAACCTGCAAGTGACCCTGCCGGTCACCAACAACCTGCCGCTGGCTGCGTTGATCGTAGGTGCTCCAGCGGTCGGGGGCGCGCTGTTCCTTGTGGATCGGTTGATCGGCGACCGGGTCTCACGTTTTGCCAGCGTGCATTACCGCGTCGAGGGGCCGTGGAAAGAGCCTAGAATCACATTTGTGAAACCTTTCGAGAAATAGCGCCAGGAGTAGTCATGAAGGCAGCGGTGATCCAGATGGTCAGCCAGGACGACGTGCTGGCCAACCTGCAGCGGGCCGGCGCCCTGCTTGAGCAGGCCGCGCTCGGTGGCGCACGCCTGGCCGTGCTGCCAGAGAACTTCGCTGCGATGGGGCGCAAGGATGCTGCGGCGATCGGGCGTGCCGAAGCCTTGGGGGAAGGGCCGATCCTGCCCTGGTTGAAACGCACGGCGCGCGACCTCAAGTTATGGATTGTCGCCGGCACGTTGCCGTTGCCACCGGTCGGCCAACCTGATGCCAAGGCCCATGCCTGCTCGTTGTTGATCGATGAAGACGGTGAAGTGGCCGCGCGCTATGACAAGTTGCACCTGTTCGACGTGGACGTCGCCGACAACCGCGGCCGTTATCGCGAGTCTGACGATTATGCCCATGGCGCACAGGTGGTGGTGGCCGATACCCCGGTGGGGCGCCTGGGCTTGAGCGTATGCTATGACCTGCGCTTCCCCGAGTTGTACAGCGCATTGCGCGCAGCCGGGGCAGAACTGATCACCGCACCTGCCGCCTTCACGGCGGTGACGGGGGCGGCGCACTGGGACGTGCTGATTCGCGCGCGCGCCATCGAGACACAGTGCTACCTGTTGGCCGCAGCACAGGGCGGCACCCATCCAGGGCCACGGGAAACCCATGGCCATGCAGCGATCATCGACCCTTGGGGGCGGATCGTTGCGCAGCAGGCGCAGGGCGAAGCGGTATTGCTCGCCGAGCGCGACATTGACGAACAAGCGTCCATTCGGGCGCGCATGCCGGTGGTATCGCACCGGCGCTTTTTCTCGCAGGACGCCTTGCGGCCTGCGCACACCTCGGAGTGACTATGAGCCAGATGTTATCCACCGTCAGCGAGCAGCTCCTGGCCCCAGGCGGATTGACCCTGGACAGCCTGCAGGCTGTGCTGGGTGAGTTGGCCGGCCCGGGCATCGATGCCGCCGACTTGTATTTCCAGGGCCAGATCTCGGAAACCTGGGCGCTCGAGGACGGCATCGTCAAAGAGGGCAGCTTCAACCTGGATCAGGGCGTGGGCGTACGTGCCCAATCCGGTGAAAAGACCGGCTTCGCCTACAGCAATGCTATCAACCTGGAAGCCTTGACCTCGGCCGCCCGCGCCGCGCGTTCGATTTCCCGCGCTGGGCAGAATGGCACGGTACAGGCGTTCCGTAGCCAGGATGTGACCGCCCTGTATGCTCCGGACAACCCGCTGGATGTGCTGACGCGCGCCGAAAAGGTCGACCTGCTCAAGCGTGTCGACGCGGCGACCCGTGCGCTGGACCCGCGTATCCAGCAGGTCAGCGTGAGCATGGCCGGGGTCTGGGAGCGCATTCTCATCGCCGCGGCTGACGGCAGCCTGGCCGCCGACGTGCGCCCGCTGGTGCGTTTCAACGTCAGCGTCATCGTCGAACAGAATGGCCGCCGCGAACGCGGTGGCCAGGGCGGTGGCGGGCGTACCGACTACCGGTTCTTCACCGAAGACAAGGTCATGGGCTATGCCCGTGAGGCCTTGCGCCAAGCGCTGGTGAACCTGGAGGCGATTCCTGCGCCGGCGGGCACCTTGCCGGTGGTGCTGGGCTCGGGTTGGTCGGGCGTGTTGTTGCATGAAGCGGTGGGCCATGGCCTGGAAGGCGACTTCAACCGCAAGGGCAGCTCGGCGTTCAGTGGCCGCATCGGTGAGCAGGTGGCGTCAAAGCTGTGCACCATCGTCGACGACGGCACCCTTGAAGGCCGCCGTGGCTCACTGAGCGTGGATGACGAAGGCACCCCGACCGAGTGCACCACGCTGATCGAAAACGGTGTGCTCAAAGGCTACATGCAGGACAAGCTGAACGCCCGCCTGATGGGCATGGCGGTGACCGGCAACGGCCGTCGCGAGTCCTACGCGCATCTGCCGATGCCACGTATGACCAACACCTACATGCGTGCCGGCGAGAGCGACCCGCAAGAAATCATCGCCTCGGTGAAAAAAGGCATCTACTGCGCCAACCTTGGTGGTGGCCAGGTGGATATCACCAGCGGCAAGTTCGTGTTCTCCACCAGTGAGGCGTACTTGATCGAGGACGGCAAGATTACTGCGCCGGTCAAAGGGGCAACGCTGATTGGTAACGGACCGGAGGCGATGAGCCGCGTGTCGATGGTCGGCAATGACCTGGCCCTGGACAGTGGTGTCGGGACTTGCGGCAAGGATGGGCAATCGGTGCCGGTAGGGGTAGGGCAGCCGACGCTGAAGCTGGATGCGATCACAGTTGGCGGTACTGGCGCGTGATGGCGTTGGGGACCGCTTTGCGGTCCTTTCGCAGCGCAAGGCTGCTCCTACAGGGGCATGCGATGCCTGTAGGAGCAGCCTTGCGCTGCGAATGGGCCGCAACGCGGCCCTACGGCATCAACGCAAGCCGCGCTGCAGCTCGTCGAGGTCGCGGATGTACTTGAACACCTTGCGCGCAGCAGCAGGCGGCTTGTTCCGCGCTTTTTCGTGCTGGGCATGGCGGATCAGCGAGCGCAGTTGCTGGCGATCGGTGTCGGGGTATTCGTTGACGAAGCGCTCGAGGTCTTCGTCATTACCGTCGATGAGCCGGTCGCGCCAGCGCTCCAGGCCGTGGAAGCGCTCGTTGTACTGGCGGGTCGAGCTGTCCATCTGTTCGAGCAAGGCATGGATGGCATCCAGGTCCTGGACGCGCATCAGCTTGCCGACGAACGACATGTGCCGTTTGCGGGCTCCGTGAGCTGTGTGCTTGCTGGCCTCGGCCAACGCTTTGCGTAGCTCGTCGGTCAACGGCAGGCGTGCCAGGGTGTCGGCCTTGAGCGTAGTGAGGCGCTCGCCGAGTTCAACCAGTTCATGCAGTTCGCGCTTGATCTGGGTTTTGCTTTTTTCGCCGTCGTAGGCGTCGTTTGAATCAACCATGGTGGCAGTCCGCTAGAAATCGCCGCCATGATAACCAGTCGGGGGCCGCTTGTCCGGCCCGGTCGTAGAATGACCCTCGCCGAACGCAGAATTTGAGTGGAGAGAACCATGAGTGCAGTCCAGAGCGTAGGTCCGAAAGACCTGCCAGCGTTGCAGGAACAGGTCGAAGCGATCATCGCCGAAGCGCGTCGCCAGGGTGCCAGTGCCTGCGAAGTTGCGGTGTCGCTGGAGCAGGGCCTGTCCACCACGGTGCGCCAGCGTGAGGTCGAAACGGTCGAGTTCAACCGTGACCAGGGCTTTGGCATCACCCTCTATGTCGGCCAGCGAAAAGGCTCGGCCAGCACCTCCGCGAGTGGCCCAGACGCGATCCGCGAGACCGTTGCCGCAGCCTTGGCCATCGCCAAGCACACCTCTGAAGACGAGTGCTCGGGGCTGGCCGATGCCGCGCTGATGGCGCGCGAAATCCCGGACCTGGACCTTTATCACGACTGGGATATCGAACCCGAGAAGGCGATCGAGATGGCCTTGGCCTGCGAGGCCGCGGCGTTCGACGCCGATGCCCGCATTCTCAACGCCGATGGCACCACCCTCAATACCCATCAAGGGTGCCGGGTGTACGGCAACAGCCACGGATTCATCGGTGGTTATGCGTCGACCCGGCACAGCCTGAGCTGTGTGATGATCGCCGAGGGCGACGGGCAGATGCAGCGCGACTACTGGTATGACGTGAACCGCCAAGGCACCTTGCTGGCTGACCCGCGCAGCATCGGCCAGCGCGCGGCCCAGCGTGCGGCCAGCCGCCTCGGCGCGCGCCCTGTACCAACCTGCGAAGTGCCGGTGCTGTTCTCGGCGGAGCTGGCCGGCGGCCTGTTCGGCAGCTTCCTCTCGGCGATTTCCGGCGGCAACCTGTACCGCAAGTCGTCGTTCCTTGAAGGCACCCTTGGCCAGCGCCTGTTCCCAAGCTGGCTGACCCTCGATGAGCGCCCGCATATTCCTCGGGCCTTGGGCAGTGCCGCGTTCGATGGCGATGGCTTGGCGACCTACGCCAAACCGTTCGTCGACAAAGGTGAGTTGGTGTCGTATCTGCTGGGCACCTATTCCGGTCGCAAGCTCGGGCTGCCGAGCACGGCCAACTCCGGTGGTGTTCACAACTTGTATGTAACCCATGGCGTCGAAGACCAGGCTGCCCTGATCCGTCGCATGGGGCGTGGCTTGCTGGTGACCGAGCTGATGGGGCATGGCCTGAACATGGTGACCGGCGATTATTCGCGTGGGGCTGCGGGTTTCTGGGTCGAGAACGGCGAGATTCAGCATGCGGTGCAGGAAGTGACCATCGCCGGGAACATGAAGGATATGTTCCAGCAAATTGTCGCGATCGGTAACGATCTAGAGACACGCAGCAATATCCATACGGGCTCGGTGCTGATCGAGCGAATGACGGTTGCAGGGAGCTGATAGGTAACCTGCTCTGGCCTCTTCGCGGGTAAACCCGCTCCCACAGGATACCGACTGGCTTCAGGGTACTGTGGGAGCGGGTTTACCCGCGAAGAGGCCGGTACAGCCCAACCTGTTTCAGACTGATGTAGAGAACCCGGCCCTGGCGCCGGGTTTTTTATGCGTCCTACCTCACGGCTTTAGTCGATCCGCACTTGAAGTGATTCTATTTATCACTTAATAATGAATATCATTACCCAATTGCTTGGCGATGGTGTTCATGAAATCCGTCCTTCACGAATTGCCCTATTTGGAAAACTGGCGCTGGCTCAGCCGGCGCATTCGCTGCGCGCTCGAGCCCGATGAGCCGCGTCTTATCGAGCACTACCTGGCCGAAGGCCGTTACCTGGTGTGCTGCACCGAAACCTCGTCCTGGACGGTGGCGTTGACCTCCTTCCGCCTGCTGCTGGATACCGCCTGCGACCGCATGCTGCCGTGGCATTGGCGGTGCCTGTGCCTGGACCAGGCCTGGCGCCCGTTGCTGGACCTGCGCAACCTCGACCGCCGCGAACAGAACCAGCGCTGGCAGCCCTACGCCCTGCAATTGGCCAACTGCGTGCTGCTGCCTTCGATTTCTCCCGATGAACTGATGCAAGGATTAGACGATGAGTAATACCCGTATCGAGCGTGACAGCATGGGTGAGCTTCAGGTGCCTGCCGAGGCCCTGTATGGCGCCCAGACACAGCGCGCGGTCGACAACTTCCCGATCAGCGGCCAGCGCATGCCGGCCCAGTTCATTCGCGCATTGCTGCTGGCCAAGGCGGCAGCGGCCAAGGCCAACATCGAGCTGGAGCAAGTGACCGCCGACCAAGGCCAGGCCATCGTCAAGGCGGTCGAGCAACTGCTCGCGGAAGATTTTATCCAGCATTTCCCGGTGGACGTGTTCCAGACAGGTTCCGGCACCAGTTCGAACATGAACGCCAACGAAGTGATCGCCACCCTGGCCAGCCGGGTGCTCGGTGATGCGGTCAATGCCAACGACCATGTGAACTGCGGCCAGAGCAGCAACGACATCATCCCGACTACCATCCATGTCAGTGCCGCCTTGGCGCTGCACGAGCAGCTGCTGCCAGCGTTGCGGCACTTGGTGCAGGTGATCGAGGCCAAGTCGGTGCAGGTGCAAGTCTTTGTAAAAACCGGCCGTACTCACCTGATGGACGCCATGCCCGTGCGCATGAGCCAGGTGCTCGACGGCTGGGCGGCGCAAATCAACGGCGCGCTGGCGCATATTGAGGCGACCCTGCCGAGCTTGCAGGCGCTGGCCCAGGGCGGTACCGCCGTCGGGACCGGCATCAACGCCCATCCACAGTTCGCTGCCGGTTTCGCGCGTCAGCTGAGTGCCCTGACCCAGGTCGAGTTCACTCCCGGGCAAAACCTGTTTGCGCTGATCGGCTCGCAAGACACGGCGGTGGCCCTTTCCGGCCAGCTCAAGACCACCGCCGTGGCACTGATGAAAATCGCCAACGACCTGCGCTGGATGAACTCCGGCCCCTTGGCCGGCCTCGGCGAGATCGAGCTGCAAGGCTTGCAGCCGGGCTCGTCGATCATGCCGGGCAAGGTCAACCCAGTGATCCCGGAAGCCACCGCCATGGTCGCCGCGCAGGTGATCGGCAATGACGCGACCATCGCCATCGCCGGGCAGTCGGGCAACTTCGAGCTGAACGTCATGTTGCCGGTGATCGCCCGCAACCTGCTGGAAAGCATCGAGCTGATGGCCAACGTCAGTCGCCTGCTGGCCGACAAGGCCATCGCCACCTTCAAGGTCAATGAAAGCAAGCTCAAGGAGGCGCTGGCGCGCAACCCGATCCTGGTCACTGCGCTGAACCCGATCATCGGCTACCTCAAGGCCGCCGAAATCGCCAAGACCGCCTACAAGCAGGGCCGCCCGATCATCGACGTGGCGCTGGAACACACCGACTTGTCGCGTGACCAGCTCGAGGCTCTGCTGGACCCGGAAAAACTCACGGCCGGCGGTATCTGACTCAGCGTCACCGCCGAGCGTACGAGCCATCGCGCTCAGGAGAAACGTTATGCAGCACTGGAAACGCACCACTGAAACCGCCAACCGCCTGTTCGAGCAAGGTGAATGGGTCGATGCCCGGGAACACTACCTGCAAGCCTTGGCCTTGGCCCAGGTGCTGTTCGAGCGCTGGCATGACGTCGACGAAGCGGTGGCGGTGTTCGTCATCGCTCACCACAACCTGGCTGACCTGCACCTGCGCCTGAACCAGCCGCACGAGAGCGCCGACTACCTGTGCTCTGCACACCAGCGCCTGCTCCAGGCCAGCCAGGAAGCGCGCTTGCCCCAGGCGCTGCGGGATGCAGCGCTGCGCCACAGTTCACGCACCTACACCGAATTGCTGAGTTTCATTGCCGAGTACGGACAGTACCCGCGCACCGAGCGCCTGCTCAACCGTCACGCCCCCGCCGCCAGCGAGCTGGCCGCGCAAACAGGCGTGACACCCAGAACCCACGCTTACGGAATCCATTGATATGCCACATACCTTGCCTGCGTTGCCTTATGCCTACGATGCGCTGGAACCGCACATCGATGCCCAGACCATGGAAATTCACCACAGCAAGCACCACCAGACCTACATCAACAACCTCAACGCTGCCATCGAAGGCACCGAGTGGGCCGAATGGCCGGTGGAGCAGCTGGTAAGCGCGGTCAAGCAGCTGCCAGAAAAGCTGCAGGGCGCCGTGATCAACCAAGGCGGCGGCCACGCCAACCACACGCTGTTCTGGACGGTGATGGCGCCACACGGCGGCGGCCAGCCACACGGTCAGGTGGCCAAGGCCATCGAGGCCGAGCTGGGTGGGTTCGACGCGTTCAAGGACGCCTTCACCAAAGCAGCGCTGACCCGCTTTGGCAGTGGCTGGGCCTGGCTCAGCGTCACCCCGGGCAACACGTTAGTGGTCGAAAGCAGCGGTAACCAGGACAGCCCGCTGATGCACGGCAACACGCCGATTCTCGGGTTGGACGTGTGGGAGCACGCCTACTACCTGAAATACCAGAACCGTCGCCCTGAATACATCGGTGCCTTCTACAACGTCGTCGACTGGGCGGAAGTGGAACGTCGTTATCTCGAAGCCTTGAAGTGAGTCGATCCGGTATGCGTTCACAGGTGTTGTCCGTCAGCAGCGTACGTCTGTTTCGTCTTGCGATAGGAACCTTGCTGTTGCTGGCGGGCACAGCATTGCTGCTGGCGCAGGGCATTGCCTGGCTGGGCCTAGAGCCGCGCATGCTGCGTGCCCTCGAAGGGGGCGCATTGTGCGCGTTGGGGACAGCGCTGGGCGCGGTACCGGTGTTGGTGATTCGTAACATGCCGGTGGCCCTGGCCGACACACTGCTGGGCTTCGGTGCGGGTGTGATGCTGGCGGCCACTGCGTTTTCCCTGATCATCCCGGGGCTGGAGGCGGCGCAAGGCATCGGCTTCAGCCCTTGGGGCGCGGGCGGCTTGATCAGCTTTGGCCTGATGTTTGGCGCCTTGTGCCTGTTCCTGGTCGACCTCAAGGTCTCCGGTGCCTCGCCAGAAGCCTTGGTCGGCACGGACAACCAGCCGGTGATCGCCGCGCGAATCTGGTTGTTCGTGATCGCCATCATCGCCCACAACATTCCTGAAGGCATGGCCATTGGCGTGTCTGCGGGCGGCGGCATGGCCGATGCCGACAGCCTGGCAATGGGCATCGCTTTGCAGGATGTGCCGGAAGGGCTGGTGATTGCGTTGGTGCTGGCGGGGGCGGGCATGCCGCGTTTCAAGGCATTCTTGATTGGTGCCGCTTCAGGCCTAGTCGAACCGGTGGCAGCGGTTATCTGTGCCTGGCTGGTGAATGTTGCCGAACTGCTGTTGCCGTTGGGCCTGGCGTGTGCCGCCGGGGCGATGCTGCTGGTAGTGACCCAGGAGATCATCCCCGAGTCGCGTAGTAATGGGCATCACCGCCTGGCTAGTTTGGGATTGTGTATCGGTTTTTACCTGATGATGGTGATGGACACGGCGATGTCTTGAATTGATTGCGCCATGATGATTGTGTCGTGGTTGCGACCGTTCGGCGGGAGATTGTCTGGGCCTGTAAGGCCGAGCCCCGCGCGGGCGGCGCTCGATCTCACAGGCGCTGAAGGTGTTGTAACAAGCCCAGCGTTCCCTACTCGCCTTCGTCGAAGTAGTTGTTGATCAACTCGACCAGCGCGTCCAGCGCGTCGTTGTCCTGTTCGCCTTCGGTCAGCAAGTGCACTTGGGTGCCTTTGCCTGCCGCGAGCATCATCACCGCCATGATGCTCTTGCCGTCCACCAGCTTGTCTGGCGCGCGGCCTACCTTGACCTGGCAGGGAAAGCGCCCGGCCACGCCGACGAACTTGGCCGCCGCCCGGGCATGCAGGCCCAGCTTGTTGATGATGGTGATTTCGCGGGCGGGCATCGTGGGGTGGATCCTGTGGGCTAGAGGTCGCGGTGGCGGACCTGGACGTTTTTCAGGGATTGCTGCAGCAACGTGCCGAGGCGTTCGGTCAGGTACACCGACCGGTGATGGCCACCGGTGCAGCCAATGGCGATGGTGACATAGGCGCGGTTGCTGGCGGCGAAGCGGGGCAGCCATTTAAGCAGGTAGCTGGAAATGTCGTTGAACATCTCTTCGACGTCCGGCTGGGCGGCGAGGTAGTCGATTACCGGTTGTTCGAGACCAGAATGCTCACGCAGTTCGGGCTTCCAGTAGGGGTTGGGCAAGCAGCGCACGTCGAACACCAGGTCAGCATCGACCGGCATACCACGTTTGAAGCCAAAGGATTCGACCAGGAACGCGGTGCCAGGCTCTGGCTGGTTGAGCAGGCGCAGCTTGATCGAGTCGCGCAACTGGTAAAGGTTAAGGCTGGTGGTGTCGATCTTGAGGTCGGCAAGGTCGGCGATCGGCCCCAGCATGTCGCTTTCCACGCGTATCGCTTCTGCCAGGGAACGGTCGGCATTGGTCAGCGGGTGACGCCGACGGGTCTCCGAAAAGCGCTTGAGCAGGGTGTCTTCGTCGGCATCCAGGTACAGCACATCACACTTGATATGCCGGGCACGGGCCTCTTCGAGCAGCTCGGGGAAACGCGTCAGGTGGCTGGGCAGGTTGCGCGCGTCAATCGACACGGCGACCTTGGGCTGCAGCAACTCGGTATTGATCAAGGCATCTTCCGCAAGCTGCGGCAGCAGCCCGGCGGGAAGGTTGTCGATGCAATAGAAACCGTTGTCTTCCAGGACATCGAGGGCGGTGCTCTTGCCGGAGCCGGACCGGCCGCTGACGATGATCAGGTGCATGTTCAGTGCTCGTTCTGTACGTCCAGGACAACCTGGTACAGGGCCTCGTTACTGCTGGCGGCACGCAGACGATCACGGACCTCTTTGCGATCGAGCATGCTGGCGATCTGGCGCAGCAGTTCCAGGTGCGCATCGGTGGCAGCTTCGGGCACCAGCAGGACGAACAGCAGGTCCACGGGTGCGCCATCGATGGCGTCGTAGTCGATCGGCGCCTCCAGGTGCAGCAGTGCGCTGACCGGGGCGGTGCATCCTTCGAGTCGGCAGTGGGGGATGGCGATGCCGTTGCCGAACCCGGTCGAACCGAGTTTTTCACGGGCGACCAGTTTTTCGAAGACGTCTTGCATCTCCAGCTCTGGCACTTGTTCGGCGATGACGGTGGCGACCTTTTCGAGGGCGCGCTTCTTACTGCCGCCCGGCACGTTCACGAGGGAACGGCCGGGGGTCAGGATGGTTTCAAGTCGGATCATGGATGAGGGGGATCAGCGGGCAGCTGCACCTTGCAGCAGGCTTTGCTGTTTTTCCTTGTGTTTTTTCAGTTGGCGGTCGAGCTTGTCGGCCAAGGCGTCGATCGCTGCATACATGTCTTCGTGTTCCGCGTTGGCTACCACTTCACCGCCCGGAATCTGCAGGGTCGCTTCGACCTTCTGCTGCAGCTTCTCGACCTTCATGATGACCTGCACGTTAGTGATCTTGTCGAAGTGACTTTCCACGCGGGCGAGCTTTTCAAGCACATAATCGCGCAGCGGCTGGGTGACTTCTACATGCTGTCCACTGATATTGACTTGCATACAGCTTCTCCTTTATTGCCCGTGCATAAAGAGGCAAGTCTTGCACCTGCCCCAAAAACGCTGTGGCACATACCAGGGGCTACATCAGTCGCTTGCGCTCGCTCGACGGTGCGATGCCGAGAGACTCGCGGTACTTGGCGACGGTGCGACGGGCTACCTGGATGCCTTGTGCCTCCAGTAAACCAGCGATCTTGCTGTCACTCAATGGCTTTTTCTGATTTTCCGCCGCAACCAGTTTCTTGATGATCGCGCGGATCGCTGTGGACGAGCATTCTCCGCCTTCGGCGGTGCTGACGTGGCTTGAGAAAAAGTATTTCAGTTCGTAGATGCCGCGGGGCGTGTGCATGTATTTTTGCGTGGTGACCCGCGAAATGGTCGACTCGTGCATCCCGACGGCTTCGGCGATGTCATGCAGGACCAACGGCTTCATCGCTTCGTCGCCATGGTCGAGGAAGCCGCGCTGATGCTCGACGATCTGCGTGGCCACTTTCATCAGGGTTTCGTTGCGGCTTTGCAGGCTCTTGATGAACCAGCGCGCTTCTTGCAACTGATTGCGCATGAAGGTGTTGTCGGCGCTGGTGTCGGCGCGGCGGACAAAACCTGCGTACTGCGGGTTGACGCGCAGGCGCGGGATGGCTTCCTGGTTAAGCTCCACCAGCCAACGGTCGCTGTCCTTGCGCACGATGACGTCGGGTACGACGTACTCGGGCTCGCTCGATTCGATCTGCGAGCCAGGGCGCGGGTTGAGGCTTTGCACCAGTTCGATGACCTGGCGCAGCTCGTCTTCCTTGATCTTCATGCGCCGCATCAGCTGGCTGTAGTCGCGGCTGCCGAGCAGGTCGATGAAGTCGGTGACCAGGCGTTTGGCCTCGGCCATCCACGGCGTGCTGGCCGGTAGCTGGCGCAGTTGCAGCAGCAGGCATTCGCCCAGGTTGCGTGCGGCGATGCCGGCAGGCTCGAACTGCTGAATGCGGTGCAGGACTGCTTCGACCTCGTCCAGCTCGATATCCAGTTCGGGGTCGAAACCGGCGCAGATCTCTTCGAGGGTGTCTTCGAGGTAGCCCTGGCCATTGATGCTGTCGATCAGGGTGACGGCGATCAGGCGATCGGTGTCGGACATCGGCGCCAGGTTCAACTGCCACAGCAGGTGGCTTTGCAGGCTTTCACCGGCCGATGTGCGGGTGGTGAAGTCCCACTCGTCGTCATCGTTGCTCGGCAGGCTGCTGGCGCTGGTCTGGTAAATGTCTTCCCAGGCGGTATCGACGGGCAGCTCGTTGGGGATTCGCTCGCTCCACTCGCCGTCTTCCAGGTTTTCGGCACTGTTGGTGCTTTCCTGGAAGCTGTTGTCCTGGACTTCGGCGGCCGGTTTGTTCTCGGCGTTATCGGCCATCGGGTCGCTGTTGTCGAAGTCCTCGCCGTCTTCCTGACGTTCGAGCATCGGGTTCGATTCCAGCGCTTCCTGGATTTCCTGTTGGAGGTCCAGGGTGGAGAGCTGGAGGAGGCGGATGGCCTGTTGCAACTGAGGAGTCATCGTCAGTTGCTGGCCCATTTTTAGGACGAGCGATGGTTTCATGGCAGGGGCTTAATACCTTGTTCGCCGGCGCGCATGCGCCATCCACTACACGAGGGCGCCGGAGCGCCAAATTCAAGCAAGTTTTATGCCTTAAATTGTAGCGTTTGCCTAGAGCACCGTAACAACTTAAACCCCGACAGGGTCGATTTGCCAGTGCTCCAGGTGCGTCCCGGGGTCAGAGCCGGAACTCGTGACCCAGGTAAACCTCTTTGACCAGTTCGTTGGCCAGGATGGTCTCGGCGTCGCCTTCGGCGATCAGTCGGCCATCATTGACGATATAGGCGGTTTCGCAGATATCCAAGGTCTCACGCACGTTGTGGTCGGTAATCAGTACGCCGATCCCCTTGGCCTTGAGGTGGTGGATGATCTGCTTGATGTCACCGACGGAAATCGGGTCGACGCCCGCGAAGGGTTCGTCGAGCAGGATGAACTTCGGTGCGGTCGCCAGGGCGCGTGCGATCTCGACACGGCGGCGTTCGCCACCCGAGAGGCTCATGCCGAGGTTGTCGCGGATGTGGCTGATGTGGAACTCCTGCAGCAGGCTTTCCAGCTCCTTGCGGCGGCCGTCGCGGTCGAGCTCCTTGCGGGTCTCGAGGATCGCCATGATGTTGTCGGCCACCGACAGCTTGCGGAAAATGGAAGCTTCCTGCGGCAGGTAGCCGATGCCGGCACGCGCGCGACCGTGCATGGGCTGGTGGCTGACATCGAGGTTGTCGATCAGCACGCGCCCTTGCTCAGCCTGGACCAGGCCGACGATCATGTAGAAGCAGGTGGTCTTGCCGGCGCCGTTAGGGCCGAGCAGGCCGACGATCTGGCCGCTGTCGATCGACAGGCTGACGTCGCGCACGACTTGCCGACCCTTGTAGCTCTTGGCCAGGTGCTGGGCTTTGAGGGTTGCCATTTACTCGGCCTTCTTCTTCGGCTGGATCACCATGTCGATGCGCTGACGTGGTTGAGTCACGTTGCCACCACGACCGGCGGTCGCAACCTGGGTCTTGGTGTTGTAGACGATCTTCTCGCCTTCAGTGGTGTTGCCTTCATTCTCGACCTTGGCGCGGTCGGTGAGGATCACCGTGTCTTTCTGCGCCTGGTACTGAATGGTCACGGCCCAGCCTTTCATCTTGTCCGGCTTGGCGGTGCTCTGCTGCTGTTCGAAGTAGGCCAGGTTGCCCACCGAGGTGACCACGTCGATGTCGCCGTTGGCGGCGCGGGTCATGGTCACGGTGTTGCCTTTGATCATCATCGAGCCTTGGGTGATGATGACGTCACCGGTGTAGGTGGCCACGCCTTGCTTGTCGTCCAGGTGCGCGTTGTCGGCCTGGATGCGGATAGGCTGGTCACGGTCGGTCGGCAGTGCGAAGGCGCTCGCGCTTCCCAGTGCTGCGCTCAGGCTGAGCAAAAGGGGGAGGGTTTTAACGAGCCTCATACTGTCCTCTTACGTTAGAGAGCAGGTCCATCCTGCCTTCTTTCAAATACGCTTTCATTCCTTTGCCCGTGGTCGTGCCACCGGCGCCGTCGATTCTAACGGCTTGCTCGGTCTGCGCATATTGCTTCTGCGGGAATACGGTCATGCGTGAGCTGGTGATAATCGTTTCACGCTTCTTTTCGTCGGTGCGGGCAATGCGCACCTGGTCGATCAGCTCGACCTCGGTGCCGTCCGGGTTGACCTCGGCACGGACACTTTGCACGTGCCACGGGTACTCGGTGCCGCGGTACATGTGCAGGTCTGGCGTGGTCACCAGTGTGACCTCGGTGGCCGTCAGGTGTTCGACCTTGTCGGCGGTCATTTCGTACTGCAACTTGCCGTCGGGCAGGAACTGCACGCTGTGGGCATTGATCGCGTAGTAGTCGATGGCGCTCTCGTCGACCTGGGCCGTGGGCTGGTCGAGGAAGCTCTCGGGGCTGACATTCCAGTAGCCGATCGCCGCCAGCAGGGCGCCGATGGCCACGAGCAGCACAATATTGCGGGCTTTCTTGCTGAACATGAGCAGCCTTAAAGGTAATGTGCGTTGGCAGCGTCCAGGGTGCCCTGGGCCTGCATGATCAGTTCACAAAATTCACGCGCCGCGCCTTCACCGCCGCGGGCCTGGGTCACCCCGTGCGCATGTTGGCGAACGAAGGGGGCGGCGTTGGCCACCGCCATGCCCAGGCCGACCCGGCGGATCACCGGCAGGTCGGGCAGGTCGTCGCCCAGGTAGGCGACTTGTTCATAGCTTAGGCCGAGTTCGGCGAGCAAGCCGTCGAGTACCACCAATTTGTCCTCGCGGCCCTGGTACAGATGCGGGATACCGAGGTTTTTCGCACGGCGCTCGACCACCGGGGTTTTGCGCCCGCTGATGATTGCCGTGGTCACGCCCGATGCCATGAGCATCTTGATGCCCTGGCCGTCGAGGGTGTTGAAGGTCTTGAACTCGCTGCCGTCTTCGAGGAAGTACAGGCGGCCGTCGGTGAGCACGCCGTCAACGTCGAACACGGCAAGCTTGATGGCCTGGCCACGTTGAATCAAATCCTGGGTCATTTACATTACTCCGGCGCGCAACAGGTCGTGCATGTTCAGGGCGCCGGTCGGGCGGTCGTCCTGGTCGACCACCACCAGCGCGTTGATCTTGTGGTCTTCCATGATTTTCAGCGCCTCGGCGGCCAGCATTTCGGCGCGGGCGGTCTTGCCATGCACGGTCATCACCTGGTCGATCAAGGTGGTGTGCATGTCGATATTGCGGTCCAGGCTGCGGCGCAGGTCGCCGTCGGTGAAGATCCCAGCCAGTTTGCCGTCCGGTTCGAGGATCACGGTCATGCCCAGGCCTTTGCGTGACATTTCCAGCAGCGCGTCCTTGAGCAGGGTGCCGCGTGCCACTTGGGGCAGTTCGGCGCCTGCGTGCATCACGTTCTCGACCTTGAGCAGCAGGCGGCGGCCAAGGGCGCCACCGGGGTGCGAAAAGGCGAAGTCTTCGGCAGTGAAGCCACGGGCTTCGAGCAGGGCGATGGCCAGGGCGTCGCCCAGCACCAGCGCTGCGGTGGTCGAAGAGGTGGGGGCCAGGTTCAGCGGGCAGGCCTCCTGGGTGACGCGGGCGTCGAGGTTGACCTCGGCAGCCTGGGCCAGGGGCGAATCGGCATTGCCGGTCAGGCTGATCAGCTGGATGCCGAGGCGCTTGATCAGCGGCAGCAAGGTGATGATTTCTGCAGTGCTGCCAGAGTTGGACAGGGCCAGGATGACATCGTCCCGGGTGATCATGCCCATGTCGCCATGGCTGGCTTCGGCGGGGTGCACGAAGAACGCAGGCGTGCCGGTGCTGGCCAGGGTGGCGGCGATCTTGTTGCCGATATGCCCCGACTTGCCCATGCCGACCACCACGACCCGGCCCTTGCTGGCCAGAATCAGCTCGCAGGCCTTGACGAAGTTGGCGTCGATACGCGGCGCCAGGCTTTCCACGGCCTCGACTTCGAGGCGCAAGGTGCGCAGGGCGGACTGGATCAGCTCACTGGATTGGCTCATGTCGTCAAACAATGCCTGATGAAAAGGCGGCGATTATAGCCGCAATGGAAGAAAGCCTCATCCTTTCGATTGCCCGGCAAATGCCATGGAAGTCTGTCGTTGTGCTGAACGACACGTTCCATGGCCTTGGGGCCGCCCTGTCAGCGGTGCTATAGTTCGCCGCTATTCGGCCTGTCAGGGGCACGTGTGCCTTCACGATGAGGGCAAGCGTCCACTAGGACGAGGCTGCACTAGCAAGGAGTCTAGATGAGTGTGGATAGCGCCTACGCGGTCGAGTTGAAGGGAGTGACCTTCAAGCGCGGTTCGCGCAGCATTTTCAGCAGTGTCGACATACGCATCCCGCGCGGCAAGGTCACCGGCATCATGGGGCCATCGGGTTGCGGCAAGACCACATTGCTACGCCTGATGGGTGCGCAACTGCGTCCGTCCAGCGGCGAGGTATGGGTTGCCGGGCAGAACCTGCCGACGCTGTCGCGCAGCGACCTGTTCGACGCGCGCAAGCAGATGGGCGTGCTGTTCCAGAGCGGCGCGCTGTTCACTGACCTCGATGTGTTCGAGAACGTGGCCTTCCCGCTGCGCGTGCACACCCAGCTGTCGGAAGAGATGATTCGCGACATCGTGTTGATGAAACTGCAGGCTGTCGGCCTGCGCGGTGCCATTGACCTGATGCCTGACGAACTGTCCGGTGGCATGAAGCGCCGGGTGGCGTTGGCGCGTGCGATCGCCCTGGACCCGCAGATCCTCATGTACGACGAACCGTTCGTCGGCCAGGACCCGATCGCCATGGGGGTACTGGTGCGCCTGATCCGCCTGCTCAACGATGCCCTGGGCATCACCAGCATCGTGGTTTCCCACGACCTGGCCGAAACCGCCAGCATCGCCGACTACATCTACGTGGTAGGGGATGGCCAGGTGCTGGGGCAGGGCACGCCTGACGAGCTGATGGGCTCGGACAACCCGCGTATTCGCCAGTTCATGAAAGGCGACCCGGATGGCCCGGTACCCTTCCACTTTCCCGCGCCTGATTACCGCGCCGACCTGCTGGGGGCGCGTTGATGCGCAGAAAATCCTTACTCGAACGTGTTCGCCTGTTCGGTCGCTCGGCGATCGACGTGCTGGCCGTGCTCGGGCGTTCCTGTCTGTTTCTGTTCCATGCGCTGATCGGGCGTGGCGGTATTGGCGGTGGCTTCCAGCTGCTGACCAAGCAGCTGTACTCGGTGGGCGTGCTGTCGCTGGCGATCATCGTCGTGTCTGGTGTGTTCATCGGCATGGTGCTGGCGCTGCAGGGCTACAGCATCCTGACCAAGTACGGCTCTGAACAGGCGGTCGGGCAGATGGTGGCCCTGACCCTGCTGCGTGAGCTCGGGCCGGTGGTGACCGCACTGTTGTTCGCCGGCCGCGCAGGTTCTGCGCTGACCGCCGAAATTGGCAACATGAAGTCCACCGAGCAGCTGTCGAGCCTGGAAATGATCGGCGTCGACCCGCTCAAGTACATCGTTGCGCCACGCCTGTGGGCCGGTTTCATCTCGCTGCCGCTGCTGGCGCTGATCTTCAGCGTGGTCGGCATCTGGGGTGGGTCGTGGGTCGCCGTGGATTGGCTGGGCGTCTACGAGGGCTCGTTCTGGGCCAACATGCAGAACAGTGTTTCCTTCACCGACGACGTGCTGAACGGCTTGATCAAGAGCCTGGTGTTCGCCTTCGTCACCACCTGGATCGCCGTATTCCAGGGGTACGACTGTGAGCCCACCTCAGAAGGGATCAGCCGTGCCACTACCAAGACCGTGGTCTATGCCTCGTTGGCTGTCCTGGGTCTGGACTTTATTCTGACCGCCTTGATGTTTGGAGATTTCTGATGCAAAACCGCACCCTGGAAATCGGTGTCGGCCTGTTCCTCCTGGCCGGGATCCTGGCGCTGCTGCTGCTGGCCCTGCGAGTCAGCGGGCTGTCGGCCAGCCCGAGCAGCGATACCTATAAAGTTTATGCGTACTTCGACAATATCGCCGGTTTGACGGTCAGAGCTAAAGTGACCATGGCCGGTGTGACGATCGGCAAGGTCACCGCCATTGATCTGGACCGTGATTCCTACACCGGTCGGGTGACGTTGCAGCTGGACAAGACCGTCGACAACCTGCCGACCGACTCCACTGCTTCGATCCTGACCGCCGGGTTGCTGGGCGAGAAGTACATCGGCATCAGCGTGGGCGGCGAAGACGACGTGCTCAAGGATGGCGCGACCATCCACGACACCCAGTCGGCACTGGTGCTGGAAGATCTGATTGGCAAGTTCCTGCTCAACTCCGTTGGCAAGGAACCGAAAGAAGCGCAACCGGCTAATTAAGGAGTTTCCATGATTTCGATCCTGCGACGTGGCCTGCTGGTCCTGCTGGCGGCCTTCCCTTTGCTGACCGTGGCGGCGCAGACGCCTCACGATGTGGTGCAAGGCACGACCAACGAATTGCTTGGCGACCTCAAGGCCAACAAGGAGCAGTACAAGTCCAACCCCAACGCCTTCTACGATGCGCTCAACCGCATCCTTGGCCCGGTGGTGGACGCTGACGGCATTTCCCGCAGCATCATGACCGTGAAGTATTCGCGCAAGGCCACGCCTGAGCAGATGCAGCGCTTCCAGGAGAACTTCAAGCGCAGCCTGATGCAGTTCTATGGCAACGCCCTGCTGGAATACAACAACCAGGGCATCGTCGTTGACCCGGCCAAGGCTGATGACGGCAAGCGTGCCAGCGTCGGCATGAAGGTGACCGGTAACAACGGTGCCGTGTACCCGGTGCAGTACACCCTGGAGAACATTGCCGGCGAGTGGAAGGTGCGTAACGTCATCGTCAACGGCATCAACATCGGCAAACTGTTCCGCGATCAGTTCGCCGATGCCATGCAGCGCAACGGCAACAACCTGGACAAGACCATCGACGGTTGGGCCGGTGAAGTGGCCAAGGCCAAGGAAACCGCCGATAAGTCGCCCGAGAAGGCAGTGCAATGAGTGAGGCTGGCGTAAGCATGGCCGAGCCGGGCGTACTGCGTTTGACCGGCGTGCTGGACTATCGCAGCGGCCCGGCCTTGCGCAAGCAAGGCAAGGCATTGATCGACGCCTCGCGCGAGCCGCACATGGTGCTGGATTGCTCGGCCGTGGCGAAATCGTCCAGCGTCGGCCTGTCGCTGCTGCTGGCGTTTATCCGCGATGCCCAGGCGGCCGGCAAGGCCTTCGAAGTACGCGGTATGCCCGACGACATGCGGGAAATTGCCGGGGTTTATGACCTCGATGAAGTGCTGGCTACTTGATGGCAGTGCACTGAAGGATGGCCCCTCGGTCAGCGCACGCCCTCAGTGGGCTTCGCAGGCGAGGGGCTTTTTTGTATGATGGCCGACCCGTGCGCATCGGGCGCCGATTGAGGTTGAGCATGCAGGCCGTAGAAGTTAAAAGCTTCCTTGAAGAAAAATTGCCGGGATCCCGGGTCGAAGTTGAAGGCGAAGGCTGCAACTTCCAATTGAACGTGATCAGCGACGAGTTGGCTGGCCTGAGCCCGGTCAAGCGTCAGCAGGCGATCTATGCTCACCTTAATCCCTGGATCGCCAATGGCAGCATCCATGCGGTAACCATGAAATTTTTCAGCAGCGCAGCCTGGGCTGAGCGCACCTGAGCCAACTTGGCGGCGAGACTCCAATGGACAAACTGATTATTACTGGCGGCGCTCGCCTTGACGGCGAGATCCGCATTTCGGGCGCGAAGAACGCGGCATTGCCGATTCTGGCGGCGACCCTGCTGGCTGACGGCCCGGTCACTGTGGCCAACCTGCCGCACCTGCACGACATCACCACCATGATCGAGCTGTTCGGGCGCATGGGCATCGAGCCTGTGATCGACGAAAAGCTGGCCGTGGAAATCGACCCACGCACCATCAAGACGCTGGTCGCGCCGTACGAGCTGGTCAAGACCATGCGCGCCTCGATCCTGGTGCTGGGCCCGATGGTTGCACGTTTCGGCGAGGCTGAAGTAGCCCTGCCTGGCGGTTGCGCCATCGGTTCGCGCCCTGTCGACCTGCACATCCGTGGCCTTGAAGCCATGGGCGCGAAGATCGAAGTCGAAGCCGGCTACATCAAGGCCAAGGCGCCTGAGGGTGGCCTGCGCGGTGCGCACTTCTTCTTCGACACCGTCAGCGTGACCGGTACCGAGAACATCATGATGGCCGCTGCCCTGGCCAAAGGCCGCAGCGTGCTGCAAAACGCTGCCCGTGAACCTGAAGTGGTCGACCTGGCCAACTTCATCAACGCCATGGGCGGCAATGTTCAGGGCGCTGGCACCGACACCATCACCATCGAAGGCGTCGAGCGTCTGCACTCGGCCACTTACCGCGTCATGCCCGACCGTATCGAAACCGGTACCTACCTGGTCGCCGCAGCCGTCACCGGCGGCCGCGTCAAGGTCAAGGACACCGACCCGACCATCCTTGAAGCGGTACTGGAAAAACTCAAGGAAGCGGGCGCCGACATCACCACCGGTGAAGACTGGATCGAGCTGGACATGCACGGCAAGCGGCCCAAGGCTGTCAACCTGCGTACCGCGCCGTACCCAGCGTTCCCGACCGACATGCAGGCGCAGTTCATCTCGCTCAACGCCATCGCCGAAGGCACTGGCGCGGTGATCGAGACGATCTTCGAAAACCGCTTCATGCACGTCTACGAAATGCACCGCATGGGCGCGCAGATCCAGGTCGAAGGCAACACCGCCATCGTCACCGGCGTCAAGACGCTGAAGGGCGCGCCAGTCATGGCCACCGACCTGCGTGCTTCCGCCAGCCTGGTACTGTCGGCGCTGGTGGCCGAAGGCGATACGCTGATCGATCGCATCTACCACATCGACCGTGGTTACGAGTGCATCGAGGAAAAACTGCAGATGCTGGGCGCCAAGATCCGCCGCGTACCGGGTTAATAGCCCACAGGCGCACGATGTGGGAGCGGGCTTGTCCCGCGAAGGAGGCACTGCGGTGTATGGCACCGGCGTTGCCGGTGTTCGCGGGGCTAGCCCGCTCCCACACACGAATTGAATGAGGTCGGGCCTAGGCCCGGCCGGCAGTAGCCGCTTAAGGACCGACGTTTCCCATGTTGACCATCGCGCTATCCAAAGGCCGAATTCTCGACGATACCCTGCCATTGCTGGCCGAGGCCGGTATCGTGCCGACCGAGAACCCGGACAAGAGCCGTAAACTGATCATCCCCACCACGCAGGACGACGTACGCCTGCTGATCGTGCGTGCCACTGACGTGCCGACCTACGTCGAGCATGGCGCCGCCGACCTCGGTGTGGCTGGCAAGGACGTGCTGATGGAGTACGGCGGCCAGGGCCTGTACGAGCCGCTGGACCTGCAGATTGCCTGCTGCAAGCTGATGACCGCTGGCGTGGTCGGCGCACCTGAGCCCAAGGGCCGTCTGCGTGTGGCCACCAAGTTCGTCAACGTCGCCAAGCGTTATTACGCCGAGCAGGGCCGTCAGGTCGACATCATCAAGCTGTATGGCTCGATGGAGCTGGCACCCCTGATCAACCTTGCCGACAAGATCATCGACGTGGTCGACACTGGCAACACCCTGCGCGCCAATGGCCTGGAACCCCAGGAAATGATCGCCACGATCAGCTCCCGCCTGGTGGTCAACAAAGCATCGATGAAGATGCAGCACGCCCGTATCCAGAGCCTGATCGACACCCTGCGCAAGGCCGTCGAATCGCGACACCGCGGCTGACTCCTGCGCGCGACCTCCGCTGTCGCGCCCGTCTATCCGCGTCATAGCCACTTTTCTCGGGTGCCCGCGCGGATGGACTGGTAGCCTAGGGCGCCTGAGCATTCGCTAATAATCGAGGCCCTCGCCATGACCGTGTCCACTGCAATTGCCCGTCTCAACGCCGCTGATCCGGATTTCGCCCGACATCTGGATCATCTGCTGAGCTGGGAAAGTGTGTCCGATGACGCGGTCAACCAGCGCGTGCTCGACATCATCAAGGCCGTTCGCGAACGCGGCGATGCGGCCCTGGTGGAGTTCACCCAGCGCTTCGATGGTGTCGATGCTAAGTCCATCGATGACCTGATTCTTGGCCGTGAACGCCTTGAGCTTGCCCTGACGCGCATTACCGACACCCAGCGTGCAGCCCTGGAAAAGGCCGCCGAGCGCGTGCGCATCTACCACGAGCGGCAAAAGCAGGATTCCTGGCAGTACACCGAAGCCGACGGCACCGTGCTGGGCCAGAAGGTCACGCCGCTGGACCGCGCAGGCCTGTACGTACCGGGTGGCAAGGCGTCGTACCCGTCCTCGGTACTGATGAACGCCATTCCCGCCAAGGTCGCGGGCGTGACCGAAGTGGTCATGGTGGTACCGACCCCGCGTGGCGAGGTCAACGAACTGGTGCTGGCCGCTGCCTGCATCGCCGGTGTCGACCGTGTGTTCACCGTGGGTGGCGCACAGGCCGTCGCCGCGCTGGCCTATGGCACCGAGAGTGTGCCGCAGGTGGACAAGATCGTCGGCCCGGGCAACATCTATGTCGCCACCGCCAAGCGCCACGTGTTCGGCCAGGTCGGCATCGACATGATCGCCGGCCCGTCGGAAATTCTCGTGGTGTGTGACGGCCAGACCGACCCGGACTGGATCGCCATGGACCTGTTCTCCCAGGCCGAGCACGACGAAGACGCTCAGGCCATCCTGGTCAGCCCGGACGCTGAGTTCCTCGATCGCGTAGCCGCCAGCATCGACAAGCTGCTGCCGACCATGGAGCGCGCCGAGATCATCGAGAAATCGGTTAATGGCCGCGGCGCGCTGATCCAGGTGCGTGACATGCAGCAGGCCATCGACGTGGCCAACCGCATCGCCCCTGAGCACTTGGAGCTGTCGGTCGCCGACCCGCAGGCCTGGTTGCCGCAGATTCGCCACGCCGGTGCAATCTTCATGGGCCGCCACACCAGTGAAGCACTGGGTGACTACTGCGCAGGCCCCAACCACGTGTTGCCAACCTCCGGCACCGCGCGTTTTTCGTCGCCACTGGGGGTGTATGACTTCCAGAAGCGTTCGTCGATCATCTTCTGCTCCGAGCAGGGCGCATCCGAGCTGGGGCACACCGCTTCGGTCCTGGCCCGTGGCGAGTCGCTGACCGCCCACGCCCGCAGTGCTGAATACCGTATCCTGACCCAAGAGAAGGGGAACTGAGCATGAGTCGATTCTGGAGCCCCTTCGTCAAGGACCTGGTGCCTTACGTGCCGGGCGAGCAACCCAAGCTGGCCCGCCTGGTCAAGCTCAACACCAACGAGAACCCCTATGGTCCGTCGCCCAAGGCGCTGGAAGCCATGCGCGGCGAGCTGAACGACAACCTGCGTCTGTACCCGGACCCGAACGGTGACCGGCTCAAGCAGGCGGTGGCCGAGTACTACGGCGTCACCCCGGGGCAGGTGTTTGTCGGCAACGGTTCGGACGAGGTGCTGGCGCACATCTTCCACGGCCTGTTCCAGCACGATGCACCGCTGCTGTTCCCGGACATCAGCTACAGCTTCTATCCGGTGTACTGCGGCCTGTACGGGATTGCCTACGAGCAAGTGGCGCTGGACGAGCAGTTCCAGATCCGCGTCGAGGACTACAAAAAGCCGAATGCCGGGATCATCTTCCCCAACCCGAATGCGCCGACCGGCTGCCTGATGCCGCTGCAAGCGGTCGAGCAGCTGCTGCAGGGCAACCCGGATTCGGTGGTGGTGGTGGATGAGGCCTACATCGACTTTGGTGGCGAGACGGCCATCAGCCTGGTAGACCGCTACGACAACCTGCTGGTGACCCAGACCTTGTCCAAGTCCCGTTCGCTGGCTGGCCTGCGCGTTGGCTTGGCAGTGGGCCACCCGGACCTGATCGAAGCGCTGGAGCGGATCAAGAACAGCTTCAACTCCTACCCGCTGGACCGTGCGGCGATCGTCGGTGCAGCCGTGGCGTTCGAAGACCGTGCCTACTTCGAAGAAACCTGCCGCAAGGTGATCGACAGCCGTGAAGTGCTGGTCGAGCAACTGACGGCCAAGGGCTTCGAGGTGCTGCCGTCGGCGGCCAACTTCATCTTCGCCCGTCACCCGCAGCAGGATGCGGCCGAGTTGGCGGCTCGCTTGCGTGAGCAAGGCGTGATCGTGCGGCACTTCAAGCAGGCGCGGATCGCCCAGTTCCTGCGGATTACCATCGGTACGCCGGAAATGAACCAGGCGTTGCTCGATGCGCTGAACTGATCAAGGTAGGCTCAAGCAGCCGCCTGCTTCGATCTGACCCCGCCTGGCATCGGCTGCCAGGCGGGGTTTTTGCTTCAAGGGCTGAACCTGGCTCTCAGTAGGCGATTTCCTCGATGCTGTACGGCATGCCGGCCGGCCTGTTGCGTACGGCCGCCGGGGTGCCATCGAGTAGCAGCACATAGTCGTTGACGTCATCCATACCGTCCGGGTCGGTCCACTGCTCGGCCCCTGCCGGTACTTGTGCAACCACATGCCCGTTCTTGAGGATGGTCAGGTAGCCCTTGGCGGTACTGTGCCAGCGCAGGCGGGCAGTGGCTTCATCGGCCCTTGCTTTGCGAGCGCCGGTGTTACCCAGCAGGGGTGTGCCGTCGAGCAGCCATTGCGGCTCGAGTGTCAGCCCCATGTGGCGCAGGACGGTGGGTGCCACTGAGGTCTGCGCAGGCAGACGGTACAGGTTGTTTGGCCCTGGGTTTTCTTTCGGAATGCTGGGCTGGGTCAGTTCTTTGTTCAGCGGTTTATTGCTGGCGATGAAGATGGTCTTTTCCTGTTCTGTGACGCCGCCATGGCCTTTGCCCCAATAGTCGCGGCCATGGTCCGTGCTGACAATCACCAGCCAGTCTTCACGCAGATGGCGGCGGCTGCGTAGGTCGACCGCGTCCAGCAGTTCCCCCACTTGGTTGTCGGCCTTTCGCAGTGCCAGCTGGTAGCGGTTGTCGAAGCCACCGTTGTGGCCGGCCTCATCAGGTTCGCCCAGCTGGATGAAGGTGAAGTCGGCGGGCGTGGTGTCAAGTATCTGCAGCGCCCGCGCGATGACGTTATCGTCGGATAGGCCACTCTCGCGTACGTCGTTGCCGTGGGCGTCCTCGAGCAGGAACGCGGTGTTGATCGGCGACCAGTTCACCACACTGGACAGGTAGGCGGTGGGCAGCGCCTGGCGCAGGCGTTTGAACAGGCTAGGGAAGGCCGGGGAGGCCCGCAGCGACTCGGCATTCGAGCCAACGCCATGCTTGTTGCTCCAGACCCCGGTGAGCAGGGTGACCCAGCCAGGGCCGCTGAGCGTTGGTTGTTCGCTGGCCTTGCCGGTGATGCCGCCGGTGTAGGCGCTGCCGTAATACAGGCGTTGCTGCAGATTGCTGCCGTCGCCCAATGCTTCGTAACGGTCGAGTTGCACGCCTTCGATACCGATGATCAGGGTTTTCGGTTGGCGCGCAGGCTGCGCCGGGTCGCAAGCTGCCAGTAGCACCAGTGTCATCAGAAGCAGGGCTGATAATCGCATGAAGGGGCATCCGGGAACGGTAGAGCGAGCGTTGCAATAAAGCGTGCTGCTCACAACTGGCAGAAATACCAGGTGGTTTGCTGTTCAGAGGGCTTTCCATTAGGCTGCAGCAATTCATCGGATGATTGGTTGAATGTAATGAGCGTAGAGCTGACCAAGCGTTCCCTGGTCGAACTTGCCGTGGAGCGCATGCGCGAGCGCATCCTCAACGGCGACTGGCAAGTAGGGCAGCGCCTGCCGACTGAGCCGGAGCTGGCCCAGGAACTGGGCATCAGCCGCAATACCGTGCGTGAGGCCATGCGCGTGCTGGCGTTCAGTGGCCTGGTGGAAATACGGCAGGGCGATGGCAGTTACCTGCGCACCGCCCAGGACCCGTTGATGGCGGTGCAGGCGATGTCCCGCTGCACCCCCGAGCAGGCGCGGGAGACTCGCCATATCCTCGAAGCCGAGGCCATCGGCCTAGCAGCGCTGCGCCGTACCGACACCGACCTGCACGGGTTGCGTGAAGCCCTTGCGGGCAGCGCCGGGCATTTTCACGGTGACATCGATGCGTATGTGAGCTGCGACCTGGTGTTTCACCAGCGCTTGGTGGACGCCGCCCACAACCCGGCATTGAGTGAGTTGTACCGGTACTTTTCCGGCGTGGTGGCCGCTGCGCTGCAGCACAACATGACCACCGTTCCGCGCTGCCAGTCCACGTTCGATCTGCACGGGGAAATCCTCGACGCCATCGAGCAACGTGATTCGGAGCGGGCCAAGCGCCTGAGCCGGACCCTCATCGAATCCTGACCACGAGAAGCCCATGGCTGAATCAATGACCCGTAGCAACCCGCCCGGCGAGCGGGAACTCGACGAACTGCTGATCGATGCCGAAGCCGATGACGAGCAGGTGCAGCAACAGCCTGTGCTGCTGCGCCGGCCCTGGCTGTTGCTGCTGGGCCTGGTATTGGTGGCGCTGAACCTGCGGCCGGCCTTGTCGAGCATGGCGCCGGTGCTGGGCCTGGTGTCCGATGGCCTGGGCTTGAGTGCTTCGCAGGCCGGTTTGCTGACCACCTTGCCGGTGCTGTGCCTGGGCCTGTTTGCGCCACTGGCGCCGGTGCTGGCGCGGCGTTTTGGCAGTGAGCGGGTGATCCTCGGCATTCTCCTGACCTTGGCCTTGGGCATTGTGGTGCGCAGTGCCTTTGGGGTGGCCGGGGTGTTCCTGGGCAGCCTCATGGCCGGCGCCAGCATTGGCATTATCGGCGTGCTGTTGCCGGGCATCGTCAAGCGCGACTTCCCACAGCATGCCGGCACCTTGACCGGGGTCTACACCATGGCGCTGTGCCTGGGGGCGGCCATGGCGGCCGGCGCCACGGTGCCCCTGGCCCAGCACTACGAAGGCAACTGGGCGCTGGGGCTGGGCTTCTGGGCCGTGCCGGCACTGTTGGCCATGTTGGTCTGGCTGCCGCAGGCGCGCCAGGGGCACGGCCTGCACAAGGTTGCCTATCGAGTGCGTGGCCTGTGGCGTGACCCACTGGCCTGGCAGGTGACCTTGTACATGGGCCTGCAATCGTCGCTGGCCTATATCGTTTTCGGTTGGTTGCCTTCGATTCTGATGGGTCGTGGTCTGAGCCCAACCGAGGCGGGGCTGGTGCTGTCGGGCTCGGTGATCGTGCAATTGATCAGCTCGCTCAGTGCGCCCTGGCTGGCCACGCGCGGCAAGGACCAGCGCTTGGCCATCGTAATTGTCATGCTGGTGACCCTGGCCGGGCTGTTTGGCTGCCTGTATGCGCCTATTTCCGGGCTGTGGGGGTGGGCGGTGCTGCTGGGCCTGGGGCAGGGCGGGACGTTTGCCCTGGCATTGACGTTGATCGTGCTGCGCTCCAAAGACGCCCATGTGGCGGCGAACTTGTCGAGCATGGCGCAAGGGGTGGGTTACACACTGGCGTCGATGGGGCCGTTTGCGGTGGGGGTGGTGCATGACCTGACCGGTGGCTGGGCGGCACTGGGGTGGATCTTTGCCGTGCTAGGCCTGGGTGCCATTGTTTTCGGGCTTGGGGCTGGGCGGGCGTTGCATGTGCAGGTGACCAGCGAAAAAGTCTGAGACTGATTGTGCCAGTGCCGGCCCATTCGCGGGACAAGCCCGCTCCCACAGGATGGGAGTGCTTTCTGGACTGCGGGCTCCTGTGGGAGCGGGCTTGTCCCGCGAATGGGCCGGCACTGGCGTAAGCGCATCGAGCAGATTATCGTGCACCTTTCGATCCCAGGATGGACCTGCCCCATGAGCGACGCCAACCGCGACCTGATCACCCGCTTCTACCAGGCCTTCCAGCGGCTGGATGCCGAGGCCATGGTGGCCTGTTACAGCGACGATATCGTCTTCAGCGACCCGGTGTTCGGTACCCTGCGCGGCAAGGATGCAGGCGACATGTGGCGGATGCTCACCACCCGCGCCAAGGGCTTCACCCTGACCTTCGACAACGTCCGTGCGGACGAGCGCGGCGGCAGTGCGCACTGGGTCGCGACCTACCTGTTCAGCCAGACCGGCCGTACCGTGGTCAACGCTATCCAGGCACGTTTTGTCATTCGCGATGGCTTGATCTGCCAGCATGACGACAGCTTCGACCTTTGGCGCTGGTCGCGCCAGGCATTGGGGGCGCCCGGGGTGCTGCTGGGCTGGTCGCCGCTGATTCAGAACAAGGTGCGCCAGCAGGCGTTCAAAGGGCTGCGGGCGTTTCAGCACAGCCAAGGCAACTAACGGAAAGAGCAGGCGTCGTGAGTGAAGCAGTGCCGGATCAGGCGGTAAAACCTTGGTATGTCTACCTGGTGCGGGCGGCCAATGGGTCGCTGTATTGCGGGATCAGTGATGACCCGCAGCGGCGCTTTCTGGCGCATCAAAAAGGGCAGGGGGCGCGATACTTCAAGACCAGCCCGGCGCAGGCGCTGGTGTATGTCGAGCAGTGGCCCGACAAAGGCGAAGCGCTGCGCCAGGAGCGGCTGGTGAAGCGGCTGCGTAAATCGGCCAAGGAGGCGCTGGTCGCCTCGTTCAGCAACCCCTAGGGCGCGCTACACGCCCTAGGCGGTATCAGTCCTTGCGCCGCTTCAGCTGATCGATCAGCTGCGTCGGCAGCCCCTTGATGATCAAGGTCCCCGCCACCTCGTCATACTCCACCTTGTCGCCCAGCAGGTGCGCCTCGAAGCTGATCGACAGCCCCTCGGCACGCCCAGTGAAGCGGCGGAACTGGTTGAGGGTGCGTTTGTCGGCAGGGATCTCCGGCGACAGGCCGTAGTCTTTGTTGCGGATGTGGTCGTAGAACGCCTTCGGGCGGTCTTCATCGATCAGGCTGGACAGTTCTTCAAGGGTCACCGGCTCGCCCAGCTTGGTTTGGGTGGTGGCGTAGTCGACCAGGGTCTGGGTCTTCTCGCGGGCCGACGCCTCCGGCAAGTCTTCGCTCTCGACGAAGTCGCTGAAGGCCTTGAGCAGGGTACGGGTTTCACCTGGGCCGTCGACGCCCTCCTGGCAGCCGATGAAATCACGAAAGTAGTCGGAGACCTTCTTGCCGTTCTTGCCTTTGATGAACGAGATGTACTGCTTGGAATTCTGGTTGTTCTTCCACTCGGACAGGTTGATGCGCGCCGCCAAGTGCAGTTGGCCGAGGTCCAGGTGGCGCGATGGCGTCACATCGAGGTCCGCATTCACCGCCACGCCTTCGCTGTGGTGCAACAAGGCGATTGCCAGGTAATCGGTCATGCCTTGCTGGTAGTGGGCGAACAGGATGTGCCCGCCGGTGGACAGGTTGGACTCTTCCATCAGCTTTTGCAGGTGTTCGACGGCGATGCGGCTGAACGCCGCGAAGTCCTTTTCTGCTTCCAGGTACTGCTTCAACCAGCCACTGAGCGGGTAGGCACCCGATTCGCCGTGGAAGAAGCCCCACGCCTTGCCTTGCTTAGCGTTGTAGCTGTCGTTGAGGTCGGCCAGCAGGTTTTCGATGGCATCGGAGGCGCCCAGTTCGGTATCGCGTGCGTGCAGCACGGCGGGGCTGCCATCGGGCTTCTTGTCGATCAGGTGAACGATACAATGACGGATTGGCATGAAGTCCTCGGCGAGTCTGGGGGCGGTGCACGGCCGCGCTGCAAAAGTCGTCCAGTTTACCCCAGAGACAAGGTGATGCAGTGGCCGGATGTTGGCAGAAATGCCGGTTGTTCGTTTTTTGTTCAGTTTTGTGCGTTTTAAGCTAAAACCCCCGAAAAACCTGCATTAAATCGAAGTGCGCAGCGGATATTTATCCATTCCTGTGGTAGCTTTGCGCGGTCTTGCGCCCCTCGCGTGGCGCATTGCTGGCAGCACGCTAGCGTCGTGTCGAACCAAACGCCGATTTACGTATCTACATACGCGATTGGCGCGGCCCTCCAGAATTCAGGGGCTGGCCCGATAACGTCGTAGCTCGCTGCTTAACTACTGAATTTGATAGGGAAGGAACATCACCATGGCATTGACCAAAGACCAACTGATTGCCGACATCGCCGAATCGATCGCCGCGCCAAAAGCCACCGCCAAAAACGCACTGGAGCAACTGGGCCAGATCGTTGCTGACCAACTGGAAAACGGCGCTGAAATCACCCTGCCAGGCATCGGCAAGCTGAAAGTCTCGGAGCGTCCTGCCCGTACCGGCCGCAACCCTTCGACTGGCGCTGCCATCGAAATCGCTGCCAAGAAAGTCGTCAAGTTCGTGCCAGCCAAAGTGCTGACCGACGCCATCAACAAGTAATTGTTGACGCTGTGACGAAACCGCGCCCGGGCTTGCCCGGGCGCGGTTTTTTTCAGCCTTGTGTTTTACGCCGTGCGTGCCAGGCCAGGCGCGCGTTGTCGTCCTGGAAGCTCCAGGCGACCATGCGGCTCTGCTTCTGCCCTTGGCCCATCTCGATGATGCGCACGGCCTTGGCGCCTGCTTTTTTCAGCGCAGCCTCGATGCCTGGCAGGTTGCTGGCCTTGGACACCAGGCTGGTGAACCACAGCACGCTTTCGGCGTACTGCGCGCTTTCCCCGACCAGTTGCGTCACGAAGCGGATCTCGCCGCCCTCACACCACAGTTCGTTGTTCTGGCCGCCGAAATTGAGCACGGGCAGTTTGCGCTTGGGGTCCTGCTTGCCCAGGTTTTTCCACTTGCGCTGGCTGCCGCGGGTGGCTTCATCGCGTGAGGCATGGAAGGGCGGGTTGCACAGGGTCAGGTCGAAGCGCTCGTCCGCCTGCAACAGGCCGCTGAGAATGTGCGTGCGGTTGGCCTGCTGGCGCAGAGTGATGGCCTTGCTCAGGCCATTGGCCTGGACGATGGCCTTGGCCGACGCCAGTGCCACTGGGTCGATATCCGAGCCCAGGAAGCGCCAGCGGTAGTCGCTGTGGCCGATCAGCGGGTAGATGCAGTTGGCACCCACGCCGATGTCCAGCGCGCGCACCTGGGCGCCCTTGGGGATCTCCCCCGCATTGTCTTCGCCCAGCAGGTCGGCGAGCACATGGATGTAGTCGGCGCGACCGGGGATGGGCGGGCACAGGTAGTCGGCGGGGATGTCCCAGTGCTGGATACCGTACTGGGCCTTGAGCAAGGCGCGGTTGAACACCCGTACCGCCTCGGGGTTGGCGAAGTCGATGCTGGGTTTGCCGTGCGGGTTGGTGATGGTGAAGCGGGCCAGGTCAGGGTGGGCCTTGATCAGGCTGGGGAAGTCGTAGCGACCCTGGTGGCGGTTGCGCGGGTGCAGGGTGGGTTTCTGGGTCATGGTCAGGTCCGGTGCTGCAGGCCTTGGGGCTGCTGTGCAGCCCTTTCGCGACACAAGGCCGCTCCTACAGGATAGCGGCGCCTTTCAAACCGGCGCCGTCCCTGTAGGAGCGGCCTTGTGTCGCGAAAGGGCCGCACAGCGGCCCCATCGGTCTATCAGATTGTTACAGCGCTGCAATCCGCGCATGCTGCTCGGTGAAGTTGGCCAGGGCCTGTTCGGACTCGGCCAGCTTGGCGCGCTCCTTCTCGATCACCGCAGGCGGTGCCTTGTCGACGAAGGCAGCGTTGGACAGCTTGCCGCCCACGCGCTGGACTTCACCTTGCAGACGCTGGATCTCCTTGTTCAAGCGAGCCAGTTCGGCGTCCTTGTCGATCAGGCCGGCCATCGGCACCAGTACCTGCAGATCGCCCACCAGTGCGGTGGCCGACAGTGGCGCTTCGTCAGCATCGCCAAGCACGGTGAACGACTCGACCTTGGCCAGTTTCTTCAGCAGGGCTTCGTTTTCCTGCAGGCGGCGTTGGTCGTCGGCATTGGCGTTTTTCAGGAACAGTGGCAATGGCTTGCCCGGGCCGATGTTCATTTCGGCGCGGATGTTGCGCAGGCCGACCATCAGCTCCTTGAGCCACTCGATGTCACCTTCGGCAGCGGCATCGATGCGGCTTTCATTGGCCACCGGCCACGGCTGCAGCATGATGGTCTTGCCCTGAATACCAGCCAGCGGCGCGATGCGCTGCCAGATTTCTTCAGTGATGAACGGCATGAACGGGTGCGCCAGGCGCAGGGCCACTTCCAGCACGCGCACCAGGGTGCGACGGGTGCCACGGGCGCGCTCGACCGGGGCGTTCTCGTCCCACAGCACAGGCTTGGAGAGTTCCAGGTACCAGTCGCAATACTGGTTCCAGATGAACTCGTACAGGGCCTGGCTGGCCAGGTCGAAGCGGAACTGCTCCAGCTGGCGGGTCACTTCGGCTTCGGTACGCTGCAGTTGCGAGATGATCCAGCGGTCGGCCAGCGACAGCTCGTAGGCTTCGCCGTTCTGGCCGCAGTCCTCGCCCTTGTCCAGCACGTAGCGGGCGGCGTTCCAGATCTTGTTGCAGAAGTTGCGGTAGCCTTCGACGCGGCCCATGTCGAACTTGATGTCGCGGCCGGTCGAGGCCAGCGAGCAGAACGTGAAGCGCAGGGCGTCGGTGCCGTAGCTGGCGATGCCGTCCGGGAACTCGGCCTTGGTCTGCTTGGCGATCTTCTCGGCAAGCTTGGGCTGCATCATGCCGCTGGTGCGTTTTTCCAGCAGGGCGTCGAGGGTGATGCCGTCGACGATGTCCAGCGGGTCCAGGACGTTGCCCTTGGACTTGGACATCTTCTGGCCTTGGCCATCGCGCACCAGGCCGTGCACGTACACGGTCTTGAACGGAACCTGAGGGGTGCCGTCCTCGTTCTTGATCAGGTGCATGGTCAGCATGATCATGCGCGCAACCCAGAAGAAGATGATGTCGAAGCCGGTGACCAGCACATCGGTGGAGTGGAACTTCTTGAGGAACTCGGTCTGTTCTGGCCAGCCCAGCGTCGAGAAGGTCCACAGGCCCGAGCTGAACCAGGTGTCGAGTACGTCGTCGTCCTGGCGCAGGGCAACATCGGCGCCCAGGTTGTGCTTGGCGCGGACTTCAGCCTCGTCACGGCCGACATAGACCTGGCCGGCCTCGTCGTACCATGCCGGGATGCGGTGGCCCCACCACAGCTGGCGGCTGATGCACCAGTCCTGGATGTCGCGCATCCAGGAGAAATACATGTTCTCGTACTGCTTGGGCACGAACTGGATGCGGCCATCTTCCACGGCGGCGATGGCAGGCTCTGCCAGCGGCTTGGTGGAGACGTACCACTGGTCGGTCAGCCACGGTTCGATGACGGTGCCCGAGCGGTCGCCTTTCGGCACTTTCAAAGCGTGGTCGTCGATGCTGACCAGCAGGCCCTGGGCGTCCAGGTCGGCGACGATCTGCTTACGCGCGACAAAGCGGTCGAGGGTGGCGTACTGGGCGGGCAGGGTGGTGTCGACCTGCTCGTTGACGCTGCCGTCGAGGTTGAAGGCCTGGGCATTGGCCAGGACCATCGCGTTCTTGTCGAAGATGTTCAACAGCGGCAGGTTGTGGCGCTTGCCGACTTCGTAGTCGTTGAAGTCGTGTGCCGGGGTGATCTTCACGCAGCCGGTGCCGAATTCCGGGTCGCAGTAGTCGTCGGCGATGATCGGGATGCGGCGGCCGACCAGTGGCAGCTCGACGAACTTGCCGATCAGGGCCTGGTAGCGCTCGTCGTTCGGGTTGACCGCGACGGCAGCGTCACCCAGCAGGGTTTCCGGACGCGTGGTGGCAACCACCAGGTAGTCCTTGCCTTCGGCGGTCTTGGCGCCGTCGGCCAGCGGGTAGCGCAGGTTCCACAGGTGGCCCTTCTCGTCGTGGTTTTCCACTTCGAGGTCGGAGATGGCCGTGTGCAGCTTGGTGTCCCAGTTGACCAGGCGCTTGCCGCGGTAGATCAGGCCGTCTTCGTGCAGGCGCACGAAGGCTTCTTTGACGGCTTCAGACAGGCCGTCGTCCATGGTGAAGCGCTCACGGCTCCAGTCGACCGACGAGCCCAGGCGGCGGATCTGACGGCTGATGTTGCCGCCGGACTGGTCCTTCCACTCCCAGACTTTTTCCAGGAACTGTTCGCGACCCAGGTCATGACGGTTCTGGCCTTTGGCCTCGAGCTGGCGCTCGACCAGCATCTGCGTGGCGATACCGGCGTGGTCGGTGCCCGGCTGCCACAGGGTGTCGCGACCCTGCATGCGGCGGAAACGGATCAGGGCGTCCATGATCGCGTTGTTGAACCCATGGCCCATGTGCAGGCTGCCAGTGACGTTCGGCGGCGGGATCATGATGGTGTAGGACTCACCTGCACCTTGTGGAGCGAAATAGTTCTCGGACTCCCAGGTGTTGTACCAGGAAGTTTCGATAGCGTGCGGCTGGTAGGTCTTATCCATGCGCGGCGGGACCCTGTGCATTTATTCGGGAAAGCCGAAAAGTATAACGAAGGCACAGGGTTTAGGCGACAGGCCGGGGGCTGCTTTGCAGCCCTTTCGCGACACAAGGCCGCGCCCACAGGCACCGCGATCCCTGTAGGAGCGGCCTTGTGCCGCGAATGGGCCGCAAAGCGGCCCCGGAATATCACTCAGAACGCTTGATCAAGCGCTCGATACGCGCATCCAGCCGGCGCTTGATTTCGTTCTCGATATGCGGGGTAAAGTCATTGATCACGTCTTGCATGATCGCCTGCGCCGCGGCGCGCAGCTCGCTTTCCAGGTGCAGCAAGGTGTCCTGGCGGCGGGTTTGCGAGTCTTCCTCGGGGGCTGCGGCGATCGGCTCGACGGCCGATACGGGGTTGCCGGCGGGTTCGTCCAGTAACAGTGGAATCTGCTCCACCGTCTCGGTCAGCAGCGGCGGTTGCAGGTCGGCGTCGCCAAGTAACTGGCGGATCGACTCGAGGTCATCGAGCAGATGGGCGGAGTCGGGCAAAGGGGAGGGCTTGTCCATCGTCGTCAAAGTCGCTGTAAGCGGTGGTCTTGCAGAGCATAGCCCTGTTCGCGGTAGAAACGGAACCGCTCACGGGCCGATTGGCGGATGCCTGGCTCCTCGACGACGATCTCGGCCACCCGTTCGAACTGGCCGACGAACGCAGGCACGCCAGCGCCCAGGTTGATCAGCAGGTCGCTGTGTTGCCCGGCATGCTCGGCAATCCCTAAGGCCACCGTGGCATCCGCGTGCAATTCCGCGAGGTCGTGGGGCACGAAGGCTTCGCCCTTGAAGTGCCAGAGGCGTTGGTCCAGTTCGCTGCGCTGTTCGGCATCCTGGCAATGCAGGTAGACCCGGTGGCCGAGGCGCCAGGCTTTTTCGCACAGTTTGCAGGCGAAATCGAGCCGCGCCGACAAGGCGTCGGTGGGCAGGATGTAAAAATCGACTTTGCTCATGGTGGTCTCTGCCGGCCGGTGGCGCGCAAGGCGCCACCGGCCTCACGGCATCAGGCGCCAGCGCGGTCCAGCAGGTACTGGGTCAGCAGCGGGACCGGGCGGCCAGTGGCGCCCTTGTCCTTGCCACCGCTGATCCAGGCCGTGCCGGCGATGTCCATGTGCGCCCAGTTGTAGGCCTTGGCGAAGCGCGACAGGAAGCAGCCTGCGGTGATGGTGCCGGCCTTCGGCCCACCGATGTTGCCCATGTCGGCGAACGGGCTGTCCAGTTGTTCCTGGTACTCGTCGAACAGCGGCAGCTGCCAGGCACGGTCGTCGGCGCGCTTGCCGGCATCCAGCAGTTGGCCGACCAGGTCGTCGTTGTTGCCCATCAGGCCCGAGGTGTGGCTACCCAGGGCAACGATGCAGGCGCCGGTCAGGGTGGCGATGTCGATCACCGCCTGGGGCTTGAAGCGTTCGGCGTAGGTCAGGGCGTCGCACAGCACCAGGCGGCCTTCGGCGTCGGTGTTGAGAATTTCGACGGTCTGGCCGCTCATGGTGGTGACGATGTCGCCCGGGCGGGTAGCGCCGCCGCTCGGCATGTTTTCAGCGCAGGCCAGCAGGCACACCAGGTTGATCGGCAGCTGCAGTTCGAGCACCGCACGCAGGGTGCCGAACACGCTGGCGGCGCCACACATGTCGTACTTCATCTCGTCCATGCCGGCGCCTGGCTTGAGGCTAATGCCACCGGTGTCGAAGGTGATGCCCTTGCCCACCAGCACGAACGGCTTGTCTGCTTTCTTGCCGCCTTGGTAATTGAGGACGATCAGGCGTGGCGGCTGGTCGCTGCCCTGGCCCACGGCGTAGAACGCGCCCATGCCCAGGTCCTTGATCTTCTTCTCGTCGAGCACTTCGACCTTGAGCCCTTTGTGCGCCTTGCCCAGCTCCTTGGCCTGTTCGGCGAGGAAGCTTGGGTGGCACAGGTTGGGCGGCAGGTTGCCCAGGTCGCGGGTGAAGGCCATGCCGGTGGCAATCGCCGTGGCGTGCTTGACGGCACGCTCGACCTCGGCCAGGCCGGCCTTGTCGGCCAGCAGGGTGACCTTTTTCAGGGCGCGCGGCTCGGCTTTCTGGCTTTTGAAACGGTCGAACACGTATTCGCCGTCTTGCAGGGTCTCGGCCAGCAGGCGGTACTTGCCGTAGTGGGCGTCGCGGTTGCTGACGGCGATATCATCCAGGGCGAGCACGGCGTCAGTGCCGTTGAGGCCTTTCAAGACGCCGGCGACGCTGGCCACCAGTTTGCGCCAGGCGCGGTCGCCCAGAGCTTCGTCCTTGCCGCTGCCAACCAGCAGCACGCGTTCGGCCTTCAGGCCTGGCAGGCTGTGCAGCAGCAGGGTCTGCCCCGGTTTACCGGCCAGGTCGCCACGTTTGAGCACGGCGCTGATGGCACCTTCGCAGGCTTGGTCGACGGCCTTGGCAACAGCGCCGAGCTTGCGGCCTTCACCTACCGGTACAACCAGCGTGGCGGTTTTTACGGATGCAGCAGCTACGCTTTTTACAACCAGTTCCATGTCAGGGTCCCCGAATGATTGATACAGTTGGCGCTTTGCATTCAAGCGCTCTGGGCGGGCCAGGCCGCGTGGTCGCGTACCCGTGGAAAAGCTGCCAGTTTGAGCCTGCGGCCAGCGTGCTGACAACCCTGTTTTGCGGCTTCATGCGCGGCCAAGTGACAGGGGCGGTCAATCACAGGATAATGCGCGCACTTTACATGGAGGTTCGCCTGTGGCGAACCGACATTGGTCTTGGCTGTACTAAGTCATTGTTTGGCGCCAATGTTTGGCAGTCCGCCCTGACAACCCAGGAGTGTCTGGTTTGATCGTCTTTCGTTATCTGTCCCGCGAGGTCCTGGTGACCTTGAGCGCCGTCAGCGCCGTGCTGCTGGTGATCATCATGAGTGGGCGTTTCATCAAGTACCTGGCCCAGGCGGCGCAGGGCGTGCTCGACCCGAGCGTGCTGTTCCTGATCATGGGCTTCCGTCTGCCGGGTTTCTTGCAACTGATCCTGCCTTTGGGGCTGTTCCTCGGCATTTTGCTGGCCTACGGCCGTTTGTACCTGGAAAGCGAGATGACCGTGCTGTCGGCCACGGGCATGAGCCAGCAGCGCCTGCTGGGCCTGACCATGGCGCCCGCCGCCCTGGTGGCCTTGCTGGTTGCCTGGCTAAGCCTGAGCCTGGCGCCCCTGGGCGTGGCCCAGGTGCAGCAGATCATCAGCCAGCAGGACGCCCTGACCGAGTTCGACACCCTGGTGCCTGGGCGTTTCCAGACCCTGCGTGATGGCTCGCGGGTGACCTACACCGAGCAGCTGTCGGACGACCGCATCAACCTTGGTGGCGTGTTCATCTCCGAAAAACGCTTCAACCAGGACAAGACCAAGGACCGCGCCCCGTCGGTACTGGTCGCCGAAAAAGGCCACCAGGAAGTGCAGGCCGATGGCAACCGCTACCTGGTGCTGGAAAACGGCTACCGCTACGACGGCAACCCTGGCCAGGCCGATTACCGCGCCATCAAGTACGACACCTATGGCGTACTGCTGCCCAAGCCTGAAGTCAGCGAGGAAGTGACCGAGCGCGAAGCTATTCCGACTTCGCAATTGTTCGGCCAGGAGGGCTTGCGCGAACGCGCCGAGCTGCAATGGCGGTTGTCGTTGCCGATCCTGGTCTTCGTCGTGACCCTGTTGGCAGTGCCGCTGTCGCGGGTCAACCCACGCCAGGGCCGCTTCCTCAAGTTGCTGCCGGCGATTCTTCTGTACATGGCCTACCTGACAATGCTGATTTCCGTACGCGGCGCCCTCGAGAAGGGCAAATTGCCGATCGCCCTGGGCATGTGGTGGGTGCACGGCCTGTTCCTGCTGATCGGGCTTGGGCTGATGTACTGGGAACCGCTGAGCCTCAAACGCGCTGCCCGTCGTGCGGAGGTGGCCCGTGGTTAAACTGGATCGCTACATCGGCATGAGCGTGCTCATGGCCATTTTGGCCGTGCTGGGGATCATCCTCGGCCTGGCTTCGCTGTTCGCGTTCATCGATGAGATGAGCGACCTGAGCGACACCTACACGGTGATGGATGCCGGCTGGTTCACGCTGCTGACCGCACCGCGCCGTTTGTATGACATGTTGCCGATGGCGGCATTGATTGGCTGCCTGATCGGCCTGGGCAGCCTGGCCAGCAGCAGCGAACTGACCATCATGCGCGCTGCCGGTGTTTCCATCGGCCGCATCGTCTGGGCGGTCATGAAGCCGATGCTGGTGCTGATGCTGGTGGGCGTGTTGATTGGCGAGTACGTGGCGCCGGTCACCGAAAACAAGGCCCAGGCCGACCGTTCCCTGGCCCAGGGTGGCGGTGAGGCGCAGAGCTCCAAGCGGGGTATGTGGCACCGTCAGGGCGAAGAGTTCGTGCACATCAACGCCGTGCAGCCCAATGGTTTGTTGCTGGGCGTGACCCGCTACCGTTTCGACAGTGAGCGCAAGATTGTCACCTCCAGCTTCGCCCGCCGGGCGCAGTACAACGACGACCACTGGCAGCTCAGCGATGTCAGCACCACGTATTTCCGTGGTGATCACACCGAAGTGGTGAAGACGCCGGAAGAGCGCTGGGACGTTTCGGTCACGCCGCAACTGCTAAATACCGTGATCCTGGCGCCGGAATCGCTGTCCATCAGCGGCTTGTGGGATTACATCCACTACCTGTCCGACCAAGGCTTGAACAATGCCCGCTACTGGCTGGCGTTCTGGACCAAGGTGCTGCAACCGGCCGTGACCGCGGCACTGGTGCTGATGGCGATATCCTTCATCTTTGGCCCCCTGCGCTCGGTGACCCTCGGCCAGCGGGTGTTCACCGGTGTGCTGGTGGGCTTCGTGTTCCGCATCGCCCAGGACCTGCTAGGCCCTTCCAGCCAGGTGTTCGGCTTCCCGCCGTTGCTGGCGGTCGTGATACCGGCCGGGATCTGCGCGCTGGCAGGGTTGTGGTTACTCCGCCGAGCGGGTTGAGGGTTTGATCGATGTGCAAAAGCCGACCTAAGGGTCGGCTTTTTTGAGGGTTCAATTCTGGCTTTAGGCGTGTGCTTGACCTTGGCCTGTAGGAGCAGCCTTGTGCTGCGAAGAGGCCGGTGACAGCACAATCAAGCTTGGCTGCTGTCACGGGCCTCTTCGCAGCACAAGGCTGCTCCTACAGGTACTGTGGCGGCATTGAAGAGTGTGCGTAACTGAGCGTCATTTCTTCTGCTTCGGCACCCGCACCAGCTGTGTCTCCGAATAGATGTCATGCCACCCGCGTTTGCGCTTGTCGATCAACGCCCAGAAAAACCCCAGCCCCAGGCACAGCCACGACGCGATCGAGACCACGAAGCGCAACAGTGCCTGCCACAGGCTGATGGCACTGCCATCGGCATTCTGCACCCGCACGCCCCACACCTGCATGCCCAGGGTCTGCCCGCCGTGGGTCCAGAACTTGGCAAAGAAACCAAACAGTGCGAACACCAGGATCGTCGACAACAACGGGTCGCCATCCAGCGCCCCGGCATCGGTCAGCTCACGCATGCGGGCCTCGCCGATGATTGCCATCTGGATCATCTTGTAAGCGCCCGCCGTCACGATCAGCAGGGCAGTGCACAGCAAAAAGTCATAGAACATCGCCGCCAGCCGGCGGCCTAGCCCAGCGGGCGGGAAGTCACCCTGGGGCAAGAGGGGAGGCTTGGACATTACGCTGCAGCTCCAGATGGCAAAGGCCCATTTTAGGGAACTGCGGGCAAAAAAAAGCCCCTGCGCGTCAACGCAGGGGCTCTTTTTTAGGGATTATCAGGCTTCTGGCTGGACTTCGTCAGCCTGCATGCCTTTTTGGCCTTGAACGGCTACGAAGGTAACCTTCTGGCCTTCTTTCAGGCTTTTGAAGCCGTTGCCTTGAATGGCACGGAAGTGTACGAACAGATCCGGACCGCTCTCTGGAGTGATGAAACCGTAACCTTTCTCGTCATTGAACCACTTGACGGTACCGTTCTGACGCGCTGCCATTTTCTTATTTCCTATAAATCTATTAATTGATAACAGTTACTTTCACATCGTTATTGAATGAAAGCTTACTGGGCTGGGTTGCTGGAAAGTAAGAGACGTCGAACGGGTTGTAGCAGATTGCGGCTACTGGCCCAGGTCACGAACTGTTGCGACCCATGCAAACACAGTGCAGTGACTCTACGCCAACTCCTGCGCGAAAAACAAGCCCTTGCTCGTCAGGAAAACAGGGCTTTTGCCGATAGCCGAACAATTTGTCGCAAACGGCATGGCGCCTGGGCTGGCGCCATGTTCGTTCGTTATTGAACAGGTTCGAAATCGAATAGGGCGAGCCTGTTCACCGACCTCATGTTCTGCATTCAGCCACGGTAGTAACGTTGCGGCACGAAAGGCATTTTGCTGACTTTCAAGGCAACCTTCTTGCCCCGTACCAATGCAAACAGTGGGGTGTCTAGCGCGCCATGTTCGATATCGACATAACCCATTGCAACCGGTGCGCCAAGTGTTGGGCCAAAGCCACCACTGCAGACTTTGCCCACTGGGTTATCGGATGCATCGACAATCTCTGCGCCTTCTCGTACCGGTGTACGTTCTTGCGGCAGCAAGCCGACACGCTTTTGTTTTACACCGTGCTGCTGCTGGCCAAAGATGATGTCAGCACCGGGGAAGCCGCCAGCGCGTTGACCGTCGGCGCGGCGCACTTTCGAGATGGCCCACAGCAGGCTGGCCTGAATCGGCGTGGTCTCGGTGTTCATGTCGTGGCCATACAGGCACAGGCCGGCTTCCAGGCGCAGCGAGTCGCGCGCACCCAGGCCGATGGGTTGCACTTCGGGCTCGGCCAGCAGGCGGCGGGCCAGGGCGTCGGCGGCGTTGGCCGGCACCGAAATTTCGTAACCGTCTTCACCGGTGTAACCTGAGCGGCTGACGTAGCAGTCTTCGCCGAGCAGGGTGACCGGGCGGAACTGCATGAAGGTCATGCCAGCCACTTCCGGGGCCAGGCGTTGCAGCACCTTGACCGCCGCCGGGCCTTGCAGGGCCAGCAGCGCGCGGGCCTCGAACAGTGGCTGAATCTCGCAGCGGCTGCCGATGTGTTTTTGCAGGTGTGCCAGGTCCTGGTCCTTGCAGGCGGCGTTCACCACCAGGAACAGCACGTCATCGCCCAGGTTGGCGACCATCAGGTCGTCGAGGATGCCGCCTTGCTCGTTGGTGAACATGGCATAGCGCTGCATGCCCACTGGCAGGTCGATGATGTCCACGGGCACCAGGCTTTCCAGCGCCTTGGCAGCGTCGCTGCCGCGCAGGATGATCTGGCCCATGTGCGAGACGTCGAACAGGCCTGCCTGCTCGCGGGTGTGCAGGTGCTCCTTGAGCACGCCCAGCGGGTACTGCACCGGCATGTCATAGCCGGCAAACGGCACCATGCGCGCGCCCAGCTCGAGGTGCAGGGCGTGCAGCGGGGTCTTGAGCAGTGTTTCGGACATCAGTGACTCCTTGGTGTTGTTATTGGGTCAACACTCGATGATGTTGACGGCCAGACCGCCGCGGGCGGTCTCCTTGTATTTGCTTTTCATGTCGGCGCCGGTCTGGCGCATGGTGCGGATGACCTTGTCGAGCGAGACGAAGTGCTGCCCGTCACCGCGCAAGGCCATGCGCACGGCGTTGATCGCCTTCACCGAGCCCATGGCGTTGCGCTCGATGCAGGGCACCTGAACCAACCCACCAATCGGGTCGCAGGTCAGGCCCAGGTTGTGTTCCATGCCGATCTCGGCGGCGTTCTCGACCTGTTGCACGGTACCGCCCATGACTTCGCACAGGGCTCCGGCGGCCATCGAGCAGGCCACGCCCACTTCGCCCTGGCAGCCAACCTCGGCGCCGGAGATGGAGGCATTTTCTTTGTAGAGAATGCCGATGGCCGCCGCCGTGAGCAGAAAGCGCACCACGCCGTCTTCGCTGGCACCTGGTACAAAGCGCATGTAGTAGTGCAAGACCGCTGGGACGATGCCCGCGGCGCCATTGGTGGGTGCGGTGACCACGCGGCCGCCGTAGGCGTTCTCTTCGTTTACCGCCAGCGCGTAGAGGTTGACCCAGTCGAGCACCGACAGCGCATCGCGCAGGCTGGCTTCCGGGTGTTGGCTGAGCTGTCGGTACAACGCCGGTGCCCGGCGCTTGACCTTGAGCCCACCCGGCAAAATGCCTTCATGGCGGTAACCGGCCTCGACGCAATCCTGCATCACTTGCCAGATACGCAGCAGGCCGGCACGGGTCTCGGCCTCCGGGCGCCAGGCCGCCTCGTTGGCCAGCATGACCTGGCTGATCGACAGGTGTTGCGCGGTGCAGTGCCCGAGCAGCGCCTTGGCGGACTTGAATGGGTAGGGGAGCGGCGTGCTGTCCTCGACGATACGGTCGTGGCCAGCAGCGTCCTCGTCGACCACGAAACCGCCGCCTACCGAGTAGTACTCGCGGCTGCGGATCTGCAGGCCGGCGTGGTCGAAGGCGCGGAAGATCATGCCGTTGGGGTGGTAGGCCAGTGGCTTGCGGATCATTGCCAGGTGCTGCTTTTCGACGAACGCGATGTCGTGTTCGCCGAGCAGGCGCAGGTGGCCGCTGTCGCGGATGGCCTGCAGGCGGGCGGGGATGGCTTCGGTATCGACGGTATCGGGGTGCTCGCCTTCCAGGCCGAGTAACACCGCCTTGTCGCTGCCGTGGCCTTTACCCGTGGCGCCGAGCGAGCCATACAGCTCGGCCTTGACGCTGACCGTGCTGGCCAGCAGGCCGTCGCGGCGCAGGCCTTCGGCAAAACGTGCGGCGGCGCGCATCGGGCCGACCGTGTGGGAGCTGGAGGGGCCGATGCCGATCTTGAACAGGTCGAAGACGCTCAGTGACATGCTGCTTCCTCCAGGTAAGGCTTGAAGGCGACACTGGACCCTGTGGGAGCGGGTTTACCCGCGAATGCGTCAGTGAGTCCACAATTGCATTCGCGGGTGAACCCGCTCCCACAAGTCAGGCGGTGGGCCGATGAGCTATCAGGCGTCCTGGTAGCTCTCGATCGACGGGCAGGCGCAGACCAGGTTACGGTCGCCGAACACGTTGTCGACCCGGCCGACAGGTGGCCAGTACTTGCTTTCCTCCAGGCTCGGCAGCGGGTACACCGCCTGTTCACGGCTGTAGCCGTGGGCCCATTCGCCAACCAGCTCCGCTGCGGTGTGCGGGGCGTTTTTCAGTGGGTTGTCGTCCTTGTCCAGGCTGCCGTTCTCGACGGCGCGAATTTCTTCGCGGATCTGGATCATCGCGTCGCAGAAGCGGTCCAGCTCTTCCTTGGACTCGCTTTCAGTCGGCTCGATCATCAGCGTGCCGGCCACCGGGAAAGACATGGTCGGGGCGTGGAAACCGAAGTCGATCAGGCGCTTGGCCACGTCGTCGACGCTGATACCGCTGGTGTCCTTCAGCGGGCGCAGGTCGAGGATGCACTCGTGGGCAACCAGGCCATTACCACCGGTGTACAGAACAGGATAGTGCTCTTCCAGGCGGCGGGCGATGTAATTGGCGTTGAGGATGGCCATTTGCGACGCGCGCTTGAGGCCGGCACCGCCCATCATGCGGATGTACATCCAGGTAATCGGCAGGATGCTGGCGCTGCCGAACGGTGCGGCACACACCGCGCCCTGCGGGTTCTCCAGCTGCGCGTGGCCGGGCAGGAACGGCGCCAGGTGCGACTTGACGCCGATCGGGCCGACGCCCGGGCCGCCGCCACCGTGCGGAATGCAGAAGGTCTTGTGCAGGTTCAGGTGCGAAACGTCGCCGCCGAACTTGCCAGGGGCACACAGGCCGACCATGGCGTTCATGTTGGCGCCGTCGATGTAAACCTGGCCGCCGTTGTCGTGGATGATCGCGCAGATTTCGCCGATCGCTTCTTCGAACACACCGTGGGTCGACGGGTAGGTGATCATGATGGCGGCCAGGCGCTCGCGGTGTTCGATAGCCTTGGCGCGCAGGTCCTCGACATCGACGTTGCCACGGGCGTCACAGGCGGTGACCACCACACGCATGCCCGCCATGTTCGCGGTCGCAGGGTTGGTGCCATGGGCCGAAGACGGGATCAGGCAAATGTCGCGGTGGCCTTCGCCGCGGCTGCGGTGGTAGGCGCGGATGGCCAGCAGGCCGGCGTACTCGCCCTGGGAACCGGCGTTGGGTTGCAGCGACACCGCGTCGTAACCGGTGGCGGCGCACAGCATGGCTTCCAGCTCGGTGGTCATCTGCAGGTAACCCTGGCTTTGTTCAGCCGGGGCGAACGGGTGAAGGTTGCCGAATTCGGCCCAGGTGACCGGGATCATTTCACTGGCAGCGTTGAGCTTCATGGTGCACGAACCCAGCGGGATCATGCTGCGGTCCAGCGCTAGGTCCTTGTCGGCCAGGCGACGCAGGTAACGCATCAGCTCGGTTTCGCTGTGGTAGCGGTTGAACACCGGGTGTTCGAGGATCGCCGACTGGCGCAGCAGGTTGGCCGGCAGCAGCGAGCCCGTGCTGGCCGCGAGGGCGGCGAAGTCCGGTTGCGGTTGGTCGCCGGCCAGCAGTTGCCAGAGCGCTTCGACATCCGCCTGGGCGGTGGTCTCGTCGAGCGACAGGCCGACGTGGCCAGCGTCGACCTGGCGCAGGTTGATGCGCTGGTCACGGGCTTTGGCATGCAGGCTGGCGGTGGCTTCGCCGGTGGCCAGCGTCAGGGTATCGAAGGCGCTGTCGCCGACGACCTGGACGCCCATGGCCTTGAGGCCGGCGGCGAGGATGGCGGTCAGTGCATGGGTGCGTTGGGCGATGCCCTTGAGGCCGGCTGGGCCGTGGTACACGGCGAACATGCTGGCGATGTTGGCCAGCAGCACCTGGGCGGTGCAGATGTTGCTGGTGGCCTTCTCGCGGCGGATGTGCTGTTCGCGGGTTTGCATGGCCAGGCGCAGGGCGGTCTTGCCGAAGCGGTCGATCGACACGCCGACCAGGCGGCCCGGCATGTCGCGCTTGAAGGCATCGCGGGTGGCGAAGTAAGCCGCGTGCGGGCCGCCAAAGCCCAGTGGCACGCCAAAGCGTTGGGCGCTGCCGATGGCCACGTCAGCGTCGAACTCGCCTGGCGGGGTCAGCAGGGTCAGGGCCAGCAGGTCGGCAGCCACGGCCACCAGGGCGTTGGCCGCGTGGAAGCGCTGAACCAGGTCGCGGTAGTCGAACACGTCACCGTTGCTGGCCGGGTATTGCAACAGTGCGCCGAAGAAAGCGCTGACATCGGTCAGTTCACGTTCGTCGCCAACCACCACGTCGATGCCCAGCGGCTCGGCACGGGTGCGCAGCACGTCGAGGGTTTGCGGGTGGCAGTGGCTGGAGGCGAAGAAGGCATGGCTGGCCTTGTTCTTCGACAGGCGCTTGCAGAAGGTCATGGCTTCGGCGGCAGCGGTGGCTTCGTCGAGCAACGAGGCGTTGGCGATCGGCAGGCCGGTCAGGTCGCTGATCAGGGTCTGGAAGTTCAACAGCGCTTCCAGGCGCCCCTGGGAAATTTCCGGCTGGTAAGGGGTGTAGGCGGTGTACCAGGCCGGGTTTTCCAGCAGGTTGCGCAGGATCGGTGCCGGGGTGTGGGTGTTGTAGTAACCCTGGCCGATATAGCTCTTGAACAGCTGGTTGTTGCCGGCGATGGCTTTCAGCGAGGCGAGTGCGTCGGCTTCGCTCTGGCCGTCTTCAGCGCCGAGCACGCTGGTGCCCTTGATGCTGTCGGGGATGACCGCGGCGGTCATGGCGTCCAGGGAATCGAACCCCAGGGTGGCGAGCATGGCCTGTTCGTCAGCGGCGCGTGGGCCGATGTGGCGGGCGATGAATTCGTTGGCGGTGCCGAGGTTGATGGTCATGGTGCGGTTCCTCAGGCGTCGTCGTTGGCTTTGAGCAGGCGGTCGTAGGCGTCCTGGTCGAGCAGGGCGGTCACTTCGCTCATGTCGGCCGGGTTGAAGCGGAAGAACCAGCCTTCACCCATCGGGTCTTCGTTGACCAGTTCCGGGCTGCTTTCGAGCTGGCCGTTGACCTCGACCACTTCGCCGGTCAGCGGCATGTACACGCCGCTGGCGGCCTTGACCGATTCGACGGTGGACGCTTCGCTGCCTTTCTCATACTGCTGCAACTCTGGCAGTTGCACGAAGACCACATCGCCGAGGGCATTCTGGGCGTAGGCGGTGATGCCCACGGTGACGCTGCCGTCAGCTTCGACGCGCAGCCATTCGTGATCTTCAGTAAAACGCAACTCGCTCATGGGAAATCCTCGAAAAGCAGGGCGATAGGCGTGGTCAGCCACGCACTTGTTGGATTTCCTGTAGCAAAAATGTGGCCAATAAAATAAAACGCTTATAAATCAATGGCTTGATCTATTATTGAAGTGCTCGTGGAAACGAGGCCGGAATGAAATCGATACAGAAGGTCCACGGCCCAAATCGCCAGTCGTGGCAAACCCTTATAGATACAGATCGGTGTGGGTGTGTATTGATTCCATTACGATGTATTGAAATCAATACACACACGTCATCTAAGCCTAGCGGTCGGCACCTGGCTCAGGCTGGCGACGCTTGGCGCTGTTGCAGGCGCACCGTCAGCATCCCCGACAGCGAGATCAGCCAGAGCACCAGGAACACGCCCGCGATCGCCAGGTTGGACGCCAACGGCAGCGCACTGACGATGCCCGACGCCAGCGACCCGAACACCAGCATCAGGCAGCCTTGCAGGCTTGCCGCTACGCCTGCGCGGTCGGGGAACAGGGACATGGAGCGGGCCATGGCGTTGGAAAAGATAAAGCCCTGGCCGAACGCGACAAGCATGATGCCACCCAGGATGCTGACCAGGTTCAGCCCAGCCGGCATGGCGGCGATGCTCAACACGCCGAGCAGGAACAGCAGCATGCCCGTCCACATCAACGTGGCCGCCTGGACCCTGCGGATCAACGCGCGATTGACCAGCGTCCCGACCAGATAGCAACTGCCCACCGCCAGTGCCGTGGTGCCGAAGTACTGTGCGTCATGGCCCAGCCGTTCCTGGACGATATGCGGGCCAATCACGTTCCACAGCAGAAACGCCGAGAAACTTGCCCCCAGCACGATGACCGAAGAACGAAAGCGCCCATCAGCCAGGATGCACCGGTAGCCCACCATCGTTTGCATGGCACTGCGACGGGCAGTGGCGGGCAGCGATTCCTTGAGCCCAGCCAGGACGAACGCCATCACGATCACGGCGTAGACCGCATACAGGACGAAATTGTAGCGCCACCCCAGGTAGACCTCGATCATGCCGCCCACATAGGGTGCGATGACGGGCCCGAGGCCGAACGCCAGGCTCAGGTAGATGATCGCCACATAGAAGCGCGGGCCCTTGACGATATCGACCAGCAAGGCACGGGCAACCACTTGGCAGGCACCGATCGCAAAACCTTGCAGTGCGCGGGCCACCAACAGCATTTCGATGGAGGTCGAGAAGGTGGCCAGCAGGCTGCCGCTGAGGAACAGCGCCAGGCCCAGGATCACCGCCGGCCTGCGCCCGCGCGCATCGGTCATGATGCCGAAAAATAGCTGGCCGATGGCATAGAACAGCAAGGTGATGGTGATGGTGTTTTGCATGAGCGACGGGCTGGCGCCCAGCTCATGCCCGATTGACGGCATGCTCGGCGCATACAGGTCGATGGCGATCCCCCCGACGCTGTTGATCAGGGGCGCAAGGAACACGATGAAATTCTCGTAACGCTTGTTTGCGTTCATGGTTACCTCCAGTGCTCCGGGCACGGCCATGCCCGGAGCCAGATGTGGTCAGGCGGATGCCTGGCAGGTGAAATGCGGCTGGCTCAGCGCCAGGGCGGGGGCATTGCCCCAGGTACTCGGTGCAGACAGGCGCGAAGCCACCACCCGTGGTCCGTGTTCGTAGTAGTTGCCCCAGTTGACGCCAGGGTCCTTGAGCCTGCTGCGGTCGGCACCGCCCAGGTCCTCAAGGGTGTCCACCAGGGGGATCAGCAGCTGGCGCACCTGCTCGGTCGCGGTCAGCACCACCAAGCCGAAATTTCGCAGGGCCAGTGTCTTGATCACGTTGTTGAGCAAGTACTTCCCGGCCCCACTGCCGCTATGGAACGAGGCGAATGCGCCCACTTCGGCAATGCGAGCCCGATCGATGTGGTAGCGCTCATCCAGGCTTTGATCCAGGTAGTACTCGCTGAACAGCTTGCCGGAATCGCCGTAGCTGATCCCCGCACAGGCGTAACCTGGGGCCCCACCGTTGGCGCCGGTCAGGCAGACGAACAGATCGGGCTGTGGCTCTGGCGTCGCGCCATAGTGCTTGAGGTAGTGGGCACGTACCGCTTCCTGCAGGCATCGGTAGCCAGGTCGGCCTTTGTAGAAATTACGCACGATGTACATGGTGGCTTCCTCAGGCGTACATCTGGTCGATGAACCGCGCTTCGATCTCGGCCCTGCGTGGCCGCCCCGTGACGGTGTAGAACTGATCACGGAAGGAGGCGATGTCAGCGATGACGCGAATCTGCCTGACCCTGGCAAAGTCGGCGAGCCGGTGCTCCAGGCGCGCCATTTCCTGGCGGACCGAGTCAGCGCAGGCGCTGCTCAAGACGATGGCGCAGGGCTCGTCCTTGCCTTCGCCCATGACGATCATGTCGTCTACCAGGGCGCTCTCTTTGTAGACGTTCTCGACCCACTCAGGCGAGATGTTGCGTGCGGTAGACAGGATGATCACGTGCTTCTTGCGGCCGGTGATATACAGATAACCGTCGCGAAATTCGGCGATATCGCCGGTATGCAGATACCCATCGGACAGGTCGCAGGCAGTATCGTCGGCGTTGTAGTAACCGGCGCAGAGGGTCGGCGTGCGGACCAGCAATTCACCGTCGACCAGCTTGGGTTCGATGCCATCGAGCAGTGTGCCTGCCGAGCCGATACGCCGTTGCGCCGGTGAGTTGAGCGAAATGATCGAAGAGTTCTCGCTCAGGCCATAGGCTTCGAACACCTGCACGCCGTGCGCTTCCAAGGCTTCCAAAACCGTTACCGGAATCTTCGCGCCGCCGGTGATGATGTGCGGGCATTGTGGCCCGAACAGTTCCTCGACCGAGCAGTGCTCGAGCAGCAGGTTGGCCTCTTCCAGCAGCTTGGGCGGCAGGTACAGGAAGTTCGGCTGGTTGGGTGCTATCAGTTGCAGGTACTGCCGTGCGTTGCCGCTGGCTGCGCCGTATTCGGTCATGCCTTCGGGCATGAGGGTCAAGGTGCCGCCGGACAGAATCGGGATGAACACCCCCAGCACCTGCTCGATCAGCAAACTCATGGGGACAATCGAGAAGTAGTGCAGCGGCTGTTGTGGCAGGCGCTTCATCACGTTATCGACCAGCAACCCGACGGCCTCGTCGCGGATCATCACCCCTTTGGGTTTGGAGGTGGTGCCGGACGTGTGGATGATCGAAACAATCCCGTCCGGGATGAGCTCGTCCTCCTGGCGCCATTCATCACCAATGGTCTCGTGCATGAGTTGCGTGGGGATGAAGCACGCCTTGTCCGGCAAAATAGCGTGCAGGCGGCCGGCGGTTTGCTCATCGCTGACGAACACTGCCGCCGCCTTGCCCAGCAGGCTGCCGATCTGGTCGTCGGAGAACTCGATGGGCACCGGTAGCAACACACCGCCTACTTTCTGGATCGCCAACAAGGTGTACACCCACTCGTAGCAAGAGCGCATGGCGATGCCGAACACTTTGCGTTCGCAGCGGCCAACCCGCCCCTCGAGGGCACTGGCCAGTCGCATCACGTCACGGCGCAATTCGTGCAACGTGTAGGCGCGACCGTTCATTTCCTTGATCACTACGCGGTCGGGGGTGGCGGCCAGGTAGTCCTGCATTTTTTGGCTGATCATTGGCCGATACCTCCAATGCGGTAGCTTTGCGCGCCGAAGATGCGCCGTGAGGGGTCATCCAGGCGTCGGCGACCGTGCATCACCCGGGTGTTGTCGATTACCACCAGGTCGCCCTTCTGCCAGAAGTGGCTATAGGTATTGCGGGCGGTGACTTCTTTGATTTCGTCCCAGATATCCAGGGCGATATCCTCGCCATCGGCCCAGGTAATAAGCGGCGGTTCATAATTGACGCTGGGGCCGAGCATTGAATTGCAGAACGCTTGCTTGCCGCTGAAGCAACTGGTTTCAACCGCGGAAATAACCAGTTCGGACGCAATCAGGTTCTGATCAATGCGACGGTAAGTTTGGCCACTGACGAGTTGATTGACGTGGTGCAAATGCTCGTCGGTAATGTCATCGATGGGCAGTTGCAGTTCAATGCTCAGAAAACGTTTTACATTGTTCCAAGGGATGCGCCGGCTGTAACGAATCTCACGGTTCTCAAAACACTTTCGGGTTGTCGAAGACAAGTCGAACAGTACGCGTTGGCCGTCGCACAAGGTCGTCTCAGAGCCCACGGCTGCAGGCTCCAGGCAGTAGAACCACTGCAGGTCGGGGTTGAATGGCAAGTTACCGTTCTCACGGTGAAGCCCCATTTCATTCACCCCGGCCTCGATTTCTGCCGTGTTGGACGTGGCGGCTTTGCGGGCCGGGTCGAATGTCACGCGGGCGGAATGCGCACTGACGAAGTCGTTGAAGTCCGGCAGCGTATCGGCAAAGTCGCGGTAGATAATTGCGCCACTGTGGGCGAGGTCTTCATACAGTGTTGCACTGTTGATTGAATCGCCTACCCGCAGGTCGCGGTCGACGGCATAGATACATTCAAAACCGTAGCACGGCGTCGGTTGTCGATAGAACGGAAACACCGTGGGTTGTACGTGCGCCAGCATGACTTATTCCTCCGTGAACTGTGGGTCAGGTAGAACACCGCTACCCGATGACCTCACAGTAAGTGAAAAGAACAAGCTGCTGGTTTTAAGAAATTTAAACGCGATGGGAAAATTTAATAAAGCCGGGTCATCGTTCCGTCAACAGCGTTTGCGCCACCGCTTCGACCAGTGTGCGCAGGCTGGAAATATCCTTGCTGTCGCTGCGGTCGCGCGACCAGATCATGTCGAGGGTGAAACTGGGGAACCCCAGTGGCGGTTTGCACACCTTAAGCCCAGGCGCGATGCGCAGGTGCGGCAACAGGCGTGCGGGCAGTGCCACCGTGGCGGGCACGGCGGCCACGATATTCACGCAGGCCTGATAGCCGTTGGCGCGCACCAGCACGTTGCGTGATCGGCCAACCTTGTCCAGCCAGCTGTCGACCATGTTCTTTTCCGATATCCACGGTGTGGGGAACACATGGGGCGACGCACAGAACTCGTCCAGGCTCATGGCCTCTTCACTGGCGAGCATGCCTTGGCTGGTTACGCACACGAAATCATCGCTGAGCACGGGTTGCCACTGCAGCTCGGGGTGCATCTGGTGATAGCCGGGGCCAAAGCCGATGGCAATGTCGATGTCGCCTGAAATCAGCCGGTCCACCGGCAGGTCACGGCTCAAGCGTTCGAGGTGCAGCGAGGTATTGCCGTGGGTACGTGACAGTACCGCCAGCGCCTGCGGCAAGAAGGACAGTTCGAAATACTCGGGCGCGCAGATGCGCCAGATCTTGCGCTGTGCTTGTGGCGAGACGCTGCTGTCGTCCTCGGCACAGCGGTTGACTGACTCGACCACCACGCGCAGGTACGGGGCAATCTTTTCCGCTTTGGTGGTGGGTTTCAGCACCCCTTGCGACGACGAGAACAAGGTGTCGTCGAAGCACCCGCGCAGGCGCTTCAGGCAATAACTGACGGTGGGCTGGCTGACATTCATCAATTCGGCAGTCCGCTTGGCGCTGCGCAGTTCGAGCAGGTTGATGAACACCACGATGTCCTGCAGATCCAATTGCTTCAGGTAATTGCTGTGAAGCATGAAAATTCCTCCTGAATTTTCCAGTTCATTGCCTGGGCGCACCCTCACCTGGCAGATGAGCGAGCATTTGCTTCAACAGCTGAGCGAAGTGTGCTCGCTGCTCGGCGCTCAGGGGGGCCAGTACCAGCTCCTGGATCTCAGTATGGGTAAGGACGGCCTTATCAATCAATGCCTTGCCCTGTGCTGTGAGGGCCACCTGGGAGCTGCGCTTGTCATGATTGTCGGCAATGCGCTCGACCATGCCGGCGCTTTCCAGTCTCGCCAAGCGGTTGGTCATCGCGCCGGACGTTATCAGCAACGAGCGATACAGCTCGGTGGGCGTCAGGCGGTAGGGCGCCCCCGCACGGCGCAAGGTTGCCAGGACGTCGAATTCGCCCTCCTTGAAACCATACTGCGCCAGGGCTTCTGCACGCATGCGCTCCAGGTGCTTGCTGATACGCGCCATTCGGCCAAAGATTTCCATGGAGGAAACATCCACGGAAGGCATCGCCTGCGCCCACTGCGCGACGACGAAATCGACATGATCGTTCATTGCTGCACTCATCGTTCAACCTGGAAATGTGTAACCAGCGCACCTTCTGAACCCCCGCACCTTTTAACAATCTTAACGTTAAGCTATCTTGGCGCGGTGAAGCTCAAGGATCAGGAGGCAGCATGGCTTTTTTCATACATGGACAGCATCGTCACTATTATCATGACACCGGCTCCGGTAGCCCTGTACTCCTGCTGCACGGGTTGGGCAACAGCGGCAGGGCGTGGATGCCGCAGCTCAGCGCGCTGCTTGGCCTCGGGCACCGTGTCATCGTACCCGACCTGCTAGGGCACGGTGCATCCAGTGATGCACCCGAAGGCATCACCGCGCACGCCCAAGCCTTGGAGATGCTGGCGCTGCTGGACCACCTTGGGCTCGACAGCATCCAGCTGATCGGCTTGTCCCTGGGGGGCATGGTGGCCCTTGAGATGGCCTGCCATGCACCTCACGCTGTAGAGAAACTGATCGTTGCCGGCACCTTCGCCAGCATGAGCACGGCGCATCGCCGAGGGCTGCTCAGCGAGTGGGCGGCCGCCTTGGACAAGCAGGATGGTTGCCTCAAGCGCTTCAAATCGAGCTGGCCTGCCTTGGTGGGTGCGGACTTCGCCGCCTCGCCCGATGGTCAGCGGCTTTACCAGGCGTGGCACGCCCAGGCGGCGCAGCTGCGGGCGCACAACCAGGTCCGCTGGTGCGAGGGCATGAAGCAGTACGACCTGACTGGCGATTTGCCACGCATTCAGGCTGCCACACTGGTGCTCGCCGCAGAATTTGACCCGATCAGCCCCAGCGCCGAGGCCGAAACCCTCTGCAGCAACATCGGTCACGCTCGCCTGGCCACCCTCGCTGGCGAGGGGCACGTATTCAACGTACCGCTGGCACAGGCATTCAACCAGGTAACCGGTGCGTTTCTGCAGGAGCCCCTCCATCATGTCTGATACTCCCAACAAAGCCTGCGTCGGGTTGCTGGCGATACTGATCGGCTTGAACCTGCGCCCGGTCATGGCTGCCATCGGCCCGCTGCTGCAGTTGCTGCAGCACGACCTGGGGCTGAGCAATACCCAAGCCGGCCTGCTGACAACCTTGCCGGTGATGATGATGGGCCTGTTCGCGTTGTCCGGCCCCTGGCTGCTGCGTCTGGTCGGCGAGACCACGGGCGTGGCGACAGGCATCGTGCTGATTGCGCTGAGCTGCGCTGCACGCGCCTACGTCAGCACTGCCGAAGCGCTCATCGCCACGGCGGCACTGGGCGGTATCGGCATTGCGATCATTCAGGCGCTGATGCCAGCGTTCCTCAAAGGCAGCCATCCGCAAAGTGCCGGCATGCTGATGGGGTTGTTTACCACCGGCATCATGGCGGGCGCCGCGTTGGCCGCCGCCACGGCAGCACCCGGCGCGAGCCTGTTCGGCTGGCAACTGTCGTTGGGCTACGCTGCCGTCCCAGCATTGGTCGCCCTGATCGTCTGGCTGTTGCTAGCGCGTGGTACCCCTGGCGGACAGGTGGCGGCCACATTGCCCTACCGCAGCGCGCGGGCCTGGCTGCTGTTGCTGTTCTTCGGCATTGGCACAGGTGCCTACACCTTGGTGCTGGCCTGGTTGCCGCCGTTCTACATCGAGTTGGGGTGGACAGCGGCCGAGGCGGGTTACCTGTTGGGGGCACTGACCGTCACCGAAGTGCTCGCCGGGTTGCTCGTGTCATCCTTGATCCAGCGCTTTCCTGACCGCAGGCACCCCTTGGTGTTGGTCATTTTGTTGTTGATAGCAGGGTTGGCGTGCCTGATGGTCGCGCCGGTAGCGTTGGCGGCCGTGGCGACGGTATGCCTGGGCCTGGGCATTGGGGCGCTTTTCCCTCTCTCGTTGATCGTTGCCATGGACCACGCGGATTCACCATCCAAGGCCGGTGCGCTGTTGGCGTTCGTGCAAGGTGGTGGGTACCTGATCGCCGCCAGCATGCCACTGCTCGCCGGTATCGTGCGTGACCAGCTCAGCTCATTGCACTGGGCTTGGGCGGTGATGATGATCGGTGCCTTCGTGCTGTTGGGGTTGAGCACCCTGTTGCGTCCGGTCAATAACCTTCGGGCTGTTCAACAGGCCTCATGACTTTCCGGGTATACCGTACTTGCGCAGCCGCTGCGCAATGGCGGTATGCGACGTTTGCAGCCTGCCGGCCAATTGCCGTGTTGAGGGGTAACTTGCATATAAGCGCTGCAAGAGTTCTCGCTCGAAGTCGCCCACAGCCTGCTCCAGGCTCGCCACTTCGCCGTCCTGGCCGCGGGCCACCGAAGTGCCGGCGATGTCCAGGTCGCCAATGTCCACCAGGTTGCCTTCGCAGATGGCCGCAGCGCGGAAAATCACGTTCTGCAACTGCCGCACGTTGCCTGGCCATGGGTTGGCAAGCAGCGCCGAGTGGGTGGCTGGCGTAAGCCGGCAGGGTGGGCGCTGGATCTGCGTGCAGGCCTGCTGCATGAAGAAGTGCGCCAGCATCAGGATGTCCTGGCCACGGTCGCGCAGCGGAGGCACCTGCAGGTTGAGCACGTTGAGGCGGTAGAACAGGTCTTCACGGAAGGTGCCTTCGGCCACCATGCGCTCCAGGTCGCGGTGGGTGGCGCTGATGATGCGTACATCCACCTTCACCTCACGGTCGCCACCCACGCGACGGAAGCTGCCGTCGCTGAGAAAACGCAGCAGCTTGGCCTGCAGGTAGGGCGACATTTCGCCGATCTCGTCGAGAAATACCGTGCCTTGGTTGGCCAGTTCCATCAGCCCCGGTTTGCCACCGCGTTGCGCACCGGTAAAGGCGCCTGGGGCATAGCCGAACAGCTCGCTCTCGGCCAGGCTCTCGGGCAGCGCGGCGCAGTTCAGGGCAAGAAACGGCGCGGCATGGCGGCTGCTGATGGCATGGCAGGCGCGGGCCACGAGCTCTTTGCCAGTGCCGGTCTCGCCGTGTACCAGCAAGGGTGCGTCGAGGGCCGCCACGCGCAGGGCACGGGCTTTGAGGGTACGGATGGCCGGTGACTCACCGAGCAAGGCATCGAAGCCTTCGGCGTGGTCGTGGTGCAAGGCTGACAGGCGCTCGCCCATGCGCGTCGGCGGGTACAGGGTCAGCAGCCCGCCCGCGTTGGTGATAGGCGTGGCGTCGAGCAGCAGGCTCTGGCCATTGAGTTGCATCTCGCGCATGGGCAGGTGGAAGTTATTGTCTTGCAGGGCCTGAAGCAGCCCGTTGTCGCCGAACAGTTCACCCACCGAGCGCCCGGCCGACTCGCGCCCGCACAGGGCAATCAACGCCGGGTTGGCCAGCAGCACCAGGCCCGCGCTGTCCACCGCCAGCACCGGGTCGCTCATGGCCGCGAGCAGGGCGTCGAGCTGCAGGTGGCGGCGTTGGCCCGGGAGGATGTCGACCACATCCACCGACTGCACGCCCTGCACTTCGAACAAGGCGTCGTGCAACTCTTCGAGCACGGCGGGGCTGAGGGTCGGGGCGTCGATGTAGACGTTCGGCGGGACCATCTCCACGGCGTCCAGGTTGAGGTTGCGGGCACCGAGCAGGGCGAGGACTTCCTGGGTGATGCCGACGCGGTCGATGAAGCTGACGTGGATGCGCATGGGGGAGGCGGATGGTCATGGCCGGGGAGGCCAGTAGTATGCCTTGGGAGCAGTGTTAAACCCAATCGCCGGCAAGCCGGCTCCCACAAGTACCCCGCTGGACCCAAGATAGTGGAGTACCTGTGGGAGCCGGCTTGCCGGCGATTGGGTCACTCCAGATGTTCAGGCTTGATCGCGTCGCCCGACTTCACGTCCAGCTTTTCGCGAATGTCCGCGAACATGTAATCGTAGAGTTTGTGCGGTGAACTGAGGTTCTCGAACTTCTTCGGCGGGGCCAGGTAAGACTGAGCCTTGCGGGTCAGCAGCATGAGGAAGCTGGGCAGCACCTGGTCCTTGGGCAGGAAGAACTTCTCCTCCACCGTCTTGCCTTCGATACTGCCATGCATGTGGAACTGAATGCCTCTGCCTTCCTTGGGGTCCGTCGCGGCCTCGTATTCGATGTTCAGGTCATAGCTGTGGTCATTGGTGTTCAGCGCGCTGCGCTCGATGTGTACATGACCAGGGTGGTACTGGGCCATGGCAAGCTCCTTTGGAAGGTCGAAAATGGCGGGCGCTATGCGCCCGCCCACTGCATTCAACGGTAGCTGATCCCAGGCTTGGCGGTGGAAACCCGGGTGCCGGCGGTGCCTTTGACGATGTCTTCGATGTTCTCCAGCGAGCTGATCACCGCCACTTTGCCGGTGTTGCGGGCAAAGTCACTGGCCGCCTGCACCTTCGGCCCCATCGAGCCAGCGGCGAAGCCCAGGCGTTCGAGTTCGTCGGGGTGGGCCTGGGCAATGGCTTTTTGCGTAGGCTTGCCCCAGTCAATGTAGGCCGCATCGACGTCGGTGGCGATTATCAGAAGGTCGGCTTCCAATTGCTCGGCCAGCAGTGCCGAGCACAGGTCCTTGTCGATGACCGCTTCGATACCTTTGAGCTTGCGGTTTTCGTCGTACATGGTGGGGATGCCACCGCCACCGGCGCAGATCACGATGCTGCTTTTTTCCAGCAGCCACTTGATCGGGCGGATCTCGAAGATGCGCTTGGGTTTGGGGCTGGCCACCACACGGCGGTACTTGTCGCCGTCGGCCTTGACCACCCAGCCTTTTTCCTTGGCCAGGCGTTCGGCTTCTTCCTTGCTGTAGACCGGGCCGATGAATTTGGTCGGGTCTTTGAAGGCCGGGTCGTTGGCGTCCACTTCGACCTGGGTGAGCAGGGTGGCGAACGGCACTTCGAACGCCAGCAGGTTGCCCAGCTCTTGTTCGATCATGTAGCCGATCATGCCTTCGGTTTCGGCGCCGAGCACGTCCAGCGGGTAGGCTTCGTCCGGCTTGTAGGACAGCGCCTGCAGCGACAGCAAGCCCACCTGTGGGCCGTTGCCGTGGGCGATGACCAGTTCGTTGCCGGGGTGAATCTTGGCGATCTGCTCGGTGGCGGTGCGGATATTGGCGCGCTGGTTGTCAGCGGTCATGGGCTCGCCGCGACGCAGCAGGGCGTTGCCGCCCAATGCAACAACGATACGCATGGGGAATGTCCTTTATCGGAAAAGTGGGTGCTGCTCCCAAGACGGGCACCGACCCTGTGGGAGCGGGTTTACCCGCGAATGCGTCGGCAAGGCCAGTGATGTCTTCTGGGCTGACGCTTTCGCGGGTAAACCCGCTCCCACAGGGTTCAGGGTTGTTCCTCCCGTCGAGTCAGCCCTTACAGGTCAGCCAGGGTCGACACCAGGATCGCCTTGATGGTGTGCATGCGGTTTTCCGCCTGCTCGAAGGCGATGCAGGCCGGCGACTCGAACACGTCATCGGTCACTTCGATACCGTTGGCCAGGTCTGGGTACTGTTCGGCGATCTGCTTGCCCACCTTGGTGTCCGAGTTGTGGAAGGCCGGCAGGCAGTGCATGAACTTGGTCCGTGGGTTGCCGGTGGCCTTCATCAGCTCGGCATTCACCTGGTAAGGCTTGAGCTGCTTGATGCGCTCGCCCCAGGCTTCGATCGGCTCGCCCATCGATACCCAGACGTCGGTGTGCACGAAGTCCACGCCCTTGACCGCCGCTTTCGGGTCTTCGGTGAGGGTGATGCGTGCGCCGCTTTCTTCCGCGTATTTCTTGCAGCGATCGACCAGGTCGTCGTGTGGCCACAGCGCCTTGGGCGCGGCGATGCGTACGTCCATGCCGAGCTTGGCGCCGATCAGCAGCAGCGAGTTGCCCATGTTGTTGCGGGCATCGCCCAGGTAGGCGTAGCTGATGTCGTGCAGCGGCTTGTCGCTGTGCTCACGCATGGTCAGCACGTCGGCAATCATCTGGGTCGGGTGGTATTCATCGGTGAGGCCGTTGAACACGGGCACGCCAGCGAACTTGGCCAGTTCTTCGACGATCTCCTGCTTGAAGCCGCGGTACTCGATGGCATCGTACATGCGCCCGAGCACGCGGGCGGTGTCCTTCATGCTTTCTTTGTGGCCGATTTGCGAGGAGTTGGGGTCGATGTAGGTGACGTTGGCGCCCTGGTCATAGGCGGCGACTTCGAAGGCGCAGCGGGTGCGGGTCGAGGTCTTCTCGAAGATCAGGGCGATGTTGTTGCCCTTCAGGTGCTGCTGCTCGGTACCGGTGTACTTGGCGCGCTTGAGGTCGCGGGACAAGTCCAGCAGGTAGCGCAGCTCGCGCGTGGTGTGATGTTCGAGGCTGAGCAGGTTGCGGTTGTGAATATTGAACGCCATGACAGTTTCTCCTTGAGTTTGGCAAACATCCCGGCCGCCGCTTCGTGGGCGCGGCCGGGCGTATGGTCGTTAGTAGTCGATTGGGTCGCGCACGATTGGGCAGGTCATGCAGTGGCCGCCGCCACGGCCCCGGCCCAGTTCGCCGGCGCTGATGGTGATGACCTCGATACCGGCCTTGCGCAGCAGGGTGTTGGTGTAGGTGTTGCGGTCGTAGCCGATGACCACGCCCGGCTCGATGGCCACCACGTTGTTGCCGTCATCCCACTGTTCGCGCTCGGCGGTAAAGCTGTTGCCGCCGGTTTCGACCACGCGCAGCTTGACCCCCAGTTGCTCGCCCACCACCTCGATGAACGACTTGTTAATGCGGCGCACGTCCATGCCGTAGGGCTTGCTTTCGTCCGGGCGGATGATGAACGGCACGATCTCTTTGACCACTTCCGGGAAGACCGTGACCAGGTCGCGGTCGCAGAAGCTGAACACGGTGTCCAGGTGCATGGCGGCACGGGACTTCGGCAGGCCGGCGACGATCACTTCCTTGACCGCGCCCTTGGCGAACAGGTTTTGCGCCAATTGGCCGATGGCCTGGCGCGAGGTGCGCTCGCCCATGCCGATCAACACGATGCCCTTGCCGATCGGCATCACGTCACCGCCTTCGAGGGTGGCGTTGCCGTGTTCCTTGTCCGGGTCGCCGTACCAGACCTGGAAGTCGGCACCGGTGAACTCCTTGTGGAACTTGTAGATGGCGGTGGTCAGCAGGGTTTCCTGACGACGCGCTGGCCAGTACATCGGGTTGAGCGTGACGCCGCCGTAGATCCAGCAGGTGGTGTCGCGGGTGAACTGGGTGTTGGGCAGCGGCGGCAGGATGAAGCTGGAGTGGCCCAGGTAGTCGTTGTACATCTTGACCACATCGGCGCCTTCGCTCTGCGGCAGGTCCTGGCCTGCCACACCGCCGATCAGGAACTCGGCCAGGTGGCGGGGATCAAGGCCTTCGAGCCAGCTGCGCACTTCGTTGGTGAGGCCCACGCCGACGGTGTCGGGGGTGATCTTGCGGTCGAGGATCCACTTGAGGGCGTCTTTGTTCTGCACGATGTCGGTCAGCAGGTTGTGCATTTCCAGCACATCGACGCCGCGCTCGCGCATCTTGGTGACGAAGTCGAAATGGTCGCGCTTGGCCTGGTCGACCCAGATCACATCGTCGAACAGCAGTTCATCGCAGTTGCTCGGGGTCAGGCGCTTGTGGGCCAGCCCAGGGGAGCAGACCATCACTTTGCGCAGTTTGCCGGCTTCGGAGTGGACACCGTACTTCTGTTTTTCAGCGGACATTGTTCATTCCTCCATGTGTGCGAAGACGTGGGTCAAAGGGTCAGGAAGCCGTCGTACAGGCCATAGGCAGCCACCAGGGCGCCGACGACCACGGCCGCGAAGATCAGTTTTTCCACGTTGGTAAAGATGGGTTGGCCAACCTCGCGCTTGGCCTTGGCGAACAGGATGGCCCCAGGGGCGTACAGCAGGGCCGAGAGCAGCAGGTACTTCACGCCGCCGGCGTACAGCAGCCAGATGGCGTACAGCAAGGCGACGGCGCCGATGAACAGGTCCTTCTTGCGTTCGGCCAGGGCTTGCTCGTAGGTTTCGCTGCGCAGTGCCAGCAGGAAGGCATACGCCGCCGACCACAGGTAAGGCACCAGGATCATCGAGGTGGCGAGGTAGATCAGCGACAGGTAGGTACTGCTGGAGAACAGCGTGATGACCAGGAAGATCTGCACCATGGCGTTGGTCAGCCACAGGGCGTTGGCCGGTACCTGGTTGGCGTTTTCGCGGCGCAGGAACTCCGGCATGGTGTGGTCTTTGGCGGCCGCGAACATGATCTCGGCGCACAGCAGCACCCACGACAGCAGCGCCCCCAGCAGCGAGATGATCAGGCCGACGCTGATCAGCACCGCCCCCCAGTGGCCGACCACATGTTCGAGCACGGCGGCCATCGACGGGTTCTGCAGCTTGGCCAGTTCCGGTTGGGTCATGATGCCCAGCGAAAGTACGTTGACCAGCACCAGGAACAACAGCACGGTGACAAAGCCGATGACGGTGGCCTTGCCCACGTCAGCGCGTTTTTCCGCCCGTGACGAGAAGATGCTCGCGCCCTCGATGCCGATGAACACCCAGACGGTGACCAGCATCATGTTGCGCACCTGGTTCATCACGCTGCCCAGCTCCGGAGTGCCCAGGCCCCAGATATCGGCGGTGAACACATCCAGTTTGAAGGCGAACAGGCAGATGAGGGCGAACAGCACCAGCGGCACGATCTTGGCGACCGTGGTGACCAGGTTGATGAACGCCGCTTCCTTGATCCCCCGCAGCACCAGGAAGTGCACGGCCCACAGCAGAATCGAGGCGCCAATGATCGCGGCGGGGGTGTTGCCCTCACCGAAGATCGGGAAGAAGTAGCCGAGGGTGCTGAACAGCAGCACGAAGTAACCGACGTTGCCGAGCCAGGCGCTTATCCAGTAACCCCAGGCCGACGAGAAGCCCATGTAGTCACCGAAACCGGCTTTGGCGTAGGCGTACACACCGCCGTCCAGGTCAGGTTTGCGGTTGGCCAGCGTCTGGAACACGAACGCCAGGGTCAGCATGCCGACCGCGGTGATGGCCCAGCCGATCAGCACCGCACCAACGCCCGCGCTGGCCGCCATGTTTTGCGGCAATGAGAAGATCCCGCCGCCAATCATTGAGCCCACTACCAGTGCAACTAACGCACCGAGTTTTAGTTTTCCGGATGAATCAGACATTTAACAACTCCTGCCAGGAGAAAGTTGACGACAGAGTAAATCCGACGCCTGCACCATGGGCTGACTTGGGTCAGTTCACGGGCACGTAAAGTAGGAAAAATCCTTCACGTGGCTCCTGGAGAGTGCCGACAGCTTTGCTGCAGGCCTTGCACGCTGGCACCTCCATGTCCTTCTAGAGCAAACGCTCTGTTCGGCCTGCGATGCTTGAAGCTAGCTGTTTTTGAGGCTTTCGCAAATTTTTCACAAGAATTTCGAGTTTTAACAGTTTCTTCCCTAGTTGCTGGGCAGCTGCTAGTTTTTACTGAGGCATCGCATAGACAAAGCAGTTATGACTGCTATAGCTTTTATGGCCTTATTCAATATAAATCAAGCCTTTTATATGGCCGCCACGGCTGTTTCAAACGCATGACAGCGGGTGAAAAAAGGGAGGCACATGAGCGAACCGGGACAGAAGCTGCGCTTGGGCGCGTTGATCGCACTGGTGGTTGGCTCGATGATCGGTGGCGGGATTTTCTCGCTGCCGCAGAACATGGCGGCGCGTGCCGATGTGGGTGCTGTGCTGATCGGCTGGGGCATCACCGCGGTTGGCATGCTGGCCCTGGCGTTCGTGTTCCAGACACTGGCCAACCGCAAGCCCGAACTGGACTCAGGTGTATATGCCTACGCCAAGGCCGGCTTTGGCGACTACATGGGCTTCTCGTCGGCCTGGGGTTATTGGATCAGCGCCTGGCTCGGCAACGTCGGCTATTTCGTGCTGCTGTTCAGTACGCTCGGGTTTTATTTTCCAGTGTTTGGCGAGGGCAACACGCCCATCGCCATCGGCTGTGCTTCGCTACTGCTGTGGGCGGTGCACTTTCTGGTGTTGCGCGGGATCAAGGAGGCGGCGTTCATCAACCAGGTGACCACCGTGGCCAAGGTGGTGCCGTTGCTGATTTTCATCGTTATCGCGGCCTTTGCGTTCCGGGCCGAGATCTTCACCCGTGATATCTGGGGCGTGAGCAACCCGCAGTTCGGCAATGTGCTGGACCAGGTGCGCAACATGATGCTGGTGACCGTGTTCGTGTTCATCGGTATCGAAGGCGCCAGCGTGTATTCCGGGCGTGCGCAGCGCCGCTCGGATGTGGGCAAGGCCACGGTGATCGGTTTTCTGGGGGTGCTGGCGCTGTTGGTGCTGGTCAACGTGCTGTCGCTGGGCGTGATGACCCAACCAGAGCTGGCGGGCTTGCAGAACCCGTCGTTGGCCTCGGTGCTGGAGCACATCGTCGGCCCGTGGGGTGCGTTGCTGATCAGTATCGGCTTGGCCATTTCGCTGCTCGGCGCACTGCTTTCCTGGGCGTTGCTGTGTGCGGAGATCCTGTTTGCCACCGCGCGTGACAAGACCATGCCGCGCTTTCTGGCCAAGGAAAACGCCAACCATGTACCGGCCAACGCCCTGTGGCTGACCAACTGCATGATCCAGGGGTTTCTACTGATTACGCTGTTTTCGGCTGGAACCTACACCAGCCTGATCTACCTGGCGTCTTCGATGATCCTGGTGCCTTACCTGTGGTCAGCGGCGTATGCGGTGTTGTTGGCGGTACGTGCAGACACCTACGCCGGGCAAGCGGCGTTGCGGCGCAAAGACCTGCTGGTGGCGTTGGTTGCTCTGCTGTATGCGGTGTGGCTGCTGTATGCCGGTGGGCTCAAGTACCTGCTGCTGTCGGCACTGTTGTATGCCCCTGGGGTGATTCTGTTCGCCAGGGCCAAGCACGAGCAGGGGCAGACCCTGTTCACGACGTGGGAGAAGCTCATTTTTGCCGCGGTGCTGGCGGGCGCTGCGCTGGCGGCGTATGCCCTGTATTCAGGGTTGCTGAGCTTGTGAGCCGGCTGGGCAGGCCTGTTCTGGGCGTGACCAGATCCACAGGTTGCCCAGGGTCATGCCGCCAATCGCCAGAAACACGGGCCAGTGATGGTCGAGGAAGGTCAGCATCAGCCCCGCGCACAGCAGCATGCTGAGGGTTGCACTGACCTTGGCCCGACGCTGAATCACCTTCCCATTGCGCCAGTTGAACAGAATCGGCCCGAACAACCGGTGGTTCTCCAGCCAGGCAGACAGGCGCGGTGAACTGCGGGTGGCGGCCCAGGCGGCCAGCAAGATGAACTCGGTGGTCGGCAGGCCAGGAATGACGATCGCAACCAAGCCTATCCCCAAGCTGACGTAAGCCAGGATTCCATACAGCAGGCGGGCGATTTTCGAGCGGGCAGGTCGGGTCATGGTCTCACTGCAAAAAACGGTTCGGCCACCGGTGGGGTGGCCGGGCATAGCGTGTCAGACCAGCGCGGCATCCGCGGCATAGGCGTGTTTGAGCAGCTCGGTGAAGCGCTCGAAGGCTGCGACTGCGCCGCGTTCGGCGGCGGCCTCTTCGTCGGCCGACAGCGCCAGGCCATCGAGGATACGGGTGAACTGTTTCCAGCCTTCGGCACGGCCGCCGGCCGGTTCGCCCAGGTGGCGAGCGCCAAAGCTGTCGGACAGCTCCAGGGCCACGGCCCGCTTGATCAGAAACGCAGCGCCCAGTTTGGAGCCTTCGGAGACGAAGATCCAGCCCATGGCTTCGCCCAGGCTCGGATTTTGTACCGCGCCGGGCACTGGGCCAGGCACTTCGGTGTCGAGGTCGGCGAGGTCCAGGCGAGCCTGCTCGGCGCGGCAGCGCTCGGCCAGATCGGGGACGATGGCGATCAGTTGCGGGTCGGTGTACAAGGCCTTGAGTTCGGACTGGAACAGGTACTGGGCGACCACGAAGCGGGCGAAGCTTTCACGGCTGTCGAAGGGCGCGTGGGACTTGACCAGGGCATCCAGCTCGGCGTGCGGGGCGTGGGTGATCTGGTTGAGGCGCTGGGAGCGCAGGGCTGGGCGTTCGGTCATGGGGGCAGTCCTTGGAAAAAGGGGGCGTCTAGAGACAAGACGAAATAGCGGGGGCGGGACAGTAAAAAAACTGGGGTTTTCGGGTGTGGGCCTTGAGAGTTGTAGCGCCTTTGGGATCGAGCGCCGCTCGCGCGGCGTTTCGCAGCACAAGGCTGCTCCTACACCTGTTTGCGTGCGCCCTTACCTCAGGAGTAATTGGCCCGAAAAAATGTAGGAGCAGCCTTGTGCTGCGAAGCGCCGCGCAAGCGGCGCTCGATCTCAAGCACTGCAACAATCAAGGCCTACCCAAGCGATCAGATATCCCACACCACATTGATGCCAAAGTTACGCCCCGGCATGGTCAGGCGGTCCATGTTGGCCGGCTGGGTCACAGCCGCTTCACCCTGGCCGTCGTAGCTGCGCACCGAATCCCACTGCCAGTACTTCTTGTCGGCAAGGTTGTACAGGCCGGCGTTGATGGTGACGTCGTCGGTCACCTTGTAGAAGCCGGTCAGGTCCAGCACACCATAGCCCGGGGTGCGGAACTTGCTGCTCGAACCGTCGGGCGCGTAGAAGTGGGTGTCGTCCACGCGGGTCTTGCGCTTGACCAGCGTCCAGCTCAACAGGCCGCCGTAGTTCTGCTGCTCGTAACCCAGGCCGAACACGCCCTTCAGCGGGTTGACGGTGTTCAACGGCTGGCCGGTGTCATCGTTGCGGCCGTAGGTGTAGGCAATCGAGCCCTGGGTGTACAGGCCTTGCGGTGCACCGAAGTGATCCAGGTTCAGGCGGCCCTTGACCTCGGCACCCTTGATGGTGGCGTGCTTGATGTTGTTGGCCTGGAAGGTTTGCTCCAGGTTGGCGCTTTGCACGGCGTCTTCGTCGATGAAGTCGCGGTACTTGTTGTAGTAAACCGCCACATCGAAGTTGCCGGCATCGAAGTTGCCGCGCAGGCCGGTTTCGTAGCTTTTGCTCTTCTCAGGTTCAAGCCCCGGGTTGCCCTCTACGCGGTAGCCTTGCTCCAGGTTCTGGAAGCGGCCGTACATGGACTTGGCGGTCGGGGTGCGGAAGCCTTCGGCGTACTGGCCGTACCAGGTGTAGTTGTCGTTGAAGGCGTAGGTCAGGCCGAATTTGGGCGAGACGCGGTGCCACTTCTTGTCCGAGTCGTCCTGGGAGGTAGGCGCCGTGCCGGTGGACTCCAGGCCACGCAGGAAGGCGTCGGTGAACGTGGGCTCCATGTGCGTGTAGTCGTAGCGGGCGCCGGGCAGGAAGGTCCAGTTGTTCCAGCGGATCTCGTCCTGGACGAACAGGCTGTAGGTGTTCACGGTCGGGTCCGGGAAGTCGCTGACCAGGGCCTGGCCGTCTGCCGGGCGGTCTGCACCGGCGGCGCTGCAACCTGAGCCAACCGCCAGGCAGGTGCCAGTGCCACTGCGTGAACCGGTGACCTTCTCGTGCTTGAGGGTGGTGCCATAGGTCAGCAAATGGTCGGTAGCACCGATGCTGAAGGCCTTGTCCAGCTGGGCATCTAACACCCACTGGCGGTCTTTGTAGGTGGTGTCGCGGGTGCGCAGAACCTGACGGCCAGGTGGTGCGTAGACTTCCTCGGTGTGCTGGTCGGTCTTGGCGATTTGGTAGTTCAGGCTCCACTTCATGTGGTCGGCTACCAGCGAATCCAGGCCAAACTCGTGGTTGATGCCGAAGCGCTCGCGGGTAATGGTGTCGTTGCCGTTACGTGCCTTGTAGAAGCCCATCGCGGTGGTGCCTCCGATGAACGGCCCACCCACCGCACTGAGAATATTCTGGTCGCGGTCATCCTTGTAACGCTCGTAGGTGAACCCCAGGCGTGCGTCGTCGGCGTAGTTCCAGCCCAGTTTGGCCAGCACGTTGGTGGTGCGCGCGTCCTGCGGGTTGGCTTCGGTGCGGGCCAGGCCGTCACCGCTGTGGCCACCGTACGATTCGGTCTCGTGGCCGTTGCGCTGGCTCAGGTGCAGCAAGCCATCGACGTCGCCCTGGCGGCCGGCAACGGTGGCGGAGGTCAGCCAGCTTTCGTCGGCCGAGCTGTAACCGGTCTTCAAGCGGGCGCCGACATCTTTGCCGGGTTTGATGATGTCGTCTGGGTCGAGGGTGAAATAGCTCACCGCACCGCCGATGGCGTTGCTGCCGTACAGCACCGACGCCGGGCCGCGCAGGATCTCCACGCGCTTGACGATTTCGGGGTCGACATAGTTGCGCTGGGTCTGGGCGTAAGGGCCGTAGAAGAAGCTGTCGGGGATCGACACGCCGTCGATCTGGGTGAGGATCCGCTCACCGTCGATGCCGCGGATGTTGTAACCGCTCAAGCCGCTGCGTTGGCCGGTACCCGCCACCGAAACCCCCGGCTCGTAACGCACCAGGTCCTGAATGTTGTTGACGTTTTGCCGGTCCAGTTGCTCGCGGGTCTGCACGCTGACGGTGCTCGGCACCTGGCTGACGTCCTGGGCGCTGCGCGTGGCGCTGACAGTCACCTGCTGCAGGGCGATGACATTGCCCGTGGTCTGGCGTTCGAGCACCACATTGCCGTTACTGATCTTGCGATAGCCTAGGCCCGTGCCCTTGAGCAGGCGCTTGAGCGCAGCTTCCGGTGGCAGTGCACCTTGCACCCCTGGCGAGGCCACGTTATCGGCCAACTCGGCACTGAAACCGACTTGCCAGCCGGTCACCTGGCTGAAGGCATTGATGGCCGAGACCAGCGGCTGCTGGCCGATGCTGAAGCGATAGTCGCCCATGCGCGGGCTGCTGGCCTGGGCAGGTTCGGCGGCCAGGGCTGGCAGGCTGCAGGCGCCGCAGGCGAGCAGGGCCAGGCTCAGCAGGGACAATTGCCCTGTACGGCGGGAAAGTGTGGACGGGCGAGTTGGACCTGTGGACATCGAAAGCGCTCCCAGACGCGCGAACTGTTATAGGTGATGACCGTTCTTGTTTTCAAACAAGAATCAGTTGCATTGGCTATAACGAGACGGGCGGGGCAGCGCGATCGCGTAAAAATAATTTATCGCGCAGGCAAGGGATGCAGCGGTCACTCAGTTGAGGATGACCACCGCGGGGTATTCATGCAGCCGGGCAGAGGTGATGTGGGCTAAGGCACGCAGGGTTTCCAACGGTTGGTCGAGGCGATAGTTGCCGGTCACCGCGACGTCTTCGAGGCCGGCGTTACGGTTGATGATCCAGCCGGGGTAGTAGCGCCTGACCTCGGCCAGCACCTGGCTCAACGGGCAGTTCTCGAACACCAGGCGGCCATCGACCCAGGCCAGGTCCTTTTGCATGTCTGCGCGCTGTCTCTGGCCAAAGCCCTGAGGGCCGACGCTGATGCTGTCGCCGGCACTGAGGCGGATGCGCTGGTCACTTGAGGCCTGCAGGTCAACGTCACCGCGCTGGACCCGCACCTGGGCTTCGCCGTCCAGGTAACGCACGGCAAAGTCGGTATCACGCACCTGGGCGCGCAAAGGGCCGGCCTGCACTTCGAGCGGCACTTGCCCGCCTTCAGGGACCTGGAAGTAGGCCTCGCCCTGGAGCAGACGGGCCACCTGACGCCCTTCGCGCAGGTCGCTGGCAAACGCCGAATTGGTGTTGAGCAGCACTTTTGCACCGTCGTCCAGTTGCAGGCGCTGGCGCTCACCGACCACGGTCAGGTGGTCCGCCTGCAGGCGCATGGGCAGGTTGCCGAGGGTGAACAGGCCGACCAGCAGCACTGCCGCGGTGGCCAAGGGCTTCCAGTGGCTGCGCAGGCGCCCGCGCAACGACCGACGCTGGCCCTGATGCAGTTGCACGGCAGCCTGGTGCAGCGGCATGCCGTTCCACAGCGCTTCTGCTTCAACGTAGGCTTCGGCGTTTTCCGGTGCGGCGCTGAGCCAGGCTTCAAAGGCCTGGGTGTCCTGTGCATCGGCGCATTGCAGGCGTACCAGCCAGTCCAGCGCCTCGTCCCTGGCACGGGCACGGGCATTGAGCCCGGCGGGTGACGGGCGAGGGGCGGGGTGGTCGGTCACGGTGAATCCTTGAAAGGGTTATTCACGAATGATCAAGGCTAAGGCGGGGTGTGGCAAGCGCTTTGCGTTGCATGGCGGGCCGGTGGTCGTTTCACTTGAGGCGGTCGGCGACGCCCATGCAGATCGCCATGATCAGTTTCAGTTCCTTCTGAACCGTGCTGGCCGAGACGTGCAATTGCTCGGCGATTTCCAGGTAGGTGGCGCCGTGCAGGCGGCTGAGGATGAAGATGCGCTGCTGGCGCTCGCTCAGTTGGTTGAGGCTGACGCTGAGGTGCTCGAGCAACTGCTCGGCGTGGGCGGCGTCTTCGCTGCTGCTGGCAGGGGCGGCAATGCTGTGCAGCACCTCGTCGGGCACGTCATCGACCAACATGCGTGCTTGCACCCGGCGTGCGCGCAGGTGGTCGAGGGCCAGGTTGCGCGCAGTCTGGAACACGAAGGGTTCGATATGATCGATGGGCCGCTCACTCAAGGCACGGGAAACCCGCAGATAGGTTTCCTGCAGCAGGTCCTCGGCCGTGCTGGGGTTGCCCACCATGCGTTGCAGGGTGCGCAGCAGGGTGAGGCGTTGGACAAGGAAGACGGAGTTGAACCGGGACTGACTCACGGGGGGACCTGGCCGACGAAAGGTTAATGATAATGCTTATCATCTGTACCAAAGGTCAAGTCTGGAAGTGTTTAGAAATGGTAAAGATTGTGATTAATCCAACCTAGCGCCTCCCGCTGTAGGAGCAGCCTTGTGCTGCGAAGAGGCCGGTAGACGCACCGAAAATGCTGGGCTGTACCGGCCTCTTCGCAGCACAAGGCTGCTCCTACAGGGAAACGTATGCCGCTGGGTTACTGGGCGCTGCACAACGCCAGGCAGTTATCCAGCATCCGGTTGGAGAACCCCCATTCATTGTCATACCAGGCCAGCACCTTGAGCATCCGCCCATTGGCCCGGGTATGGTTGGCATCGAAGATCGACGATAACGGGTTGTGGTTGAAATCGCAGGAAACCAAAGGCAATGCGTTGTAGCCCAATACTCTGGAATGTCGGCTGGCTTCCAGGAACAGTTGGTTGACCTCGTCGGCGCTGGCTTCGCGCTTGAGGTTGACGGTGAGGTCCACCAGCGACACGTTGATCACCGGTACCCGTACCGCCATGCCGGTCAGCTTGCCGGCCAGCTCCGGCAGCACCAGGCCCACGGCTTCGGCGGCGCCGGTCTTGCTCGGGATCATCGACTGGGTGGCCGATCGCGCCCGGTAGGGGTCGCTGTGGTAGACGTCGGTGAGTACCTGGTCGTTGGTGTAGGCATGGATGGTGGTCATCAGGCCCTGCTCGATGCCGAACTCGCGGTGCAGCACCTGGGCGATGGGCGCCAGGCAGTTGGTGGTGCAGGAGGCATTGGAAATGATCTGGTGCGAAGCGCGCAGCACGTCGTGGTTGACCCCGTACACCACGGTGGCATCGGCACCTTTGGCTGGCGCCGAGACGATCACTTTGCCAGCACCAGCGGCCAGGTGTGCGGCGGCCTTGGCGCGTTCGGTGAACAGCCCGGTGCATTCGAACACCACGTCGATCGCTTCGGCCTTCCAGGGCAGTTCGGCCGGGTTGCGGATGGCACTGACTGCGATGCGGTCACCATTGACCGTCAGGCTTTCATGATCGGTTTCGACGCTGGCGTCGAAGGTGCCGTGCACGCTGTCGTACTTGAGCAGATGGGCGTTCATGGCGCTGTCGCCCAGGTCGTTGATGGCGACGACCTGCAGGTCCTGGCGGTAGCCTTGGGTATACAGTGCGCGGAGGACATTACGCCCAATGCGGCCGAATCCATTGATGGCGATGCGAAGGGTCATGGCATTACCTCTGGCGGTTCGAGTGAGGCCTGTGGCACAAAGGGGCTTCACTGAAACGGTTTTGTTGTTGGAATTACAAGATTATTCACTATCAGATAGAAAACAAGCCTTTTTAGTGGCAGTATTTTGTTTAAACATACAACGAGTGGTCGGGCAGGCCACCCCAGCGAGACCTCCAGGCCCTTTCCTAGAGCCTAGGTCGCAATCGTTTGGAGGGGAAATGCCTGGTAAGCCGCCCCTACAGTTAGCCTGGAGTCCAGTACATGCACCCGCGCATCCTTGAGGTCACCCAACGGCTGGTCGAACGCAGCCGTGCCACCCGTGAACGCTACCTGCAGCTGATTCGCGGCGCGGCCAGTGACGGACCCATGCGTGCCAGCTTGCAGTGCGCCAACTTCGCCCACGGCGTCGCCGGTTGCGGCGCGCAGGACAAGCAGAGCCTGCGCCTGATGAACGCGGCCAACGTCGCCATCGTCTCCGCCTACAACGACATGCTCTCGGCCCACCAGCCGTACCAGCACTTCCCCGAACAAATCAAACAGGCCCTGCGCGACGTCGGCTCGGTTGGCCAGTTCGCCGGCGGAGTGCCGGCCATGTGCGATGGCGTGACCCAGGGCGAGCCGGGCATGGAGCTGGCCATCGCCAGCCGTGAAGTGATCGCCATGTCCACCGCTGTTGCCCTGTCGCACAACATGTTCGACGCCGCGCTGATGCTCGGCATCTGCGACAAGATCGTCCCCGGCCTGATGATGGGTGCGCTGCGCTTTGGGCACTTGCCGACCATTTTCGTGCCAGGTGGCCCGATGCTGTCGGGCATCTCCAACAAGCAGAAGGCCGACGTGCGCCAGCGCTACGCCGAAGGCAAGGCCAGCCGCGAAGAACTGCTGGAATCGGAGATGAACTCCTACCACAGCCCAGGCACCTGCACCTTCTACGGCACCGCCAACACCAACCAGCTGGTGATGGAAGTGATGGGGCTGCACCTGCCGGGCGCCTCGTTCGTCAACCCTTACACGCCATTGCGTGACGCGCTCACCGCCGAGGCGGCGCAGCAGGTCACGCGTATGACCAAGGCCAGCGGCAGCTTCATGCCGCTGGGCGAGATCGTCGACGAGAAGGCGCTGGTCAATTCGATCGTCGCCTTGCACGCCACCGGCGGCTCCACCAACCACACCTTGCACATGCCGGCGATCGCCCAGGCGGCAGGCATCCAGTTGACCTGGCAAGACATGGCCGACCTGTCCGAAGTGGTGCCGACGTTGTCTCACGTCTACCCCAACGGCAAGGCCGACATCAACCACTTCCAGGCCGCCGGCGGTATGGCTTTCCTGATTCGCGAGCTGCTCGATGCCGGCTTGCTGCACGAAGACGTCAACACCGTGGCAGGCCATGGCTTGCGCCGTTATACCCAAGAGCCGTTCCTCGACAACGGCAAGCTGGTCTGGCGCGAAGGGCCGACGCAGAGCCTGGACGAAAGCATTCTGCGCCCAGCGGCGCGGCCGTTCTCGGCCGAAGGCGGCCTGCGGGTGATGGAAGGCAACCTGGGGCGTGGTGTGATGAAAGTCTCCGCCGTTGCCCCCGAACACCAGGTAGTGGAGGCCCCGGCGCGGATCTTCCACGACCAGCAGTCGCTGGCCGATGCCTTCAAGGCTGGTGAGCTGGAGCGCGACTTCGTCGCCGTGGTGCGTTTCCAGGGGCCGCGTTGCAACGGCATGCCCGAGCTGCACAAGCTGACGCCGTTCCTGGGCGTGCTGCAGGACCGCGGCTACAAAGTGGCGTTGGTGACCGATGGGCGCATGTCGGGCGCGTCGGGCAAGATCCCGGCCGCCATCCACGTGTGCCCCGAAGCCTACGATGGCGGCCCGCTGGCGCGCGTGCGCGAGGGTGATATCGTGCGGGTCGATGGCGTCGCCGGCACGCTGCAGGTGAAGGTATCGGCCGAAGAACTGGCCAGCCGTGACCTGCCACCCGCCCCCCAAGGCAATGACCTGGGTTGCGGGCGCGAGCTGTTCGGCTTCATGCGCATGGCGTTCAGCCCGGCCGAGCAGGGCGCCAGCGCCTTTACCTCGGCTTTGGAGAACCTCAAATGAAGGACTTGCTGGTTGGCGACATCGGTGGCACCAATGCCCGTTTTGCGTTGTGGCGTGACAACCAGCTGTACCAGGTGAAGGTATTCGCCACCGCGGACTACACAAGCCCTGAGCAGGCCATCGAGGCCTACCTGAAGGATCAGGGCATTGCCCGGGGTGGCCTGTCGGCGGTGTGCCTGGCGGTGGCCGGGCCGGTCGATGGCGATGAGTTTCGCTTCACCAACAACCATTGGCGCCTGAGCCGCCGTGCGTTCTGCAACACGCTGCAGGTCGAGCGGCTGATGCTGATCAACGACTTCTCGGCCATGGCGCTGGGCATGACCCGCCTGCAAGCGGGCGAGTTTCACGAGGTGTGCCCTGGCCATGCCGACCCGCTGCGGCCTGCGCTGGTAATCGGGCCCGGTACCGGGCTGGGTGTCGGCAGCCTGCTGCGCCTTGGCGAGCAGCACTGGCAGGCGCTACCCGGTGAAGGTGGGCATGTCGACCTGCCGGTGGGCAATGCCCGCGAGGCCGCGATCCACCAACAGATTCACAGCCAGATTGGCCATGTCAGTGCCGAGACCGTGCTCAGTGGCGGAGGCCTTGTGCGCTTGTATCAAGCCCTGTGCGCGCTGGATGGCGACACACCGCGGCACAAGACCCCGGCGCAGATTACCGATGCCGCCCTGGGCGGTGAGCCGCGGGCGTTGGCGGTGGTCGAGCAGTTCTGCCGCTTCCTGGGCCGCGTGGCGGGCAACAATGTGCTGACCTTGGGCGCGCGCGGTGGGGTTTATATTGTCGGGGGGGTGATCCCTCGGTTTGCCGAGCTGTTCCTGCGCAGTGGGTTTGCCGCGAGCTTTGCCGACAAGGGCTGCATGAGTGGGTATTTTGCCGGGGTGCCGGTGTGGTTGGTGACGGCGGAGTTTTCGGGGCTGCTGGGGGCCGGGGTGGCGTTGCAGCAGGCGCTGGATCACTGATGGGGCCGCTTTGCGGCCCTTCGCAGCACAAGGCTGCTCCTACAGGATGGCGCTGGATCATTGATGGGGCGCTTTGCTGCCCTTCGTACAGGATGGCGCTGGATCATTGATGGCGTGGTTCCTGTAGGAGCAGCCTTGTGCTGCGAAGGGCTGCAAAGCAGCCCCAATGGCAATACCCGACAGCAGGCAAAAAGACCTGCACACAACAAGAGGACGGACCATCTTGAGCACTGCCGGAAAATCGATCCTGATGGTCGACGACGACCAGGAAATCCGCGAACTGCTGCAAACCTACCTGAGCCGCTCCGGCTTCCTGGTACACGCCGAGGCCGACGGGCGGGGCTTTCGTCAGGCCCTGGAAAGCACGGCCTGCGACCTGGTCATTCTCGATGTGATGCTGCTCGATGAAGATGGCTTCAGCCTGTGCCGCTGGGTGCGTCAACACCCGCGTCAAGCGCGGGTGCCGATCATCATGCTCACCGCCAGCTCTGACGAAGCCGACCGGGTCATCGGCCTGGAGCTGGGCGCCGACGACTACCTCGGCAAACCGTTCAGCCCGCGTGAACTGCAGGCGCGGATCAAGGCCTTATTGCGCCGCGCCGAGTTCGGCCAGGCGGCGCCGAGCAGCGCCGTGCTGGCCTTCGATGACTGGCGCCTGGACACGGTCAGCCACCGCCTGTTTCACCGCGATGGCGAAGAGGTGATCCTGTCGGGTGCCGATTTCGCCCTGCTGAAACTGTTTCTCGATCACCCCCAGCAAATCCTCGACCGCGACACCATTGGCAATGCCACCCGGGGGCGTGAACCGATGCCGCTGGACCGTATCGTCGACATGGCGGTCAGCCGCCTGCGCCAGCGTCTGCGCGACACCGAAAAACCACCACGGCTGATCCGCACCGTGCGTGGCAGTGGCTACCTGCTGGCTGCCCATGTCTGCTGCGCTTCCTGAGCGGCGCTGGCGCCTGCTGCCTCGCTCGCTGCTGGGGCGCATGCTGCTGCTGACCTTGCTGGTGGTGCTGCTGGCCCAAGGCTTGTCCAGCGTCATCTGGGTCGCTCAATTGCGTGCCAGCCAGTTACAAGGCCTGCGCGCCAGTGCCAGCAGCCTGGCCCATTCGATGAGTGCCAGCGTCAGCTACTTCCGCTCGCTGCCCGTGGCCTACCGGCCGATGGTGCTCGACCAGCTGCGCAGCATGGGTGGCACGCGCTTTTTCGTGTCGCTCAACGACAAGCCGCTGGACATGCCGGTGCTGCCCGTCACCCCACGCAAGCAGGCGGTGATCGAGGTGTTCCAGCAGGTGCTGCACGAACGCTTGGGGCCGCAGATGGAAGTCAGCGTGGCGTTCGTCGCCCCTGATGACCTGCGCATTTTCAACAGTGGCCTGAAACTCGATGAACTGCCACGTTCCTGGGCGCATTATTCGTTGACCCTAGAGCCGCTCAACCCACCCGTACTGGTGACACAGATCCGCCTGGGCGAGGGTGAGTGGCTGTACATCGCCTCGCTGCTGCCTGAGCCCTACACCGGCCTTGAGGCCGAGCGCCTGCCCCGCCAGCAGATCGGTTTCATCGTGCTCACCACCGCCTTGCTGTTGCTGTTCATCGGCCTGTTGGTGCACTGGCAAAGCTGGCCACTCAAGCGCCTGGCGCGCGCTGCGCGGGAGTTGTCGCTGGGCGCCGATGTGGCCCCCGTGGCCGAAGGCGGGGGCAGCGAGGTGGTTGAAGTCGGCCGGGCCTTCAACAGCATGCGCGAGCGTATCAGCCGCTACCTGACCGAACGCAGCCAGCTGTTCAGCGCTATTTCCCATGACCTGCGCACGCCCATCACGCGCTTGCGCCTGCGCGTCGAACTGCTGGAAGACGAGCGCCTGCAGGCCAAGTTCAGCCAAGACCTGGATGAGCTGGAGCTGTTGGTCAAAGGCGCGTTGCAGTGTGTGAAAGACACCGATATCCACGAGAACATCGAGCCGGTCGACCTTAACCAGGTGCTGGACATCCTGGCCGAGCCTTACCTTGGCGATGGCCGCATCACGGTGGAGGGCCAAGCGCTGGCGCCCTACCCGGGCAAGCCGCTGGCGTTGCGCCGCTGCATCGGCAACCTGATCGACAACGCCATCAAGTACGGCGAGCGCGCGCGGCTGCGGGTTATCGACAGCGCCGAGGGCTTTGTCCTGCAGGTCGATGACCACGGGCCGGGGGTGCCGCAGCAGCAGATGGAGCAGGTGTTCGAGCCGCACTTCAGGCTGGCCGGGCAGCAGCAGGGGTACGGGTTGGGCTTGGGGATTGCGCGCAACATCGCCCATAGCCATGGCGGTGAAGTGAGCTTGCTCAACCTGCGCGAGGGTGGTTTGCGGGTCACGTTGTATCTGCCGCGAGGGCTGGAGTGAGCGTGTGCGGGTATCCCCGCGAATGTCACCAAACGATGACATTCGCGCATCGCTTCGTTACCTGGCGCATCGGCCACGCCGCTTAGACTGCATGCAACGCAAGCGACCGACTTGCACGGCATAACAACAAGAAAGGTGCTTCGATGAATTCCACGCTCCGTCTCGCTGCCGCGATTTCCCTCGCTTCTCTGTTCCCGCTCAGCGCCCTCGCTGCCGATGCCAAAGGCAATGTCGAGGTCGTGCACTGGTGGACCTCCGGTGGTGAAAAGGCCGCTGTCGATGTGCTCAAGGCGCAAGTCGAGAAAGATGGTTTTACCTGGAGGGACGGTGCAGTTGCCGGCGGTGGCGGTGCCACGGCCATGACCGTGCTGAAAAGCCGCGCGGTGGCCGGCAACCCGCCAGGTGTCGCGCAGATCAAAGGCCCCGATATCCAGGATTGGGCCGCGACCGGCTTGCTCGACAGCGCCGTGCTGAAGGACGTGGCCAAGGACGAAAAATGGGACAGCCTGCTCGACCAGAAAGTCGCTAACGTCGTCAAGTACGACGGTGACTACGTCGCGGTGCCGGTCAACATCCACCGCACCAACTGGCTGTGGATCAACCCCGAGGTCTTCAAAAAGGCCGGCATCGAAAAAGCGCCCGCGACCCTCGACGAATTCTACGCCGCCGCCGACAAGCTCAAGGCGGCCGGCTTCATCCCGCTCGCCCACGGTGGCCAGCCGTGGCAGGACAGCACTGTCTTCGAAAGCGTGGCGCTCTCGGTGATGGGCGTGGAAGGCTACAAGAAGGCCATGGTCGACTTGGACAACGCCACACTGACCGGCCCGGACATGATCAAGGCGTTGACCGAGCTGAAGAAGATCGCCACCTACATGGACCCTGACGGCAAAGGGCAGGACTGGAACCTGGAGGCGAACAAGGTCATCAACGGCAAGGCCGGCATGCAGATCATGGGTGACTGGGCCAAGAGCGAGTGGACCTTGGCCAACAAGGTCGCGGGCAAAGACTACCAGTGCGTGCCGTTCCCCGGCACGAGCAATGGCTTCCTGTACAACATCGACTCGCTGGTGGTGTTCAAGCAGAAGGACCCCGGCACGGCTGCCGGCCAGCAGGACATCGCCAGGAAGGTGCTGGGTACGGACTTCCAGAAGGTGTTCAGCACCAACAAAGGCTCGATCCCGGTGCGTAACGACATGCTCGCCGACATGGGCGCGTACGGCTTCGACGCCTGCGCCCAGACCTCGGCCAAGGACTTCCTGGCTGACGCCAAGACCGGCGGCCTGCAGCCGAGCATGGCGCACAACATGGCCACCACGCTGGCCGTGCAGGGCGCCTTCTTCGATGTGGTGACCAACTACATCAACGACCCCAAGGCCGATCCGGCCGACGCAGCGAAGAAGCTGGCAGCGGCGATCAAGGCCGCCCAGTAATTCATCTGTAGGAGCAGCCTTGAGCTGCTAAGAGGCCAGTGCCAGCGCTGAAGACTGCAGTGACTTCACCGGCCTCTTCGCAGCACAAGGCTGCTCCTACAGGGGTACGCGTCGTTATCCAAATGGGGATCAACCATGACCACAACCACCGCGCAATTGCGGGCCTCACCCCTGGACGCTCTCCAGCGCTGGCTACCCAAACTGGTACTGGCACCGAGCATGTTCATCGTCCTGGTCGGCTTCTACGGCTACATCCTGTGGACCTTCGTGCTGTCGTTCACCACCTCGACGTTCTTGCCCACCTACAAGTGGGCGGGTTTGGCGCAGTACGCGCGGCTGTTCGACAACGACCGCTGGTGGGTGGCGAGCAAGAACCTGCTGCTGTTCGGCGGCCTGTTCATCGCCATCAGCCTGGCCATCGGCGTGTTGCTGGCGGTGCTGCTGGACCAGCGCATCCGCCGCGAAGGCTTCATCCGCACTATCTACCTGTACCCCATGGCCCTGTCGATGATTGTCACCGGCACCGCCTGGAAGTGGCTGCTCAACCCCGGCATGGGCCTGGACAAACTGCTGCGCGACTGGGGCTGGGAAGGTTTTCGCCTGGACTGGCTGATCGACCCTGACCGGGTGGTGTACTGCCTGGTGATCGCCGCGGTATGGCAGGCCTCGGGCTTCATCATGGCGATGTTCCTGGCCGGCCTGCGTGGCGTCGATCAGTCGATCATCCGCGCCGCCCAAATGGACGGCGCCAGCCTGCCGCGCATCTACTGGACCGTGGTGCTGCCAAGCCTGCGCCCGGTGTTTTTCAGTGCGCTGATGATCCTCTCGCACATCGCCATCAAGAGCTTCGACCTGGTGGCGGCGATGACCGCTGGTGGCCCGGGGTACTCCTCCGACCTGCCGGCGATGTTCATGTATTCATTCACCTTCAGCCGCGGCCAGATGGGCATGGGCTCGGCCAGCGCCATCCTCATGCTCGGGGCGATCCTGGCGATCCTCGTGCCTTACCTGTACTCGGAGCTGCGGAGCAAACGCCATGTATAGCCCTGCCGACAAACCGGCGCTGAGCCTCGGCCGCCTGGCCATCCACGCGGTACTGCTGCTTGCCGTCGTGCTGTACCTGGTACCGCTGGTGGTGATGCTGCTGACCAGCTTCAAAACCCCGGAAGACATCAGCACCGGCAACCTGCTGAGCTGGCCGACGGTGGTCAGCGGCATTGGCTGGGTCAAGGCCTGGGGTACCGTCAATGGTTACTTCTGGAACTCGATCTTGATCACCGTACCGGCGGTGCTGATCTCCACGGCCATTGGCGCGCTGAATGGCTATGTGTTGTCGATGTGGCGCTTCCGCGGTTCGCAGCTGTTCTTCGGTTTGCTGTTGTTCGGCTGCTTCCTGCCGTTCCAGACCGTGCTGCTGCCAGCCTCGTTCACCCTCGGCAAGCTCGGCCTGGCCAGCACCACCGGTGGCCTGGTGCTGGTGCACGTGGTCTACGGCCTGGCCTTCACCACGCTGTTTTTCCGCAACTTCTACGTGAGCATCCCCGATGCGCTGGTCAAGGCCGCGCGCCTGGACGGTGCCGGGTTCTTCACCATTTTCCGCCGCATCATCCTGCCGATGTCGACACCGATCATCATGGTCTGCCTGATCTGGCAGTTCACCCAGATCTGGAACGACTTCCTGTTCGGCGTGGTGTTCTCCAGCGGCGACTCGCAACCGATCACCGTGGCCCTCAACAACCTGGTCAACACCAGCACCGGGGCCAAGGAATACAACGTCGACATGGCGGCGGCGATGATCGCCGGCCTGCCAACCCTGCTGGTCTACGTGGTGGCAGGCAAGTATTTCGTCCGCGGCCTCACCGCCGGCGCCGTCAAGGGGTAAGTCATGGCAACGCTAGAACTTCGCAATGTGAACAAGACCTACGGCAGCGGCCTGCCGGACACCCTCAAGGACATCCAGCTGTCGATCAAGGACGGCGAGTTTCTGATCCTGGTCGGCCCTTCGGGCTGTGGCAAGTCGACCTTGATGAACTGCATCGCCGGCCTCGAGCACATCAGCGGCGGCGCGATCCTGATCGATGACCAGGACGTCAGCGGCATGAGCCCCAAGGACCGGGACATCGCCATGGTGTTCCAGTCCTACGCGCTGTACCCGACCATGAGCGTGCGCGAGAACATCGAGTTTGGCCTGAAGATTCGCAAGATGCCTCAGGCCGCCATCGACGAAGAGGTGGCGCGGGTCGCCAAGCTGCTGCAGATCGAGCACCTGCTGGCGCGCAAGCCGGCGCAGTTGTCCGGTGGCCAGCAGCAGCGTGTGGCCATGGGCCGGGCGCTGGCGCGGCGGCCGAAGATCTACCTGTTTGACGAACCGCTTTCCAACCTCGACGCCAAGCTGCGGGTCGAGATGCGCACCGAAATGAAACTGATGCACCAGCGCCTGAAGACCACCACGGTGTATGTCACCCACGACCAGATCGAAGCCATGACCCTGGGCGACAAAGTGGCGGTAATGAAGGACGGCATCATCCAGCAGTTCGGCACCCCGCAGCAGATCTACAACGACCCGGCCAACCAGTTCGTCGCCAGCTTCATCGGCTCGCCGCCGATGAACTTCATCCCAGCTCGCCTGGCCCGGCAAGAGGGGCGCCTGCTGGCGCTGCTCGACAGCGGCCAAGCGCGCTGTGAGCTGCCCTTGGGCCTGGTCAGTGATGAATTGGACGGACGCGAGATCATCCTCGGCATCCGCCCCGAGCAGATCGCCCTGGGCACGGGGGAGGGCAACGGCCTGCCCGGCATTCGCGCCGACGTGCAGGTGACCGAGCCCACCGGGCCTGACCTGCTGGTGTTCGTCACCCTCAATCAGACCAAGGTCTGCTGCCGCCTGGCCCCGGATGTGGCGTGCCGGGTTGGCGATAGCCTCAACCTGCAATTCGACCCGGCGCGGGTGCTGCTGTTCGACGCCGCCAGCGGTGAGCGCCTGGACGTGAGCACCGCCAACGCTTCAGTGAAGGACAACGTGACTCACTTCAAGAGCCGTTGAATCGTCTACACCATCAATAAGAAAAAAGAGGACGCAAAGGGATGGAACAGCGCAATCGCATCAAGACCTTGGGCTCATTGGCCTTGCTTGCCGTGGTGGGCAGCAGTGGGGCGCAGGCCGCCGAGGCTTTCTCCAGCGAGTCAAAATGGATGACCGGCGACTGGGGCGGCACCCGCACCGAACTGCTGGAAAAAGGCTACGACTTCACCCTCGACTACGTCGGCGAAGTGGCCGGTAACCTCAACGGCGGCTACAACGACGACAAGACGGCGCGCTACAGCGACCAGTTTGCCCTTGGCGCGCACTTGGACTTGCAGAAGATCCTGGGTTGGCACGATGCCGAATTCAAATTGGCGATCACCGAGCGCAGCGGCCGCAACCTGTCCAACGACCGCATCAGCGACCCGCGTGCCGGGCAGTTCAGCTCGGTGCAGGAAGTGTGGGGGCGCGGCCAGACCTGGCGGCTGACGCAGATGTGGGTCAAGCAGAAGTACTTCGACGGGGCGCTAGACGTCAAGTTCGGCCGCTTCGGCGAAGGCGAGGACTTCAACAGCTTCCCCTGCGACTTCCAGAACCTGGCGTTCTGCGGCTCGCAGGTAGGCAACTGGGTGGGTGGCATCTGGTACAACTGGCCGGTCAGCCAGTGGGCGCTGCGGGTCAAGTACAACATCACGCCGGAATTCTTCGTCCAGGTCGGCGCCTTCGAGCAAAACCCCTCGAACCTTGAAACCGGTAACGGCTTCAAACTCAGCGGCAGCGGCACCAAGGGTGCGATCCTGCCGGTGGAGGCGGTGTGGTCGCCCAAGGTCAATGGCCTGCCGGGTGAATACCGCCTGGGTTACTACTACAGCACGGCCAAGGCCGACGACGTGTACGACGACGTCAATGGCAACCCGCAGGCCCTGACGGGCGCGGCTTTCAAGTCGCATTCGAGCAAGCACGGTTGGTGGGTGGTGGCGCAGCAGCAGGTCACGGCCCACGGCGGTGACGTCAAACGTGGCCTCAGCCTGTTCGCCAACTTTACCGTGCACGACAAGGCCACCAACGTGGTCGACAACTACCAGCAGGTCGGCCTGGTGTACAAGGGCGCCTTCGATGCTCGGCCCAAGGATGACATCGGCTTTGGCGTGGCGCGGATCCACGTCAACGACGACGTGAAGAAGCGCGCCGAGCTGCTCAATGGCCAGAGCGGCATCACCGACTACGACAACCCAGGCTTCGTGCCGCTGCAGCGCACCGAGTACAACGCCGAGCTCTATTACGGCTTCCACGTCACCAACTGGCTGACCGTGCGCCCGAACCTTCAGTACATCAAGAGCCCCGGTGGGGTGGATGAGGTGGATAACGCGCTGGTCGCGGGCTTGAAGATTCAGTCGTCATTCTGAGGGCATTTGTTGTAAATTTACGCCAATCCATTTTCGGCTCCCGGCATCCACTGGCTTGCAGTGGTTGTCGGGGATAGGTCGAGACAGCGCTATCTCAAACAACAAGAGCTCTGAACCATGCCCGAACATCCGCTACATCGCTTCTTTTCCTCGCAACGGCCCCGGCCGACGTTCGAGTGGGAGCGTTACCAGCAGCGCGATGTGCTGATCATCGACCACCCCCGTTGCCAGGCGGTATTCAGCCGGCAGGGCGCGCAATTGCTGCACTTTCAACCGGCCGGCGAACGGCCTTGGCTGTGGTGCGCCGAACAGTGGCCGCAAGTGGGGGCCATTCGTGGCGGTGTGCCGGTGTGTTGGCCCTGGTATGGCCGCCACCCCAGCGAAGACTTGTGGCCGGCCCATGGCTGGGCGCGCCTGCTCGACTGGAAGCTGGTGGACAGCCGCGAGGATGAAGAGGGTGTGACGCTGAAGTGGCGCCTGGACCTGTGCGACTGGCAAGTCGACCTGCATGCGCGGCTGGGCAGCCGTATGGAGCTGAGCCTGAGCACTGAGCACCAGGACAGCGAACCCTGCCAGCTGAGCCATGCGCTGCTGGCGTACTGGCGTATCAGTGACGTGTCCGAGATAGCGCTGTCTGGGCTCGAGGATATCGAAGGTTACGACCGCCTGAACCGCCAGGCCTGCCGCGAAGATGGCGCGCTGAAGCTCAAGGGCGGCTGCCAGAAAGTGTACCCGGGCACCCCGCGGGTGCAGCTACAGGACCCGGCCTGGCAGCGGGAGCTGTGCATCGATACCGGTGACAGCGACGATACCGTGGTCTGGCACCCGGGCAATCGCCCGCTGATGGGCGTGAGCGGGCGCGAGTGCCTGGGCTTTGTTTGTGTCGAAGCCGCCAGCGGCAGTGGCGAGGGCCTCAGCCTGGCCCCGGGGCAGCGTGCCCACTTGCGTTTGCAGGCGCACCGGCTCAGTTGAGCTCGTCGTCCTCGATCGGGTAGCGGCTGGCGTTGAGGCTTTCCTTGATCTTGCGCAGGTGCGGCTGGAAGTCCACGCCGCGGCGCAGGGTCATGCCGGTGGCCAGCACGTCGAGCACGGTCAGCTGGATGATCCGCGAGGTCATCGGCATGTAGATGTCGGTGTCTTCTGGCAACGGAATGTGCAGGCTCAGGCTGCAGGCCTGGGCCAGCGGCGAGCCGGCAGCGGTCAGGCCCAGTACCGAGGCGCCGTTTTCGCGGGCCACGCGCGCCACCTCGACCAGCTCACGGGTGCGGCCGGTGTAGGAGATGATCACGAACAGGTCGCCGGTGTGGGCCACCGAGGCCAGCATGCGTTGCATCAGCACGTCGGCGTGTGCCGACACCGCCAGGTTGAAGCGGAAGAACTTGTGCTGGGCGTCCAGCGCCACGGGGGCCGAGGCACCCAGGCCGAAGAAGTGGATCTGCCGGGCCTGGATCATCATGTCCACGGCGCGGCTGACCTGCTGCGGGTCGAGTTGCTGGCAGGCACTGTCGAGCGAGGCGATGGCGCTGCCGAAAATCTTCTGGGTGTAGGCGGCAGGGTCATCGTCGGCCTCGACCGCGCGGCTGACATAGGCAGCGCCACTGGCCAGGCTCTGCGCCAGTTGCAGCTTGAGCTCCGGGTAGCCGCTGACGCCGAACGAACGGCAGAAGCGGTTGACGGTCGGTTCGCTGACCTTGGCCGCCTGGGCCAGCGCAGCAATGCTGAACCGGGTGGCTTGTTGTGGGTTGAGCAGGATGACTTCGGCGACTTTGCGTTCGGCCTTGTTCAGCTCGTCGAGGCGTCCCTGGATCTGTTCCAGGAGGTTTCGCACGCGGTCCATGGGTGTGTCCTTGGGTCGGGAAGACAGCCGGCTGACGGAGCAGCAGGCCTTTTGCATGGTCGTCTATCGTACTGTCGGTGCGTGCGGCGCACCACTTGTCTGTAATACTCGTCGGTAATGTTGTTAGTTTTACTACATTACCCCTTGAAAACCGTATGTGAAAGCGGTATTCCTAGACCAACTTTAGGAAAGAACCAACATCATGGCTGCGATCAGTGTCGAACCTTGCACCTTTGCCCTGTTTGGCGCCCTGGGCGACCTGGCATTGCGCAAGCTGTTTCCTGCGCTCTACCAGCTCGACCGCGCCGACCTGCTGCACCCGGACACGCGTCTGTTGGCGCTGGCCCGCGAGAGCGGCAGTGCGCAGGACCACCTGAGCACCATCGAAGCGCATTTGCGCCGGCATGTCCCCGACGCCGACCTCGAGCCCGCGACACTGGGCCGCTTCCTCGGCCGGCTGAGCTACCAGCACCTGGATTTTCTCCAGCCCGAGGGCTACCAGGCGCTGGCTGAGCAGTCGCCGGGCGAGCTGCCCTTGATTGCCTATTTCGCCACGGCGGCGGCCGTTTATGGTGCCATCTGCGAGAACCTCGACAGAGCCGGCCTGGCCTCCCGTACCCGGGTGGTGCTGGAAAAGCCGATCGGCCACGACCTGGAGTCGTCGCGCCGGGTCAACGATGCCGTGGCACGGTTCTTCCCCGAGAACCGGGTGTACCGCATCGACCACTACCTGGGCAAGGAGACGGTGCAGAACCTGATCGCGCTGCGCTTTGCCAACAGCCTGTTCGAAACCCAGTGGAACCAGAATTCGATCTCCCATGTGGAGATCACCGTGGCCGAAAAGGTCGGCATCGAAGGCCGCTGGGGCTATTTCGACAAGGCCGGCCAGCTGCGTGACATGATCCAGAACCACCTGCTGCAGTTGTTGTGCCTGATCGCCATGGACCCGCCCAGCGAACTTTCAGCCGACAGCATTCGCGACGAGAAGGTCAAGGTGCTCAAGGCCCTGGCACCGATCACCGGCGAAGGGCTGAGCACCCGTGTGGTGCGTGGCCAGTACATTGCCGGTTACAGCGACGGCAAACCGGTGCCCGGTTATCTGGAAGAAGACAACGCCAACGCGCAGAGCGACACCGAGACGTTCGTTGCCCTGCGCGCCGACATCCGCAACTGGCGTTGGTCGGGCGTGCCGTTCTACCTGCGCACCGGCAAGCGCATGCCGCAGAAGCTGTCGCAGATCGTCATCCACTTCAAGGAAACACCGCACTACATCTTCGCCCCGGAACAACGTTTGCAGGTGGGTAACAAGCTGATCATCCGTCTGCAACCGGACGAAGGTATTTCTTTAAGGGTGATGACCAAGGAGCAAGGCCTGGACAAGGGCATGCAACTGCGCAGCGGCCCGTTGCAGCTGAATTTTTCCGATGCCTGGCGCAGCGCGCGGATTCCGGATGCCTACGAACGCCTGTTGCTCGAGGTGATGCGCGGCAACCAGAACCTGTTCGTGCGCAAGGATGAAATCGAATATGCCTGGAAATGGTGCGACCAGTTGATCGCCGGCTGGCAAAGCGCAGGTGATGCGCCCAAGCCTTACGCGGCGGGCTCTTGGGGGCCGATGAGCTCGATTGCACTGATCACACGAGATGGGAGGGCGTGGTATGGCGATATCTGAACTGCAACTGCCGGCGGCGGTGAAGGCGCACGAACTGGCGGATGCCAAGACCCTGGCCGCAACGCTGGCCCGGGATGTGGCCGAGCGCCTGCGGGCGGCAATTGCCGCCAAAGGCCAGGCCTGCGTGGTGTTGTCCGGTGGGCGCAGCCCAGTGCCGTTTCTCGAGCGCTTGGCCGCCGAGGCGCTGGACTGGTCGAAGGTCACCGTGAGCCTCGCGGATGAGCGCTGGGTGCCGGTGGAGCATGCCGACAGCAATGCCGGCCTGCTGGCCCGCCACTTGCTCAAGGGCGCGGCCGCCAAGGCACGCTTCATGGGCCTGTATCAGCAGGCTGAAAATCTTGAACGCGCCGCCGCCAACGCCGACCAGGCGCTGGCAGACCTGCCCGCCATCGACGTGTTGGTGCTGGGCATGGGCGACGACGGCCATACTGCTTCGCTGTTCCCGAACAGCCCCAACCTGGACGACGGCCTGGCCCCAAACAGCTCCCGTCGCTGCCTGCCGATGCTGGCGCCCAGCGTGCCGCATCAGCGCCTGTCGATGACCCGCGCCTTGCTGGCCAGTGCCGCGTTTACCGCGCTGTCCGTGCAAGGCCAGGGCAAACTCGCTACCCTGCGCGCCGCGCTGGCGGGCGAAGACCTTACCGAAATGCCGATACGCGCCTTTCTTCACGACCCCCTGGACATCTACTGGTGCCCATGAGCCAAGGATCCACTGTCATGACCACCCTTGAACGCCCACAGACTCTGCTCTCGATGGCCGACAAAGCCGCCCGGATCGACGCGATCTGCGACAAGGCGCGCATCCTGCCGGTGATCACCATCGCCCGTGAGGAAGACATCCTGCCGCTGGCCGACGCCTTGGCTGCGGGCGGCATTCGTACCCTTGAGGTGACCCTGCGTTCCCAGCACGGCCTGAAGGCCATTCAGGTGCTGCGCGAGCAGCGCCCAGAGCTGTGCATTGGTGCCGGTACTGTGCTCGATCGCAGCATGTTCGCGGCAGTCGAAGCGGCTGGCGCGCAGTTCGTGGTCACCCCGGGCATCACCCAGGACATTCTCGAAGCCGGTGTGCAAAGCGATATCCCGCTGCTGCCGGGTATCAGTACGCCGTCCGAGATCATGATGGGCTACGCCCTGGGCTATCGCCGGTTCAAGCTGTTCCCGGCGGAAATCAGCGGTGGCGTGGCCGCGATCAAGGCGTTTGGCGGCCCGTTTGGCGACATTCGCTTCTGCCCGACTGGCGGGGTCAACCCGGCCAATGTCCGCAACTACATGGCGCTGCCCAATGTGATGTGCGTGGGTGGCACCTGGATGCTCGACAGCAGCTGGATCAAGAACGGTGACTGGGCGCGGATCGAGGCGTGCAGTGCTGAGGCGATGGCATTGTTGGACGCTAACTGAATTTGTTGTGTGCTTTACGGCTTATGGGGCGCTTGGTCGGCGCCCCTTTTTTTGCCTGCAGGTTTTGTGTTGATGGTAATGGCCTCTTCGCGGGCAAGCCCGCTCCCACAGTAAACCTCCGTAGATCCACCATTCCTGTGGGAGCGGGCTTACCCCGCGAAGAGGCCGGCACAGGCAATAAAAAAGCCCGCATCAAGGATGCGGGCTTGTGACCATCAAACTACTGCTTACGCCGCTTTAGCCTCTTGCTGGCTCAGCGACCGGTTCAGCGCGCTGAACAGTGCCTTGAAGCTGGCGGTGGTGATGTTTTCATCGATACCCACGCCATGTACCGGACGGCCACCGGCCACGCGCAGCTCGATGTACGCTGCCGCCTTGGCATTGGTGCCAGCGCCAATGGCGTGCTCGTTGTAGTCCATGATTTCTACGGCGATCGGCAGGCCGGCCACCAGGGCTTCCAGGGCGCCATTGCCCTTGCCGCGCCAGTGCAGGGTGGTTTCGCCTTCGCCGGCGACTTCCACTTCCACGGCGCTGTGGCCGTTTTCTTCCTGCAGGCGGTGGCTGACCAGCGCATACGGGGCGTTGGCCTGGAGGTATTCCTTCTGCAGCAGGCTGTAGATCTGCTTGGCGGTCATTTCCAGGCCGAGGCGGTCGGTTTCACCCTGTACCACTTGGCTGAATTCGATCTGCATGCGGCGCGGCAGGCTGATGCCGTATTCCTGCTCGAGCAGGTAGGTGATGCCGCCTTTGCCCGACTGGCTGTTGACGCGGATGACCGCCTCGTAGCTGCGGCCGATGTCGGCCGGGTCGATCGGCAGGTAGGGCACTTCCCACAGCTCGCCTTCCTGTTGCTTGGCGAAGCCCTTGCGAATGGCGTCCTGGTGCGAGCCGGAGAACGCGGTGTGGACCAGGTCGCCCACGTACGGGTGACGTGGGTGCACCGGCAGTTGGTTGCACTCTTCGACGACTTTGCGCACGCCGTCGATGTCGGAGAAGTCCAGTTGCGGGTCGATGCCTTGGGTGTAGAGGTTCAGTGCCAAGGTCACCAGGTCGACGTTGCCGGTACGCTCGCCGTTGCCGAACAGGCAGCCTTCGGCGCGGTCGGCGCCGGCCATCAGGCCCAATTCGGTGGCGGCGATGCCGGTGCCGCGGTCGTTGTGGCAGTGCAGGCTGATGATCACGCTGTCACGGCGGCTGATATTGCGGCAGAACCACTCGATCTGGTCGGCATAGATGTTCGGCGTGGCGACTTCTACGGTGGCCGGCAGGTTGAGGATCAGCTTGTGCTCAGGGGTCGGGTTCCACACCTCGATGACCGCGTCGCAGACTTCCTTGGCGAACTCCAGTTCGGTGGCGCTGAAGGTTTCAGGCGAGTACTGGAAGGTCCACTGGGTTTCAGGCTGCTGGGCGGCGTACTTGACGAACAGTTTGGCCGCGTTCACCGCGATGTCTTTCACGCCTTGCTTGTCCTGGTTGAAGACAATGCGGCGGAACGACGGGCTGGTGGCGTTGTACAGGTGGACGATGGCCTTCTTGGCGCCGCGCAGCGATTCGAACGTACGGGCGATGAGGTCTTCACGGGCCTGGGTCAGCACCTGGATGGTGGTGTCGTCCGGGATGTGGCCGTCTTCGATCAGGGTGCGAACGAAGTCGAAATCGGTTTGCGAAGCGGATGGGAACGAGGCTTCGATTTCCTTCACGCCAACCTGCACCAGGGTCTTCCAGAAACGCAGCTTCTTCTCCGAATCCATCGGCTCGATCAGCGACTGGTTGCCATCACGCAGGTCGGAGCTGCACCAGATCGGCGCTGCAGTGATGGTTTTCGACGGCCAGGTGCGGTCAGGCAGGTCGATGGTCGGGAACGCGCGGTATTTCTTCGAAGGGTCTTTGAGCATGGTCATGGAAGCAATCCTTTTGTATGCGGCCGAGATCGGGCCTGCCGAGCAATAACGAGATGAAAAGGCGAGGTGACGCGATTCACCCTGGTAGTCGGGCACTGACCAGGCAGAGGCTGCGATGTTGTCGGAGCAGAATGAGGGTGCTGAAGGTTTTCATGCCTCAACCCTAACCAGTGGGGTGAGGGATGGCAAGTGTTCGTAAAAAATTGAGAGGAATGCTTAAAAAAAGCTGAGTGGCGAGATTTTATCGCTGAAAATTAATTCAGGTCTTTGAATTGTTGCGCGGTATATTTCGATGGCGCAACAGAGGGGAAGTGATGTCGACTGTGACGGCCTCTTCGCGGGTAAACCCGCTCCCACAGGGTTTCGCGATCCCTGTAGGAGCGGGTTTACCCGCGAAGCAGGCGCTGCCGATCTCAGGGCTGGAATGCGCCGATGAAGATAGCGGGATCGACCCGAGCATCATTCAGGCTGACATTCCAGTGCATGTGCGGCCCGGTCGCCCGCCCGGTCGACCCCACGCGCCCGACCACATCGCCTCGGCGCAGCTGTTGGCCAACCTGCACATCGATCTTCGACATGTGGCAGAACATGCTGATAAAGCCCTGGCCATGGTCGACGAACACGGTACGGCCATTGAAGAAGTAATCCCCCACCAGGATTACCTTGCCGTTGGCCGGGGTCTTGATCGGCGTGCCGGCCGGTACGGCGAAGTCCAGCCCGGCATGCGGGTTGCGCTCCTCACCATTGAAGAAGCGACGCACGCCGAACTTGCTCGACAGCGGACCGCTGACGGGTTTGTCGAGGACCAGGTTGCTTGGCAGTACCGGGCTGAAACTGCGATACGCCTTGATCTGCTCGGCCAGTTCACGGTCGATGCGCTTGAGGTCGTCCGGGTTCGGATTGACCTGGCGGGTGTTCTTCAAGGTGATGTGCTGCTCGGGGTACTTCTTGCTGCCGACGCTGAAGGGCAGGCTGCGGCCGCCCTGGGTCAGCACGGCGGTGCCGGGCTTCTGGGTCAGCGGGATGCCGACGATGGCCAGCCAGCTGTCCTGCTCCTTGACCACCAGCACCGGCTTGCCATCGAAGCGTGCGCTCGGCGCCGTTGCCGCCGGGCCGAGGTCGACCACCGCCACGCCACCCGGCACGGGTTTGTTCAGGGTGCGGGTGATGTAGCTGGCCTGGGCGCCTGCGGCCAGCAGCATGAGGGAGAGGGCGAGCAGGGGCGCGAACAGGCGGGGCATGGGTCAGTCCAGTAGTGAGAGGGTGACGGGCGTCAGGTGGTTGTCTTCGACGCGCACCTGCAGTTCGCCTTCATTGAGGCGGGCGGTCAGGCGCTGGCCGTTGTGGGTTTGCTCGGCGCTGCGGATGGCCTGGCCACGCTCATCGAGCAGGATGCTGTAGCCGCGGGCGAGTGTGGCCAGTGGACTGACCACTTGCAGCGTCTGCAGTTGTGCCTGGAAGCGCTGGCGACGGTCCTTGAGCACCTCGCGCATGGCCCGGGGCAGGCGTTCGGCGAGGCTGTCCAGGCGCTGGTTGAGCAGCTTCAGGGTGCGACCTGGGTGTTGCGCGGCCAGGCGCGTGTCGAGGCGCCCCAGGCGCTCGCGGCGCTGGTTGAGGTTGTTCATGAAGGCGCGACGCAGGCGCATGTCCAGGTCGTCCAGGCGCTGGGCTTGCTGGCGCAGGCGCTCACCCGGATGGCGCAGGCGTCGGGCCAGCGATTCCACGCGCAGGCGGTCGTGGCTCAGGCGGTTTTGCATGCGCAGCAGCAGGCGCCGTTGCAGCCCGTCGAGGCGTTGCTGCAAGCCGCTGTTGTCGGGGGCCAGCAATTCGGCGGCGGCCGATGGCGTGGGGGCGCGTACGTCGGCGACGAAATCGCAGATCGACACGTCGGTCTCATGGCCGACGGCGCTGACGATGGGCGTGACACAGGCGGCCACGGCACGTGCCACGGCTTCCTCGTTGAAGCTCCACAGGTCTTCCAGTGAGCCGCCGCCACGGGCCAGGATGAGTGCATCGAAACCAAGGCTGTCGGCCAGTTGCACGGCGCGCACGATCTGGGCGATGGATTCGCGGCCCTGTACCGCCGTCGGGATCAGGTTCAGTTCGACCTGCGGGGCGCGGCGGCCGAATACGCTGATGATGTCGCGGATCACCGCGCCGGTGGGCGAGGTGATGATGCCGATGCGCTGCGGGTGGGCCGGCAGCGGCTTTTTGCGCTCGGCGCTGAACAGGCCCTCGGCGCCGAGTTTTTCTTTCAAGGCCTCGAATGCCAGGCGCAGGGCGCCATCCCCGGCCGGTTCGACGGTGTCGAGAATCAGCTGATAGTCGCCACGCCCCTCGAACAGCGAGACCTTGCCCCGCACCCGCACCGCGAGGCCATCACGCAGGGCCTGGCGGACCCGCGTGGCGTTCTGGCGGAACAGCGCGCAGCGCACCTGGGCGCCGCTGTCCTTGAGGGTGAAGTACATGTGGCCGGAGGCCGGGCGGGCGAGGTTGGAAATCTCGCCTTCCACCCAGACGCTGCGGAATACGTCTTCCAGCAGCACCCGGGCGCGGCCGTTGAGCTGGCTGACGGTGAGGACCTCGCGGTCCAGGCCGAGTCGTTCGAAAGGGTCTCTGATCATGGTGGGCATCATCGCAGTTGCGGGTGGCGTGCTTCAAGCGATTGGTTCAAACCGAATTGCGCCGGGCTACGTGAAGACGGCTTCTCAGGTCGTTTGCCAGCGCCGAGAGCTCGGCCTGGCTCGTTGAGCGTTCTAGTGGACTCGGTAGCGCAGTCACTTGAGCCGCCGCAGGAAGATCGACGAGAGAGCCGGTTCGGCTACTTGCCAGGCTTTCCATCGAAGCGTAGGGGGTTGCTTCTGCAGGGCTGGGTGCTGGACGTGGTTGCAGTCGCTGGTGGAGATCTTGCTGTACGTGCTCGAGCCTATTCAACTGCGCGTTTACATCAATTAACTGCTGTTCATCCAGGCTAGGGGCAATGCTGGGAATTCGGTCTGCTGAGGGGGTGCGCTTCAGGTTGGCAGACAAAGAACCTTTGATGAAAGCATGGCCGCTAGGGTCGGCAAGGTTGATGGGGTCCCCCATGCAATATCCATATGCATTAAGTTCCCCTCTGCCGAATGGGCTCAAACAATCGGGTGAGTGAAAGCGCATAAGGGAGGGCTTATAAGCGCGGTAACCATTGCCCAGTAGATAGCAACCCAGAAAGCGATTCAGGTGCTCTGCGTTGAAACCAAGTAAGGCTACTTGCTGACCATTTACTCCGTTGTGCCCGTAGGGGGTATAGGCAGGGTAGGGGCGGTTGGGGGTGGAAGACTGTCGCATGAGTGTTTACCTCCATTTGAGATGGGATAAGTTTCAGATGTATTGGGATAAGCCACCACTGATAGATATGCCAGGTCGGTGCTTCGCAGCACAAGGCTGCTCCTTGTATGCTGTGTCTAGCCTGATGGGAGGGGTTATTCCTGGGGCATGGGCGCGCGATCCCTTTCTCGTCCGCCTCAATATCGCGTCGGACCAACAAGGCGGTCGCGCGCGCCTGTCACAGGCGTTACTGGCCCGAAACAGACGTAGGAGCGAGCGTTGCTCGCGATGCGCCGCGCGGGCGGCGCTCGATCTCCCAGGCGCTAAAAATCCCCCGTCATGCACCAAGGCCCCCATCACCTCCCCATCACGCCCCCTGCATCGCCGCCAAAAACTGGCGCACCATCAACCCAGCATCCCGCCGACACGCCAGTGCCACCGTACTCTCACACACCTCACCCAGCGCCACGAACCTGACCGATGCCGGCGCAATATCGCGCATGCATGCCGGCAACAGCGCTACCCCGAACCCCGCCTGAATCAGCTGCAACTGCGTGGTCTTGCGTGAAACCACCTGGGCCGCCTGCGGAAAGAACCCTGCATTCATGCACAGCGAGGCCGACAAATAGCTCAACCCGCCGCGGTCCCGGTGAGGAATCGAAATGAAGCGCTCGCCACGCAGCTGCTCCAGTTGCACGACCGGCGCTTCAGCCAAGGGGTGCCCAGCGGCGACAGCCAGCAATAGAGGCTCGCTGAACAGCTCATGCAGCACCACGCCTTCATGCTGGCGCAGCACCGGCAGCCGCAACAGGCCGATATCCAGCCGCCCAGCGGCGATATCCTCCAATTGCGCCTCCGAGGACTGCTGCGCAATCTCCAGTGCAATCCCAGGGTTGCCTTGCAAGTACGCGCCCAAGCGAGCCAGCAGAGGCCCGGTCAGCGGCACGGTGCTGGAGTGGTTCAGGCGCAGGCTGCCTTGCAAGCCGTCGCCCATGTCGCGGGTGATGCGCTCGGCCTGTGCCAGGTCGGCCAGCAAGCGGCGGGCACGCTGCAAAAAGGCGTCCCCGGCGAGCGTCAGGCGTGGCAGGCGCGCAGTGCGTTCGAACAATGGCGTGCCCAGGTGCTGCTCCAGCTCCTTGATCTGCCGGCTCAGCGCCGACTGGGCGATGTAGAGCCGCTCGGCGGCGGCGCTGAAACTGCCGCTCTCGGCAATTTCCACGAAGTAACGCAGCTGGCGGATCGACGTCATGTCATGCCTTTTCGAGATGGGTAATGGCGCAAAGGCATATTAGTCGGCATGGCTCATGGCTGGCTAACCTTTGCGTGACTTCTCAGGAACACACGCCATGCTCACCTCATTGTCCTTTTCCGGCCTCGATTGGCTGCCCATCCTGCTCGGTGTCGGCCTGGCCTACATCGTTTTCGGCATTGCCGGTTTCGGCACTGCGCTGGTCGCGGCGCCGGTGCTGATCCACTTCATGCCGCTGTCCCGGATCATCCCGCTGTTGGTGCTGCTGGACTTCGTGGCGGCCTTCGGCAACTTGCTGCCGTCGCGCCGGGATGTGGTGCGCGGCGAGATGCTGCGTCTGCTGCCCTTCATGGCGATAGGGTGCACCTTGGGGGTGGTGTTCCTGCTACGTCTCAAGTCCGACCTACTGCTGTTGCTGATGGGCCTGTTCGTCAGTGCCTATGCGTTCTACAACCTGGCGGTGAAGGTGCGTCCGGCGACCTTGTCCGGCTTCTGGGCGGTACCCATGGGCACGGTAGGGGGCTTGTTCGGCGCATTGTTCGGCAGCGGCGGTTTTCTCTATGCGCTGTACCTCAGTGCTCGCCTGGAGGCGAAAGAGCAGGTGCGGGCTACCCAAAGTGCGTTGATCAGTTGCAGCACGGTGGTGCGCCTGTCGCTGTTCCTGATTGCCGGGGTCTACGCCGACAGCAGCCTGCTGTTGCTCGCTGCCTGCCTGTTGCCGGTGATGTTCGTCGGCTTGTGGGTAGGGCGCCGGCTGACGCTGAAACTGTCCCGCGAGGCCTTTGTGCGCCTGGTCACGTGGCTGGTGCTGGCCAGTGGCTTGGCCATGATCGGTCGCTACCTGAGCCTGTGAGCGGTAGAATTACGGGATTACCGCAGTTCGCAGGTTTGCTTCCTTAATGAACACCCAGAGCATCATCGTCCCCAAGCTTTCCACCGTTCCGGCCAACGAGGCCCGCGCCCGGGCGATCGTACGCTGGCTGGTGCGCGAGAAAATCGTCGAAGAGCAACTCACCACCTGTGGCCGCACCGGAAACCGCATGGGCCATGCCTTGGCCGAAGGTGCGCGCAAGGTAGCCCTGCACCCCGAGAAACTGCCCTTCGGTGAGCAGGCCAGCGGCCTCGAGATCATGCTCAAGCGCTGCATCTATACCCCGACCGACGGTTTTCTCGAAGAAGCCGGCTGCCCGGAGTGCCGCCGTGAAGTCGGCGAGCCGCTGTTCGAGAGCCTGGAAGAGTGGATGCCAGGGGTCAGTGACAACTTCACCTGCCCGCTGTGCGGCTTCGAAGACGACATCAATGGCTTTCTTTACCTGCAGCCATGTGCCTTTTCCAACCTGGGGTTCATCTTCAACAACTGGGGCGAGGCCGGGTTCACCCAGGCCTTTCTCGACAGCTTCGCCGACTGGCTCGACCAGCCAGTGGCGGTCGTGCAGGTAAAACTGCCAGAACGCTGACCGAAGGCCCTTATTTTGCATTGAGCGGCGCGCCGTGGATGAGTATAATGGCGCGCTTCCATTTTTCCCGCCCGGGAGCCCCCGCGATGCTGCGTATCAGCCAAGAAGCCCTGACTTTCGACGATATCCTCCTTGTACCTGGCTATTCCGAGGTACTGCCCAATGAAGTCAGTCTCAAGACCCGTTTGACTCGTGGCATCGAGCTGAACATCCCTCTGGTTTCCGCCGCCATGGATACCGTGACCGAAGCGCGTCTGGCCATTGCCATGGCTCAGGAAGGCGGCATCGGCATCATCCACAAGAACATGACCATCGAACAGCAGGCCGGCGAAGTGCGCAAGGTCAAGAAGTTCGAGGCTGGCGTGGTCAAGGACCCGATCACCATCGAAGCAGACGCCACCGTGCGCGACCTGTTCGACCTGACCCGCCTGAACAACATTTCGGGTGTTCCGGTGCTGGAGAACGGTGACCTGGTCGGTATCGTCACCTCCCGTGACGTGCGCTTCGAAACCCGTCTGGATGCCAAGGTCCGCGATGTGATGACGCCCAAAGAGCGTCTGGTCACCGTGCGCGAAGGCGCCAACAAGAACGAAGTCCGCGAGCTGCTGCACAAGCACCGCCTGGAAAAAGTCCTGATCGTCGACGACAAGTTCAGCCTCAAGGGCATGATGACCGTCAAAGACATCGAAAAAGCCAAGGCCTACCCGCTGGCCAGCAAGGACGACCAAGGTCGCCTGCGCGTCGGCGCTGCCGTCGGTACCGGCAAGGACACCGGCGAGCGCGTTGCTGCCCTGGTTGCTGCTGGCGTTGACGTGGTGGTGGTGGACACCGCCCACGGTCACTCCAAAGGCGTGATCGACCGCGTACGCTGGGTCAAGGAAACCTACCCGCAAGTGCAGGTGATCGGCGGCAACATCGCCACCGGCGCTGCGGCCAAGGCCCTGGCTGAAGCTGGCGCAGACGCCGTCAAGGTCGGTATCGGCCCAGGCTCGATCTGCACCACCCGCATCGTCGCCGGTGTCGGCGTGCCGCAAATCAGCGCCATCGCCAACGTCGCCGCTGCGCTGGAAGGCACGGGCGTCCCGCTGATCGCCGACGGTGGCATCCGCTTCTCCGGTGACCTGTCCAAGGCCATCGTTGCCGGTGCTTCCTGCGTGATGATGGGTTCGATGTTCGCCGGTACCGAAGAGGCCCCGGGTGAAGTCGAGCTGTTCCAGGGCCGCTCCTACAAGGCCTACCGCGGCATGGGCTCGCTGGGTGCCATGGCACAGGCGCAGGGCTCGTCCGACCGTTATTTCCAGGACTCCTCGGCCGGCGCCGAGAAGCTGGTACCGGAAGGCATCGAAGGCCGCGTACCGTACAAGGGTGCCTTGGCAGCCATCATCCACCAGCTGATGGGCGGCCTGCGTTCGTCCATGGGCTACACCGGCAGCGCAACCATCGAAGAGATGCGCACCAAGCCGGAATTCGTGCGCATCACCGGTGCCGGCATGGCCGAGTCCCACGTGCATGACGTGCAGATCACCAAAGAAGCCCCTAACTACCGCGTAGGCTGAGGCTTCCAGCACTATCAGCATGCGGGGCTGTCACGACAGCCCCGCGTCGTTTCCGATTTCCACTGACGAGATTGAGTCATGGCCCTCGACATTCACGCTCACCGCATCCTGATCCTCGATTTCGGTTCCCAGTACACCCAGCTGATCGCCCGCCGCGTGCGCGAGATCGGTGTCTACTGCGAACTGCATCCGTTCGACATGGACGATGAAGCGATCCGCGAATTCAACCCGCGCGGCATCATCCTCGCCGGCGGCCCCGAGTCGGTACACGAAGCCAACAGCCCGCGCGCGCCGCAGGCCGTATTCGACCTGAACGTACCGCTGCTGGGCATCTGCTACGGCATGCAGACCATGGCCGAGCAACTGGGCGGCAAGGTGACCGGTTCCGACCTGCGCGAATTCGGCTACGCCCGCGTTGATGTAGTCGGCAAGAGCCGCCTGCTCGACGGCATCGAAGACCACGTAGACGCCGACGGCGTGCTGGGCCTGGACGTGTGGATGAGCCACGGTGACAAGGTCACCCAGATGCCTGGCGACTTCCACGTGCTGGCCAGCACCCCGAGCTGCCCGATTGCCGGCATGTTCGACGACGCGCGCGGCTACTACGGCGTGCAGTTCCACCCAGAAGTGACCCACACCAAGCAGGGCGGTCGCATTCTCTCGCGCTTCGTCCAGGACATCTGCGGCTGCGAAGCCCTGTGGACCCCGTCCAACATCGTCGAAGACGCCATCGCCCAAGTGCGTGAGCAAGTTGGTTCGGCCAACGTCCTGCTGGGCTTGTCCGGTGGCGTGGACTCCTCCGTGGTTGCCGCGCTGCTGCACCGCGCCATCGGTGACCAGCTGACCTGCGTCTTCGTCGACAACGGCCTGCTGCGCCTGCACGAAGGCGACCAAGTGATGGCCATGTTCAAAGAGAACATGGGCGTCAAGGTGATCCGTGCCGACGCCGAGGCGCAATTCCTGGGCAACCTGGAAGGCGAAGCGGACCCTGAGAAGAAGCGCAAGATCATCGGTCGCACCTTCATCGACATCTTCGATGCCGAAGCCAGCAAGCTGGACAACATCCAGTTCCTGGCCCAGGGCACCATCTACCCAGACGTGATCGAGTCGGCTGGCGCCAAGAGCGGCAAGGCCCACGTGATCAAGTCGCACCACAACGTCGGTGGCCTGCCAGAGGAAATGAACCTCAAGCTGGTCGAGCCGCTGCGCGAGCTGTTCAAGGACGAAGTCCGCAAGATCGGCCTGGAGCTGGGCCTGCCGTACGACATGGTCTACCGCCACCCGTTCCCAGGCCCGGGCCTGGGCGTGCGTATCCTTGGTGAAGTGAAGAAGGAATACGCCGACATTCTGCGTCGCGCTGACCATATCTTCATCGAAGAACTGCGCAAAGCCGACTGGTACCACAAGACCAGCCAGGCCTTCGTGGTGTTCCAGCCGGTCAAGTCGGTTGGCGTCGTTGGCGACGGCCGTCGTTACGCCTGGGTCGTGGCCCTGCGTGCCGTCGAGACCGTGGACTTCATGACCGCGCGTTGGGCACACCTGCCGTACGAGCTGCTGGAGACCGTCAGCGGCCGTATCATCAACGAAATCGAAGGCATCTCGCGCGTCACTTACGACGTGTCGAGCAAGCCGCCGGCCACTATCGAGTGGGAATGATTTCGCGCCCGGCCGCGGCCGGCGTCCGATAGCAGGAAGCTACCAAAAGCCCGCATGATTGCGTAATGCTGTTCACTTAAGAATGCCGGGGCCGCTCTGCGGCCCTTCGCGGCACAAGGCCGCTCCCACACCGACCGCGTAATAACCCTATTTACAGGGCATGCGCGAACATTGTGGGAGCGGCCTTGTGCCGCGATGGGCCGCAAAGCGGCCCCCATACAGGCGATGGATAACTCAAGTGAACAGCATTACGCATGATTGCGGGCTTTTGCGTTTTACCGAGCGCGTCTATCGACCCTGAGCTGCAAGATCTCATCTCCCGCTTCGTCGTGCTCGCCTGTCGACGTCCAGGCCACGAAGCCTGGGCCGCTTCCATCGCGAATGCCGCTGCTCCAGGAATCGACGGTGATGCCTAGCGCGCGCAGGTCTTCTTCTGTGAACGCGTTTTCCCGGGTCAATGCCCGCAGGGTCATACACGCTGCGGCATCTTCAGGTACTGCAGGGCGAAAGGTTATGGCTGTCATACGTTTGGCCTCACGTTGAAAGCGCCATTGTGCGTATACGACGGTCTGCGAGTCTGTGAGCAAACGTAAGCAGCTCAAGGTGTGATGTGCCGCATACCACGCTGCCTCAGCCAAGTATGTAGATCGGAAAGGTGCGCCAGGCGGCGTTGATGGAGGGTTGGCCAGTCTGGCCGTTCTATGTAGTAGAAGCGCCCATCCCGCCTGATCAAGGTGCGCCGCAGGCGCATGTCACGGCTGCGGTTAACCAGGTACTGCTCGCCGTTGGCCTCTTCGAAGGTGTAGTCACCTGGCCTGACCAGCATGCTTTCCAGGTCTGGTGACGGTGAGCGCGCAGGGGTTACCGCCGCTTGCAGCCGCAGGTCGCTTTGCAAGTGCCACAGCTTGCCTTTGCTGTCAGCGGAATCCGTGCCGGGGTCGGCCGTGTAGGTATCGACTCCACCGGCAGGGGTGTCTTCAACCCGCAAGCCAATCGCACCTTCTGTTTCAGCCAGGCCGGTAACGCCATGGAAGTTGTTGGCGTGAGTGTTACCGACTAGCGCAACCCACCTTCCCGGGCCACGCGTAGCCTGGTCAGCGTCGATGATCAGGTGGGCGTAGAAATTCATCATCTGCTGACGCGCCACATCGGACACCGGCTCTGCCCATGCCTGACGATAGCTGGCCATGCAGTCGATGGACTGGATGCGCACGCCGTTTTTGTGTGCTTCAAGCAGTATCCGGCGGAAGGTGTAGCGGCCGGCAGGGTCGGTGTGGTGCCCGAAGTCCTGAGCCGTGACATACCGCTCCAGCGCCCTTGGCATGACGCCGCTACGGTTGAAGGTGTCGAGGTCCGCTTGCTGGAAATCGGTGGTGAAATGCTCCATGTACAGCGTCTTCACTTTCAGCTTGCGCAACTGGCCCATGTTTTCGATCAACAACCGCTTGCTACCAAGGCTGCTATGCGCCTCGCCGATCACCAGGCCGTTGCTGTTTTCATAGATACGTTGCAGTACCTGCTTAGGCGTAGTTCCAGCAGGTAACTCAGGTATTGGCGGGCGAGCTGGCACGTCTACCGTGGTCATGAACTGGTTGGCATCGGTCGCCAGTTGCTCACGCAGGGCGCGAAAGCGCTCGATGGCGGCGTATCGTTCAGGGTCGTGAATGTTTTCCCGTGCGCCCGTGATCTCTTCGTCCGCCACGTCTTCAAGTGCAGGGCGCAAGCTGGGGGGGACTTCATAAGGGGTTTCGGCAAGGGCAGGCACGTTCGCCGCCGCTGATGGCCTGCCCCAGATCTTCAGCCGTGAGAGCATGCCGCCTTTGAGGCTGCCACGCTCGATGGGGTACCACTGGCCCTCGGCATCAAGGCGGATCGGTTGGTGCTTGTAGAAAGAAAACGGGTTTTCCGGGTCGACGATGGTCCAGGTTTTCAGCTCCGGCACAAAGCGCACCTGGTAAGGTTGCTCCTCGACCAGCGCATAAAACTGCCCGTCTTGTATGTAAATGCCTGCGAAGGTGCCCGAGCCAGGCTCGCCGCTAAGCAGCACATTGGTCTCGAAAGGCTGCAACAGCGCCCAGCGTTCCACTGGCTGGAAGGGCGCTGGTACCCAGGTTTTCACGGCGTCCACTACGCTTGAAGGCTCTTCGTCGCCGGGTTCGGTTTCGCCAGCAGTTGCGGGTTCTTCTGGCGCTGTGGGGCTTTGGCCTGCACCCGTTTCCGCGCCTGCTTCAGCGGCTTCGCCGAGTTCGGCGAGTGGTTTGCTCGGTGCGCTGAGCAAAAACGTTGCGTTGAACAGCGTCTCGATGGCAGCAAAGATTGCCCCTGTAACGCCTGCCTTGCGTTCGCGGGTGGTATGCCCGGTAATTGCCTGGTCGATGTTCAAGCCTGTTTCAGCGATACCGGCGCCGACCAGCGCCAATGCCACGGGCCAGTCCACTGCCGCCAGGGGGCCAAACACTTTCAGGCCGGCACTCAGGTAGCCGATCCACAGTTGTTTGCGCAAGTCGGCGTTGGAGCGCAGGGAGAAGTGCGCATCATCGATCATCCGCTGTCGGGCTTTGTCGCGCAGCCAGTCGAAGGCGTCCTTATGAATCTGCTGATCGAGGGTGTTGATGCTGGAATAATCATCCTTGCCCCAGCCTTGGTACAACAGATCGACCAGGTGATTGAGGCCGACCTTGCTGTCGCCCTCATCGCGGTCATCGAGGGAGAAGTGCGCCAGGAAGCGTGCCCGGTTATCGGCATGGTTGCAGTTGATGAGTACCCACCAGAACAACGCCTGGTCATCCGCAAAGTAATGCAGGCCATCGACGTCGCCAGGTAGGTAGATCAGCTGGCTGCCATCTTTGAGCTGAACACGCAGGATATCTGTGGCCACATGCCCGCCGATATCGAACGTGCACACGCGCACGCCAGCGCCAGGTACTACCTGTTGTTGCAGCGCTTCCAGTGACGGCGGCCAGGCTGTGTCGCCCGCCAGCGCCTGCACGACATCGCGGCAGTGGCTGGCCAGCGCTGACGCGGGGTCATGTGCGCAGGCTTCCAGTACTTTGCTGAGGAAGTTGGCCTTGGCCAACGTTCGGAAGTGGCCCGCCTGTTTCGACCAGAAAGACGTCAGCCGAGCTTTGAAATCAACGGCAAAATCGATGCTCCAAAAGTATTCCAGAACGTCCTTGGCCTCGAGCCGGATTTCATTACGCTCGTCGTAGGCATCCCCGCCAGGCCCTTCGGTGTAAAAGCCCACGAGGTAACTCAGCAGGTCGGCGTTGTCCTGGTCGTTGGCATCGAAGCGGTGCATGACCAGTTGGGGCAAGGTCAGCGATTCGTACGGCGGGTCCAGGTGCTGCCAGCCGTTGAAAGTTTTGTGGCTGCTGACGGCGGTGTGAAAGCGGTGCAGGTAGACATTGTCGGGGTCCAGCGTTTTCAGGCCGTGGCGTTCAAGAACCTGTTGGGCAACTTCGCGGGCCATCTCGCGCATGTCAGGGCAGGCTTCGGTGAGCTGGCGGGCCAGCGTTAGCAGGCTTTGCTGTTCGTTGGAAGTGGGGGTGTTGGAGGGCATCACGTTTGTCCTGGCTGGAAGGATAAACGTCAGTCTCGAAGGGGCACGGGCCATGAAGGCGGTGCATATTGCTTGCCTGAACGGCCAGTAATGGTGGCTTTCACTTAATCTTTCCCATTTGCAGGTGTATCGTATTCGCCCTTCATCGCCAGCCCTGCTGGCAGCTTGATTGCGCCGAACACGAGGTACCCGCACCGATGTCCTTCACCCGTCGACAAATGCTCAAGGGCCTCACCGGCCTGGTTGTGGTAGGCCTGGGCGCCGGAGGCGCAGCGCGGTACTGGCTGGGCAAGGTCGAGGACGAGAATGCCGGGCACGACTACGAGCTGATCGCCGCGCCCCTGGACGTGGAACTGGTGCCGGGCTTCAAGACCGAGGCTTGGGCCTTTGGCCCTTCGGCGCCAGGTACCGAGCTGCGGGTACGCCAGGGCACCTGGCTGCGGGTGCGGTTCATCAACCACTTGCCGGTCGAAACCACCATTCACTGGCATGGCATCCGCTTGCCGCTGGAAATGGACGGCGTGCCGTACGTGTCGCAGCTGCCGGTCAAGCCGGGCGAATACTTCGACTACAAGTTCCGCGTGCCGGATGCCGGCAGCTACTGGTATCACCCACATGTCAGCAGCTCGGAAGAGCTCGGCCGCGGCCTGGTCGGCCCGCTGATCGTCGAGGAGCGCGAGCCTACCGGGTTCCTGCACGAGCGCACGCTGAGCCTGAAAAACTGGCACGTGGACGAGCAGGGCGCCTGGCTGCCGTTCAGCATCCCGCGTGAGGCCGCGCGTAACGGCACTGCCGGGCGGCTGATCACCATCAACGGCCAGCCCGACGCGGTCACCGAGCTGCCGGCCGGCCAGGTGGTGCGGGTGCGCCTGCTGAACCTGGACAACACCTGGACCTACCGCCTGAACCTCAAGGGCAACTGCGAGGCGAAGATCTACGCCCTCGACGGCAACCCGGTGACCCCGCGGCCATTGGAAGATGAGTACTGGCTTGGCCCTGGCATGCGCATCTGCCTGGCCATCCGGATTCCCGAAGCGGGTGAGGAAATTTCCCTGCGCGACGGTTTCGTGCGCCTGGGTACCCTGCGTTCGGTGCCGAGCAACGACGCGCCGAGTGACTGGCCGCCAGCGCTGCCGGCCAACCCGATCGCCGAGCCGGACCTGGAGAATGCTGAAAAGCTCAACTTCAATTTCGAGTGGGCGGCCAAAGTTTCTGTCACCCCTGACCCGAACAAACCATCGAGCCTGTGGCAGATCAACGGCCAGGCCTGGGACATCACCGACAAGACATGCGCCGACCGGCCCATCGCCACGCTGCAGAAGGGCAAGAGCTACATCTTCGAGCTGAAGAACATGACCCAGTACCAGCACCCGATCCACCTGCATGGCATGAGTTTCAAGGTGATTGCCTCCAACCGCCACGACATCAAGGAGCCGTGGTTCACCGATACGTACCTGCTGGGCAAGAACGAGCGGGCCCAGGTGGCACTTGTGGCGGATAACCCGGGCACCTGGATGTTCCACTGCCACGTCATCGACCACATGGAAACCGGCCTGATGGCCGCGATAGCGGTGGTCTGATGCGCCCACACATCATCGATCGCAGCCGCGATCAGGAATTCATGCGCATTGCTCTGGCCCTGGCGGCTGAGGGCGCGGCCATGGGCGAGGTGCCGGTGGGGGCGGTGCTGGTGCAGCATGGCCAGGTAATCGGCCAGGGCTTCAACCGGCCCATTATCGACAGCGACCCGAGTGCGCATGCCGAAATGGTTGCCATTCGGGCTGCGGCGAAGTCGGCGAGCAACTATCGGCTGCCGGGCAGCACGCTGTATGTAACCCTGGAGCCCTGCAGCATGTGCGCGGGTTTGATCGTGCATTCGCGGGTGGCGCGGGTGGTGTACGGGGCGTTGGAGCCCAAGGCGGGTATCGTGCAGAGCCAGGGTCAGTTCTTCGGCCAGGGCTTCCTCAACCATCGGGTGATGGTAGAGGGCGGGGTGCTGGCGGAGGAGTGTGGCCAGATCCTCAGTGACTTTTTCAAGGCGCGAAGGGTAAAGAGGGGGGGGTAGCAGGTGGCTAACGATACATAGGTTGTTATAGGTTGTTGGTATCTACACAAGTTAGCTTTCCAGCGATGTTTCCGCTCCTGTAGGCGTTCTTCTGCATTTTTAATCCACTGACGATCAGTTCCCCGTTTTCAATATTTCTAAGTTCTGAGAGAGGGATCTTGCTTGTATTAACTGCATCGTCAGTTACCTCGAGTATGAAGCGCCAGTCATTTTCTGGGCAATAGCTGTAGTCAGATTCTTTTACAGGTCTGTCGCTCCCCAGTTTGATGGTGTTCCCCTTTGATGCATTGCTTACCTTAAAAAAATAAACCTGATCATTGCCGCAGTTGTAACTGCCCCTGTAGGCAGCGTTTCTTCGATATTCTATGTTCAAAGATGTGCAGGCACTGTCGGTTGCGTTCTTGTAAAGATGAAGTTTGCCTACGGGCACGGTTGGGTGGCTGGCGTGTGACTCCGCCCTTTTCACTTCTGCTGCCTTGTAATCATCTTTGAGGGGTGATTGTGCCTGTGCGAACGCAGTCAGGCTGAGCAGCCCAAGAATAATAAGGGGCCTGGTCATGCTTGTCTCCAACACCGTGGTTGTGGAGAAGCATCTATAGAAGGGTGGCTGCTAGGCGGCAACTGGCATTTTTACCAGTTGCGTAATCGTTAGGTTTTTGCTGTTACATCAGGCGATGTCTAACGTTCCCAGAGACTTGAAACGTAAATCGCTTAGGGTGAGGTGTGTAAACTTACGGATGAAGCCGGGAAGGGAGTGAATGCCGGTCATTCCTGCGAACAGGCCCGTACAGGATTACATCGGCGGCGACTGCTCTGCCGGCTTGTCCTTGTTTACCCCAGGCACATGCAAGTTGCCCTCGGCCATCTGGCCTTCGAGCTGCGGCTGGGTCACCCAGGTCAGGATGTCGTAGTAACGGCGGATGTTGGCCACGAAGTGCACCGGCTCGCCGCCGCGGGCATAGCCGTACTTGGTCTTGCTGTACCACTGCTTCTGCGCCAGGCGCGGCAGCATTTTCTTCACGTCCAGCCACTTGTTCGGGTTGAGCTTCTCGCGCTTGGCCAGGGTGCGGGCGTCTTCCAGGTGGCCGCTGCCAACGTTATAGGCAGCCAGGGCGAACCAGGTGCGGTCGGGTTCCTGGATGCTGTCGTCGAGTTGCTCTTTGATCAGCATGAAGTACTTGGCACCACCTTGGATGCTCTGTTTCGGGTCCAGGCGATTGGACACGCCCATGGCCTGCGCTGTGCGCTGGGTGAGCATCATCAGGCCGCGCACGCCCGTCTTGGAGGTGACTTCCGGCTGCCACATCGATTCTTGGTAGCCGATGGCCGCCAGCAGGCGCCAGTCCACCTGTTCGACCTTGGCGTAGCTCTTGAAGTGCTTCTCGTACTTGGGCAGCCGCTGCTGCAGGTGCTGGGCGAACGTATAGGCGCCGACGTAGCCGAGTACATCGACATGGCCGTAATAGCGGTCTTTCAGGCGCTGCAGGGTGCCGTTCTTCTGGGCCTTGTCGAGAAACTCGTTGACCTCGTTGAGCAGGCTGTTGTCCTCGCCGGCCGCCACCGCCCAGCGCTGGTCGCGGGTGTCGCCCAGGTCGAAGGCGACCCGAACGTTGGGGAAGTACACCTGGTTCATCGCCAGTTCGTTGGAGTCGACCAGGGTCAGGTCGATCTGGCCTTCATCGACCATGCGCAGCAAGTCGACCACCTCGACGGCGTCGGATTCTTCGTATTCCAGGCCCGGATACTGCTTTTTCAGCTCGGCCAGCTGGTCAGCATGGCTGCTGCCCTTGAGCACCATGATCTTTTTGCCGACCAGGCCCTTGGCTTCGGTCGGGCGCGAGCGGCCGTTGCGGTAGATGACTTGAGGGGTGACTTCCAGGTACGGGTGGGAGAATTTCGCCTGGGTCTTGCGCCGTTCGCTGCTTACCAGACCGGCGGCTGCCAGCACTGGGCCGGAGGGCTTGCCCAGCTCGTCGAACAGTTGGTCGAGGTTGTCGGCGGTCTCGATCTCCAGCTTTACGCCGAGATCATCGGCGAAATGCTTGACCAATTCGTATTCGAAGCCGGTTTCGCCGTTACGGTCCTGGAAATACGTCGCCGGGCTGTTGCGAGTGATTACGCGCAGCACGCCATCCTCCTTCACGCGCTCGAGGGTGCTGGGTTTTTCAACACAGGCACCGAGCATCAGAAAGAGTCCGGTTGCGATGAGCCATCTGGCGCAGCGCTGGCGCAAAGCAGTGTGGGCGAACATAGCTTGCAGTATACGCAAAGGACAGGCGGCGCCATATCTCGACAACAGATAGCTTGTCTGGTAGCGGGTTCTGTGTTCAGGGTGTTTGCCGTTAGAGGTGTGCCGCCTTGCAGATCGAGCGCCGCCCGCGCGGCGCTCGATCTGCCAGGCCATAAACCTCTTGAGGCGAGCACCCGAAATATTGACCCGAAAGTCCGGTTCCACCGCCCGACAGGCGCGGCGTAGAGCAGGTGCCGAAAGCCGTGGAATTAGGCTAGAATGCACGGCCTCTAAGCACACCCCTTCCTGAGGCTGTCCCGACGATGTTGATCCTGCGCGGCGCTCCTGCCCTTTCTGCCTTTCGCCACGGTAAATTACTCGAGCAACTGAGCCAGAAAGTCCCCGCTGTTACTGGTTTGTATGCCGAATTCGCCCACTTCGCCGATGTCGACGGCGAGCTGACCGCCGACCAGCAGCAGGTGCTGGGCCGTCTGCTCAAGTACGGCCCGAGCGTGCCGGTACAGGAGCCGACCGGCCGCCTGTTCCTGGTCGTGCCGCGCCTGGGCACCATCTCGCCCTGGGCCAGCAAGGCCAGCGACATTGCCCACAACTGCGGCCTGCAGTCGATCCAGCGCCTTGAGCGCGGCATCGCCTACTACGTCGCCGGCAACCTGAGCGAAGCCGATGCACAGGCCGTCGCCGCCGAACTGCACGACCGCATGACCCAGCGCGTGCTGGCCCAGCTGGAGCAGGCATCCGACCTGTTCAGCCACGCCCAGCCCAAGCCGATGACCTCGGTCGACATCCTCGCCGGTGGCCGCGACGCCCTGGCCAAGGCCAACGTCGACCTGGGCCTGGCCCTGGCTGAAGACGAGATCGACTACCTGGTCGCCGCTTTCCAGAACCTTGCGCGCAACCCGAACGACATCGAACTGATGATGTTCGCCCAGGCCAACTCTGAGCACTGCCGCCACAAGATCTTCAACGCCAGTTGGGACATCGACGGCCAGGCTCAGGAAAAGAGCCTGTTCGGCATGATCAAGAACACCTACCAGATGCACAGCGAAGGCGTGCTGTCTGCGTACAAGGACAACGCCTCGGTGATCGTCGGCAACGTTGCCGGCCGTTTCTTCCCGAACCCTGAAACCCGCCAGTACGGCGCGGTGCAGGAGCCGGTGCACATCCTGATGAAGGTCGAGACGCACAACCACCCGACCGCCATCGCGCCGTTCTCCGGGGCTTCCACCGGCTCCGGCGGCGAAATCCGCGACGAAGGCGCCACCGGCCGTGGCGCCAAGCCCAAGGCTGGCCTGACCGGCTTCACCGTGTCCAACCTGCGCATCCCGGGCTTCGAACAGCCATGGGAGCAGGCGTACGGCAAGCCTGAGCGCATCGTCGACGCCCTCGACATCATGGTCGAAGGCCCACTGGGTGGCGCCGCGTTCAACAACGAATTCGGTCGCCCGGCCCTGACCGGCTACTTCCGTACCTTCGAGCAGGCGATCAACACCCCGCACGGCGAAGAAGTGCGCGGCTACCACAAGCCGATCATGCTCGCCGGCGGCATGGGCAACATCCGTGAAGACCACGTGCAGAAGGGCGAGATCACCGTCGGCGCCAAGCTGATCGTGCTCGGCGGCCCGGCCATGCTGATCGGCCTGGGTGGCGGTGCGGCGTCGTCGGTCGCCACCGGTGCCAGCTCTGCCGACCTGGACTTCGCTTCGGTACAGCGCGAAAACCCGGAAATGGAGCGCCGTTGCCAAGAGGTCATCGACCGCTGCTGGCAGCTGGGCGACAAGAACCCGATCGCCTTCATCCACGACGTTGGCGCCGGCGGTATCTCCAACGCCTTCCCTGAGCTGGTCAACGACGGTGGCCGCGGTGGCCGCTTCGAACTGCGCAATGTGCCCAACGATGAGCCGGGCATGGCCCCGCACGAAATCTGGAGCAACGAATCGCAGGAACGTTACGTGCTGGCCGTCAGCGCTGTCGACTTCGACCGCTTCCAGGCCATCTGTGAACGAGAGCGCTGCCCGTTCGCCGTTGTGGGTGAGGCGACTGAAGAGCCGCACCTGACCGTGACCGACAGCCACTTCGCCAACACCCCGGTGGACATGCCGCTGGACGTGCTGCTGGGCAAGCCGCCGCGCATGCACCGTTCGGTCACCCGTGAAGCCGAACTTGGCGATGAATTCGACCCAAGCACCCTGTCGCTGGCCGATTCGGTCGAGCGCGTGCTGCACCACCCTGCGGTGGCCAGCAAGAGCTTCCTGATCACCATCGGCGACCGCACCATCACTGGCCTGGTAGCCCGTGACCAAATGGTCGGCCCATGGCAGGTGCCGGTGGCCGACTGCGCCGTTACCGCCACCAGCTTCGACGTCTACACCGGTGAAGCCATGGCCATGGGTGAGCGCACCCCGCTGGCCCTGCTCGACGCCCCGGCGTCTGGCCGCATGGCCATCGGCGAAACCCTGACCAACCTTGCCGCCTCGCGGATCGAGAAGCTGTCCGACATCAAACTGTCGGCCAACTGGATGTCCGCCGCCGGCCACCCGGGTGAAGACGCCCGCCTGTACGACACCGTCAAGGCTGTCGGCATGGAGCTGTGCCCTGAGTTGGGTATCACCATTCCGGTCGGCAAAGACTCGATGTCGATGAAGACCAAGTGGAGCGAAGAGGGCGTCGAGAAGAGCGTGACCTCGCCGATGTCGTTGATCATCACCGGCTTCGCCCCGGTCACCGACATCCGCAAGACCCTGACCCCGCAACTGCGCATGGACAAGGGCGAAACCGACCTGATCCTGATCGACCTGGGCCGCGGCAAGAACCGCATGGGCGCCTCGATCCTGGCGCAGACCCACGGCAAGTTGGCCAGTGCCGCACCGGACGTCGACGATGCCGAAGACCTCAAGGCCTTCTTCGCCGTGATCCAGGGCCTCAACGCCGACGGCCACCTGCTGGCCTACCACGACCGTTCCGATGGTGGCCTGATGACCACCGTGCTGGAAATGGCCTTCGCCGGCCATTGCGGCTTCGACCTGGAGCTGGACACCCTGACCAGCAAAGCGGAAAAAGTCGCCGCCATCCTCTTCAACGAAGAGCTGGGTGCGGTCATCCAGGTTCGCCAGGATGCCACCCCAGACGTACTGGCCCAGTTCAGCGCCGCTGGCTTGGGTGAAGACTGCGTCGCGGTGATCGGCCGGCCGACCAACAACAGCGAAGTGGTCGTGCGCCTGAACAGTGAAGAACTGTTCAAGGGCGACCGTCGCCTGCTGCAACGCCAGTGGGCCGAGACCAGCTACCAGGTTCAGCGCCTGCGTGACAACGCTGAATGCGCCGACCAGGAATTCGACGCGCTGCTCGAAGAAGACAACCCGGGCCTGTCGGTCAAGCTGGGCTACGACGTCAACGACGACATCGCTGCCCCGTACATCAAGAAAGGCGTGCGCCCGCAAGTGGCGATCCTGCGTGAGCAGGGCGTCAACGGCCAGGTCGAGATGGCTGCTGCCTTCGACCGCGCCGGCTTCGCCGCCATTGACGTGCACATGAGCGACATCCTCGCTGGCCGTGTCGACTTCGAAGCCTTCAAAGGCCTCGTTGCTTGCGGCGGCTTCTCGTACGGTGACGTGCTGGGTGCCGGTGAGGGCTGGGCCAAGTCGGCGCTGTTCAACGCCCGTGCCCGCGATGCCTTCCAGGCCTTCTTCGAGCGCACCGACAGCTTCGCCCTGGGCGTGTGCAACGGTTGCCAGATGATGTCCAACCTGCACGAGCTGATCCCGGGCACCGAGTTCTGGCCGCACTTCGTGCGTAACCGGTCAGAGCAGTTCGAAGCCCGTGTGGCCATGGTCGAGGTGCAGAAGTCCAACTCGATCTTCCTGCAGGGCATGGCCGGTTCGCGCATGCCGATCGCCATCGCCCACGGCGAAGGCCATGCCGAGTTCGCCAACGAAGCGGCACTGCTGGAAGCCGACGTGTCCGGTTGCGTGGCCCTGCGCTACGTCGACAACCACGGCAAGGTCACCGAAACCTACCCGGCCAACCCGAACGGCTCGCCGCGTGGTATCACCGGCCTCACCAGCCGTGACGGCCGCGTGACCATCATGATGCCGCACCCGGAGCGTATGTTCCGCGCTGTGCAGAACTCCTGGCGCCCGGATGAGTGGCAGGAAGATGCTGCGCTGATGCGTATGTTCCGCAACGCGCGCGTCTGGGTGAACTAAGGCGTGTACAAGCTCGCCTTCTTCGTCCCGGCCAGCCATGTCGAGGTGGTCAAGGCTGCCGTATTCGCCGCCGGTGGCGGGCGAATCGGTGACTATGACCACTGCGCCTGGCAAACCCTGGGCCAAGGCCAGTTTCGCCCGTTGGACGGCAGCCAGCCGTTTCTCGGGCAAACCGGCCAGGTCGAGGTAGTCGAGGAATGGAAGGTAGAGCTGGTGGTGGCTGACGACCTGATCGCTCAGGTCGTTGCCGCGCTCAAGCAGAGCCACCCGTACGAGACGCCAGCCTATGAAGTCTGGCCACTGGCCGACTTCTAGAGCGCATCAAGGCTTTTCGCGGGCAAGCCCGCTCCCACAGGGATATCACCGGTACTGAAGCTTGTGATATCCCTGTGGGAGCGGGCTTGCCCGCGAAGAGGCCCTACAATCCCGCCACAACTTCATTGCCAGGCTCAGGCCGTTTCAACCCGCTACACGCCAACAACCCCACCTCGAACAGCACCCACATCGGCACCGCCAGCATCGTCTGCGAAAACACGTCCGGCGGCGTCAGAATCATCCCCACCACAAAGCACCCGACGATCACGTAGGGCCGGCTACGGCGCAGGGTCGCCACATCCGCCAACCCCACCCAGACCACGATGAACGTTGCCACCGGGATCTCGAACGCCAGCCCGAATGCCAGGAACAGCGCCATGATGAAGTCCAGGTACTGGCTGATGTCGGTCATCATCGCCACCCCATCGGGCGTGACGCTGGCGAAGAAGCCGAACATCATCGGGAACACCAGAAAGAACGCGAACGCCATGCCGGCATAGAACAGCAGAATGCTCGACACCAGCAGCGGCAGGGCAATGCGCCGTTCCCGGCGGTACAGCCCCGGCGCCAGAAACCCCCAGGCCTGGTGCAACAACAGCGGCATGGCGACGAACAGCGCGCACATCGCGGTCAGCTTGAAGGGGGTCAGAAACGGTGAGGTGACACTGGTCGCGATCATGCTGGCGCCCTCTGGCAGGAAGCGGCGCAATGGCTCCGAGATCAGTGTGTAGAGGGTCTGGGCGAAGGGGAACAGGCCGGCGAACACCAACGCGACCAGCCCCAGGCAACGCACCAGGCGCTTGCGCAGTTCGCGCAGGTGCTCGGTCAGCGGCATGCCCGCCGCAGGGTCCATGGCAAGGCTCATGAGGCATTCTCCCTGGGTGCAGTGACGGTTGCCGGGTCATTGGCCGGTGGTGCGGCAAGGCTGATGCCCTGGCGCATTTCCTGTTCCAGGCGCTGCAGGGGCGCGCTGTCGAAGTTGGGCAACTCGATCTCGCGCTCCATCTGTGCGCGCAGGCCCTGCATGGCCCTGCGCGCCTGCCCCAGGCCACGCCCAAGCGTGCGTGCCGCAACCGGCAGCCGCTCGGGGCCCAGCACCAGCAGTGCGACGATGCCGACCAGCAGCAACTCGCTGAAGCCTACCTCGAACATCAGGCCTGACGGTCCGCTTGCGGCTGGGGCGTTGCCTGGCCGGTCAACGGCGCCTGTTGCTGCACCTGTGCGGTGCCGGGCGGGCTGACGTCGTTGTCACCGCCCATGGACTTGCGAAACCCCTGGATCGCCTCGCCAACATCGCTGCCCAGGCCCTTGAGGCGCTTGGTGCCAAACAGCAGGAATACGATCATCAGTACGATCACCAGTTGCCAGATTCCAATGCCACCCATTGCGACTACTCCTGTAAGGCCATGAAAAGGAAGGGCAATCCTGCCTCGTGCAGATGACGTGAACATGACGGAACGCACCCTTGCCATCTACCTGCAACAACCGGCGTGTTGACTGGCGCTTTTACTGGCCATGAGAGGCGGGTGCAGATGGGTGGTAAACGACAGCACGGCGCGGCCCTGCTGATGGTGATGGTGGTGTTGGCGATGCTCGCCGCCGGTATGGCCTGGCTGGTGGAAGATGGCCGGCGCCAGGTTGATGAAGTGCGCTTGTTGCACCAGCGGGTGCAGGTCAGGGCCATGGAACAGGCCGGCTTGGCCTATGCCGAGCAGGCGCTGCGCGACCCGGCCTGGCGGCTGAGCCCGTTGTTCTGGCAGGCCTTGCGCGGGCAACCGCTGAACTACGATTTTGGCGCAGGCCAGGCGCAACTGCGGGTGCGCGACCAGCACACGTGCTTCAACGTCAACGCATTGCTCGGTGCCGACGGTGAGCGCGCCGAGCGCCAGTTGCGCCGCTTGCTGGGCGACGACATGGCGGCAGAACGCCTGGTCGATGCCCTGGCCGATTGGCTGGACAATGACAGCGATACTCGCCTGCAAGGGGCTGAAAGTGCCCAATACCTGCGCCAGCAACCCGCGCGCCTGGCGGCCAACCAACCGATGCTCGACACCAGCGAGCTGAACTTGCTGCTGGAGCCAGATGCCACGCGCCAGGGCCGCTACCCGATGCTGTGCGCTTTGCCGCAAACCATTGGCTGGCGTTTGAACGCCAATGCCTTGGGCCTGGAGCATCTGCCCATGCTCGAAGCGTTGTACGAGGGGCGCTACCCACGCGCGCTGCTCAGCCGCATCATCAGTGGCCGGCCGGCGTCGGGGTATGTGGATGCCGCTGCGCTGCGCAAGGCGTTGGGGGCGGTGGATGATGAGACGTTCGAACGGTTGAGCGAAGGGTTGCTGCTCAACAGTGGGCATTTTCTGTTGCAGCTGTCGTTCGAGGAAGAGGGGCGGGTGATGCGCAGCGAGTTTCAGGTAGAGGCGCTGGGGGTGGTGCAGTGGCATGCGCGGGTGCCGGCGCAGCAGGTGCGGGTGCGTAGTCGGGAGCCGATGATTTGGTAAGCGGAACATCCTTGAAAAGAGGGTTTAAAATCTTATCACTCACCTCTGGCAATCCTCATTGCTACCAAGGGGTCAGGCGTGCTGGCTAAGTCAAATGTCACCACAGGGCGTGGGCCCGCCCCTATAGCAAAAGTTTGACTTTCCGCAAAAGCATGGAGGCCGATACCAGCGAGCACTGTTATGCTCGCAACAGTTACTGGGGGCCACTTGGCGATAACGTTAATGCCCCAATGATAAGTGGCGTGCACATCTATAATTTTGCGGTCAACAGTCTCTGTCATATGTCTAAAACCAGAGATGCGGTTTGCTAAGGCTTCATATAAGTTCGGGTGCACCTTATTTATTACCGTTTTAGTGATTGGAGGCGTGGGGCCGACACCATCGATATCGTCTAGTAAAGGCCTTACAGTTGGTGATGCTCCAGGCGCGGGGTAAATAGTTTGCAGAAACCAGTTCCCTGCTCGTTGTAGCAAGTGCCAGATTCGTCCGTTGGGATCCAGCCTATTGACAGGGTCATTTTGGCAGTATGCATAGCTATTAACGCCGCCTTTACCGAAAGGTGATAACGAGTCAGATTGGCCGAACCGCATCACCCTTGGATTGAACCAACGATGACCATGGCCCAGTGGGTAACATCCCGACATTGCATTAAATCGTTGCCCGCTAAAGCCTAGTGGTGTTTTGAAACTGCCTGGGGCAGGAAAACCGTAAACAGTGAAGCGCTGTTGATGAGGCCCGTCGGTGGTCCCCAGCACAGTCATGAGTTGATCAACCCTGTAAAGCGAGGTGCTAGCGCCTGGCGTGCACTGCGCCACGACGCCTGCCTCACTGGCAAAGTAGCGCGTTGTGCAGGGGCCTATCTCGATCGAGAGTGCGCCATTCTGATAAAACAGTTTATGAGTACGTGACAGAGGGCCATGAGACTGCATGATGAACCTGCCATGAAGTATGGGATGTCCGAAGATTCGGGCATTTCCCTCTCTCGGTCTACTGACAGAATTACCAGGTATTGGGTCCAGACGCTTTTTGGCCTACGCAGGTAACTCGAAACGGAATAAGCATCCACCGAGTTACCTGCCTGGCTCAACTGAGTCTATGGAAAGCCTTTCGATCAGACCGTCCCGATCTCCCCGCCATCATCACGCTGAATCACCACCGTCGAAGCCCGCGGCCTTACCGTAGCCCCAGCCGGGGTCGCATCGGTCGCCTTATCGGTATACGGCCAATTCTCCGGGTGCTGGATGTTGACGAACATCGACTTGTTGTCCGGGCTGAAGGCAATCCCCGTCACTTCGCAACCGTTCGGCCCGACAAAGAAGCGCCGCAAGTCCACCTGGTTCTGCGCGTTGACTGGCACTTGCTTGCCCGTGGCATCTACCAGGTCAGTGGGGATTACCGCCAGCAACTGGTCATTGGTGTAGTCGGTCAGCGTGGTTTCACCGTTGTCGGTCTCGAACCACAACACGCCACGGCTATCGAAGCTCATGCCGTCAGGGCTGGCGAACTGGTTCAGTTCGGTCAGGCCTGAGCGGTTGATGTCGGCGGTACCGGCGGCATTGGCGCCAAACACGAAGATGTCCCAGCTGAAGCTCAACTGGTCGTCGCTGTCGTGCCAGCGAATGATGTGGCCGTGGCGGTTCGGGCCACGCGGGTTGGCCGCGTCGACTTTCTCTGGCGTACGCGCGCTGTTGTTGGTCAGGGTCAGGTAGACATCGCCATTGAGTGGGTTGACCGTGGTCCATTCTGGGCGGTCCATCGGGGTCGCGCCCACGGCATCGCCAGCACCTCGGGTGTTGAGGATGATGCCCGGCAGGTCACCGTACAGCGCGCCAAGGGTGCTGCCGGCGGTGGTGGGGGTGGCGACGTCGAGCAACAGCCACACGCCGGTACCGTCGGCATTGAAGCGGGCCACATAGAGCTTGCCTTGGTCCATGTACTTGGCACCGGTGGCCAGGCGGTCGGCCGGGCTGGCGTCAGCGGCGTCCCACACGGCCGTGGAGACGAACTTGTACAGGTACTCGTTGTTCGAGTCGTCGCCCATGTACCAGACCAGCGGCTTGCCTGCCACCGGCAGGCCTGGGCAGCACCCTTCGTGGCGGAAGCGGCCCAGCGCGGTGCGCTTGGTGGCCAGGGTGGAGCTGTTGTACGGGTCGATCTCGACGATGTAGCCATAGGTGCTGGCTTCGTTGCGGTAGTCGTCGGTGGCGCTGGCGCCTTTGACCGTTACGTCGAAACGGGCGAATTCGTCATTCACCTCGGTGCTGTCACCGGCGGCGCTTTCCCATTTGTACTGGCCGCTGGAGGTGCCTACGCCGATACGGCGCTGGTCTTCAGGGCGGGTGCCTTTGTTGACGAAGATGCCCGGCCAGTTCTCTTCGCAGGTCAGGTAGGTGCCCCACGGGGTGTAGCCGTTGCCGCAGTTGTTGTTGGTGCCGCGGCAGTGGGTGCCGCCCGTGGAGTACTTGGTCTTCACGTGGTCGGTGCCGCGCAGCGGGCCGGTGATCTCCATGCGCGAGGCGGTGGTGAAGCGGCGGTTCAGCGGGTCGTTGTCGACCACCTGCCAGCGCCCGCTGACTTTCTGCAGGCGTACCACGCCGGCGCCGTGGGCGTTGATCTCTTTGCGGATTTCTTCGGCCGGGCGCTTGCCGTTGACGTCAGTGGTCGGGCCGGCGGGGTGCAGGGCTGCCGCGTCGATGTATTCGAAGTTGATGGCCAGCAAGCCGTCTTCGGAGCTGCCATTGATCGGGAAGAAGTGCATGCCGTCATGGTGCATGCCCATGGCATTGGCCTGGTCGGTCGAGGTGTTGCTGCCATCGGACTTCCACGGGTTGCCATTGCTGTTCAGCGGGGTGCCCCACGGCGCCAGCACATAGGCGCTGTAGCCTGCCGCGACGACACAGGCATCGGTGCGCGAGCCTGGGATGGACTGGAAGCCCAATGCCAGTTTCGGGACTTCCGGTTCGGTTACCGGTGGCTCGGTCACCGGTGGTTCGGTGACAGGATCATCGTGATCGGAACCGCCATCACCGTCGAAGCAGCCTGTCAGGCCGGTCCCGGCGATCATGGCGATGGCGGCGCCCAGGCTGCCGCGCATGATGCTGCGGCGGCTCAGGTAGGCGTCCATGACGCTGGCCATCGGCAGATTGCCGCTGTGGTTCCGGTCCAGGTTGTCGCCGGTATCTCGACTCATCAGGGTGTCCTTATGTTGGCTGAGTTAGAGGAAACCGCGACTTTAGAGCGCAAGTATGATGATTCCTTGGCAGAAATATGAACGCGCGCTTAAAACTACTCGTTCTTACGCTTGGCCCTGACAGATCAATTCGGAATTGCTGTCTGATTTCTGCCATCAAACTGTCATGCGAACGCCGCAACATCCGGAGCCCAACGTGAACTTGGTTAAGGATGGCGGGCTCGATGGTAAGCAGTGTGAACAGGCGCGAAGTGATCAGCTGGATGGGCGTCGGTGCCTTGGCACCCTTGCTCGGCGCCTGTTCCGCCTTGCCAGGCCAACGTGGTGGCAATGCCAACCTGGATTTGCTGTATGTCGCCGACACCCTCGATGCCCGCCAGCCTGGCTTGGCCGTTGTCCCGGCAACGCGCCTGGGGCCGGTCAGCCACCTGGGGCGTGCGCCGTGGATGACCGGTGCCAGTGCCAGCATCGCCTTCCCGCACTTGGCCCCCTTGCTCGATGCCAGCCAGGCCGCGCACGCCAACCTCGGTGGTTACGCCGTGCTGGCCGCATTGCTGGAGCAGTTGCGTGGCGAGGCCGGGGCGGGCAACAGCCTGACCCTGGAAAACGGCCAAGGCTGGAACGGCAGCGGCCTGGCCTACCTGACCCAAGGTGAAAGCGGCGTGCAGGGCAGCCAATTGCTGGGCAGCGACGCACGCGTCAGCAGTGACGAGCGCGTGCTCTGGCCGCAGCGCAGCACGGCGCTTTACCGCCAGGCCGCTGCCATTACGCTGGGCGCGGGGCTGGCCGACGAACAACGCGAAACCCTGGGGCTTGAAGCACTGCACCTGTTCGAACGGGGCGGTGCGCGGATTGCCGTGGTCGGCGTGACCGACCCTTACGCCCAAGACCAGAAAGCCTCCCTCAAACAGTGGTACCAGTCTTTGCTGCCGGTGTTCGAGCAGGCCCGGCGCGAAGCTGACCTGGTCGTGGCCATGGCCGATGTCGGCACCGGGCCTGGGCTGTGGCTGGCTGAACGGCTGCCGGCAATCGACGTGTTGCTCTGTGCGCGTGGCCAGGACCTGTGGCCGACGCCCGTGCCGGCCACCCAGGCCAACGGCCGCCGCGTACCGGTGCTGTTTGCCGGGTGCCGGGGCAGCGGGGCGTTTCGCCTGCGTTGCCAACAGGTGGCCGGGCAATGGCAGTTCGAGGGGCGTTTCTTCCCTGCGTTCGAACAGCAGCTTTCCCCGGCTGCACGGGTGAGCGCCGGGCACTTTCAGGCACAACTGAACCAACAGCGCGCCGGCCACGCGGCGTGGCTCGACCAACCGCTGGCCAAGGCACCCCAGGCCTTGTGGCGGCGTGACACCCGCGGCGGCAGCTGGGACCGCCTGCTGCACCAGGCCCTGGCCGATGACAACAATTTGCCTGTGCTGCTGCCGGGCTTGCGTTATGACTGCCCATTGGCCGCAGGTGCAGCGATCACCCGCGAGCACCTGATCAGCCTGACCGGCGGGTACCCGGCCCCGGTGGTCGAAGCCCCGGCCCGGCAGGTGGAGCAAGTGCTGGAAAATGCCGCGGAACAGCTGTTCGGCGACCCGCTGCTGCTGGACAACAGCCAAGACCTGCCGCGCTGGCAAGGCCAGGCCTGGGGTGTCAGCTACAGCCCGCAAGGCAAGCGCATCACCGGCCTGGAACCGGTCCAGGGGTTGTGCCGCACCTTCGGCCTGCAGTTCGCGTCGCAGGCCGGCGAGCCACTTTGGCAGCGGGTAGAAGCCTGGCTGACGCGGCAAGGCGCCGACTGGCAACTGGCGCCGCTGCAGGTGCCCGAGGTGCGCTATGTGCAGGGGCACCCGGGCTGGCATCCACGGCAGTTGGCTTCGTGAGCCTTGGCGCGCGGCTGCTCACCGGTGGCTGCCTGACGTTGGCCGGTTGGCTGGCGGCGCAGTGCGTGCTGCAACTGGGCCGCCAGCCACAACCGGCCAGCCCCGCCCAGGCGGCCGCAGCCCAGTTGCCTGGGTTGATGGTCGGCCATTGGCAGGCGCCGGTCGATGACGGCGCGATCATCATCACCCGTTTGCCACTGCACTACCTGGGTGGCCTCAAGGCCCAGCCGTTGTCGGCCAGCGTGGTGGTGCTGCGCTACGGCCAGCAGGTGCGCACACTGGCCCGCGGCCAGCGCCTGGCGCCAGGGATCGTGCTGCAGGACATCGACACCGATGGCCTGATTTTCAACAACCAGGGGCGGCGCGAACGCCTGCCCTGGCCGCCACGCCCCGCCGTGACCGGCTTCAAGCGGCAAGGATGAACGATGCCTGTTAAATACTGCGTGGCGGCTGCGCTGAGCCTGGCCCTGGCGGTGGCCTTACCCCAGGCCAGCGCCGAGGAGCCGGTGTTCGATGACAACGGCACGCCGATGTACGAAGTGAACTTCGTCGACACCGAACTGGGCGAGTTCATCGACAGTGTGTCGCGCATCACCGGCACTACGTTCATCGTCGACCCTCGGGTAAAGGGCAAGGTCACCGTACGCACCGTTGACCTGCACGACGCCGATGCTATCTATGACATCTTCCTGGCGCAGCTGCGCGCCCAGGGTTACGCCACCGTCGACCTGCCCAATGGCAGCGTGAAGATCGTCCCCGACCAGGCGGCGCGCCTGGAACCGGTGCCGGTGGAGCCTGCCGGGCAGCAGGGCGCGGGCAGCGACAGCGTGGCCACGCGGGTATTCGATCTACGCAACGCGGCCACCGAGCAAGTGGTTGGCATCCTCAAACCCCTGGTCGACCCACGGGTAGGGGTGATCACCCCGTACCCGGCCGCGCACCAGTTGGTGGTTACCGACTGGCGCAGCAACCTCGAACGCATCGCCAGCCTGCTGCGCCAGCTTGACCGCCCCAGCGAAGCAGTGGGCAGCGCCAGCACCCAAGTCATGTACCTGCGCCACGCCAATGCCAGTGAAGTGGTGAAGGTATTGCGCGGGCTCAGCCAGGAAGGCATGGCACCGGCGCAAAGCACAGGCGAAGGGGAGAGCAAAGAGCCGCCGGTGACGGCCGCTGCCAGTAGCTCGGGCATCCGCCTGGAGTACGAAGAGGGCACCAATGCCGTGGTCATGGTCGGCCCCGACAGCGAACTGGCCGCCTACCGCGCCATCGTCGAGCAACTGGATATCCGCCGCGCCCAGGTGGTGGTCGAGGCCATCATCGCCGAGGTGTCCGACAGCAGTGCGCAAGAGCTGGGCGTGCAGTGGTTGTTCGCTGACGAGAAGTTCGGTGCCGGTATCGTCAACTTCGGCAGCAATGGGGTGAACATCGCCAACATTGCGGGGGCTGCGGCCAGCGAAGACAGTGAGGCTCTGGGCAAACTGCTGTCGGCCACCACGGGTGCCACGGCGGGCATCGGCCATTTTGGGGGCGGTTTCAACTTCGCCATGCTGGTCAATGCGCTCAAGGGCAAGAGCGGTTTCAACCTGCTCTCCACCCCGACCCTGCTGACCCTGGACAATGCCGAGGCGTCGATCCTGGTCGGTCAGGAAGTGCCCTTCGTCACCGGCTCCGTGACACAGAACAACGCCAACCCTTACCAGACCATCGAGCGCAAGGAAGTCGGGGTCAAGCTGCGGATCAAGCCGCAGATCAACGTCGACAACAGCGTGCGCCTGGACATCGTCCAGGAGGTCTCGTCGATTGCCGATTCCAGCGCCGCCAGCGACGTGATCACCAACAAGCGCGAGATCAAGACCAAGGTCATGGTCGAAGACAACGGCCTGGTGATTCTGGGCGGGCTGATCAGCGACGAGTTGAGCACCAGCAACCAGCGGGTGCCGCTGCTCGGGGACATTCCTTACCTGGGCCGGCTGTTCCGCTCCGACGCCAGCAAGAACACCAAGCAGAACCTGATGGTCTTCATCCGCCCGCGCATCCTGCGCGACGGGCCGAGCCTGGCCGGGCTCAGCGAGAACAAGTACCGCACCTTGCAGCAGACCACCCCGCTTCAGCTGCCAAACCTTGCGGGCGCAGAAGGTGGTACGCCACTGCTGCAGGTGTTCCCCGCCAGCCGAGCGCGCCTGGAAGGGGGTGACTGGTGATGCTGCCCTATCGCCTGGCACGCCAGGCCGGCCTGGCCATGATCCCGACCGACAGCGGCTGGCAATTGTGGCTGCGCCGCGACGCCGACAGTGACCAGTTGCAGGAGCTGCTGCGCGTGCATGGCCAGCCCAGCGCGCTGGCCTACCTGGAGCCTGCGGCGTTCGACGAGCAATTGGGCCAGCTTTATCAGGGCGGCGATGCGGCCACCGAAGCGCTGATCGAAGGGATTGGCGACCAAGTAGACCTGGACAGCCTGATGAGCGAGATGCCGCGCATTGAAGACTTGCTCGAAAGCGATGACGAGGCGCCGGTCATCCGCCTGATCAATGGCCTGTTCGGCCAGGCCTTACGCCTGCGTGCCTCGGACATTCATATCGAGACCTTCGAGCAGAGCCTGGTGGTGCGCCTGCGGGTCGACGGCCACCTGCGCGAGGTGCTGCGCCCGCCGCGGGCGCTGTCGGCGATGCTGGTGTCGCGGATCAAAGTCATGGCGCGGCTGGACATCGCGGAGAAACGCCAGCCCCAGGACGGCCGCATCACCTTACGTGCGGCGGGGCGTGAGGTCGATGTGCGGGTGTCGACCTTGCCCGGCATCCATGGCGAGCGCGTGGTGATGCGTGTGCTCGACAAGCAGGCCAGCCTGCTGGCGCTGGACAACCTGGGCATGCCGGCAGCGGTGCTCGATGGCCTGCGCAGCTGCCTGGCGCGGCCCAATGGCATCGTGCTGTCCACCGGCCCGACCGGCTCGGGCAAGACCACCACGCTGTACGCCAGCCTCAACAGCCTCAACGATGGCAGCTGCAACATCCTCACCGTCGAAGACCCGGTGGAGTACGCCATCGCTGGCATCGGCCAGACCGCGATCAACCCCCGCGCCGGGCTGACATTCGCCACGGGCCTGCGGGCCATCCTGCGCCAGGACCCGGATGTGATCATGCTGGGTGAGATCCGCGACCAGGAAACCGCGCAGATAGCCGTGCAGGCCAGCCTCACCGGCCACTTGGTGCTGTCGACCCTGCACACCAACAGTGCGGTGGGCGCGGTGACCCGCTTGCGTGACATGGGCATCGAACCGTTCCTGATCGCCTCGTGCCTGCGCGGTGTGTTGGCCCAGCGCCTGGTGCGGCGGCTGTGCCAGTGCGCGGTGGCGCAGCCGCTGCAAGCGGCCGAGCGTGACCTGTGGCCTGAACTGTGTGCATTGGGCAGCAGTTACCACGCAGTGGGGTGTGAGCTGTGCCAGGGCAGCGGTTATGTCGGGCGCCTGGGCCTGTACGAATTCATCGAACTGGACGCCGGCCTGATCGCGCTGCTGTACGACGGCGCCAGTGAGCAAGCCATGCAGGACTACTTGGCCGATCGTCGACGCAGCCTGGTGGCCATGGCCAGTGATTGCCTGGCGCGGGGCGAAACCAGCCTGGCCGAAGTGCTGCGCGCGGTGCAGGGCTGAGCCATGCCGACTTATCGCTATCAAGCCGTCGACCTGGCCGGCAAAGCCCACAAGGCCAGCCTGCAGGCCGACAGCGAGCGCCATGCACGGCAACTGTTGCGTGAGCAGGGCCTGTTCGCCCGCCAATTGCAACGCCATGAGGCAGGTACCCGGCAACCCCGCCGCCAGCGCTTGAGCCGTGCACAGCTGTGCGAATTGACCCGCCAGTTAGCGACGTTGACTGGCGCGGGCATACCCTTGGTCGATGCCTTGGCCACACTCGAACGGCAATTACGCCAGCCGGCCTTGCACAGCGTGTTGGTCGCCTTGCGCGGCTCGCTCGCCGAGGGCCTGGGGCTGGCGCGTAGCCTGGCCCGCCAGGGGGCGCCGTTCAGTGGCCTGTACTGTGCGCTGGTCGAGGCCGGTGAGCGCTCCGGGCGGCTGGCCCAGGTGCTCACGCGCCTGGCCGATCACCTGGAGCAGGTGCAACGGCAACAGCACAAAGCGCGTACTGCCTTGATCTACCCCTGTGTGCTGATGGGCGTGTCGCTGGCGGTGGTGGTCGGCCTGATGACGTTCGTAGTGCCCAAGCTCACCGAACAGTTCGCCCACGCCGGGCAGAGCCTGCCGTTGATTACCGCCGTGCTGATCGGCCTGAGCCAAGGGCTGGTGCACGCCGGGCCGTGGCTGCTGGGGCTGGCGCTGGCAGGGGCGCTGCTCGCCAGCTGGCTGCTGCGCAAGCCGCATTGGTGCCTGCGCCGGGACGCGTGGCTGTTGCGCCTGCCACGTATCGGCAGCCTGCTGCAGGTGCTGGAAAGCGCACGCCTGGCGCGCAGCCTGGCGATTCTCAGCGGCAGTGGCGTAGCCCTGCTCGAAGCGTTGCAGGTGGCCACCGAGACGGTCGCCAACCGGCGCATTCGCCAGGCCATGGAACAGGTGCGCCAGCAGGTGCAAGGCGGCACCAGCCTGCACCGTGCGCTGGATGCCTGCCAACAGTTTCCGCCGTTGCTGGTGAACATGGTCGGCAGCGGCGAGGCCAGCGGCACGTTGGCTGACATGCTCGAACGCGTCGCCGACGACCAGGAACGCGGCTTCGCCCGCCAAGTGGACACCGCCATGGCGCTTTTCGAACCCCTGATGATCCTGGTGATGGGCGCCGTGGTGCTGTTCATCGTGCTGGCGGTGCTGCTGCCGATCATGCAACTCAATCAGGGCCTGCAACTGTGAACACAAGGAGTACTTCCATGCAGCATCGTCGTAACCGTCAGCGTGGTTTCACCCTCATGGAGATCATGGTGGTGATCTTCATCATCGGCCTGCTGATCGCCGTGGTCGCTCCCAGCGTGCTGGGCAACCAAGACAAAGCCATGCGGCAGAAGGTGATGGCCGACCTTGCCACCCTCGAACAGGCACTGGACATGTATCGGCTGGATAACCTGCGGTTCCCGAGCAATGAACAAGGCCTGGCCGCGCTGGTGAAAAAACCGGCCCAAGAGCCGCTGCCGCGATCGTGGCGCAGCGATGGTTATGTGCGCCGTTTGCCGGAAGACCCGTGGGGTACTCCTTACCAGTACCGCATGCCCGGTGAGCATGGCCGGGTGGATGTTTATTCGCTGGGCGCCGATGGTGTGCCGGGCGGCGAAGGTCAGGATGCCGACCTGGGTAACTGGGCGCTGTAAAGCATGTTAGATAAGCCTGATGTGGCCCTTCGCGGGCAAGCCCGCTCCTACAGGATACATACAGGCCTGAAGACCTGTGCCGAACCTGTGGGAGCGGGCTTGCCCGCGAAGGGCCGCATAGCGGTCCCATTAGCCCATCAACAAGGCTTCAGCCTGATCGAACTGCTGGTGGTACTGGCCATCGCCGGCCTGATGACCGGGCTCGCCGTGGCGTCGCTCGACAGCGGCAAGGCCAGCGTCGATCAGGCCTTGCAGCGGCTGGCTGCACAGGTGCGCGTGCAGGCCGCCGAGGCACGGCATGCCGGCCAGTTACGCGGGCTGCGCTGGACCGGCCAGCGCCCGGAGTTCGTGCGGCGTGAACGCGATGGCTGGGTCGTCGAACCGGTCAGCCTGGGCGAGTGGCCCAAAGGCTTGCAGCCCGACTGGCCAGCCAGCCCGCAGCCGCGCATTCTGTTCACGCCGCAAGGTTGGGCGCAGCCGGGTTCGGTGCGCTGGCGCTGGGCCGAGGGCAGCCAGCAATGGGCCTGGAGCCGTGACGGCCGCCTGCAGACGGCGGCGCTGCCATGAGGCGCCAGCAGCGTGGTTTCACCCTGCTGGAAGTGACCGTGGCCCTGGCGATTGCCGCCGTGTTGGCGGTCATCACCAGCCAGGTCCTGCGCCAGCGCCTGGCCGTGCAGGACAACTTGCAACAGCACCGCCTTGGCCTGCTCTGCGCTCGCGAACTGCAAGCCCGTTTCACCGTCGAGCAGTACTGGCCGGCCCACAATCAGGTGGATGGGCAACTGAGCCAAGGCGGCCAGGTGTGCCATTGGCAGCTGAAACTGCGCCGCACTGGCGTGCGCGACCTGCGCAGGGGTGAACTGCTGCTGTTCGGCGACCGCGACCAGCGGCTGCCGCTTGGCCAATACAGTGTGTTTCTGGAGCGCCCATGAAGCGGCAGCAGGCAGGCCTGACCCTGATCGAACTGATGGTGGCCCTGGCCCTCACCGCGCTGCTCGGCGTCATGCTGGCAGCGTTGGTCAATGGCTGGCTGAAGGTGCGTGAGCGGTTGCAGGTGAGCAGCCAGGAGGCGTCGGTGCTGGATTTCTGCCTGGCCCTGGAGCGGCGCTTCGACAGCCCGGTCCTGCGCCGGGTGTATGACCAGCGATTGCCCTTGCCCGGCCGTTGGTTCGACTGGCAAGCGACGAGCGGCCAACTGCTGTGGGTGGCGGCGACAGGCTTGCCGGAGGCCGAAGGCGGGTCGCGTTTGCAGCGCCAACGTCTGCGCTTCGAGGCGCGTGAGCAACGCCTGCTACTGGAAACCTCGGCGGACCTGTATGCCGCCTCGGCGCCGCGCTGGGTGCTGCGTGAACAGCTAGGGCGGGTGAGCGCGATGAACATCCTTTACCACCAGGGTGGCCGCTGGCTGCCCTGGCCTTCCGACCAACCCGCGCACCCCGGCCGTGGCGTGCGCCTGGAATTGCAACGTGATGGAGCACCGTATGCCTGCACCTTCGTCCTTCCCTGGGGGCGCTCATGAACCTTGACTGGCGTCGACGCTCACCGGCTCGACCTTGGCTGTTGGTGCGTCCTGGCAGCCCTTGGGACTGGTCACTGGTCGAGGGCGGTGTCGCGCTACGCCAGGGGCAGGGCGAACCGCCGGCGAACCTGCAGGCACGGGTGGCGTTGATCGTGCCGGCCGAGCAGTGCAGCCATTTCCAGTTGCCCGCACCGCCAGGGCTCAAGCGTGAAGAATGGCCATTGCTGCTTGAAGACCGCTTGCTGCAAGGCGCGGATGAGGTGGTGTGCGGGTATTTGGGGCGTGAGGCCGGGCAAGTTCGGTTACTGGCGGTGGCGCGCGAGCGCCTGGACGATTGGCGCGGGCAATGCGCCGAGTGGGGGCTGACGGCCGAGCGCTGTTGGGCTGAATTCCAGTTGCTGCCGGCACCCGAGGCGGGGGCCGCCTGGTGGTGGCGCAAGCAAGACGGGGTCAGCCTGCTCAAGGGGCTGAGCGAAGACGCTGGCGAGCATTGGCTGGCCTGGCCTGAAGCCATGGGCGAGGTGCTGGTCGAACCCTGGCCGCAATTACGCAGGCTACCTCTGGAAGGCCAGTGGCCTGCAGCATTGGCAGCGCTGGACAGCTTGCCTGGCCTGTTCGAGCAGCGGCGGCGTCGCACGTTGGCGGGGCCGACGCGGCAGCAGTGCCAGCTCATGGCTGCCTGCCTGCTGTTGGCGTGCACCTGGGGCGGCGTGTGGGCGGCCCAGCAATGGCGCCAGGCCCAGCTCTGGCAAGCCCAGGTGATTGCCGTGACGGGTGAGCAGGCGGGCCCCAGGCAGGCTGCTCAGGCGCTCAAGCGCCTGCGTGAGGCCGGCTTGCAGCAGCAAGTGCGCCTGCGTCAGCTCGACGATTTACAAGGGCGCTTGCACGCCTGGCTGAGTGAGCATCCCGGCTGGCGCCTGCAAGCGGTGCGTTTTGATGGCCAGCGCTGGCATGTGCGGCTGGAGGGCGAGGGCGCCACACCTCCTTGGCGCGAGATGGCCAGTGCGGTGGGCGCTCAGGTGCAGGTGAGTGGCGGCGAGTCGTCGCCAACCGTGGTGTTCGACTTGGAGGTGGCGGCATGAGCACGGCGTGGATGCAGCGTCACCGTTTGCCGCTGGCCGTGTGCCTCATCGCGCTGCTGTCGAGCGTGCTGCTGCTACGTGAAGGCGTGGCGCAATGGCGTGCGCTGAGCCAATGGCAGGCGCTGGCGCAAATGGCAGTAGGTTTGCAGGGCGGTGCGACGCTGAACCTGGAGCGTCTGCGCCAGTCGGCTCAGGCGCGGCAGATCGAATTACTGGAGGTGGTCACGCAGGGCGAGGCTTGGCACCTGCGCGGTCAGGTGGGCGATGAGCAGGCCTTGCTGGGTTGGGTACGTGTGCTGCAGGCCGAAGGCGCGCAGCCCTTGCAGTGGGGGCTGGAGCAAGACACCCAGGGCATGCGCTTCGACCTGGTACTTCGGCCATGAGCCGGGGCGCAGTGGCGTGGTTGCTGCTGGTGTTCAGTGTGACCTTACTGGTGCAGTTGCCCGCCAGCTGGCTGGTGCGTGGCTTTGGGGTACCGGCCGGGGGTGTGAGCGGCAGCCTGTGGCAGGGGCAAGCGCAGCAGATCGGCCCGTTCGGGCCGTTGCAATGGACCTTACAGCCTTGGCGTTTGCAAGGGCAGGGCGCGCTGGGGTTTCAGGGACAGGCGTGGCACGTGCAGGTCCACGGTTGGCCCTGGCGCTGGGAGGGGGAAGTGCGCCCGTCAGCGGCACAGGTGACGGTAGCGGCGGCGTATCGTCTGGCCGGGCAGTGGCAGGGTTGGGTGCGTGTACAGGGTGCGTGGCGGCAGTGCCTGGCCAGCGATGGGCGCCTCACGGTTACGGACTTGGCGCTGAGTGAGCCCTGGTCGCTGGGGTTGGGGCAGGGCCGGGTCGAGGTGCAGTGCCGCGGGGGTTGGCACCTGTTGGGGCAGTTGCTGCAGCCAGGGCAGCATCAGCTCGACGTGGACGCCGATGTGCGGGGGCGACAGGCCCAGATCACCATCGCGCTGCAACCCGATGCTGCCCTGACCCCACTGCTGCGCGGCGCGCAGTGGCTGGGGCCGGAGGCAACGACAGGGCAGCGGCGAGTCCGTTGGTAACCACCCGGATCTGCGGTGAAACGCACCCCCCTGTAGGAGCAGCCTCGTGCTGCGAAGAAGCCGGTGACAACACACTAAATCTTCGCTGCTGCCACGGGCCTCTTCGCAGCACAAGGCTGCTCCTACCGGTGGGCGCAGTGGCTGGGGCTGGAGGCAACGACAGGGCAGCGGCGGGTCCGTTGGTAACCACCCGGACCTGCGGTGAAACGCACCCCCCTGTAGGAGCAGCCTCGTGCTGCGAAGAGGCCGGTGACAACACACCAAATCTTCGCTGCTGCCACGGGCCTCTTCGCAGCACAAGGCTGCTCCTACCAGGGTGCGGTGGGCGAGGGGTCAGTCCGCCTTGCCCTGGGTACTCGATACCCATTGCTCGCTGCGGTTATGCCCGCTGGTACGCAATACCCCAAGATCAAGCGCATTCTCGCCGTCAGCCGCGCCCTTGCCCTTGGTGAACTCAGCCACTGCTGTGCCCAGGTCCACCGGCGAGTTGGACACGTCAATCGACACATCGCGGCGGTAGTCGCTGCCACTCAGGGTCTCTTGGCTAATCGCATTGGCGCTCAGCTCGACATCACCCTTGGCCGACTGCAACCGCGCGCCGACCAAGTGAGCGTCGCCCGCAACCTTCAGCGCGATGCCTTCGCTGCCCTTGAGCGTGGTCTGCCTGGCCACGGTGTCGCGCTGTTGATGCGACAGGTCCAGGCGCAAGGTCGGTGAGAAACCAGGTTCGGCCTTGCTCAAGGCTGGGCCGGCCTTTTCGCCGACCTTGCTACCCAGCGGCCCTGCCAGCGCGGTGGCGGCGTTGGTGTAGCCTTGCGGGTTCTTTTCCTGGCTCAGGCGTGCGTCAGCTTTCACGGTCAGGCTATCGACGCTGTCCTTGCGGCTGGCAATGCGCAGATCGCCGCCGACCTCACCGGTAATACGCCCTGCCTCCAGGCTGGCACCTTCGATGCGTGTGTCGCCACGGCTGTGCAACTGGATACCCTCAGCGCGCAGCTGGCTGGCGTTCCAGGTCTGGTTGTCACGTTTGTCCAGGGCGACCTGTGCGCGGCCATGCAGACCACGGGTATCGGTATCCCCCTTGGCCATGTTGAAACCGGCCCCCGCGGTGATGTCGAGGTTGTCGCGTTGCTCCCGGTTGCTGGATGCTTCCACCCGCATGCCGCCCCCGGCGGCGTTGAGCACGATCTGTTCGGCTGAGGCGTGCAGCCCTTGCAGGTGCAAGGCGATGTCCTCGCGGGCACGGCTGCTCAGCGTCAGTGTGCCGGCGCTGTCGAAGCGGGCATCGACAGCCTGGCTGGCATCTTCGTTCTGCTTGCCGTGGTTGAAGTGCCCGCCGATGCCGCCCCCTTTCGTTGCGCCGGTCTTGACCGCAAGCTCCAGGCCGCCGCCCAGGTTGCTGCCCTTGGCCTGCTGGGTATCGCTGCCTGCAGTGACCTGCAAGCGGCCACCACTTTCCAGCAGGGTATCCCCGACCTTGGCGTCACGGCTGCCGATACGCGTCCCCTCCAGCTTCAGGTCGCCATCACTGCTCAGGTGAACATCGCCCTTGGCATCGATCTGCGCAACCTGGGCCTTGGTCTGCGCGCTGTCTTGCTGGTGGTGATCAAGGTAGCCGCGGGCGTCGACGCCAGTGCTGCCGGGGCGATTGCCAACCTTGGCCCAGGCGTTGCCGTCAAGCTGGCCTGCGGACTGGGTATTACGGTCATTGGCTTGGGACAACGACAAGGTGCCCCCACTGCGCATGGCCACGTTGCCTTCGCCACCGTCGATGCGCGTGCCTTCGTACAGGCCATCGCTGCCCAGCTGTACCTGGATGCCCTGTTGCCCATAGAGGCTTCCGGGCACGGCGGTACTGGCAGTGTCCTGTTTGCCCAGCGAGCCGCCCTTGCCGGCGGCGCGAACATTGAGGTCGTTGCCGCTGCTGGTGTCCACGCGGGCATCGCCGCCATAGGCCATGCGCTGCACGGTATCTACCTGAGTGTTCTCGGCTGCCCGCAGGGTGTGCTGCGAGGCGTCGATCAGCAGTTTCCCGGCGTTGGCCTTCCACGCGGTGCCCTGGTCATCGATGACACCGGCCTTGACCTCGACCGTTGCACCGGTCAGCTCACTCACCTGGGCCAAGCTGCGGCGCTGGTTCTCCAGGCGTTTGAGATGGTCCACGGTCATGTCGGCGCCGACGCTCGGGGCCGCCATCGCGTCTTCGGGCGAGGCTTGCTGAAAGCGCGCGGCCTCCTCACCGAGTACCAGGCGTTCGATGGGGCGGGTGAGGTCACGGTATTCCACGCTGGCACCGAGGCTGCCGGCCCAATTGTCTGTGACGCTTTCACGCTCATGGGTGTCCTGCACGGCACGGTTCTCGATGTGCTTGGCGGTGACCTTCAGTTGCTGGCCGGCATCGACGCGTGCGGCTTCGGTGAGCAAATGCTCGGCCTCCAGCTTCACCCCGGCGCTGGCCTTCAATTCGCTGCCTTGTACCGTGCTGTCGCGTTCGAGCTGAGTCTGGGTGTTGTGATGGCCTGCGAAGGCGCTGCCCAAACGATCGATACCCCCCGTCACTTTAACGCTGCCTCCGCTCTGGCTGTTCTTGCTGATGGACTCGCGCTCATTGCGGGTTGCACCCAAGGCGATGTGCTTGGCGGTCACGTTCAGGTCACCGGCGCTGGCCTGAACTTTGGAACCATTGACCTGCAAATGGGCATCGCTTTGCAGGCCTACCGAGGCGCCCTTGAGTTCGCTGGAGACTTGTGATGTTTCCTGTGTCGTACCGGTCGTGGTAGCGACCTGATAGCCCAGGCTGGCCTCGTACTGGCGCGAGTCCGGTTTGCCATCCTGCGCCTCTTCAGTCTGCTTGGCGCCGACACTGAGGCCACGCTGCTGGTGCCGGGTGTCGGTTTCGTTGCGCGACTGCGCGCTGTCGATCACCAGGTCGCCCTTGGCTTCTACCTGCAAGTGTTTGCCTGCTTCGACCTTTGCCCCGTGGATACGCAGTTCGTCGGCGCTGGCCAGGCGCAGGTTGCTGCTGGACGAGACGTCGCTGACCAGTACCTGGTCCTTGCGTGTGGTGTGCTTGCGGTCGCTGCCGATCAGGCCGAACAGTTTGCTGTCGCTCTGGTGATCGGTCGAGGTGCTGCTGCCGCGGTCGGCTTCGATCGCCAGCAGGCCGTTTTCGCTGTAGAGCACCGAGTCTTCCTTGCCATGCACCTTGCTGCCTTTGATGGTGACCTGGTCGGCCGTCATGTTCAGCTTGCCGTCCGTCGTCACACTGCTGCCAGCCACGACCTGCGCTTGGCTGTCATTGCCTTTGCGGTCGCCAAAGAAGGTGCCAGAGACCAGGTCGCCGCGGTAATTGCGTTGGGTGCCGCTTTCCTGCAAGGCCGTGGTCCCGACCTCGATGTGCCGGGCTTTGAATTGCATGTCGTTGTTCGCATGCAGCGTGCTGCCGTCAACCTTGAGGGCGTCGGCTGCTGTAAGTATCAGGCGCCCGGCATTCAACGTGCTGCCCCGGGCTGTTTCACGGGTTTGCTCGGTATCGCTGTCGCCGCGCCACAGGTCCTTGCGGTGGCGCACCTGTTCGGTGATGTGTTTGCTGTCGATACCCGCCACGATGTCCAAGTTGCCTGCACTGTCGACGTTCAACACACCCCCTGTACTCACGTCGGCGGCCAACAGGCGCATATCGGCACCCGATTGCAGCCGAACGTTGTCATGGCCGCGCAACTGCGTGCCCTGCTGTTGACGGTCGCGGGTGGTGCGCTCGCGGTTGTAGGTTTCGCGGGTGATGAAAAGGAACTTCTTGTTCCAGTTTTCGCGATCGTGCTGGGTGTTTTCCAGGCTGTCGGCGTCCAGGGTGAGCTTCTGGCCGGCCGTGACCACCACCTGTTGTGCCTGGCCATCGACGGCGCGCAGGGTCAGGTCGTCGGCGGCGCTGAGGGCAAGGGCGCCCCGTTCGCTGTGAAGTTCGGCGCGGGTGTCGGCCTTGCCGCTGATGTGCAGGCCACCGGCTGACTGGATGTCGATACCGTCGGTGGCATGCGCCTGAACGGGCCCCATGCGCACGCCCGCGCCCTCGGCGGTGCTCACCACGCGGATGCGCCCGGCGCGCATGGCCCCGAACAGGCTGGCATCGATACTGGCCGCTGTGCCGGGCAAGTGCTCGACCACCTGGCCGCTGGCCTGGTCGATGCGGTTGCGGCCCACCGTGACGTTCAGTTCACTGCCGGCCATGAGCAGCCCTTTGCTGTCTACCTGCGGCGCGATCAGGTCAAGCGCGCCGGTGCTGTTGCTCTGGCCACCGGGCAGTACCTGCAGGGCGCCGCTGGCATTGAGGGTGTCGAGGTACTTGAGTTGCTGGTCTTCGAATTCTGGGGTGCCGACCACGAAGCCCGCGCGCGTGGTGTTGATGAAGCTGCCCCCGTTGAGGGTGATGCCATTGGGGTTGGCCAGGATGTAATCGGCGGGGCGGCCGAAGATTTCCTGCGGCCCCTCGATCAGCGAGGCGTTGCGGCTGATCACTTCATTGAGAATGGTCGAGGCCGCCTGGCCCTGGAACTGCGGGTTGGCGGCCAGGGCACCGGCCAGTTGCGATTGGCCGGCCTGGGTGGCGTTGTTCAGCACCACGCCGGGGTTGCCGACGTTGTAGTCGAGGAACTGGTTGTGTGACAGGCCGCCGGCGTTGGGGGCGACAATGTCGATGACTGGCACACCATGGCCATTGTTGATGACCGGGGTGCCACCTGGGCCGGTAGCGGCTTCAAGGCCGCCCTGGGCCAGCACGCTGCTGGAGCCGAGCAGGGCGAGGAAGATGGCCCAACGCAAGGTATCCGGGCGGGTAGACGTGAACTGCGAGCGCGTTTGCATGGTCTCGTTCTCTTTTTTTGTGGGGTGAATCAGATGCTCAGGTTCCACTCCAGCACCCAGAAGCCCGGCTCCAGAAGCGCGCGGGGCAGGTCACTGGTGTACAAGGCGCGCTGGTAGTCGAGGCGCACGCGGCTGTCGGGCAAGCTCAATTCGATGCCGGCTGCCGCGCCTGCCAGGCGTTGAACGGGGCTGTCGCGAGCCAGCCGGGTCCAGCCCTGATCGAGGCCGGCATAGGGCCGCAGCTGCAGCGGTCCGGCCCAGGGCGGCGTCAGCGGATAACTGAAGGTGTTACGCCAGACGGCACTGCTGGCGCCGGAGTAAGTGCGCAGGCGGAACCCGCGCACAGCGGAATCATCGCTGGCCAGCAGTTGCTCGACGGCCGGCAGCCGGTCGCGGCTGTACTGCAGGCCCAGTTCGCTCTGCCAGCGCCAGGGCCGCTGCGCCGGGCCTTGGCGCAGGTGCAGCAGCGTGCCGCGGTACTTGTGAAAGTCCGGTCGTGGGCCCAGCGCACTGGGCGCTGAAGCGTCCGCGCCAAACCAGTCCACCCCTTGGGCGAACCCGAGGTAGCCGTGCCACAGGCCGCCTTCGAGCCACAGCAGGTTGATGCCGGCTTCCACCGTGGTCAGGGTGGGGCTCTGCAGGCTCACGGCCTTGCCGCCGGTGCGGTTGGTGAGCTGCTTGCGGTCCAGCCGGGCGCTGGCGCTGAGCATGCCCTGCTGGTTGCGCCATAGCACCCGCTCGGCGCTGAGCCCCAGAAAGCGGCTGTTGCCACTGCTGGTCTGGCGCCCTTGGGGGATGGGCGCGCGGTAGCTCAGTTGGCTGGCGCTGGCGGCGAAGGTCCACGGGCCGTACGGAATGCTGTAGTACGCCGTGACACCGTTGCTTCGCCCCGGCGCATCGATGACGGTCCTGGCCAACGACAGGCGCAGGTCGTCGTTCAGGCCAAGCGGGCTGTCCAGGCCAATGCCGAGGTTCAGGCGATGGCGGCCGGTCAGTTCGCTGCCACGGTTGTCCAGGCGGCTGTCCAGGTGCCAGCGCGAGGCGGTCTTGTGGGGCTGAACCACGACTCGGGTGCCGCCCTGCAGGGCGCCGGGCAGCAAGTCGACACTCAGTTCATAGGCACGCAGGCGGTTGAGTTGGTCGAGCCCTTGCTCCAGCGCCGGTAGGTATAGCGGCTGCCCCAGCACGTCAGGAAAAGCACCACGCAAGGAAAGCGGCAGGTCGGCACCAAGTTCGATCGACTCGACGAAGCCTTCGCTGATGAGGATGTCCAGCGGCGCGCCATCCTCGGGTGGCTGGCTCAGGTAAGGGCGGCTGGTGGGGTAGCCCGCCTGCACATAGCGCTGGGTGATGGCCTTGAGCAGCAGGTTGATGTCGACGATGCCCATGCAAGGCTGCATGAAGGGCCGCACGGTCGCTTCCAGTGCCGTGCCCGGCACCTGACGGTGGCCCGCCAGACGAGCACCGGTCACCGCCCAGCAGTGGCGGTCGACCGCCTGTAGGGCCTGGTTTTCGTCATCGCCTGGCGGGGCGGGGGCACGCTGCCAGCGCTCGAGCCGTTGTTGCTGTTCCAGCTGGCGCAACGTTTGCTGCTGGTCGCGCAACTGCTGGCTGGCCAGGTCGCCGGCCCAGGCCAGGGGGCTGGCCAGCCAGCAGGCAAGCAGGCTGCTGGCAATGATGCGTATTCGGTACGGCATTGAAGCACCCCGCAGATGACGTACGGATTTCGTATTCGTCTGCGTGGATGCTAAGAATTAAGTGATTCGCTTGGATGCAGTACGCCGCCTAAGCGGATGTCAGGCGGGTTCGTGGTTGAAGGTGCGAAAGCTCCTACACGATGAGGGGTTTGTAGGAAGCATGGAAGTGCAGCCATTGAGCCAGTCCCGTGCAGCGAGCGTTAGTTTTTAAGCTGCTCTTGGGGTCGCAGGCCTTGAATGATTGTCGCAGTCGATAGCAGCAGGCGGAGTGGGTTGTGTTTCGAGGGGATGAACATAGCTCCCGATAGTACTTGGCTGCCTGCTCATCTTTTGCGTCGACAACGATGAAGGCCACCCCGGAGTGTTTTGAAACCGTGTAGATACGACGGAAAAAGTCGGCCATTAGCCGCTGTCCAAGCCCCTTTCGCTGCATGCGCTGATCAACAGCCAGGCGACTCAGCATGGCTGCCGGCATGGGGTACCGAGGCATCTTCCTCGCCTGTTCTTCGCTCAGCTCATCGAGCGCTACTGAAGTATTCGCAAGGGTGTAGTAGCCAAGCAGCATCCCGTCCTCCAGGTACATGAAGGTGCGCGAGACATTGCGCTTTTCGTCCTGGCCGGCTTGCTGGGCTATGTAGGTATTCAGAGCGGGGTGGGGTAGAGCAGTCGAACGAAGTTCGATCAATCGTCTTATCAAACGCTACGGTGATGAATTCCATCGCAAGGCCTTAGCGCAAGGCAAGTAAGTTGCGAAGCGCTTCATTGGGCTCTGGAGGGTTATCGAGCAACTGATCAGCGATGTCGGCGTCCAGAACAGTCATGCCTTCCTGATCGAAGTTCAAAACCTCATCTTTGATTACTGAGCGAACAGCCAAGGCAGCAACCACCTTTTTGAGTTCGGCCAGTTCTTTTTCCATGTCGGACAAGTGTGGTGCACGGCTGGTACGCCCGCGCGAAGTGCCTGAGCTCAATACGCGGACGCTCAGGCTTTTTGTCGCATGCTCCTCAACTACTGCACCCGCATTGCGATAAGCCGTGACCATGCCACTCTTGCTGTGCAAGGCGATGACGCCTTTCTTGCCGGCAATTGGGAGGCGTGCTTTTGATTGCAATTGCTTGTTCACAGTGAGTCCCTCTGGGTATGCCGATCGTAGCACATACAGCTTGACACCGAGTTCCAAGCATTGATTACAAGTCGCTACAAGCGCCCTGTCAGGGGCGGATCTCGATCAATGTCCCGTCCTTGACCAGTTCCCAGACTTCCTGCATATCGCGGTTACGCATGGCAATGCAACCGTCCGTCCAGTCCAGGGTATGGAAGTACCACTCCGGGTATTCGTCGTTGATCGGCGTGCCATGGATCATGATCATGCTGCCGGCGCTTACGCCTTCACGGGTGGCGCGGGCGGCGTCGCTGATGTTCGGGTAGTTGATATGCATGGCCAGGTTGAAACGGTCGCTCTGCTTGCGCCAGTCCAACCAGTAGAGGCCCTCGGGGGTCTTCTTGTCGCCTTCGCGTTCCTTGGCGCCCTTGGGCTGCTTGCCCAGGGAAATCCGGTAGGTCTTCAGTGGCTCACCACGGCTGATCAGTTGCAGGCGGCGCTGGGACTTGATCACCAGCACCTTGTCGATGAGCGGCTGCATGGCGGCCTGCGATTGCGACTGCGCAGGCACCGGTGGCTGCGGCTTGCGAATGATGGTCTCGGTGAAGGCAGCCTGGGACACCGAGGTAACGCAAAGGCAGAAAAGGGCAAACAACCAGCGCATGAAGCAGCACCTGCAGGCTTAAGTAGTGGGCGAGACGTTCATCGGCGGCAGGTACTCATGGCCTATGGGGTAGTGCTGCCCGATGCGGTCGCGATAGTAGCATTCTAGTGTGCGTGTGACGGTGCGGAAAGCCAGCTCGTCCCACGGTATCTCATGTTGTTCGAACAATCGCACCTCCAGGCTCTCGATGCCCACATCAAAGCTTAGGTCGGCCAACTCGGCGCGGAAGAACACGTGTACCTGGTTGATGTGCGGCAGGTCGAACAACTGGTACAGGGCCATGGGCCCTACCTGGGCGCAGGCCTCCTCGACGGTTTCGCGACGGGCGGCCTGGTCGAGGGTTTCGCCGTTTTCCATGAACCCGGCGGGCAGGGTCCAGTAGCCGCGGCGTGGCTCGATGGCGCGCCGGCACAGCAGCACCTGGCTACCCCAGGTGGGCAGCACACCCGCGACGATGTTGGGGTTCTGGTAGTGAACGGTCTGGCAATACTCGCAGACATACCGCAGGCGGCTGTCGCCCTCGGGGATCCGCTGAACGACCGGTTGGCCGCATGCGCTGCAGAATTTCATGCTGTTCTTCCCTTTTGACTGGGCTATCTTGGCGCGCCGACGGGGCCGCCGCAAGCGCACGGGGCTTGGGTGCTTCGCGGCTTTGGTGCATCATGCAAGACAGGCCTTGGATACGAGAGTGCGCAATGCTGGACGAGCTTCTTCGCCGAATGAGCAACCATGAACCTGCATCACTGGAAACTGACCGAAGGTTTCCCGAAGCGGCGGTACTCTTGCCCATTACCCGCAGCGAAGCGCCCGAACTGGTTTTGACCCTGCGCGCCAAGGGGCTGTCGACCCATGGTGGCGAAGTCGCCTTCCCCGGTGGCCGCCGCGACCCCGAAGACCCGGACCTGGTGTTTACCGCCTTGCGCGAGGCCGAAGAAGAAATCGGCCTGCCCCCTGGGCTGGTGGAAGTGATCGGCCCGCTGAGCCCACTGATTTCGCTGCATGGCCTGAAAGTGACGCCATTCGTCGGGCTTATCCCCGATTACGTCGAATACCGCGCCAATGATGCGGAGATCGCGGCAGTATTCACCGTGCCGCTGGAATTTTTCCGCCAGGACCCGCGGGACCACACTCACCGTATCGATTACCAGGGCCGCAGTTGGTATGTGCCCAGCTACCGTTACGGCGAATACAAGATCTGGGGGTTGTCGGCGATCATGATCGTCGAGCTGGTCAACCTGCTGTATGACGCGGGTATCAGCTTGCATCAACCCCCGGAACGTTACATCGAGATCTGAGCGGGGCCCACCCTGCCGTTTGCCGCAAACCGCCGCCGTTTATCCTGAGGAGCGAGCATGAAATATCGCCTGGGCGACCTGCGGGTCGACAGCCATCCGACCAGTTGGATCGCGCCCAACGCCACCGTGATCGGCAACGTGCGCCTGCAGGCCCGTGCCAGTGTCTGGTTTGGCGCTGTATTGCGGGGTGACAATGAGCTGATCGACATCGGCGAAGACAGCAATGTCCAGGACGGCACGGTGATGCACACCGACATGGGTTCGCCGCTGACCCTGGGCAAGGGGGTGACGGTCGGCCATAACGCCATGCTGCATGGGTGCACGGTTGGCGATTACAGCCTGATCGGCATCAACGCGGTGATCCTCAATGGTGCGCGGATTGGCAAGCACTGCATCATCGGCGCCAATGCGCTTATCCCCGAGGGCAAGGAAATTCCCGACGGGTCGCTGGTGATGGGGTCGCCGGGCAAGGTGGTGCGCGAGCTCAGCGAGCAGCAGATGCGCTTGATCGAGGCCGGCGCCGCGCACTATGTGCACAACGCCCAGCGCTATGCCCGTGACTTGGTGGTGGATGATGAGTGAAGTGGTCAAGGCAGAGCGCCCGGTGGCGTCGCCGTGCGTGAGCATCTGCGCGCTGGACGAGCAGGACATCTGCACGGGGTGCCAACGTACGGTGGCCGAGATCGGGCGCTGGGGGCGCATGGATAACACTGAGCGCCGCGCCGTGCTGAAGCTTTGCCATGAGCGGGCAGTGGCTGCCGGGATGATTTTGTAGGCGCGGCTGCCGCTGACCCCAAAATCAAGTAACCTGTGCGGCTTGTCTGACGGTTACTGCTCATGTTCTATCTCATCGCCTATATCAGTAGCGTAGTGCTGATCAACTACGCCTTTTCCAGTGCCCCGCACCTGGACATCATCTGGTCTGCCTGGGGCGGTCTGGTGTTCATCCTGCGCGACATGGTCCAGACCCGTTTCGGGCATGGCGCCTTGGTCGCCATGCTGGTGGCCCTTGTTCTGTCGTATGTCACCTCGGAACCGGCCATCGCGCTGGCCAGCGCCACCGCCTTCTTCATCTCAGAGCTGATCGACTGGCTGGTGTTCAGCATCACCCGTCGGCCGCTGCGTGACCGCCTGTGGCTGAGCTCGGCGCTGAGCATCCCGGTCGATACCTTCATTTTCTTCGGCATGATCGGCGCCCTGACGCCGGCCGTGATCGGCACGGCAATGGCCTCGAAGTTCGCCGGTGTCACTGCCGTGTGGCTGGCCATGGCATTTCGCGCCCGGCGGGCTGCCGCGGTCGGTTGATGGTGTAGAATACGGGTCCTTTTTCAGCGGGCGGCGCTCAGCCTGGCGCAGCCCCGGATGCCTTCGAGGACCTGAAATGACCCGTATCGGAACCCCATTGTCGCCCACCGCGACCCGCGTACTGCTCTGCGGCTGCGGTGAGCTGGGCAAGGAAGTGGTGATCGAGCTGCAGCGCCTGGGCGTCGAAGTGATTGCCGTAGACCGCTACGCCAATGCACCGGCCATGCAGGTGGCGCACCGCAGCCATGTGGTCAACATGCTCGATGGCGTCGCCCTGCGCGCAGTGATCGAAGCCGAGAAGCCGCATTACATCGTCCCCGAAATCGAAGCCATTGCCACCGCGACCCTGGTCGAGCTGGAAAACGAAGGCTTCACCGTGGTGCCCACCGCCCGCGCCACCCAGCTGACCATGAACCGCGAAGGCATCCGTCGCCTGGCCGCCGAAGAGCTGGACCTGCCGACCTCGCCGTACCACTTCGCCGACACCTACGAAGACTATGCCAAGGCCGTGGCCGATGTCGGCTACCCGTGCGTGGTCAAGCCGGTGATGAGCTCGTCGGGCAAAGGCCAGAGCCTGCTGCGCAGCGATGCCGACCTGCAGAAGTCCTGGGACTACGCCCAGGAAGGCGGCCGCGCCGGCAAGGGCCGGGTGATCATCGAAGGCTTCATCGATTTCGATTACGAAATCACCCTGCTGACCGTGCGTCACGTCGGCGGCACCACCTTCCTGGAGCCTGTCGGCCATCGCCAGGAGAAAGGCGATTATCAAGAATCGTGGCAGCCCCAGGCCATGAGCCCGAAAGCCCTGGCAGAATCGCAGCGCGTGGCTCAGGCAGTCACCGATGCCTTGGGCGGCCGTGGCCTGTTCGGCGTGGAGTTGTTCGTCAAGGGCGACCAGGTGTGGTTCAGCGAAGTGTCGCCGCGCCCGCACGACACGGGCCTGGTGACGTTGATCTCCCAGGACCTGTCGCAGTTCGCCCTGCATGCACGCGCCATTCTGGGCCTGCCGATTCCGGTGGTGCGTCAGTTTGGGCCATCGGCGTCGGCGGTGATCTTGCCAGAAGGCCAATCGCAACAGACCAGCTTCGCCAACCTTGGCGCTGCGCTGAGCGAGCCGGACACGGCCATTCGCCTGTTCGGCAAGCCGGAAATCAACGGTACCCGTCGCATGGGCGTATGCCTGGCGCGTGATGAATCGGTCGAAGCGGCGCGAGCCAAGGCGACTCGCGCTTCGCAGGCAGTCAAGGTTGAGTTCTGATTCAGGACCGTTAGGGCCGCTTTGCGGCCCATCGCCGGCAAGCCAGCTCCCACAGGTTCTGCTCAAAGCCCAAGGGCTGTGTGGGCCTTGTAGGAGCTGGCTTGCCTGCGATGGGCTGCAAAGCAGCCCCCATTACTTAGAGCTCCGTGTTTCGGGTCTCTTTCAGGCACAGCACCGCAATCAAGCTGATCACCGCCGCCACCGACACATACCCGCCCACCCAGCTCAACCCGCCCATGCTCACCAGTTTCTGAGCAAAGAACGGCGCCGCTGAAGCCCCCACGATGCCACCCAGGTTGTACGCCGCCGACGCGCCGGTGTAGCGCACATGGGTAGGGAACAGCTCGGGCAGCAACGCCCCCATCGGCGCAAAGGTCACGCCCATCAGGAACAGCTCGATGGCCAGGAACAGCGCCACGCCCGTGGTCGAGCCCGAAGTCAGCAGCGGCTCCATGGTAAAGCCCGATGCCACCGCCAGCAGGCCGCCGACAATCAGCACCGGTTTGCGCCCGTAGCGGTCGCTGAGCCAAGCCGACAGGGGCGTGGCCAAGGCCATGAACACCACGGCGAAGCACAGCAGGCCGAGGAACGTCTCACGGGTGTAGCCCAGGGTACTCACGCCGTAGCTGAGCGAGAACACCGTCGAGATATAGAACAGCGCATAGCACACCACCATCGCCGCAGCGCCCAGCAGGGTCGGTACCCAGTATTTGGAGAACAGGTCGACCACTGGCATCTTCACGCGCTCATGGCGGGCAATGGCCTTGGCAAACACCGGGCTCTCTTCGAGCTTGAGGCGCACATAAAGGCCGACCAGTACCAGTGCGGCGCTGAGCAGGAACGGAATGCGCCAGCCCCATTCACGGAACTGCTCGTCGCTGAGCACCAGGGCCAGGGTCAGGAACAGGCCGTTGGCAGCCAGGAAGCCGATCGAAGGCCCCAATTGCGGGAACATGCCGAACCAGGCGCGCTTGCCCGGTGGCGCGTTCTCGGTGGCCAGCAGCGCCGCGCCGCCCCATTCGCCACCCAGGCCCAGGCCTTGGCCGAAGCGCAGCAGGCAAAGAATGATCGGCGCCCAGACGCCAATGCTGTCGTAGCCTGGCAGCACGCCGATGGCGGTGGTGGAAACGCCCATCAGTAACAGCGATGCCACCAGGGTCGATTTGCGGCCGATGCGGTCGCCAAAATGGCCGAACAGCGCCGAGCCCAGCGGGCGAGCGAGGAAGGCGATGCCGAAAGTGAGGAAGGCCGCGAGCATCTGCGCGGTGCCCGACCCGGACGGGAAGAACACCGGGCCGATCACTAGCGCGGCGGCCGTGGCGTAAACATAGAAGTCGTAGAACTCGATGGCCGTGCCGATGAAGCTGGCAGTGGCCACCCGTGCGGGGGAGTTGACCGGCGCGGCAGGCGCTTCGGCATAGGTGCTGCTCGTGGTCATTAAGTAGGTCCCTAACAGTCTGGTCGTGCTCCAAGGCTTGATCCGCCAGGGCGCGTACCTTCGAAGGGCAGGCACGCCTACGCGGACGCCGGAGCGTATTGTTCTTTTGCTCGCCCGACTGACGATAGCCCAAGGGGGATAGGGGCGGGAGCGGGCACTGTTCGGGGTGTTGAAGCAGGACCGCGGGGCGTGTCAGTGGAGCGGACTGGCCGTGTGGCGCCGGGTGCGGGTAGCAGGCGGGACGGCGGGGCTGGGTAAGCGTGACCCGAGTATAGCTATCGGGTCACGGTCCACACCAGTACCTTGCTGGCGCAATTGTCCTCTGTTTCGAGGATTTCCAGGCGATATCGGCCGATCTTCAGGCAAACGGCGCTTTCCGGGATGCTTTCCAGTGCTTCGGTGACCAGGCCGTTGAGGGTCTTTGGCCCGCCATCGCAGGGCAGGTGCCAGCCCAGGGTGCGGTTGATCTCGCGCAGCGAGGCGGTGCCTTCGATGACGAAGGTGCCATCGGGCTGGGGGTGGACGTGCGGGTTGTCCAGCCCCTGTTCGTCTTCGAACTCGCCGACGATCTCTTCGAGAATGTCTTCCAAGGTGACGATGCCCAGCACCTCGCCGTATTCGTCCACCACCACACCCAGGCGGCGTTGCTGTTTATGGAAGTTCAGCAACTGCAGCTGCAGGGGCGTGCTTTCGGGTACGAAATAGGGCTCGTAACAGGCGCCGTGGAGTTTCTCCAGGGTCAGCTCCGCCTTGGGCAGCAGGTGGCTGATCAGCTTGGTGTTGAGGATTGCCTCAACCTGGTTGATGTCGTTGTGATAGACCGGCAAGCGGGTGTGACGGCTGACGATCAGCTGCTCGATGATGCGTTCGATCGGGTCGTCCAGGTTGATGCCATCGACTTCGTTGCGCGGCACCAGGATGTCGTTGACGGTGACTTTGTCCAAGGACTGCAAACCGTCGAGCAGGCCATGGCGTGCAGGCTCGTGCTCTTCGTCTTCGTCGAAGTCGTCGTCTTGTTCCGGGTGCAAGGCGACCGCCGTAGGCTGCACACGGAACGGGCGCAGCAGCAGCTTGGCGCAGCCATCGAGCAGGCAGGCCAAGGGTTGCAGAAGCGCCAGGGGCACTTTCAGCAGGCTTGCACCCAGGCTTGCAAACGCCTGCGGGTTACGCCGCGCCAGGCGCCGCGGCAGGAATTCGGCAAACACCAGCAAGGCCAGCGTCGCGCCCAGGCCTGCCAGCCAGAAGCCGTGTTCGCCGCTGTAGCGCTGGCCAATCAGGCACGCCAGGCCCAGCACCAGCAACTTGCCGAGGCTGGCGCACAGCACCAGCGCCTGGGCGGGCAGGGGGGCTTGGCCATCGTCGCCATTGCGCAGCGAACCATTGAGCTGCAGGCGGGCGGCATCCACGGCGCTGAAAAGCGCCGACCAGAGCAGCGCCAGTGCCAGAGTGCCGAGGAGCGGTGCGTACGGCAGGGTGTCCATGGGCGGCCGTCAGATATGCAGGATGAATTCGCGAACCAGCTTGCTGCCGAAATAGGCCAGCATCAGCAGGCAGAAACCGGCCAGCGTCCAGCGGATCGCTTTGTGGCCACGCCAGCCCAGGCGGGTGCGGCCCCACAGCAGCACGCTGAACACCACCCAGGCGACGCAGGCCAGCAAGGTCTTGTGCACCAGGTGCTGGGCGAACAGGTTGTCGAGGAACAGCCAGCCAGAAATCAGCGACAGCGACAGCAGGCACCAGCCGGCCCAGAGAAAGCCGAACAGCAGGCTTTCCATGGTTTGCAGCGGCGGGAAGTTGCGGATCAGGCCTGACGGGTGCTTGTTTTTCAGCTGGTGGTCCTGCAGCAACAGCAGCAACGACTGGAACACCGCGATGGTGAACAGGCCGTAGGCGAGGATCGACAGCAGGATGTGCGCAAGGATGCCGGGTTCTTCGTTGATCAGCGGCACGGTACCGGGGGGCGCGAACTGGGCCAGCAGCGCAGTGACCGCGCCCAGCGGGAACAGCAGCACCAGCAGGTTTTCTACCGGGATGCGCAGGCACGCCAGCAAGGTCAGGGTAATGACCGCAACGGCGATCAGGCTGGCGGCGCTGAAAAAATCGAGGCTCAGGCCCAGCGGGGTGATCAGCTGGAAGAACAGGGCGCCGCCCTGGGCAATGACAGCCAGGGCGCCGAGCAGGCCCAGCAGCCGTTTGTCAGCTTTGCGGCCCTGGGCCAGGTGCGTGCCCTGGTAGAGGGTCGCAGCTATATAAAGGCCGGCGGCGATCAGGTTGGGGATGAGGCTGGGTGAGGAGAACATAAGTCCTGGTTGGCGAGCCTTAAAGAGACGGAGTTTGGCATAGAGAGCTGCAAGCTGGAAGCCGCAAGGTACAAGCAAAGGCGGATCCGCGAGGTGGCTGCATTTTCTTCCCGCTTGACGCTCGTAGCTTGCCGCTGGGAAGGCAAGGTGTGCGCCGCCGCCGCACTTCGCTATAATCGCCGCCTTGCTGTGCCCCGGGTGTGTGCATTTTCCCCCTGGGCGCCTGACAAACCTCGGCTTTTACTGGGCCTGAAAGGATCACCATGTTCGAAAACCTGACCGACCGCCTGTCACAGACGCTGCGCCATGTCACCGGCAAGGCCAAGCTGACTGAAGACAATATCAAGGACACGCTGCGCGAAGTGCGCATGGCGTTGCTCGAGGCCGACGTTGCCTTGCCGGTGGTCAAGGATTTCGTCAACAGCGTCAAGGAACGTGCGGTCGGTACCGAGGTGTCGCGCAGCCTGACCCCAGGCCAGGCCTTCGTGAAGATCGTCCAGGCCGAGCTCGAAAGCCTGATGGGCGCGGCCAACGAAGACCTCGCGCTGAACGCCGCGCCACCTGCCGTGGTGCTGATGGCTGGCTTGCAGGGTGCAGGTAAGACCACCACCGCCGGCAAGCTTGCGCGCTTCCTCAAAGAGCGCAAGAAGAAGAGCGTGATGGTGGTCTCGGCCGACGTCTACCGCCCGGCCGCGATCAAGCAGCTGGAAACCCTGGCCAACGACATCGGCGTAACCTTCTTCCCGTCAGATATCAGCCAGAAGCCGGTCGCCATCGCTGAAGCGGCGATTCGCGAAGCCAAGCTCAAATTCATCGACGTGGTCATCGTCGACACCGCCGGCCGTCTGCACATCGACGCCGACATGATGGACGAGATCAAGGCGCTGCATGCCGCGGTCAAGCCGGTCGAGACCCTGTTCGTGGTCGACGCCATGACCGGCCAGGACGCCGCCAACACCGCCAAGGCCTTTGGTGAAGCCCTGCCGCTGACCGGCGTGGTGCTGACCAAGGTCGACGGTGATGCCCGTGGCGGTGCCGCGTTGTCGGTACGTGCCATCACCGGCAAGCCGATCAAGTTCATCGGTATGGGTGAGAAGACCGAGGCCCTTGAGCCGTTCCACCCGGACCGCGTCGCCTCGCGCATCCTCGGCATGGGCGACGTGCTCAGCCTGATCGAGCAGGCCGAGCAGACCATCGACAAGGCCAAGGCTGACAAGCTGGCCAAGAAGCTGAAGAAGGGCAAGGGCTTCGACCTTGAAGACTTCCGCGACCAGCTGCAGCAAATGAAGAACATGGGCGGCCTGGGCGGCTTGATGGACAAGCTGCCGAGCATCGGCGGGGTCAACCTGTCGCAGATGGGCAATGCCCAGGGCGCGGCCGAGAAGCAGTTCAAGCAGATGGAGGCGATCATCAACTCCATGACCCCGGCCGAGCGCCGCGATCCGGACCTGCTCAGCGGCTCGCGCAAGCGCCGCATCGCCATTGGCTCCGGCACCCAGGTGCAGGACGTCGGCCGGCTGATCAAGCAGCACAAGCAGATGCAGAAGATGATGAAGAAATTCTCTGCCAAGGGCGGCATGGCCAAGATGATGCGCGGCCTTGGCGGCATGATGCCAGGCGGCGGCATGCCGAAGCTGTAACCCCTATTCCGGGCGCTCGTCTTTTACCCGACGAGCGCTCAGAACCCCCGCCGTGGCGGGGCAATGGCCGCGAAAAGCGTGGCTTAACCGGCGAATCTGGACGGCATGGCGAGGCCTTGCCGAAAAAGTCATTTGCAAATGTCCGTGTATTCCCCGAGAATATGCGGCCTTTTGGGCACGCATGTGCCTATTTGGCTTTCAGATTTGCAGCACCGACTGCAGTACCAACTGCAGCACCGACTATAGGAACGATGTTCACATGGTAACCATTCGTCTGGCCCGTGGCGGCTCGAAAAAGCGCCCTTTCTACCACCTGACCGTGACCAACTCGCGTAACGCCCGTGACGGCCGTTTCGTTGAGCGCGTTGGCTTCTTCAACCCGATCGCATCGGGCGCCGAAGTCAAGCTGTCGGTCAACCAGGAACGCGTCACCTACTGGCTGAGCCAGGGCGCACAGCCGTCTGAGCGTGTTGCTCAGCTGCTGAAGGAAGCTGCCAAGGCCGCTGCCTAAGATATATGAACGCGACGCCAGAAAAGGCTGACGACCTCATCGTCGTTGGCAAGATTTTTTCGGTTCACGGCGTTCGCGGCGAGGTGAAGGTGTATTCCTTTACCGATCCGATTGAAAACCTGTTGGATTATCCACGCTGGACGCTCAAGCACGAAGGCAAGGTAAAACAGGTAGAGCTGGTCAGCGGTCGTGGCTCCCAAAAGGGCCTGGTCGTGAAATTGAAAGGCCTCGATGATCGCGATGAAGCCCGTCTTCTGAGTGGTTACGAGATCTGCATACCGCGGAGCCTTTTGCCCAACCTGCCCGTCGACGAGTACTACTGGTACCAGTTGCAGGGCTTGAAGGTCATCAACCAGGACGAACACCTGTTCGGCAAGGTCGATCACCTGTTGGAGACCGGTGCGAACGATGTAATGGTGGTCAAGCCGTGCGCAGGCAGCCTGGATGATCGCGAGCGTTTGTTGCCCTATACGGAGCAATGCGTGCTGGCAATCGACCTCGAAGCAGGCGTGATGCGGGTTGAATGGGACGCGGACTTCTAAACGATGGGTAACCTTCGCGTAGACGTCATCACGTTGTTCCCCGAGATGTTCTCGGCCATCACGGAGTACGGCATTACCAGCCGCGCGGTAAAACAGGGGTTGCTTCAGGTAACGTGCTGGAACCCGCGGGACTACACCACAGATCGCCACCATACCGTGGATGATCGGCCGTTTGGCGGTGGTCCGGGCATGGTGATGAAAATCAAGCCTCTGGAAGACGCCCTGGTTAGCGCCAGGCAAGCGACCGGAGCATCGGCAAAGGTAATCTACCTTTCGCCGCAAGGCCACAAGCTGACTCAGCAAGCGGTCAAAGGCCTGGCCGAACAGGAATCGTTGATCCTGATCGCCGGTCGTTATGAAGGCATCGACGAGCGCTTTATTGAGGCTCATGTCGATGAGGAGTGGTCGATTGGCGACTATGTGCTTTCCGGTGGCGAGCTGCCGGCCATGGTACTGATCGATGCGGTTACGCGGCTGCTGCCCGGAGCTTTAGGGCATGTGGACTCGGCGGAGGAAGACTCTTTCACCGACGGTCTGCTCGATTGCCCGCACTACACCCGACCTGAGGTGTATGCGGATCAGCGTGTTCCCGACGTGTTGCTAAGTGGCAACCATGCACATATCCGGCGTTGGAGGATGAAGCAGTCCCTTGGTAGGACCTTCGAACGACGCGCCGATCTTCTGGAAAGTCGCTCGCTTTCTGGAGAAGAGAAGAAGCTGCTCGAGGAATACCTCCGCGAGCGGGACGATAGTTAAACGTATCGATGGTGGATCACGTATCCATCTTAGGAGCACAGCATGACCAACAAGATCATCCAGCAGCTCGAAGCCGAGCAGATGAGCAAGGAAATCCCAACCTTCGCACCGGGCGACACCATTATCGTCCAGGTTAAAGTGAAGGAAGGTGAGCGTTCCCGTCTGCAGGCGTTCGAAGGCGTCGTTATCGCCAAGCGTAACCGCGGTCTGAACAGCGCCTTCACCGTGCGCAAAATCTCCAGCGGCGTTGGCGTAGAGCGTACCTTCCAGACCTACAGCCCGCAGATCGACAGCCTGGCCGTGAAACGTCGTGGTGACGTGCGTAAAGCCAAGCTGTACTACCTGCGCGACCTGTCCGGCAAAGCCGCTCGCATCAAGGAAAAACTGTCCTGAGTGCAGTTTGACCGGTGGCCCAGGCCGCCTTGCGAGAAAAAAAGCAGCCTTCGGGCTGCTTTTTTGCGTTTTGAAACCCAAGCGATGTGACCCGACATGACAACCCGAGACCAGGAAATCCAACGCCGCACCGAACTGTCGGTGACCCGCGTGACCAAGGCGGTGTTCCCCAACACCACCAACCACCACAACACCCTGTTCGGCGGCACTGCGCTGGCCTGGATGGATGAAGTGTCGTTCATCGCGGCCACGCGCTTTTGCCGTTTGCCGCTGGTAACGGTGTCGACCGACCGTATCGACTTCAAGCACCCGATCCCGGCGGGCTCGATCGTCGAGCTGGTCGGCACAGTGATCAAGGTGGGCAACACCAGCCTGCAGGTGCAGGTGGATGTGTTCGTCGAGAACATGTACCTGGATGGCCGTGAACGGGCAATCCATGGTGTGTTCAGCTTTGTCGCCATCGACGAAGACAAGCGCCCGGTGCCGGTGCTGCCAGCAGCCTGAGGTTCACCCAGGTGTGGTGGCCGTGCCCGCGACCGGCGCCGGTTCTACCAGCGCCACCAGGGTCCAGCCAGGTTGCGGGGTGAGCGGGTTGTCAGGGCTCGACACATGCACCCAGCCGTGGCTGTCACGGGCGAACAGCAGGTGCGCACGCTCGCCATGCAGTGCCTGGTAGTTGTCCCAGTCGAAGCCCTCGGTCAGGGTGGTGCTGTACAGCTCGGCGCCGTGGTGCAAGCGATTGGCCAGTTGCTGGTAGGTCATCGGGCTTGAGCCGAGCAAATGGCCGCGGTGTTCCTCACTGGCGCGGTGCTTGTCGCTGCGCTGTTTTTCCAGGCCGCTGGCCAGCACGAACAGGCGGCCATGGCCGAAATCGTGGCGAAAACGTGCGCAGGCCAAGGCGTTGATCTCACCTGCAGGGGACAGCCCCAGCAGATGGCCGAGGCCGACCAGGTCCAGGTGTGCATCGGCATGCTGCGAGGCCGGGTTGCCAAAGTAGGTCGGCAGCCCGTCCATGCGCGCGGCGCGGATGTTTTCCCAGCTCGAGTCAGTCAGCAGTACCCGGCAGCCCAATTGCTGAAGGGCTTTGCCGAGGGTGCGCGCGGGCCCGTTGGCGCCAACGATGAGAAAGCCGCTGGGGGCAGGCTCGGCCACCTTGAGCAGGCGCGCCAGGGGCCTGGCCGTGGCACTCTGCAGCACCACCGTGCCGATGATCACGGCAAAGGTCAGCGGCACCAGCAGCAGTGCACCCTGATGGCCGGCTTCATGCAGGCGGATGGCGAAGATCGCCGAGACTGCCGCGGCAACGATACCGCGCGGTGCGATCCAGGCCAGCAAGGCCCGTTCGCGCCAGTTCAGCCCCGAGCCCAGGGTGGACAGAAAGACGTTCAGCGGCCGCGCCAGCAGCTGGATCACCAGCAACAGCGCCAGCACCGCCGGGCCCAGGCCGATCAGGGCATGCAGGTCGAGGCGTGCGGCCAGCAGGATGAACAAGCCGGAGATCAGCAGCACGCTGAGGTTTTCCTTGAAGTGCAGAATCTGCCGCACATCCACCCCGCGCATGTTGGCCAGCCACATGCCCATCACCGTCACGGCCAGCAGCCCGGATTCGTGAACGATCTGGTTGGCAGCAATGAAAATGCCCAGCACTGCCGCCAGTGCAGCCAGGTTGTGCAGGTACTCTGGCAGCCACTGCTCACGCATGACCTGCCCCAACAGCCAGCCGCCGGCCGCGCCCAGTACGCTGCCACAGAAGATCACCCCGGCAAAGGTGGCCAGGCTCTGGCTCAGGCCATTGCCATCGGCACTCGCGATGATGAAGCTGTACACCACCACGGCGAGCAGGGCGCCAATCGGGTCGATGACAATGCCTTCCCAGCGCAGGATGTTGGCGATCGCCGCCTTCGGCCGCACCACGCGCAGCATGGGCACGATCACCGTCGGCCCTGTGACCAAGGTCAAGGTGCCGAACAGGATCGCCAGCGGCCAGTCGAACCCCAGCAGCCAGTGGGTCGCCAGGGCGATCACCAGCCAGGTCGACAGGGCGCCGATTGTGACCAGGCGGTGGACCACGCTGCCGATGTCGCGCCACTGCGACAAGTGCAACGTCAGGCTGCCCTCGAACAGGATCAGTGCCACGGCCAGCGACACCAAGGGCATCAGCAGTGGGCCGAACAGCGCCTGGGGGTCGAGCCAGCCGAGCAGCGGGCCGGCGGTGATGCCGGCCAGCAGCAGGAAGAGGATTGCCGGCAATTTCAGGCGCCACGCCAGCCACTGGCAGGCCAGGGCGGCGCCGCCGATGCCCGCGACGCTGAGCAGGATCTGCTGTTCGTTCATGCGGGCTCCCTATGCCGGCGTTGTTATGAAAGACTAAGCGTCATTTCGTCGTTTGCCACCGAGTTTTCATGCCCGCCCTCGACCACCCCCTGATTGACCAGTTTCTCGATGCCTTGTGGCTGGAAAAAGGCCTGTCCGACAACACCCGGGTTTCGTACCGCAGCGACCTGGCGTTGTTCAATGGCTGGCTGCAGGAGCAGGGCGTGGCCTTGCCCGACGCGGGGCGTGAGCTGATCCTCGATCACCTGGCCTGGCGCCTCGACCAAGCCTACAAGCCACGTTCTACAGCACGCTTTCTCTCTGGGCTGCGTGGCTTCTTTCGTTACTTGCTGCGCGAAAAGCTGATCGCTGTCGACCCCACGTTGCAGGTCGAAATGCCACAGCTGGGCCGGCCGTTGCCCAAATCCTTGTCAGAAGCCGACGTCGAGGCACTGCTGCAGGCGCCGGACCTCGGCGAAGCCATCGGCCAGCGCGACCGCGCCATGCTCGAAGTCCTTTATGCCTGTGGCCTGCGCGTGACCGAACTGGTCAGCCTGACGCTCGATCAGGTCAACCTGCGCCAGGGCGTGTTGCGGGTGATGGGCAAGGGCAGCAAGGAGCGCCTGGTGCCGATGGGGGAAGAGGCGGTGGTATGGCTGGAACGCTACCTGCGCAATGGCCGCCCCGAGCTGCTGAACGGGCGCCCGAGCGATGTGCTGTTCCCCAGCCTGCGCGGCGAGCAGATGACCCGCCAGACCTTCTGGCACCGTATCAAGCACCAGGCACAGGTCGCCGGGATCGACAAATCACTGTCGCCGCATACCCTGCGCCATGCCTTCGCGACCCACCTGCTCAACCACGGCGCCGACCTGCGCGTGGTACAAATGCTGCTGGGCCACAGCGACCTGTCGACCACGCAGATCTACACCCACGTGGCCAAAGCCCGTCTGCAGCAACTGCACGCCCAGCATCACCCGCGTGGATGAATGATTTTCATGTTCCGCCGACCGGTACTCGCAGACCCCTTCACGGCTAGCGTGTTGTGGTAGGCTTGGGCGGTTTGCACCAAGGGCCGCACGGTCGCCGCGTTTTTTCCGCAGGCGACGCCCTCCGGCCCCTGTCCGCCTTCAGGAGTTCCCATGCGCGTGACCCAAATTTTCGCCGCCGCCGCGTTGGCGCTGGCCAGTACCTTTGCCGTTGCCGCGGCAACCGACAGCAATGCCGGTGCCGAGCAGGCCATTCGCAAGTCGTTGCAGAACCTCGAACTGGAAGTGCCGGTTGAAAGCGTCGCCAGCAGCCCGCTTAATGGCCTGTATGAAGTCAAGCTGCAGGGCGGCCGCGTGCTGTACGCCAGTGCTGACGGCCAGTTCGTCATGCAGGGCTACCTGTACCAGATCCAGGACGGCAAGCCGGTCAACCTGACCGAGAAGACCGAGCGCCAAGGCGTTGCCAAGCTCATCAACGGCATTCCAGCCGCCGAGATGGTGGTTTATCCTGCCAAGGGCGAGACCAAGTCGCACATCACCGTGTTCACCGACACCACCTGCCCGTACTGCCACAAGCTGCACGCCGAAGTGCCGGAGCTCAACCGCCGCGGTATCGAAGTGCGCTATGTCGCCTTCCCGCGCCAGGGCCTCGGTTCGCCAGGTGATCAGCAGTTGCAGGCAGTCTGGTGCTCCAGCGACCGCCGTGCGGCGCTGGACAAGATGGTCGAGGGTAAGGAAATCAAGGCCGCCAAGTGCGCCAACCCGGTCAGCAAGCAGTTCCAGCTGGGCCAGTCGATCGGCGTCAACGGCACGCCGGCGATCGTCCTTGAAAGTGGCCAGGTGATCCCGGGTTACCAGCCGGCACCGCAAGTGGCCAAGTTGGCCCTGGCCGGCCAGCAGCAAGCAGCCAAGTAATCAATACAGTACGCCGTCGTCATGGGGTGACGGCATGTTTCACGGTCGGCGCAGGTGCCGGCCGTTCAATGGGGAGTTCACAGTGAAACCGGTCAAAGTAGGCATCTGTGGGTTGGGGACCGTCGGTGGCGGAACCTTCAATGTACTTCAGCGCAACGCCGAGGAGATTGCCCGCCGTGCCGGGCGCGGTATTGAAGTGGCACAGATTGCCATGCGCTCGCAGAACCCGAACTGCCAGATTACCGGTACCCCCATTACCGCTGATGTGTTCGACGTTGCGACCAACCCGGAAATCGACATCGTCATCGAGCTGATCGGTGGTTACACCATCGCCCGCGACCTGGTGCTAAAAGCCATCGAAAACGGCAAACACGTGGTCACCGCGAACAAGGCGCTGATCGCCGTGCATGGCAACGAAATCTTTGCCAAGGCCCGCGAGAAGGGCGTCATCGTCGCCTTCGAAGCGGCGGTTGCCGGTGGCATCCCGGTGATCAAGGCGATCCGTGAAGGCCTGTCGGCCAACCGTATCAACTGGCTGGCCGGCATCATCAACGGCACCGGTAACTTCATCCTCACCGAAATGCGCGAAAAAGGCCGTGCCTTCCCGGACGTGCTGGCCGAAGCCCAGGCCCTGGGTTATGCCGAAGCCGACCCGACCTTCGACGTCGAGGGCATCGATGCGGCCCACAAGCTGACCATCCTGGCGTCCATCGCCTTTGGCATCCCGCTGCAGTTCGACAAGGCCTACACCGAAGGCATCACCCAGCTGACCACCGCTGACGTGAACTACGCCGAGGCCCTGGGCTACCGTATCAAGCACCTGGGCGTGGCACGTCGCACGGCTGAAGGCATCGAGCTGCGCGTGCACCCGACGCTGATCCCGAGCGATCGCCTGATCGCCAACGTCAACGGCGTGATGAACGCGGTCATGGTCAACGGCGACGCCGCCGGTTCGACCCTGTACTACGGCGCAGGTGCCGGTATGGAGCCGACCGCTTCGTCGGTCGTCGCCGACCTGGTCGACGTGGTTCGCGCAATGACCTCCGACCCGGAAAACCGCGTGCCGCACCTGGCCTTCCAGCCAGACTCGCTGTCGGCGCACCCGATTCTGCCGATCGAAGCCTGTGAAAGCGCCTACTACCTGCGCATCCAGGCCAAGGATCACCCCGGCGTGCTGGCCCAGGTGGCCAGCATCCTCTCGGAGCGTGGCATCAACATCGAGTCGATCATGCAGAAGGAAGCCGAGGAACAGGACGGCCTGGTGCCGATGATCCTGCTGACCCATCGCGTGGTCGAGCAGGGCATCAACGACGCCATTGTCGCCCTGGAAGCCCTGCAGGATGTGGTCGGCAAGGTCGTGCGCATCCGCGTCGAACAGCTCAATTAACGAATCATGCCGTTGGGCTGCGCACGCGGCCCCGGCCTCAGTATCGAAGGTTTGCACCATGCGCTATATCAGCACCCGTGGCCAGGCACCGGCCCTGAATTTCGAAGATGTCCTGCTGGCTGGCCTGGCCAGCGACGGCGGCCTGTACGTCCCTGAAAACCTGCCGCGCTTCACCCAGGAAGAGATCGCTTCCTGGGCTGGCCTGCCGTATCACGAATTGGCCTTCCGCGTGATGCGCCCGTTCGTCGCCGGTAGCATCGCCGACGCCGACTTCAAGAAGATCCTCGAGGAAACCTACGGCGCGTTCGCCCATGCCGCCGTGGCGCCGCTGCGCCAGTTGAACAGCAACGAGTGGGTGATGGAGCTGTTCCACGGCCCGACCCTGGCCTTCAAGGACTTTGCCCTGCAACTGCTCGGCCGCCTGCTCGACCACGTGCTGGTCAAGCGCGGCGAGCGTGTGGTGATCGTCGGTGCCACCAGCGGTGACACCGGCTCGGCTGCCATCGAAGGTTGCCGCCGCTGCGACAACGTCGACATCTTCATCCTGCACCCGCACCAGCGCGTGTCGGAAGTACAGCGTCGGCAGATGACCACCATCTTCGGCGACAACATCCACAACATCGCCATCGAAGGCAACTTCGACGACTGCCAGGAGATGGTCAAGGCCAGCTTCGCCGACCAGTCGTTCCTCAAGGGCACCCGCCTGGTGGCCGTCAACTCGATCAACTGGGCGCGGATCATGGCCCAGATCGTCTACTACTTCCACGCAGCCCTGCAGTTGGGCGGCCCAGCCCGCTCGGTGGCGTTCTCGGTGCCCACCGGCAACTTCGGCGACATCTTCGCCGGTTACCTGGCACGCAACATGGGCCTGCCGATCAGCCAGCTGGTGGTCGCCACCAACCGTAACGACATCCTGCACCGCTTCATGAGCGGCAACCAGTACGTCAAGGAAACCCTGCACGCGACCCTGTCGCCATCGATGGACATCATGGTGTCGTCCAACTTCGAGCGCCTGCTGTTCGACCTGCACGGCCGTAACGGTGCAGCCATTGCCGCGTTGATGGACAACTTCAAGCAGGGTGGCGGTTTCAGCGTTGACGAAGACCGCTGGACCGAAGCGCGCAAACTGTTCGACTCGCTGGCCGTCAGTGACGAGCAGACCTGCGAGACCATCGCCGAAGTGTTCGCCAGCACCGGCGAAGTGCTCGACCCGCATACCGCGATCGGCGTTAAGGCCGCCCGCGAGTGCCGTCGCAGCCTGGACACGCCGATGGTGGTGCTGGGTACCGCGCATCCGGTCAAGTTCCCGGAAGCCGTGGAGAAGGCAGGTGTTGGCAAGGCGCTGGAATTGCCTGCACACCTGGCCGACCTGTTCAGCCGCGAAGAGCGTTGCACGGTGCTGGCCAATGACCTGAAGGCCGTTCAGGGCTTTGTCAGCCAGCATGGTAACCGCGGTAAGCCGCTTTAATTGCGGTGATATCAAGGGCTGCTTAGCGGCCCTTGATTGTCTGGTTTTCCATCTGATATTTCGGATATTTCCTATTTAACCCTCTTGGGATGTTGCCTAGATTTGCCAGTCCTTTCTCCAGGAGTGGCTCATGTCCAGGCCTTATGTGCTGATTCACCAGGCACGCCCTTCCCATCAAATCCTCCTGCATCAGGCATTCAATGCCCAAGGCATCTTCAATGTGCGCATCACTGAAGAAGCCGCCGACCTGCACGCGTGCCTGAGCGCTGAGCGTTGCCCTGACTTGCTGATCCTCGATCACGCCATGCCCAAAAGGGCAGGGCTTGCGCTGTTGAAAAAACTGGCGGGTAGCCACGCCTTGCGCGCTTTGTTGTTCGTCGGCCAAGCCACACCCGAACAGCAGAACCTGGCCCTGGAGGCGAAGCGACGGGGGCTGTGGGTCGTCGCCGAGCTGCCGTGGCCACTGTCCATGGCCAATCTGCAACGCGCACTTCAGCGCCTGGGCGGGCGTATTCAAACTGTCACCTGCGCCCCGCATGCTCACTGAAACAGCCGCGGCGTTTCGAACTTTGTGCTGCGCTTGTTGGTCAGTTTCTCCATAGCCCACCACGCAGCGAGTGATCCGGATGGAAAGAATCTGCAGACTGCTGAACGAAGCCCTGACCCCCTACCAGACGCACCTGGGCGTTGCCGATGCCAGTGGCAACCGCCAATTGACCGTCTTTGACAGCCTTGAAGGCATCACCCTGCAACGCACGGTGAGCCTGCGCCAGTTGCAGGAACAGCGCCTGCTCATTGACCTGGTAGACGGTTTGCACCGTGACCTGCAGATTGCCGAAGGCCGCTTGCAGCCCTGTGTGATTGCTGCCTTGCAACAGCGACAGCAAATGCCGGGAACCTTTGCCTGAATTGCTTATCAGACACAGTAAGGGCAGCTAGCCAGCGCATTGCTCCGGTGCTGGCAGGCTGTCACGGGAAGTCCCAAGGGACTTTCAATTAGCCCCGGGCGTCCTCCCCAGCGTTCCGGGGTTTCTTTTGTCTGCAGTACTAGGGTTGCTTGAAAAACTGCTTGCTCTGTTCCAGGTACGTTGCCTGCAACTCAGGGTCCAGCCACCGGGCATAGAGCCCTGGCAAGGTCTCTTGGCGTAGCGTGGGCAATAGCTGGTCGATATGCGCAACGGCCTCTCGACCCAGTGCCGAGTCTGAGCAGCCCACATGCAGAAACTGATAGCGGTTCACGCCCCGAACCGGATGAAACTGGTAGTCACCCAGTGACCCGCCTTGTTGCTGGATCAGGTAACGCACTTCTGGCCAATACCCCATCACCATGTGCAGGCGCCCCAGTTGTTGCATCTGCAACTGGTTGGCGGTGGCATCGTTGCCGTAGTGGCGGCTGAGTGCTGAGCCTGGCAGTTGGCGCAGGATCTCGTCGATCTGCGTGCCATAGCTGCGCTCGGCGACGATGCCGAGCTTCAACGGGGTGTGGCTCATCAGCCCGGGCAGGTCGACCTCGTTGTCGGTGAGAAACGGCGCCAGCAGTGCCTCACCTGCCTTGCGCACCACCAGCCCCCCGCTCAACACCCCCAGCGACGGTATGGAAAAGTGCACGTACTCGGCACGCTCCGGCGTCCATAGCAAGGTCGGGTCGCAGGTAAAAGTGTTCGGGTCCTGAAGCATCTGGATACCGCGGGCACGGTTTACCCGGACGATACTGTGATCGTATTCGGGCATCTGCTCGATCAGCAGTGGCAGCAGGCGGTCAATGACCCCTTGGCCTTTCTCTGTCCCTTCAAAAATGGTGAAGGGCGGCAGGTCGCGAACCAGCCACAACAAGCGCTCCTTGGCCGCCGCGTGCGGCACGGCCAGTGCAGGCAGCAGCGCGCACAGCAAAAGCAGGGTGCGTAACCAGTGGGCAGCTCGCATCGGCGGCGGCAGGCGTCAGACCGCGCCTGCTTCGCGCAGGCCTGCGATGGCGGCCGCGTCGTAGCCCAGGGCGGTGAGCAGTGCGTCAGTGTGTTCGCCCAGCGCAGGGCCGACCCACTCGGTGGAGCCGGGTGTTTCCGAAAGCTTGGGTACGATGCCTGGCATCTTGAAGGGTTTGCCGTCTGGCAGGCGCGCCTGCAGGAACATTTCTCGCGCCAGGTATTGCGGGTCGTTGAACATGTCTTCGGCAGAATAGATGCGGCTTGCAGGTACTTCGGCGGTGGTGAGCACCTGCATGAGCTGCTCAAGCGGCTGGCTGTTGGCCCAGCGGTCGATCACCCCATAGAGCTCGTCACGGCGCAGGTCGCGGCCATCGTTGGTGGCCAATGAAGGGTCTTCGGCCAAGTCGGCGCGGCCTATGGCCTGCATGAAACGCTTGAAGATCGCATCGCCATTGGCGCCGATCTGCACATGCTTGCCATCGGCACTGGTGTGGATGGAGGAGGGCGTGATGCCGGGCATGATATTGCCGGTGCGTTCGCGGATGAAACCGAAGACGTCGAATTCCGGAACCATGCTTTCCATCATGGCAAAGATCGCCTCGTACAGCGCCACGTCCACCACTTGGCCCTGGCCGCCGTTGACCTCGCGGTGCCGCAACGCCATCAAGGCCCCAATCACCCCCCACAGCGCGGCAATCGAATCACCGATGGAGATACCGGTGCGCACGGGCGGGCGGTCGTCGAAGCCGGTGATGTAGCGCAGGCCGCCCATGGACTCGCCCACTGCGCCAAAACCTGGCTGGTCTTTCATCGGCCCGGTCTGGCCGAAACCCGACAGGCGTACCATGACCAAGCGCGGGTTGAGCGCGTGCAGCACATCCCAGCCCAGGCCGAGCTTTTCCAGCACGCCGGGGCGGAAGTTCTCGATCAGGATATCGGCCTCGGCCAGCAAGCGCTTGAGGATCTCGCGGCCGTCCGGGTGCTTGAGGTTGAGGGTCAGTGACTGTTTGTTGCGTGCCTGCACGAACCACCACAGCGACGTGCCTTCGTACATCTTGCGCCATTTGCGCAGCGGGTCGCCGCCATCGGGGGATTCGACCTTGATCACCTCGGCACCGAACTCGGCACAGATGCGCGACGCGAACGGGCCAGCGATCAGGGTCCCGAGTTCGATGACTTTCAGGCCGGCGAGGGGTTTGCTGGGCGTAGACATGGGGCATCCGTGGCAACTGGGCAGAGCCGTGGTTTTATCATAGCTCCGAAGCGGCAGATACTGCCGCGGCGCAACGAGGGGCAGGATCGGTTAGACTGTGTGACTTTTCTTTGCGCAAGAAGCCCGTCGACCATGGCCCAGCCGTCCACTACCTACAAATTCGAACTGAATCTGACTGACCTCGATCGCAACGTCTACCAAAGCGTCAAGCAGACCATTGCCCGTCACCCTTCGGAAACCGAAGAGCGTATGGCCGTTCGTCTGTTGGCCTACGCACTCTGGTACAACGAGCAATTGTCGTTTGGTCGTGGTCTGTCGGATGTCGACGAACCGGCGTTGTGGGAAAAGAGTCTGGACGATCGCGTCCTGCACTGGATCGAAGTCGGCCAACCGGATGCCGACCGCTTGACGTGGTGCTCCCGTCGCACCGAGCGCACCAGCCTGCTGGCCTACGGTAGCCTGCGCGTGTGGGAGACCAAGGTGGTGCCTGCGGTCAAGGGCCTGAAGAACCTGAACATCGCTGCAGTGCCGCAGGAGGTGCTGGAAACCCTGGCCACCGACATGCCGCGCAGCATCAAGTGGGACGTGATGATCAGCGAAGGCACGGTGTTCGTCACCGATGACCGTGGCCAGCACGAAGTGCAGCTGGAGTGGCTGCTCGGTGAGCGTGGCTGACCTGACCCTTTCCTGATTGCCGAAGACCCCATGCGTATCGAACCTCGCCCCCTGCCGTCGACCTTGCCCTTGCTGGGTAACCTGCCACCCTTGTTGACCCGTCTGTATGCCGCCCGCGGCGTGCAGACCGAGGCCGAACTGGACAAAAGCCTGGCGCGGCTGTTGCCGTACCAGCAACTCAAAGGCATCGAGGCGGGGGTAGACCTGCTGGTCGAAGCCCTCGACCAGCGCCAGCGCATTCTTATCGTCGGCGACTTCGACGCCGACGGTGCCACTGCCAGCACCGTTGGCGTGCTGGGCCTGCGTTTGCTGGGTGCGGCGCACGTCGATTACCTGGTGCCCAACCGCTTCGAATTCGGCTATGGCCTGACGCCGGAGATCGTCGACGTCGCACTGCAGCGCCAGCCGCAGTTGCTGATCACCGTCGACAACGGCATCTCCAGTGTCGATGGCGTGGCGGCAGCCAAGGCGGCGGGGCTCAAGGTGCTGGTCACCGACCACCACTTGCCGGGTGAACAATTGCCCGACGCCGATGCGATCATCAACCCGAACCAGCCGGGCTGTGGCTTCCCAAGCAAGTCGTTGGCAGGTGTCGGGGTGATCTTCTATGTGCTCATGGCCTTGCGCGCACGCCTGCGCAGCCTTGGGCGCTACGACACGCAAGCACAGCCGAACATCGGCGAGCTGCTCGACCTGGTGGCGCTGGGCAGCGTCGCCGACGTGGTGCCGCTGGACGCCAACAACCGCATCCTGGTGCACCAGGGCCTTGAACGCATTCGTGCCGGCCGCGCTCGGCCGGGCCTCAAGGCGATTCTTGAGGTGGCCCGCCGTGATCACCGGCGCATCACCTCCACCGACTTGGGCTTCATTCTGGGCCCGCGCTTGAACGCGGCTGGGCGCTTGGACGACATGAGCCTGGGCATCGAGTGCCTGTTGTGCGAAGACGCCGCCCTGGCCCAGGAAATGGCCCAGCAGCTGGACGACCTCAACCAGGACCGCAAGTCTATCGAGCAGGGCATGCAGCGCGAGGCGCTGGCCCAGCTCAAGGACCTACCGGTCGAATCGATGCCGTACGGTTTGTGCCTGTTCGACGCCGACTGGCACCAGGGCGTGATCGGGATTCTTGCCTCACGCTTGAAGGAACGTTATCACCGGCCGACCATCGCCTTTGCCGATGCCGGCGACGGCATGCTCAAGGGCTCGGCACGTTCGGTGCCGGGTTTTCACATCCGCGATGCGCTGGATGCGGTGGCGGCGCGCCATCCGCAGCTGATCAGCAAATTCGGCGGGCACGCCATGGCCGCCGGGTTGTCGTTGCCTGAAGGCAACTTCCCGGCATTCGCCGAGGCGTTTGACCAGGAAGTGCGGCGCCAGCTGCGCGAAGAAGACCTCACCGGCCGGCTTCTGTCGGATGGCAGCCTGGCCGTGGAAGAGTTTCACCTCGACCTGGCCAAGGCCCTGCGCCACGCCGGGCCATGGGGGCAGCACTTCCCAGAGCCGTTGTTCCATGGTGTGTTCCAGCTGGTCGAGCAGCGAGTGGTCGGCGAGCGGCACTTGAAAGTGGTGCTCAAGAGCGAATGTGGGTCGGTGAGGCTTGATGGCATTGCCTTCGGCGTCGACCGCGAGGTGTGGCCGAACCCTACCGTGCGTTGGGTGGAGCTGGCGTACAAGCTGGATGTGAACGAGTTTCGCGGTAATGAGAGCGTGCAGTTGATGATTGCCCACATGGAGCCGCGCTGAGGGCTCACGGGGTCCGCCTTGATTTTTGTGGTGTGGCGGAAATCGAGCGCCGCCCGCGCGGCGCTTCGCAGCACAAGGCTGCTCCATTTGTTTCCGGCCAGTGAGGCCTGTGATAGTTGCGCGCGACCGCCTTGTTGGTCCTACTCAATATTGAGGTGGGCGGTGAGGGGCCGCGCGCCATGCCTCAGGAATCATTGGCCCGAAACAGGTGTAGGAGCAGCCTTGTGCTGCGAAGCGCCGCGCGGGCGGCGCTCGATTTCACAGGTACCATCACCCTCAAGCCAACCCCCAGGGAACCTCCCCCCCACCCATTCTGGTCTAGTCTGAAGTTATGACCGGACCTGGGCCAGGGACGTGCAATTGAGTGTCCGGGCCGGATCACCATTGGAGTCCTTGGGAGGTGCCCTCATGAGCCTGCTGCTCGAGCCTTACACCCTGCGTCAGCTGACATTGCCCAACCGCATCGCGGTCTCGCCGATGTGCCAGTATTCCGCTGTCGATGGCTTGGCCAACGACTGGCATCTTGTCCATTTAGGTAGCCGCGCCGTCGGTGGCGCTGGGCTGGTGATCACTGAAGCCGTGGCGGTTACCGCCGATGGCCGCATTACCGCCGAAGACCTTGGCCTGTGGGACGACGTCCAGATCGCGCCGCTGCAACGCATTACCCGCTTCATTACCGCCCAGGGTGCTGTGCCGGGCATCCAACTGGCCCACGCCGGGCGCAAGGCAAGTACTTACCGCCCATGGTTGGGCAAGCAAGGCAGCGTCAAACTGGAAGAGGGCGGCTGGCAACCGGTGGGCCCGTCGAAGATCGCTTTCGACCCGCAACACACACCGCCACACGAGCTGACCCCGGACGAGATCCAGGGCGTGATCGCGGCCTTCGTCGCCTCGACCGAACGCGCCTTGAATGCCGGATTCAAGGTGGTCGAAATCCATGCCGCCCATGGCTACCTGTTGCACCAGTTCCTCTCGCCCCTGAGCAACCAGCGCCTCGATGACTATGGCAGTAGTTTCGAAAACCGTATCCGCCTGACCCTGCAGGTGGTCGAGGCGGTACGCAATGTCTGGCCTGCCGAGTTGCCGCTGTTGGTGCGGGTATCGGCAACCGATTGGGTCGAGGACGGTTGGAACCCGGATGAAACCGTCGAACTGGCCCGTCGCCTGAGAGTGTTGGGCGTCGACCTAATCGATGTTTCATCCGGCGGCACGTCGGTCAACGCCGAGATCCCGACCGGCCCCGGTTACCAGACCCGCTTCGCCGAGCGCGTGCGCAAAGAGTCGGAAATCGCCACCGGCACAGTGGGCATGATCACCGAACCGGCCCAGGCCGAGCACATCCTGCGTACCGGCCAGGCCGACGTCATCTTCCTGGCCCGCGAACTGCTGCGCGACCCTTACTGGCCGCTGCATGCCGACGATGACCTGGGCGGCAACAAGGCCACCTGGCCGGCGCAGTATCAACGGGCTACCAGCCGGGCTAACCCGATTCATGAGTCGGATTTGCGGGATTAGACTGAGTGGTTTGCGGGTGTCTGGCTTAGGGTGTGAGGGGGTGCTGACATCGAGCGCCGCCCGCGCGGCGCTTCGCAGCACAAGGCTGCTCCTACATTTGTTTCGGGCCAGTCACGCCTGTGCCTGCGCGCGCGACCACCTTGTTTGTACGTCTCGATATCAAGGCGGGCGCCAAGGAGCCGCGCGCCCATGGCTCAGGGATAATTGGCCCGAAACAAATGTAGGAGCAGCCTTGTGCTGCGAAGCGCCGCGCGGGCGGCGCTCGATCTCGAAGGCGCTACAAATCTACTGACAAGCCCCAACTCAATGCTTGATCATCACATGCCGCACACAGGTGTAGTCCTCCAGCCCATACACCGACATATCCTTCCCATACCCCGAATGCTTCTGCCCGCCATGGGGCATTTCGCTGACCAGCATGAAGTGGGTGTTCACCCAGGTGCAGCCGTACTGCAAGCGCGCCGCCAGGCGATGCGCGCGGCCGGTGTCGCGGGTCCACACCGATGACGCCAGGCCGTAGTTGGAATCGTTGGCCCACGCCAGTGCCTGCGCCTCGTCGGTGAAGCGGGTTACCGAGACCACTGGGCCAAATACTTCGTTGCGCACGATCTCGTCATCCTGCAGAGCATCGGCCAGTACGGTTGGCTCGAAGAAGAAGCCGTCGCCTTCAATCGCCTTGCCACCGGTCACCAGTCGAATGTGCGGTTGCGCGATAGCCCGCTCCACAAGGCCTGCGACCTTGTCGCGATGCTGGGCACTGATCAGTGGCCCCAGTTCGGTGTCCTCGGCGTCCTGCAGGCCGGGCTTGAGGCTGGCCACCGCTTCGCCCAGGCGTTGCACGAATGGCTCGTAGATGCCGTCCTGCACATACAGGCGGCAAGCCGCGGTGCAGTCCTGGCCGGCGTTGTAGAAGCCGAACGTGCGGATACCCTCGATGGCGGCGTCGATGTCGGCATCGTCGAACACCAGCACCGGCGCTTTGCCGCCCAGCTCCATGTGCATGCGCTTCACACTGTCGGCAGTGGCGCTGATGATGTGCGCGCCGGTGGGGATCGAACCGGTCAGCGACACCATGCGCACGTTCGGGTGGGTGACCAGCGGCGTGCCGACGGTTTGGCCACGGCCGAAGAGAATATTGAGCACGCCAGGTGGCAGCAGCCCTTGCGCCAGCTCGCCCAGGCGCAGTGCGGTGAGCGGCGTCAGTTCGGACGGTTTGATCACTACGGTGTTGCCGGCTGCCAGGGCCGGCGCGACTTTCCAGGCCAGCATCATCAGCGGGTAGTTCCACGGCGCGATCGAGGCGACCACGCCCAGTGGGTCGCGGCGGATCATCGAGGTGTGCCCTGGCAAGTACTCGCCGGCCGCCGAGCCGCCCAGGCAGCGCGCCGCCCCGGCGAAAAAGCGGAACACGTCGGCAATCGCCGGGATTTCGTCATTCAGCGCAGCACTGAAGGGCTTGCCGCAGTTCTGCGATTCGAGCCGGGCCAGTTCCTCGCCATGCTGCTCGATGGTATCGGCCAGCGCCAGCAATGCCAGGGAGCGGTCCTTGGGGCTGGCTTGTGACCAGCCCTCGAAGGCCTGGTCGGCGGCACGCACGGCGCTGTCGACCTGCGCTTCGCTGGCTTCGTTGATTTGCGCCAGTGCGCTGCCCGAGGCGGGGTTGAGCACGGTCCAGGCCGGCCCCTCGCCGGCGACCAGGTGGCCGTTGATCAGCATCTGCGTTTGCATGGAAGACTCCTCCAGGGTCATTTGCCACTGCCCGCGACGCTTTCGCCGCCGCGGGTCAGGTAATAGGCGCCGAGGATCGGCAGCATGGTCACCAGCATCACCAGCATGGCGACCACATTGGTCACGGGCACGTCGCGCGGGCGGCTGAGCTGGTTGAGCAACCAGATCGGCAGCGTGCGTTCGTGCCCTGCGGTAAAGGTGGTCACGATGATTTCGTCGAACGACAAAGCGAAGGCCAGCATGCCTCCCGCCAGCAGCGCCGAGCCGAGGTTGGGCAGGATGATGTAGCGGAAGGTCTGCCAGCCATCCGCGCCCAGGTCCATCGAGGCTTCGATCAGGCTTTGCGAGGTCCGCCGCAGGCGGGCGATGACGTTGTTGTAGACGATCACCACGCAGAAGGTCGCGTGGCCGACCACGATGGTGAACAGGCCCGGCTCGATGCCCAGGCTCTTGAACGCGGAGAGCAGGGCGATACCGGTGATGATGCCGGGCAGGGCAATCGGCAAAATCAGCATCAGCGAGATGCCCTCCTTGCCAAAAAAGCTGCGCCGGTACAGCGCCGCCGAGGCCAGGGTGCCGAGCACCAGGGCAATCAGTGTGGCCAGGCAGGCAACCTGCAGCGACAGCTTGATGGCTTCGAGCACATCCGGGCGAGCGAAGGCCACGCTGAACCACTTCAGGGTGAAGCCCTGGGGCGGGAAGCTGAACGCCGCATCTTCGGTGTTGAAGGCGTAGAGGACGATGATCAGGATCGGGAAGTGCAGGAACAGCAACCCGCCCCAGGCCGCCAGGCGCAAGCCGGTTGATGCGTTTTCAGAGTGCATCGAATGCCCCCAGGCGCTTGACGATGGACAAGTAGACCGCGATCAGCACGATAGGCACCAAGGTAAACGCGGCGGCCATTGGCATGTTGCCGATCGCCCCTTGTTGGGCATAGACCATGCTGCCGATGAAGTACCCAGGCGGGCCGATCAGCTGCGGCACGATGAAGTCGCCCAGGGTCAGGGAGAAGGTAAAGATCGACCCCGCGGCAATGCCCGGGATCGACAGCGGCAAAATCACCTGCCAGAAGGTTTGCCTGGGCCTGGCCCCCAGGTCCGCCGAAGCTTGCAGCAAGGACGGCGGCAGGCGCTCCAGCGAGGCCTGAATCGGCAGGATCATGAACGGCAACCAGATGTACACGAACACCATGAAGCGCCCCAGGTGCGAGGTCGACAGGGTGCTGCCGCCAACGCCAGGCACTGTCAGCACCGCCTGCAGCAGGCCATCCAGGTGCAGCACCTGGACGAACCACTGGGCCACGCCGCCTTTGGCCAGCAGCAAGGTCCAGGCGTAAGTCTTGACGATGTAGCTGGCCCACATCGGCATCATCACCGCGATGTAGAAAAATGCCTTGGTCTTGCCGCTGGTGTAGCGCGCCATGTAGTAGGCGATCGGGAAGGCCAGCAACGCGCTGGCCAGCGAGACTGCCACTGCCATGCCCAAGGTGCGCAGGATGATGTCGAAGTTCGACGGGTTGAACAGCGCCGCGAAATTGCCCAGGGTCAGGTCCGGGGTCACCGCCATGGTGAAGTCGTCGAAGGTATAGAACCCCTGCCACAGCAGGTTCAGCAACGAGCCCAGGTAGATGGCCCCGAACCAGGTCAGTGGTGGGATCAACAGCAGCATCAGGTAGAGGTTGGGGCGCCGGTACAACAGGTTTGAGAACCTGCGCAGCGGGCTTGGGTTGACGCGCGGGGCGTTCATCTCAGCGGCCCTCGTCGAGCACGGTTTCCTGCAGCGCCGTCATCGCTTCACGGGGCCAGCGCGCCAGTACCCGCTGGCCGGCCTGCCAGGTGGGCGGCTGTGCCTGCCAGCGGTCGTTGGCCTGGCTTACTGTCAGCAGCTGGCCGCTGTCCAACTGCAGCTCGAAGCGGGTCGCGCTGCCTTGATACTGCACGTCGTGCAACAGGCCACTGACTTGCACTTCATGGCTGGCAGCGGCCTGTTCGCCCATGCGGATATGCTCGGGGCGGATGGAAAACGGCGCGGGGCTGCCATTGAGCTGCTCGGCCAACGCGCCGCGCACCACGTTCGAGGTGCCGACGAACTCGGCGACGAAGGTAGTGGCCGGCTTCATGTACAGGTTGCGCGGGGTGTCGACCTGTTCGATGCGCCCGCGGTTGAACACCGCGACCCGGTCGGACATCGACAGCGCTTCGGTCTGGTCGTGGGTGACGAAGATGAAGGTGATCCCCAGCTGGCGCTGGAGTTTTTTCAGTTCGCCCTGCATCTGCTCGCGCAGCTTCAGGTCCAGTGCACCCAGCGGTTCGTCGAGCAACAGCACCCGTGGGCGGTTGACCAGCGCGCGGGCGAGGGCGACGCGCTGGCGCTGGCCGCCGGACAGCTGCGCCGGTTTGCGCGCACCGTAACCGGCCAGCGCCACCATCGCCAAGGCCTCTTCAGCGCGGGCGTGGCGCTCGGCCTTGGCCACGCCTTTGACCTTGAGGCCGTAGGCGATGTTGTCGCGCACGTTCATGTGCGGGAACAGTGCGTAGTCCTGGAACACGGTGTTGACGTCGCGTTGGTAGGGCGGCACGCCTGCAGCTTCGACGCCATGGATGCGGATCGAGCCAGTGTTGGGTTGTTCGAAGCCTGCGATCAGGCGCAGGCAGGTGGTCTTGCCCGAGCCGGAAGGGCCGAGCATGGAAAAGAACTCGCCATCTTCGATGTCGATGCTGACCTGGTCGACGGCCTTGACCTCGCCGAAGGTGCGTGAAACGTGGGTGAACTGGACGGCTAGGGGCATGGGCGGTACTCAGCTGTGCTTGTAGTGCCTGCACCGGCCCTTTCGCGGGGCAAGCCCGCAGGGACCATAGCGACGCTGCCCTTGTGGGAGCGGGCTCGTCCCGCGAAGGGGCCGGTGCAGGCTCATTCGACCTTAGCGTCCACCCATGATCGCAATATAATCCTGCGTCCACCGGCTGTACGGCACGAACTTGCCCCCCTGTGCCTGCGGGGTCTTCCAGAAGGCAATCTTGTCGAAGTTGTCGAAGCCATTGGTCTTGCACCCTTCGGCGCCCAGCAGTTCGCTGCCGGTGCAAGCCGCAGGCACTGCCGGCAACGAGCCGAACCAGGCAGCCACATCACCTTGCACCTTCGGTTGCAGCGACCAGTCCATCCATTTGTAGGCACAGTTGGGGTGTTTGGCCTCGCTGTGCAGCATGGTGGTGTCGGCCCAGCCCGTGGCGCCTTCTTTCGGAATGGTCGAGGCCACCGGCTGGTTCTCGGCTTTCAGGCCGTTGACCATGTAGCCCCAGGAGCTGGACGCGGCCACACCTTCGTTCTTCACATCGCTCATCTGCACCGTGGCGTCATGCCAGTAGCGGTGAATCAACGGCTGCTGCTGGCGCAACAGTTCGAGCACCGCTTTGTACTGGGTCTCGTTCAGTTCGTAGGGGTCCTGGATGCCCAGTTCCGGCTTGGCCGACTTCAGGTACAGCGCCGCATCGGCGATGTAGATCGGCCCGTCGTAGGCTTGCACGCGGCCTTTGTTCGGCTTGCCGTCGGGCAGGTTTTGCGGTTCGAAGACCACGCCCCAGCTGGTCGGTGGCTGCTTGAATACCGTGGTGCTGTAAAGCAGCACGTTCGGCCCCCATTGGTACGGGGTGCCGTAGGCTTGCTTATCGACCACGTACCAGCCGCCGTTTTGCAGGCGCGGGTCGATGTTTTTCCAGTTGGGGATCAGCGCGGTGTTGATCGGCTGTACCCGCTTGCCTGCGATCAGCCGCAGCGACGCGTCGCCCGAGGCGGTGACCAGGTCGTAGCCACCCTTGGTCATCAGGCTGACCATTTCGTCCGAGGTGGCGGCGGTCTTGACGCTGACCTTGCAGCCGGTTTCCTTTTCAAAGCCGGTGACCCAATCGTAGGCCTTGTCGCTTTCACCGCGCTCGATGTAGCCGGGCCAGGCGACGATATCCAGGCGCCCTTCGCCGGCTCCCAGGGCTTTGAGCGGTTCGGCGGCCTGCAGGCTGGCGCTGGCGAGCAACGCGCCCGTCATGGCGCCGAGCAATGCGGTCTTGTGCGCTGACATGGTGTTCCCTCTTCTTGGAGATCTGGGTCGGGGCAGTCATCAAGCAAGCAGTGGAGCGATTGTTATAAGCGTAGTGCGATTGCGCGAGGTATTGGCGATATCGAGTCTAGTTGGCTTTTTGCTGGCCAATGCAACATCCGGAAGCAAATCCCCCCGTGGCGATCGCGTGGGCAAGGCTTAATCTGGCCATTCTTTTGCGACGTCTGGAGGCACCTGAATGAACACCCGCGGACTGCTCGACCAACTGCTCAAGTCCGGCCAGCAACTGCTCGAAAAACAGGCCGGAAAAGGCGGCTCAGGCAAGCCCGGCACCAGCGCCGGCGGCCTTGGCGGCCTGCTCTCCGGCGTGGGTGGTGGCGCGTTGGGGGCAGGGGCGCTGGGCCTGTTGCTGGGGAGCAAGAAGGCCCGCAAATATGGCGGCAAAGCCCTGACCTACGGTGGCCTGGCTGCGCTCGGGGTGCTGGCCTACAAGGCCTACGGCAATTGGCAGGCGCGCCAGCCGGGGGCAGGGCAGGCGCCCGAGCCGCAAACCCTCGACCGCCTGCCACCGGCCCAGGCCGAGCAGCACAGCCAGGCGGTGCTGCGCGCCCTGGTGGCAGCGGCCAAGTCCGATGGCCATATCGATGAGCGCGAGCGCGCCTTGATCGAAGGCGAGTTCACCCGCCTGGACACGGACCGCGAACTGCAACATTGGCTGCACGACGAGCTGAACAAACCGCTGGACCCGGCCGAAGTGGCGCGTGCTGCGCAAACACCGGAAATGGCCGCCGAGATGTACCTGGCCAGTGTGATGATGGTCGATCAGGAAAACTTCATGGAGCGCGCCTACCTGGACGAACTCGCCCGGCAGCTGCGCCTGGACCCGGCATTGCGCCAGGAACTGGAGAGCCAGGTGCGGCTCGCCGCAGGCCAATAGCAGGCGACTTGGCTTGTCCATCAGGCAAGGATGCCTGAATACCCCGCATTTCAGCCGCAAAAGCGTAGGACGCCTGGGCTATACTTCGGCGATTTTTCCCGCTCGTTGTGAATTCCTGAGGGCTGAATGTGAAAAACTGGACCTTGCGCCAACGGATCCTGGCAAGTTTCGCCGTGATCATCGCCATCATGCTGCTGATGATCGTAGCCGCCTACTCGCGGCTGGTGGCGATCGAAAGTGCCGAGGAGGCAGTGGGGACCGACAGCATCCCCGGGGTCTACTACAGCTCGATGATCCGCAGTGCCTGGGTCGACAGCTACGTCACCAGCCAGCAACTGGTAGGCCTGTCCAACCACCGCGAAATCACCTCGGCGGACCTGGAACTGTTCAAGAGCTTCGAGGACCGCCTCAAGCAACACATGGCCAGCTACCAGACCACCATCAAGGACAGCGACGACCAGGCCCGCTTCGACAGCTTCGTGCAGCTGGAACAGAACTACCTCAAGATCGTCGGCCAGGTGCTGGACACCTACCGTCAGCACAACTATGCCGAAGCCGAACGGCTTATCATCGAGGTACTCACCCCCACATGGGTTGATGGTCGCAAGCACCTGAACGAAGTCATCGAGAACAACCGAGCCTCGGCCGACGCTGCCACTCAAGATATCGTCAGCGCCGTGAGCACGGCCAAGGGCAGCATGATGGTTTCGCTGCTGCTGGCAATCGTTGCCGCCGGGATCTGCGGGTTGCTGCTGATGCGCGCCATCAGCGCCCCCATGCAGCGCATCGTCCACGCCCTCGACAGGCTGCGTTCGGGTGACCTGAGCATGCGCCTGAGCCTGGACCGCAAGGACGAGTTCGGCGCCATTGAAAGCGGCTTCAACGAAATGGCCGAAGCGCTGGCCAACCTGGTATCCCAGGCCCAGCGGTCATCGGTGCAGGTGACCACCTCGGTGACCGAGATCGCCGCCACGTCCAAGCAGCAGCAGGCCACTGCCACCGAGACCGCCGCGACCACCACCGAAATCGGCGCCACCTCGCGGGAAATCGCCGCCACCTCGCGTGACTTGGTACGCACCATGACCGAGGTCACCTCTGCCGCCGATCAGGCCTCCAGCCTGGCCGGCTCCGGCCAACAAGGCTTGGCCCGCATGGAAGAAACCATGCACCAGGTGATGGGCGCCGCCGACCTGGTCAATGCCAAGCTCGGCATCCTCAACGAAAAGGCCAGCAACATCACCCAGATGGTGGTGACCATCGTCAAGGTGGCCGACCAGACCAACCTGTTGTCGCTCAATGCCGCCATCGAAGCGGAAAAAGCCGGCGAGTATGGCCGTGGCTTTGCTGTGGTGGCGACCGAGGTACGCCGCCTGGCTGACCAGACGGCGGTGGCCACCTACGACATCGAGCAGATGGTGCGCGAAATCCAGTCGGCGGTGTCGGCCGGGGTCATGGGCATGGACAAGTTCTCTGAAGAAGTGCGCCGTGGCATGTTCGAGGTGCAGCAAGTAGGCGAGCAGCTCAGCCAGATCATCCATCAGGTGCAGGCCTTGGCGCCGCGTGTGCTGATGGTCAACGAGGGCATGCAGGCCCAGGCCACCGGCGCCGAGCAGATCAACCAGGCGTTGGCCCAGCTGAGCGATGCCAGTACCCAGACGGTCGAGTCGCTGCGCCAGGCCAGTTTTGCCATTGACGAGCTCAGCCAGGTGGCAGCAGGCCTGCGTGGCGGCGTGTCGCGCTTCAAAGTCTGACGACCATGAACGACCTGCAACCCCGCGCAGCGCAGGCAAGCGACGCCAAGGGCGCGTTGTACCTACAGTTTCGCATCGCTGACCAGCGTTTTGCCCTGGACGTGCACGAGGTGATCGAGGTGCTGCCGCGTCGGCCGCTCAAGCCGATTGCCCAAGCGCCGTCGTGGGTCGCGGGCATCCTTGCGCACCGCGGCGCACTGGTGCCGGTGGTCGACCTGTCGGCACTGAGCTTTGGCCAGGCGGCGGCGCAACGCACCAGCACGCGGCTGGTGCTGGTGCGTTACCGGGGCGACTTGCAGCTTGGGCTGATCCTTGAACAGGCCACCGAGACCTTGCGTTGCCGCCCCGAAGAATTCCAGCCGTATGGCCTGGACAATGGCGACGCACCGTACCTCGGGCCTGTGCGCCAGGATGCCCAGGGCCTGGTGCAGCGCATCGCCGTCGATGACCTGCTGACTGATGCCGTGCGCGAGCTGTTGTTCGCCGATGAACGCGGGGCCCCTGCGCCAGGAATGCCGACATGATTGAACAGCGTTTCTTCCGCTATTTGCACGAGCGCATCGGCCTGGACGTGGAGTCGGTAGGCGCGCCGATGGTCGAGCGTGCCTTGCGCCAGCGCTGCAGTGCCGTGAACGCCGTGGACCTGGACGACTACTGGCTGCGCCTGCAGCAGTCGGCGGACGAGCAACAGGCCCTGATCGAGGCGGTCATCGTCCCTGAGACCTGGTTTTTCCGTTACCCGGAATCCTTCACGGCCCTGGTGGGGCTTGCCCACAAGCGCCTGGCAGAACTGGCCGGCGCCCGCCCGGTGCGGCTGCTCAGCCTGCCGTGCTCGACCGGCGAAGAACCTTATTCACTGGCCATGGCGCTGCTTGATGGTGGCATGGGCCCTGGCACGTTCGTGATCGATGGCATCGACATCAGCCCCATTTCGGTGGCCAAGGGTGAGCAGGCCGTTTATGGCCGCAATGCGTTTCGCGGCAGCGACCTGGGGTTTCGCGAGCGCTTTTTCGATGCGCTCGGTGACGGCCATCGCCTGCATGATCGCGTGCGCCAGCAAGTCAGCCTGCAAGTGGGTAATGTGCTGGACCCGGCCCTGGCCAGCCGCGATGGCCTGTACGACTTCGTGTTCTGTCGCAATCTGTTGATTTATTTCGACGTGGCCACCCAGCAGCGCGTGTTCGAGGTGCTCAAGCGCCTGACTCATCCGCAGGGTGTGCTGTTTATCGGGCCTGCCGAAGGCAGCTTGCTGGCGCGGCTGGGCATGCGCCCGCTGGGTATCGCTCAATCGTTCGCCTACGTGCGTCAGGAGGGCGCCGTGGCACCGGCCCGCGCACTACCCGCGCCCCCAGGCAAGCGCGCGCTGCCGCCTTTGCCCCTGCCCGTGTACCCGCCGCCGACGCCGTCATTGGCGCGGCCGTTGCGAGCGCTTCCGTTCACTGCCAAGGCGCCACTGCCGGCAGAACGCAAAGGCGAGAACGAAGCCGAACTGCTGGCTAGCATTGCCCGGCATGCCAACGCGGGCGCCAGTGCGCAGGCGCGTGCCGCCTGCCAGCGCTACTTGAGCCAGTTCGCGCCGACGGCGCAGGTTTACTACTGGCTGGGCTTGCTCAGTGATACCGAAGGCGACGCCGGCCAGGCGCTTACCCACTATCGCAAGGCCCTGTACCTGGAGCCGCAGCACCCCGAAGCCTTGGTGCACCTGGCGGCCTTGCTCGCGGCCCAGGGCGACCTGGCAGGCGCTCAGCGTTTGCAGGCGCGTGCTGCACGGGCGGGACGGGAGCCTGAACGATGAGGGGTGAATCCGCGATGCAACTGCTTGCGCAGGCCGACGAGCGCATCGACGACTGCTGGAACCGCATCGGCGTGCACGGTGACAAACAGTGCCCGCTGCTGGAGCGGCATATTCATTGCCGCAACTGTGACGTGTATGCCGCGGCCGCCACGCGCCTGCTCGACCGTTATGCCCTGCTGCAGGATGACCACGCCGCAGTTGCGCCAGCAGCCGAGGAATCGGTTGGCCGCTCCATGCTGCTGTTCAGGCTCGGCGAAGAATGGCTGGCCTTGGCGACCGCCTGCCTGGCTGAAATCGCCCCCTTGCAGGCGGTGCATTCGCTGCCGCACCAGCGTTCCCGAATGCTGCAGGGCGTCGCCAACGTGCGCGGTGCCTTGGTGCCGTGCCTGTCGCTGGCGGACTTGCTGGGTGTGCAGCCGGCTGCTGGGCAGCAACGCAGCGGCCGCGAGATGCCGCGCATGCTGATCCTGGCTGCCGAAGGGGGGCCAGTGGTGATGGCGGTCGAGGAAATCGACGGCATTCACCGGCTTGACCCGACGCTGCTGGGCAGTGGCCAGGACGTTACCCACTTCACCGCGGCGGTGCTGCAGTGGCGCGGCCGCAGTGTGCGGGTGCTGGACGATCAACACTTACTGTCTGCGGTGCAGCGGAGCCTGTCATGACCCCAGAGCAAATGCGCGACGCATCGTTGCTCGAGCTGTTCAGCCTGGAAGCCGAGGCGCAGACCCAGGTGCTCAGCGCCGGCTTGATGGCGCTGGAACGCAACCCCACCCAGGCCGACCAGTTGGAGGCCTGCATGCGCGCGGCCCACTCCCTGAAAGGGGCCGCACGTATTGTCGGGGTCGATGCCGGCGTGAGCGTGGCTCACGTGATGGAAGACTGCCTGGTGGCGGCGCAGGAAGGCCGCTTGCGGCTGAGCGCCGAGCATATCGATGCGCTGCTGCAGGGGACCGACCTGTTGATGCGCATCGCCACGCCGGGCGACGCGGGCGCCCAAGCGACACTGCCGGTGTTCCTCGCGCAGATGGCCAGCTTGCTGGACCCGGGCGCGGCACCGGCGTCGCTGCCAATGGCGATGGCCATGCCGTCGCCGACAGCGCCCGTGCCAACCCTGCCTGTCGAGCCCTTGGCGATGGCCCCCGAGCCCATGGACGTGGACGTCGAGCTTGAGCCCGCGCCGCGGCGCAAGGCCGGAAAACGCGCCGGCGAAGGCGCTGAGCGGGTGCTGCGGGTCACGGCCGACCGCCTCAACAGCTTGCTCGACCTGTCCAGCAAGTCGCTGGTCGAGACCCAGCGGCTCAAGCCTTACCTGGCCACCCTTCAGCGCCTCAAGCGCATGCATGGCCAAGGCATGCAGGCACTCGATGGTTTGCGCATGCAACTGGAGGACAGTGGCCAGAGCAGCGAGGTGCTCGAAGCCCTGGCCCAGACTCAGCGCTTGTTGGTCGAGACCCAGCAGATTCTGCAGCAGCAGGCCGCCGACCTCGACGAGTTCGGCTGGCAGGCCAGCCAGCGTGCGCAATTGCTCTATGACACGGCGCTGGCCTGCCGGATGCGGCCCTTTGCCGACGTTCTGGCCGGGCAGAGCCGCATGGTCCGTGACCTTGGCCGGTCTCTGGGCAAGCCGGTGCGCTTGGTGATCGAAGGTGAAAAGACCCAGGTCGACCGCGATGTGCTGGAAAAGCTCGAAGCCCCGCTGACCCACCTGCTGCGTAATGCGGTCGACCATGGCATCGAACTGCCAGAGCGGCGCCTGCTGGCAGGCAAGGTGCAGGAGGGCGTGATTCGCCTGCGTGCCTCGCACCAGGCCGGCATGCTCAGCCTCGAGCTGATTGACGATGGCGCCGGCATCGACCTGGAGCGCCTGCGCAGCGCCATCGTCGAACGGGCCATGTCGCCGGCCGACACCGTGGCGCGGATGAGCGAGGCCGAGCTGATCACGTTCCTGTTCCTGCCCGGCTTCAGCCTGCGCGACAAGGTGACCGAGGTGTCGGGGCGCGGGGTTGGCCTGGACGCCGTGCAACACATGATCCGCGAGCTGCGCGGGTCGATCGAGTTGACCCAGCTGGCCGGACAGGGCTGCCGCTTCCACCTGCAGGTGCCGCTGACGCTGTCGGTGGTGCGCAGCTTGGTGGTGGAAGTGGGCGGCGAAGCGTATGCGTTCCCGCTCGCGCACATCGAACGCACGCTGGAGGTGACGGCCGAGCAGATCGTGCAGATCGAAGGGCGTCAGCATTTTTGGCATGAAGGGCGGCACATCGGCCTGGTGGCGGCCAGCCAGTTGCTCAATCGCCCGGCAGGGCAGGCCGATGAAAGCAGCCTGCGGGTGGTGGTGATTCGAGAGCGCGAGCAACTCTACGGGGTAGCCGTGGAACGCTTGATCGGGGAGCGGGTGCTGGTGGTGATGCCCCTCGATCCGCGCCTGGGCAAGGTCCAGGACATCTCCTCCGGGGCGTTGCTCGACGATGGCTCGGTGGTGCTGATCGTCGACGTCGAAGACCTGCTGCGTTCGGTGGAAAAACTGCTCAGTACCGGCAGCCTGGAGCGCATCGAGCGGGGCAACAGTGGCACCCGCGGCCTGGCGCGCAAGCGCATTCTGGTGGTCGACGACTCGCTCACCGTGCGCGAACTGCAGCGCAAGCTCTTGGGTAACCGCGGTTACGAAGTGGCCGTGGCGGTGGATGGCATGGACGGCTGGAATGCCCTGCGCGGCGAAGACTTCGACTTGCTGATCACCGACATCGACATGCCGCGCATGGATGGCATCGAGCTGGTCACCCTGGTGCGCCGGGACCAGCGCCTGCAATCGCTGCCGGTGATGGTGGTGTCGTACAAGGACCGTGAGGAAGACCGGCGGCGTGGTCTGGACGCTGGCGCCGACTACTATTTGGCAAAGGCCAGTTTCCACGACGATGCGTTGCTGGATGCTGTGGTGGAGCTGATTGGAGGTGCTCAGGGATGAAGATCGCCATCGTCAACGATATGCCCATGGCGGTGGAGGCGTTGCGCCGGGCGCTGGCCTTCGAGCCCGCGCACCAGGTGATCTGGGTGGCGGGCAACGGCGCCGAGGCGGTGCAGCGGTGCGCCGAGCAGCAGCCAGACCTGATCCTCATGGACTTGATCATGCCGGTGATGGATGGGGTAGAGGCGACGCGGCGGATCATGGCCGAAACCCCCTGCGCCATCGTCATCGTCACGGTCGACCGCAAGCAGAACGTGCACCGGGTGTTCGAGGCCATGGGCCATGGCGCGCTGGATGTGGTCGATACACCGGCCTTGGGCGCGGGCGATGCCCGTGAGGCGGCGGCGCCACTGCTGCGCAAGATCCTCAACATCGGCTGGCTGATAGGCCAGCAGCGCACGCCGGCCGCGCGCCCGGTTGCCACGCCATTGCGCGAGGCATCCCAGCGTCGTGGCTTGGTGGCAATCGGTTCGTCGGCCGGCGGCCCGGCCGCCCTTGAGGTGCTGCTCAAGGGTTTGCCGCCGGCATTTCCGGCGGCCATCGTGCTGGTCCAGCACGTCGATCAGGTATTCGCCGCAGGCATGGCCGAATGGCTCAGCAGCGCTGCCGGCCTGCCGGTGCGCCTGGCCCGTGAGGGCGAACCGCCGCAGCCGGGGCAAGTCCTGCTGGCGGGCACCAACCACCATATCCGCCTGCTGCAAAATGGTCAGCTGGCCTACACTGCCGAACCCGTCAACGAAATCTACCGGCCTTCGATCGATGTGTTCTTCGAGAGCGTGGCACGCTACTGGAGCGGCGATGCGGTGGGTGTGCTGCTCACCGGCATGGGCCGCGACGGTGCCCAGGGCCTCAAACAGATGCGCCAGCAGGGCTTCCTGACCATCGCCCAGGATCAGGCCAGCAGTGCCGTATACGGCATGCCCAAGGCCGCCGCGGCGATTGACGCGGCGGTGGAAATCCGCCCGCTGGAGCGAATCGCCGGGCGATTGATGGAATTCTTTGCAAAATGACGATATGTAATGAATCACGCCGCCTGGTCGGCGGTGATCAGGTGAATAGGCATGAATGATCTACCGATCGAAGGTTTCGCGACCACCAACGAGAACTCGGCGATGGTGCTGTTGGTCGACGATCAGGCAATGATCGGCGAGGCGGTGCGTCGTGGCCTGGCCCATGAAGACAACATCGACTTCCATTTCTGCGCCGACCCGCACCAGGCGGTGTCCCAGGCCATGCGCATCAAACCGACGGTGATCCTGCAGGACCTGATCATGCCGGGCCTGGATGGGCTGACGCTGGTGCGTGAGTACCGCAACAACCCGGCTACCCAGGATATCCCGATCATCGTCCTGTCGACCAAGGAAGACCCGCTGGTGAAGAGCGCGGCGTTTGCTGCGGGGGCCAACGACTACCTGGTCAAGTTGCCGGACAACATCGAACTGGTGGCGCGCATTCGCTACCACTCGCGTTCCTACCTGACGTTGCTCCAGCGTGACGAGGCGTACCGCGCCCTGCGGGTCAGCCAGCAGCAGTTGCTCGATTCCAACCTGATGCTGCAGCGGTTGATGAACTCCGATGGCCTGACCGGGCTGTCCAACCGGCGGCACTTCGACGAATACCTGGAGCTGGAATGGCGCCGGGCTATGCGTGAGCAGCAGCAGTTGTCGTTGTTGATGATCGATGTCGACTACTTCAAGGCCTACAACGACAGTTTCGGGCATTTGGCGGGTGATGAGGCGTTGCGCCAAGTGGCTGAAGCGATTCGCGGCTCGTGCTCGCGGCCGACCGATCTGCCGGCGCGTTATGGGGGCGAGGAGTTTGCCTTGGTGTTGCCCAATACATCCCCAGGCGGGGCGCGGCTGATTGCCGAGAAACTGCGCCAGACGGTGTTGGCGCTGGGCATTCCGCACACGGCGCCAGCGGCGGATTCGCGGTTGACGGTGAGCATTGGCCTGGCGACCCAGACACCGGCGGTGGGCGGGCATTGCCGGCAGTTGATTTCGGCGGCGGACAAGGGGCTGTACCTGGCGAAGAATGGGGGGCGTAACCAGGTGGGTATCGCTTGAGGTTGCGGCTGCGGCGTAGTGCTTCGTAGTGCCGGGTGCAGGGTACCGCCCGGCGGGTCTGCCGCCATGCGTTGGACTCGGTTATACTCGCAGGCTTTTCACCGAATTCGCACGAGAGCCGTCGCCCATGGAAATCCAACCGATCCTGAACACCATCAAGGACCTCACCGAGCGTTCCCAGTCAATTCGGGGGTATCTTTGACTACGATCAAAAGCATGACCGCTTGATCGAAGTCAACCGCGAGCTGGAAGACCCGGCCGTCTGGAACAAGCCTGAGTACGCCCAGGCCCTGGGCCGCGAACGTGCCATGCTGGTACAGGTCGTCGAGACGTTGGACAAGATGGCCAACGGCCTGGCCGACTGCAAGGACCTGCTCGACATGGCCGTCGAGGAAGAGGACGAAAGCGCCGTCGGCGACGTCGTGACCGAGCTGGAAGGCCTGGAAGAAAAACTGGCCCAGCTTGAGTTCCGTCGCATGTTCAGCGGCGAGATGGACATGAACAACGCCTACCTGGACATCCAGGCCGGCTCCGGCGGTACCGAAGCGCAGGACTGGGCCAATATCCTGCTGCGCATGTACCTGCGCTGGGCCGACAAGCGTGGTTTCGACGCCACCATCATCGAGCTCTCCGAAGGTGAAGTCGCCGGCATCAAGGGCGCCACCGTGCACATCAAGGGCGAATATGCCTTCGGCTGGCTGCGCACCGAAATCGGCGTGCATCGCCTGGTTCGTAAAAGCCCGTTCGACTCCGGCGCCCGTCGCCACACCTCGTTCTCGGCGGTGTTCGTGTCGCCCGAGATCGACGACAAGGTCGAAATCGACATCAACCCGTCTGACCTGCGCGTCGACACCTACCGCTCTTCGGGCGCTGGTGGTCAGCACGTAAACACCACCGACTCCGCGGTGCGTATTACCCACGTGCCGACCAACACCGTGGTGGCCTGCCAGAACGAACGCTCCCAGCACGCCAACAAAGACACCGCCATGAAAATGCTGCGGGCCAAGTTGTACGAGTTGGAGATGCAGAAGCGCAACGCCGCTTCCCAGGCGCTGGAAGACAGCAAGTCGGACATCGGTTGGGGCCACCAGATCCGCTCCTACGTACTGGATGACTCGCGCATCAAGGACTTGCGGACCGGCGTTGAGCGCAGCGACTGCCAGAAGGTGCTGGACGGCGACCTCGACCAGTACCTGGAAGCGAGCCTCAAGCAAGGGCTGTAAGCCGCACACCACTGCCGCGATGCCTGGCTACTCGCCGGCATCGCGTGCCCTGCCCGAAAAGGGCAACGAATACCTGATGGAAAGAATGACGACATGAGCGACCTCAATAGCGCACCGCAAGACCTGCAACAGGAAGAAAACGCCCTGATCGCCCTGCGCAAGGAAAAACTTGCCGCAGAGCGCGCCAAGGGTAATGCCTTCCCCAATGACTTCCGTCGCGACAGCTACTGCAACGACCTGCAGAAACAGTACGCCGACAAGACCAAGGAAGAACTGGAAGCTGCAGCGATTCCGGTCAAGGTTGCCGGGCGCATCATGCTCAACCGTGGCTCGTTCATGGTCATCCAGGACATGACTGGCCGCATCCAGGTCTACGTCAATCGCAAGACCCTGCCGGAAGAAACCCTGGCCGCCGTCAAGACTTGGGACCTGGGCGACATCATCAGCGCCGAGGGCACCCTGGCCCGCTCCGGCAAAGGTGACCTGTACGTCGAAATGACCAACGTGCGCCTGCTGACCAAGTCGCTGCGCCCGCTGCCCGACAAGCACCATGGCCTGACCGACACCGAGCAGCGCTACCGTCAGCGTTACGTCGACCTGATGGTCAACGAAGAAACCCGCCACACCTTCCGTGTTCGCTCGCAGGTGATTTCGCACATCCGCAAATTCCTGATCGAGCGCGACTTCCTCGAAGTCGAGACGCCGATGCTGCAGACCATCCCTGGCGGCGCAGCGGCCAAGCCGTTCGAAACCCACCACAACGCCTTGGACATGGCCATGTTCCTGCGCATTGCGCCGGAGCTGTACCTCAAGCGTCTGGTAGTCGGTGGTTTCGAGAAAGTTTTCGAGATCAACCGTAACTTCCGTAACGAAGGCGTTTCGACCCGGCACAACCCCGAGTTCACCATGCTCGAGTTCTACCAGGCCTACGCTGACTACACCGACAACATGGACCTCACCGAAGAGCTGTTCCGCGAGCTGGCGCAGCTGGTGCTGGGCAGCACCGACGTGCCGTACGGCGACAAGGTGTTCCACTTCGGCGAGCCGTTCGTGCGCCTGTCGGTGTTCGACTCGATCCTCAAGTACAACCCTGAGCTGACCGCTGCCGACCTGCAAGACGTCGACCGTGCCCGTGACATCGCCAAAAAGGCCGGTGCCAAGGTGCTGGGCCACGAAGGCCTGGGCAAGCTGCAAGTGATGATTTTCGAAGAGTTGGTCGAGCACAAGCTGGAGCAGCCGCACTTCATCACCGAGTACCCGTTCGAAGTGTCGCCGCTGGCCCGTCGCAACGACGACAACCCGGCCGTGACCGACCGCTTCGAGCTGTTCATCGGTGGCCGCGAAATCGCCAACGCCTACTCCGAGCTGAACGATGCCGAAGACCAGGCTGAGCGCTTCCTGGCCCAGGTGGCCGAGAAGGATGCTGGTGACGACGAAGCCATGCACTACGATGCCGACTTCGTCCGCGCCCTGGAATACGGCATGCCGCCAACCGCCGGTGAAGGCATCGGCATCGACCGCCTGGTGATGCTGCTGACCAACTCGCCGTCGATTCGCGATGTGATCCTGTTCCCACATATGCGTCCGCAGGCCTGAGTGATCTGAGAAAGCCGCCTCTAGGGGCGGCTTTTTCTTGCCTGAAGCCTTATGTTGTCTGCACCGGCCCCTTCGCGGGCAAGCCCGCTCCCACAGGAATTGTGCTGCCCTCAGGCGCGATACGATCCCTGTGGGAGCGGGCTTGCCCGCGAAGGGGCCGGTACAGCCAACACACCGTCCGTGAGGTAACCCCGTGACCCCCGCAATCGCTGAGCAAGGCGCCGCTGGCATCGCCACCGCCGTCGCCGAAAGTGTGCAGTACCAGGGCCGCAAGACCGCCCGCCAAGGCAGCGAGCAGCGCCGCCAGCTGATCCTCGACGCCGCCATGCGCATCGTCGTGCGCGATGGTGTGCGCGGTGTGCGCCACCGTGCCGTGGCCGCCGAGGCGGGTGTGCCGTTGTCGGCCACCACCTATTACTTCAAGGACATCGAGGACCTGCTCACCGATACCTTCGCCCAGTACGTCGAGCGCAGCGCCGCCTACATGGCCAAGCTCTGGGCCAACACCGAGGTGGTGCTGCGCCAGATGCTCGCCCAGGGCGATGGCAGCCCGCAGGCGCGGGCGCGGCTGGCCGACGAAGTGGCAAGCATGACCGCTGACTATGTGTCGCGTCAGTTGCTCAACCGGCGCGACTTTCTGATGGCCGAGCAGGCCTTCCGTCAGGAGGCACTGCTGTGCCCGCGTTTGGCCGAGCTGGTGTGCGCCCACGACCAGATTCTGCTGCACGGCACCCGGCAATTGCTGCAGGTGGTCGGCTCGCGGCAACCGGAACAAGACGCCCAAATGTTGACGGCGATTATCGAGCAGATGGAATATCAGGGCCTGCTCAAGGATGCGAACGCGCAAGCCGATGGGCAGATGCTCGCTATGCTTACCCGTTACCTGCACCTGGTGTTGGCATCGGCTTGAGCTGAGACCTTATTTTCAAGGAGAACCTGATGAAAGCCTGGCGTGTGGTGCTGTTGACGCTGTCATTCCTGCTGCTGGGCGGTTGTCTGGTGACCTTCCATGAGCCCTTGCCGAGCAACCAGGCCGCGCCCAAGGCCCTGCTCGGCAAGTGGAGCAGCAAGGACGCCTGGGGCGAACCGCTGAAGCTGTCGATCAGCCGCAGTGGCGGCGATGCCTACAAGGCGGTGGCCACGGCCAAGGGCAAAGCCCCCGAAGAGTACGTCTTCACCGTCTCGCGCCACGGCAACCGCTGGTACCTCTCGGCCGGCGTGCCCAAGCGCCTGGGTGGCAATTTCCTGATTGGCGGTTTTGAAGTCGTCGATGGCAAGGAGCTGGTGGTGTACAACCTCGATGTCGAGCAGGTGCAGCAGGCCGTGAAAAACAAAGAGCTGACCGGGCGCAACACCGAAGTGCCGGAAGACAACGGCGAGGGCGTGCTCATCGACAGCCCCTCGGCGCGGGTGCTGGCCTACCTGGACGACCCAGCCAACTCCGACTTGTTCGTCGAGGTGGCACGCTTCCAGCGCTCCGGCAAGTAATGACCTCTGCCGTCCTTTTCAGGGTGTGAAACTGCAATGTGATCCCGGTAGGAGCAGCCTTGTGCTGCGAAAGGGCCGGTAAGACAACAGATATTTGTTGCCGATAGAGGCCTCTTCGCAGCACAAGGCTGCTCCTACAGGGACCGAGGCCGAGGCAGATAAGGAGTCCCCGGTGGACGAGTACCAGCAGACCATACGCGCGCTGTCAGACCGCATCGTTGCGGCGCAGACCCCCATCCGCGTACTCGATGCGGTGAAATGGGACGACAACATCCGCCACGGCTTCCTCAAGGCCAAAGGCAAAGAGCCACCTGCGGTAGACCGCGCCTATTACCAGTCGCGGCCGCTGTCGTTCGACTCCAGCGCGGTCAAGGCCGAATTCCAGAACATCGAACGTGACATCACTCGCCGGCTCGGGCAGTTCAACCCGGTCGGGCAGATCATGCGGCGCATGTGCAAGGAATACCGCATGGTGGTGCGTATGCTCGAGGCACGCGGCACCGAGGACTTCGGGCTGATCTCGCAGGAGCTGTACGGCGCGGCGTCCGACGCCTTTCACGCCGGTGACCCAACCCTGGCCGACCTGGGCCTGATGCTGTCGGACTACCTGAACAACATCGATGGCCGCGGCGACCTCAAGGACGAGCCAAAGAACCTCACCGCCAAAGAGGCTGTGGACATCCTCCAGCGCCGCCTGAACAAGGTGTTCGGCGAGGCCGAGGAAACCATCCGCGTGTTCGAATCCGACGGTATCGTCGCCGATGCGGCGGCCGGTGCCGACTACATCAAGGTACGTGCCGATGCCATGTTCAACAGCCGCGACGTGCGTGCGCTGGAGGTGCATGAAGGCCTGGTGCATGTGGGGACCACGCTGAACGGCCTGAACCAGCCGATCTGCACCTTCCTGGCCAAGGGCCCACCCTCATCGACGGTGACCCAGGAGGGGCTGGCGATCCTCATGGAGGTGATTGCCTTCGCCTCTTACCCCAGCCGGCTGCGCAAGCTCACCAACCGTACACGCGCCATCCACATGGTCGAGGAGGGCGCCGACTTCCTCCAGGTGTTCGAATTTTTCCGAGCCCAGGGCTTTGAAATGGCGCAGAGCTACAGCAATGCCAGCCGAGTGTTCCGCGGCTCGGTGCCCAATGGCTTGCCATTCACCAAGGACTTGTCCTACCTCAAGGGCTTCATCATGGTTTACAACTACATTCAGTTGGCCGTGAAGAAGGGCAAGCTTGAGCAGATCCCGCTGCTGTTCTGCGGCAAGACCACGCTGGAAGACATGCGCACCTTGCGCCAACTGGTCGAGGAGGGGCTGGTCGAACCGCCCAAGTACTTGCCCGAACAGTTCCGTGACCTCAACGCACTGTCGGCCTGGATGTGCTTCTCCAACTTCCTCAACCACCTGAGCCTGGATCGCATTGAAGCCGACTACGCGAACATTCTCTGAACGCTGCCGCCTGCTGGCCCTTGGCGTGCTCCTGTTGGGCCTGAGCGGTTGCAGCAGCCTGCTGTTCTACCCCGAGCACGGCCAACCGTTCACCCCGGAGCGGGCCAAGCTCGACTACCGTGACGTCAGCCTGACCACTTCGGATGGCGTACGCCTGCATGGTTGGTGGCTACCGGCCAAGGCCGGGGTCGAGGTCAAGGGCACCGTGCTGCACCTGCACGGCAACGGCGGCAACCTGGCCGGCCATCTGGGCGGCAGCTACTGGCTGCCGGAGCAGGGCTACCAGGTGCTGATGGTCGATTACCGGGGCTATGGGTTGTCCCAGGGCAAACCGAGTTTGCCCGAGGTCTATGAAGACCTCGCGGCGGCCATGGCCTGGCTGGACAAGGCGCCCGAGGTCAAGGGCAAGCCAGTGGTGCTGCTGGGGCAGAGCCTGGGCGGCGCCATGGCCATTCATTACCTGGCGGCCCACCCTGAGCAGCGCCAGCGCTTCAGCGCGCTGGTGTTCGATGGCGTGCCAGCCAGCTACCGTGCGGTCGGGCGGTTTGCCTTGAGCACTTCATGGATGACCTGGCCGCTGCAGGTGCCGCTGTCGTGGCTGGTGCCGGACGGCGACAGCGCGATCCGTTCGATCGAGCGCCTGGACAGCCCGCCGAAGCTGTTCTTCCACAGCATCGACGACCACCTGGTGCCGCTGGATAACGGCATCCGCCTGTACCAGCACGCGCCGCCGCCGCGGGTACTGCAGTTGACCCGAGGGGGCCATGTACAAACGTTCGCCGACCCAGTGTGGCGCCAGGTGATGCTGCGCTTCCTCGACGACCCGAGTCATTTCAACGGCCTGCGGCGGCTTGCCGAAGTGCCCAATTACCCTGACGAGAAGAACAAGCAATGAGTGAAGAACGCAACGCCATCCCGCTGATCCTGACCGGCGTCGGCAGCATCATCGTGACGGTGGGGGCTTTGTGGTACTACGGTTACCTGCATTTCGCCAAGCCTGAAGATGCCCTGTTGCTGCAGGATTTCACCATGCTCAAGACCCTGCCGGGCGAAGACTACAAAGCCTCCCTCGACCCTGCACCCCAGGTGGCCCAGTGCGTGGACGGTGTGCTGGTGTTGTTCGATACCCAACAGAAAGGCCTGACCGGCGTGTTGGTCGATAACCGCAAACGTGCGGTGCGCTGCATGGGGGAGGAGACGCCGCAGCAGGTGCAGTGACCTGAAGTCTGCATTGCCCTTCCGGCCCTTTCGCCGTCAAGCCCGCCCACAGCCTGTGGGAGCGGGCTTGCCCGCGAAAGGGCCGACACAGTTAACACATCACATCAAGCGAGACTTCGCAGCATCGTACACATCGCTTCTTTCTCGCTTGCCTACAGCGATAACGATGACCACCACTCGCTCATCGATAACTTGATAAACCAGGCGATAGCCCGATGACCTCAGCTTGATCTTGTAGCAGTCGGGCATGCTAGACAGTTTGTCCTTGTCCACCCTCGGCTGCGCCAAGCGCTCCCTGAGTTTTCTCGCAAACTGGATCTGCAATTGGCTATCCAGTTTCCTAAATTCCCTCTGTGCCCGAATATTGAATTCAAGGCTGTGGCTTTTTGCTGCCTTCGGCTTCGGCGATGAGCTCATCGATATCCACTTTCACTGTGGGCTCGCCACGTCGCTGGCGTACCAGCTCAGCCAACTGCATGTCGTCGATCAACTCCATCATCGCTTCGTAACGTTCCGGCGGTACCGCATAGAACGCTGGCTCGTTGCGATTGAGGATGACCACCGTTTCACCAGCCGCTTCACGGATCGTGCCCATGGGGTCCTTTTTCAGGTCAGTGATGGATGCTGCCAGATCGGCTAGAACCGGGTAGGTCATAGTTGTATCAACCCGTGAATGCAGTTATTGGTGACACGACTATAGATCTTTAAGGAGTGCTTTTAAAGGTGCTTTTAATTTTGCTGACAGATGAAAAACCCCGCCATCAGGGCGGGGTTCTTCGTTGCAGCGAGTCAGCTTACTGCGCCTGGCTTACCGAGCGCGGTGCCACCGGCTGGTTGTCATTGGAGATGGTCACCTCCACGCGACGGTTCTGCGCACGGCCCGAGTTGCTGCCGTTGTCAGCCACCGGGTACTCCTTGCCGTAACCCTGGGCGACGATTCGCGCTGGGTCTACGCCAGCACGGATCAGCGCCATGCGCACGGCGCCGGCGCGACGCTCGGAGAGGCTCTGGTTGTAGTTGGCCGAGCCGACGCTGTCGGTGTAGCCCTCTACGATGACCTTGCGTTCCGGGTTCTCTTGGAGGAACTGGGCCAGCTTGGTCACGTTGGGGTAGGCATTGCTCTTGAGTACGGCCTTGTTGAAGTCGAACAGCACGTCGCCGAAGGTGACCAGCGTACCGCGGTCGGTCTGCTTGGCATTCAGGCTGTCCTGCAGCTTGGCGATCTGCGCGTCGCGGGCATCCAGCTTGGCCTGGGCGCGCTGGGCGGAGGCGTTTTTCAGTTCGCCCTCAGCCGTACGCAGGGCAATGGTCTGCTTGGCGACTTCGACACGCTGGTTGGTCAGGTAAGCGAGCTGGTCGACCTTTTTCTGGTCCTCGCGGTCCATGTAGGCCTTGTCAGCTTTGTTCAGCCAATCCTGAGCATCTTTGGTTTCCAGCGCCGCGACTTTGCTCGCCTGCGGGTCGCTCTGCAGCGCAGAGAAGTTGGTGCGGGCCGACTCAAGGTTGGCGTTCGGGTCGTGCGAGCAGGCTGCAAGACCGACGCTCAGGGCCAGCAGGGCGGGAATCATGACGTGTTTGCGCATAGTGTTCATCCTTTGATCGAGTGCGAAGGCTAAGGGTGGCGGGGCAGGGCTCACTGAGCGCTGCGCAGGCCTTCCTCACGTACGTCCTGAACGCCCTGGCGGGCATCCTGCACGGCCTTCTGGGCCTTGGCCGCCTGAGCCTTGCGTTCGGCGAGGCGGGCATCCCATTCGGCTTGTTCGGCCAGACGCTTGGCGTCGTCGTACTTCTTGTCGTGCATGGCGATTTCGGCTTGCTTGAACTTGTCCTGCGCCGCTTTCATTTCCACCGCGGCGAACTCGGTGCCGCCCGCACTGACCGCAGAGTTCACGGCAGACTGGGTTACGGCATACTGCTCGGTGGGCGGGTTGCCCGCACAGCCGGCCAGGACCAGGCTACTGCCCAGGGCCAGCGCGGCCAGCTTGAACCCGCGCACATGAGTGGATGACGGTTTGAAAGTGCGGGTCTTCATGGTGGTCAGCTCCATTGGATCACTCCTGATAACGACGATGTCCGTAGCAGTCCATCGCTGAATCCCTGACAGTTACCGTGCGCTTCAGCTGAACGGTGCACGAGGGCAGTGTGCAGGGTTTTAGCGTGATGGCTATTTGCTCGGACTCGGCCGTTTTTCGATTAGTTCAGAAAAAAATCCCGTAATCGGGCAAAGTTTTCTGACTGATTGGTCAGTGAGTTTTGTGCGGAACTTTCACACTCAGGCGGGGTATTCTGGGCCTTGCAGGCCCGGAACAGTGTGCATCGTGGCTATTTTTGGCTGTCGTCAGCGGTGCTGCTCAGCTCATGCAAGTGGTGCCGGGACAGCGACAGAAAACGCGGGGTAGGGCCGACATCTTCGAACAAAGGGTCGCCTTCTTCATCGGTGGCGATCACTTGGCTCCCCTTTACATAGGGGAAGCTGGCCTCGATTTCCTCAAGGGCCGCCGCCACCAGTTCGCCGAGCAGTTCTTCGGCGGTGCGCTTGGGGTACATGTCGATCAGCGCGGCCAGGCGCGCCTCGGACTCCAGGTCCAGATGCAGCACATGGCCGGTACGGCTGAGGGTGCCTGCGGCATTCTGTTCCCAGTGCTGGGCGAGTTCACGGATTTTCATGATGACCTCTGTCAACGCCTCGAAAGGCTGCATTGCATCGGAGTGCTCTGCTTGCACTTTAGTTTGCTTTGCCGATCACGGCTTGCCCTTAGGCTTGCTATCGGCGCGCGGCTGGGGGCACTCTTGGCCCAGTGCTGTTTCCTGAACGAGTGCGCCAAGGCTGCGCTACAGAGAGGGCCAATGACCGATATCGATGTGCGTTTGCGTGAAGATGTCCATGTGTTGGGGGAGTTGCTCGGCGACACCATTCGTCAGCAGCACGGCGAGGCGTTCCTGCAGAAGATCGAGGGCATCCGCCACAGCGCCAAGGCCGACCGCCGGGTGGCTGGCGAGCAACTGAGCTCGACCCTTGGGGACCTGGCTGACGACGATTTGCTGCCGGTAGCAAGGGCGTTCAACCAGTTTCTCAACCTGGCCAACATGGCCGAGCAGTACCAGTTGATCCGACGCCGCGACGCCGACCAGCCAGAGCCCTTCGAGGCACGCGTGCTGCCTGAGCTGCTGGCCCGCCTGAAGCAGGCCGGGCATGGCAACGACGCCCTGGCCCGGCAGTTGGCCAAGCTAGACATTCAGCTGGTACTGACCGCGCACCCCACCGAAGTGGCGCGGCGCACCTTGATCCAGAAGTACGACGCCATCGCCGGCCAGTTGGCCGCCCAGGACCATCGCGACTTGACCCCCGCCGAACGTCAGCAGGTACGTGAGCGCCTGCGCCGGCTGATCGCCGAAGCCTGGCACACCGAAGAAATCCGCCGCACCCGGCCGACCCCCGTGGACGAGGCCAAGTGGGGCTTCGCGGTGATCGAGCATTCGCTGTGGCAGGCCATCCCCAACCACCTGCGCAAGGTCGACAAGGCGCTGCATGACGCCACGGGGCTGCGCCTGCCGCTGGAGGCCGCACCTATCCGTTTCGCCTCGTGGATGGGCGGCGACCGCGACGGCAACCCCAATGTCACGGCGGCGGTAACCCGTGAAGTGCTGTTGCTGGCACGTTGGATGGCCGCTGATCTGTTCCTGCGTGATATCGATGCCTTGGCCGCCGAGCTGTCCATGCAACATGCCAGCAGCGCGCTGCGGGAGCATGTCGGCGACAGTGCCGAGCCCTACCGCGCAATCCTCAAGCAACTGCGCGACCGCCTGCGTGCGACCCGCGCCTGGGCGCATGCCGCCTTGGGCAGCAGCACGCCCGCCGGTGCCGATGTACTGGTCGACAACCGCGACCTGATCGCGCCGCTGGAGCTGTGCTACCAGTCGCTGCACGAATGCGGCATGGGCGTGATCGCCGAAGGGCCACTGCTCGACTGCCTGCGCCGTGCCGTGACCTTTGGCCTGTACCTGGGGCGCCTGGATGTGCGCCAGGATGCCGCTCGCCACCGTGATGCGCTGACAGAAATCACCGATTACCTGGGCTTGGGGCGCTATGCCGACTGGGATGAAGAGCAGCGCATCGCCTTCCTCCTGGCCGAACTGAAAAATCGCCGGCCATTATTGCCTGCGCATTTCCAGCCCCAGGCGGATACCGCCGAGGTGCTGGCCACCTGCCGGGAAATTGCCGCTGCCCCGGCCGCCTCGCTGGGCTCCTATGTCATTTCCATGGCCGGCGCGGCTTCAGATGTGCTGGCCGTGCAGTTGCTGCTCAAGGAAGCCGGGCTGACCCGCCCGATGCGTGTGGTGCCACTGTTCGAAACCCTGGCCGACCTGGACAACGCCGGCCCGGTGATGCAGCGCCTGCTGGGCCTGCCTGGCTACCGCGCTGGCCTGCGCGGGCCGCAGGAAGTGATGATCGGCTATTCCGATTCAGCCAAGGACGCCGGCACCACAGCGGCCGCCTGGGCGCAGTACCGGGCGCAGGAAAACCTGGTGCGCATCTGCCGCGAGCATCAAGTGGAACTGCTGCTGTTCCACGGCCGTGGCGGCACCGTTGGCCGTGGCGGCGGCCCGGCCCACGCAGCGATTCTGTCGCAGCCGCCGGGCTCGGTAGCTGGGCGATTCCGCACCACCGAGCAGGGCGAGATGATCCGCTTCAAGTTCGGTTTGCCCGGTATCGCCGAACAGAACCTCAACCTGTACCTGGCGGCTGTGCTCGAGGCCACCTTGTTGCCGCCACCCCCACCGCAGCCGGCCTGGCGTGAGGTCATGGACCAATTGGCCGCCGATGGCGTGCAGGCCTACCGCAGCGTGGTGCGCGACAACCCCGATTTCGTCGAGTACTTCCGCCAGTCGACGCCTGAGCAGGAGTTGGGCCGCCTGCCGTTGGGCAGCCGGCCGGCCAAGCGACGCGCGGGCGGCATCGAGAGCCTGCGGGCTATCCCGTGGATCTTCGGCTGGACCCAGACGCGCCTGATGTTGCCTGCCTGGCTGGGCTGGGAAACGGCCTTGAGCAATGCCTTGCAACGCGGCCAGGGCGAGCTGCTGGCGCAAATGCGTGAGCAATGGCCGTTCTTCCGTACCCGTATCGACATGCTGGAAATGGTGCTGGCCAAGGCCGATGCGCAAATCGCCGAGGCCTACGACGAACGTCTAGTGCAACCGGAGTTGCTTCCTTTAGGTGTGCACCTGCGCGACCTATTGTCGCAGTCCTGCCAGGTGGTGTTGGGCCTGACCGGGCAGCCGGTGCTACTGGCGCACAGCCCAGAGACCCTGGAATTCATCAGCTTGCGCAACACCTACCTGGACCCGCTGCACCGCCTTCAGGCCGAGCTGCTGGCGCGCTCGCGCGGCCGCGAAGCCGCTCTGGACAGCCCGTTGGAGCAGGCCTTGCTGGTCACCGTGGCGGGCATTGCAGCAGGCCTGCGCAATACCGGCTGAGGTAACGCGCGGCACGCCAGGCAAGGGTGCACCTTTAGCGGCAATAAAGGGCGAGGAGGGCGGTTGCGCCGAGCGCAACCGCCTACCGGGCAGTGCGCAAGTGGCGCATTCCTGCAACTTTGGGACGCTTGTCTGGCTGCCGGGCGCTGTGTATCTTGAGCAGCCTTCTGACCGATTTATGGTCATACCCGATTTTCCGGACTTGGCCCTGGTTGCCGAATCCATTGAATTTCATAAAAAAATTTGAGGAGCACGAGATGCGCGTAATTCTGCTGGGAGCTCCCGGGGCCGGTAAAGGTACTCAGGCAAAATTCATCACCGAGAAGTTCGGTATCCCCCAGATCTCCACCGGTGACATGCTGCGTGCCGCCGTCAAGGCCGGCACCCCGCTGGGCCTGGAACTGAAAAAAGTCATGGATGCCGGCCAACTGGTTTCCGACGAGCTGATCATCGGCCTGGTCAAGGAGCGCATCGCCCAGCCGGATTGCGCCAACGGCTGCCTGTTCGACGGTTTCCCACGCACTATTCCACAGGCTGAAGCCATGGTCGCTGCCGGTGTCGACATCGATGCCGTGGTCGAAATCGCCGTTGACGATGAAGAAATCGTTGGCCGCATGGCGGGCCGTCGCGTGCACCTGGCTTCGGGCCGCACCTACCACATTCAGTACAACCCGCCGAAAGTGGAAGGCAAGGACGACGTGACGGGCGAAGACCTGATCCAGCGCGACGACGACAAGGAAGAAACCGTGCGTCATCGCCTGTCGGTCTACCACACCCAGACCAAGCCGCTGGTCGAGTTCTACCAGAAGCTGTCGGCCGCCAATGCCGGCAAGCCGAAGTACAGCCACATCGAAGGTGTCGGTTCGGTCGACGCCATCACTGCCAAGGTACTGGCAGCCCTGAGCTGATCCAACGCCTTGCATGACAACGGCCCGCTTGCGGGCCGTTGTCGTTTATACTGACGCTCTTTTCCCTGCCCCTGGAAACCCGTTCGATGACCACCCTGCTGGCCCTGGATACCGCCACCGAAGCCTGTTCCGTTGCCCTGTTGCATGACGGCAAGGTAACCAGCCATTACGAGGTGATCCCACGTCAGCACGCGCAGAAGCTGCTGCCGATGATCAAACAACTGCTGGGTGACTCCGGTGTAGCGCTGAACGCGCTGGATGCTATCGCCTTCGGCCGTGGCCCGGGCGCCTTCACCGGCGTACGGATTGCCATCGGTGTGGTTCAGGGCCTGGCGTTTGCGCTCGAACGCCCGGTGCTGCCGGTGTCCAACCTGGCCGCGTTGGCGCAAGGCGCGATGCGTGAGCAGGGTGTGCAGCAGGTGGCTGCCGCCATCGATGCACGCATGGACGAGGTGTACTGGGGCTGCTACCAGGCAAACGAAGGCGAAATGCGCCTGATCGGCCAGGAAGCGGTGCTGGCGCCCGAGCGCGTGGCGCTGCCCGACGCCAGCACGGGCGAGTGGTTCGGTGCCGGCACCGGCTGGGGGTATGCCGAGCGCCTGGCAGTGCAGGTCGCTGCCAGCAATGCCGCAGCGTTGCCCAATGCCCTCGACATCCTCAGCCTGGCCCGCTTCGCCTGGGCGCGCGGCGAGGCCATCGCTGCCGAGCAGGCGCAACCGGTGTACTTGCGCGATAATGTAGCCACACCCAAGAAACGCTGACGGCTACTCGTCGGTTATCGCCGATGACGATAAAACCTTTCGCGCGAACTGTGGTCTAGTTATCACTCGAGCATTAGCGACGGAACACTGATGCTGCTAAATTGCCATCATTGGTCCTGAGTGCTCACACCATGCGTATCGACGGTTTCTCCTCGCAGTCCTACCCGATCAAGCGCGCTCCGCGCAAAGCGTCGGTGCGCGACGAGGCAATCGACGATGCCGAAGTGATCGAGAATGACGCGCAAAGCGACGCCTCCCAAGAGGCCACCACTCGCCGTCGCAGCGGTGGCCTGCCAGCCCGCCAGCAAGACATGGTCTTCCCCCGCGCCCGTGACCGGCGCACAGCAACGGCGCTGGCCAGTTACCTGAGCACAGCCGGTTTTACCGATTGGGACATGGAAGTACTGGGGCTCGACCTGTACATTTGAGGGATGACTCCCTCTCTTCTGCCTTATTTTCTGGGTTGTCCGTCGTGGAGCGAAAGCGCCTGGCGCGATTACCTGTACCCCGCCGACGCCCGAGCCACTGAATACCTGGGCCTGTACAGCCAGGTGTTCAATGCGGTCGAGGGCAACACCACCTTCTATGCCAGCCCCGCGCCCGCGACCGTGGCCCGCTGGGCACAGGTCATGCCGGCGCACTTTCGTTTCACGGCCAAGTTCCCCCGCGAGGTCAGCCATGCCGCGGACCTTCGCGAGCAACTGGACGCGGCGACCACCTTCACCCGGTTGATGGCGCCGCTGGGTGAGCGAGTATCGCCTTATTGGTTGCAGCTGCCTGCCATGTTCGGGCCTGCGCGCTTGGCAGAGTTGAGCCACTTTCTGGATGAAGTGGCGGTGCCGGTGGCCGTCGAGGTGCGTAACGACGCCTTTTTTGCGCGGGGTGAGGAGGAGCGGCAGCTAAACCGGCTGCTGCTCGAGCGTGGCGTCGAGCGCATCTGCCTCGACCCACGGGCCTTGTTCAGCTGCACATCGCGCGACCCCGCCGTATTGCATGCCCAAGCCAAGAAACCCAAAGTGCCACCGCGCCCCGCTGCCTTCAGCCAGCACCCGCAGGTGCGTTTTATTGGCCACCCGCAACTGGACGCCAACGAAACCTTCCTGACGCCTTGGGTGGACAAGATTGCCAGCTGGATCGAGGAAGGCCGCAGCCCCTACATCTTCTTGCACACCTCGGATAACCGCCTGGCTGCGGCATTGGCCCAGCGCTTTCACCAGCGCCTGATGCAGCGCCTGCCCGGCCTTGCATCATTGCCGGAATTGCCACGCGCCCCTGAGGTCGAACAACTGGGACTACTCTGACCACTCCTTAATGCCTGAGGTTGAGACCATGGATGTGCAAACCCTGCGAGCCGAAGCCTTCAAGGCCCTGCATGAGCGCGACAGCGCGTTCGTCATCCCCAACCCGTGGGATGCCGGCTCTGCCAAGCTGCTGGCCAGCCTTGGCTTCGAGGCACTGGCCACGACCAGCGCGGGCCTGGCCTTCAGCCTGGGCCGGCCAGACGCCGAAGGCGCGTTGAGCCTGGACGAAACCCTGGCGAATGCCGGCGTGATCGTCGATGCCACGGCGCTGCCGGTTGCCGCCGACCTTGAAAACGGCTTTGGCGACCTGCCTGAGGATTGTGCACAGACCATTCTGCGTGCCGCCGAGGCGGGCCTTGTGGGGGGCTCTATCGAGGACGCCAGCGGGCGCAAGGACGCCCCCATCTATGACCACGGCCTAGCGGTGGAGCGCGTGCGCGCGGCGGTTCAGGCGGCGCGCAGCCTGCCGTTTCCCTTCACCCTCTGCGCCCGCGCAGAAAACCTGCTGCACGGGCGAATGGACCTGGACGACACCATCCTGCGCCTGCAAGCCTTTGCCGAAGCGGGTGCCGATGTACTCTATGCGCCTGGTCTGCGCACTGTCGAAGAAATTCGCGCAGTGGTACAGGCGGTGGCGCCCAAGTCGGTCAACGTGCTGATGGGGTTGGCAGGCGTGACGCTGAGCGTCAATCAACTTCAAGACCTGGGCGTGCGCCGAATCAGCGTGGGGTCGTCGCTGGCCCGCGCAGCGTTAGGGGCTTTCCACCGGGCTGCCCTGGAAATTCGCGATGAAGGCACGTTCGGTTACGGCGAACAGGCGTTGCCGTTCGCGCAGCTCAACGATCTGTTCCGTCGCTGATTGGCCATGCGTGCGCTGCTGGCGCTGCTGGTGGGCCTGTCCTTGATGGCAGGCGTGGCCTGGCACCTCGGCTGGCGCCTGCCCGATGCATGGAACCCCTGGGCGGCGCTGGACGTGCGCCAGCCACCCAACCTGCTCACTGCCTACAAACTGTCGCGCCTGCGCAATGACCCGGCGCTGTGCCGCGAAGCGCTGGCAACCAGTGGCCTGCGTTACCGGGCCCAGGCCGACAGCCCAGCCTCGGCCAACTGCCCGCTGAACAACGTGTGGCGCATCGAAGGCGGTCAGGCGCGGCTCAGCAGCAGTTTTCTCGCCAGTTGCCCGCTGGCAGTGGCCTATGCGCTGTTCGAGCAGCATGGCCTGCAGCCCGTGGCGCAGCGGGTATTGGGGCAGCCGGTGACCCAGGTCGATCATCTGGGCAGTTTCGCCTGCCGCAATGTCTACCACCGCAAACAAGGCCGACTCAGCCAGCATGCCACCGCCAACGCTCTGGATATCAGTGGTTTTCGCTTGCAGGACGGCCAGCGCATCGTGCTGGCGCAGGATTGGCAGGCGGGCGGGCAGAAGGCTGAGTTTTTACGCGAGCTGCAGCAGGTGGCCTGCGAGCGCTTCAGTACCGTGCTGGGGCCCGACTACAATGCCGCGCACCACAACCACTTCCACGTTGACATGGGCCTTTGGCAGATCTGTCGCTGAGCCGCTGTAGACTCAGGCGTAGGCGCGAACGTTGTTGAGCACCACCGGGCGCGCCCAATGGATGTCGAATTCGAGATCGTTCTGCTGTTTGGCCAGGGTGGTTTCGTCGTAGGGCTCGGGCGCCGGGTCCAGCAGGTTGGTCTCGAACTCGGCGATAGGCAGGAACAGTGGGCGTGGGGAGGGGCCTGGGCCCGGCTCGGCAAGCGGCTGGCCCTGGCTCATGACCACCGGGCGCAACCAGCTGTTGCTCAGGTCCAGCTCGCGCTGTTGTTCGATCAGCTCGATGGCACTGAACGGTTCAGGCGCAGGTTCCAGCAGGTTGGCCTCAAGCTCTGCCTTGGGCAGGAACAGCGGCTCGGGGGGCGCGACTTCGGTGTCGTGTACGGCGCAGGCGCGCTGGGCATCGATCAGCGCCAGTGCCCTGGCCCCGCCAATCGGCTCGCCGCTGTGCTGATCGTACTGCACGAACGACTCGCTGATACTGTCCGCGGGTACGTCCTGTTGCTCGGCCATGGCGCGGGCAAAGAAATCCTGCCACAGGTGGCTGACGCCCCCGAGTGTCTGGGTATTCTGCTGACCGTAGTGGCCGACAGGCGACAGGTAGGTCAAACCGATGGGAAGAGTATCTGTCATGGCAGTCGCGCGCGTTGTGCTCTGGCAGAATAGCGGGATATTGCCTGTATCGGCCGTGGTTGCCGATTCATTAAGGGCTGGGTTTGATTTTTTAGGTGTGGACGATGGAAGAGCAAGGCACGGGGATCAGGGTCGAAGCGATGTCGGCTGAGTATGCGCAACAGGCTGCGGCGTGGGCCGAGCGCCTGGGCCTGCCGCTGCAGGACGATGCCGCCGGCTTCGCTGTGCAGGTGGGCGCTGAAGGCTTGCAGATCCAGCAATTGGGCCCACAGGCACCTGGGCCCGTGCGGGTGGACTTCGTCGAAGGCCAGGCTGCGCACCGGCGCCAGTTTGGCGGTGGCAACGGGCAGATGATCGCCAAAGCGGTCGGCATTGCTCAAGGTGTTCGCCCGCAAGTGCTCGACGCGACCGCAGGGCTGGGCAAGGATGCCTTCGTGCTGGCCAGCCTGGGTTGCCAGATGACCCTGATCGAGCGCCAGCCGCTGATTGCCGCGTTGTTGGAAGACGGCTTGGCACGGGCCCGTGCCGATGAAGAGGTGGGCCCGATCGTCGGGCGTATGCGCCTGCTGACCGGCAATGCCATCGAGCGCATGCGCGCCTGGGAGGGCGAGCCGCCGCAGGTGATCTACCTCGACCCGATGTTCCCGCACCGGGACAAAAGCGCCCTGGTGAAGAAGGAAATGCGCGTGTTCCGGCCGTTGGTGGGGGATGACATGGATGCCCCGGCCTTGCTCGAAGCCGCCCTGGCGTTGGCCAGCCATCGGGTGGTGGTGAAGCGCCCGCGCAAGGCACCGATCATCGACGGGCCGAAGCCTAGCCATTGCCTGGAGGGCAAGTCGAGCCGGTATGACATCTACCCGAAGAAAGCGCTGAAGGCCTGATAACGAAGACGCCTGTAGGAGCAGCCTTGTGCTGCGAAGAGGCCGGTGAATTCACCTTGAATCTTCACGGCTTTCACCGGCCTCTTCGCAGCACAAGGCTGCTCCTACCGTACCGGGTGGGTGTCGGTAGGTTGAATGGATCCCGCTATGGGCGGAACGCCCGCATGAACACCCCCACCACCTCACGCACATGCGCCTCGGCCTCGTCGCCTTCCAACGGCCCGGCGCACCCCAGCAGCAACCGGTAGTCCGGCGCGCCCTTGACCATGCAGAAGAAGTGCTCTGCCGCGCGCAACGGGTTATCGATGCGCAGCAACCCGCGCTCATGCGCTCCGCGCAGCAGCGCTTCCATACCCGCCAGCACGCGTTTGGGCCCGGCTTCGTAGAAGTACTCGCCAAAACTTGGGTCCGAGCTGCCCTGGGCCATGATCAGGCGGCTGAGCTTGACCGCTTCGTCGCTGCTGATCAGCGCCTGGAAGTTACGCGCAATGGTCAGCAGCACCTCTTCCATCGGTGCCCCCTCGGGGTACTCGAACAGCAGGTCCGGCAGTTGGATCTGGCAGGTTGCCATGACCGCCGAGCAGAACAGCGTCTGTTTGTCGGTGAAGTGGCTGTACACGGTGAGTTTTGAAACACCTGCCGCCGCAGCGACCGCATCCATGCTGGTGTTGGCATAGCCAAGGCTGAGGAACAGTGTCTTGGCCGCTTCGAGGATCGCCTCGCGCTTGGCCAGGTCCTTGGGGCGACCGGGCCCGATGGGTGCGTCGTTGGGCATTGGAGTCTGCATCTGGTTGAAGAGTCGCCCATCTTAACGGGTCGCACGCCATCCGGCCTCAAGGAATGGCCAAACGTTGATGTTGATTTTCTTTCCGGCGCTGGCTTCCCGGCTTCGGTTTGCTGATTTAATATACCCGTCAGTATAAATATTCGATGTGCTCTTCGCGAAAGGATTCATCATGTTGCGCCATGCCTTGTCCATCGCTTTGCCCGCTACCGTCGCCCTGTTGCTGACGGCGTGTGGCCAGGAAACCGCACCGCCCGCTGCGCCGCGCCCGGCACTGGTGATCCAGCCGCAGCCTGCCGAAGCGGCAGCCGACAGCTACCCCGGCGAAGTGCGTGCGCGCTTCGAGCCGGAACTGGCCTTCCGCATCGCTGGCAAGGTCAGCAAGCGCCTGGTCGAGGAAGGGCAGCGGGTCAAGGCCGAGCAGCCGCTGGCCGAGCTGGACCCCCAGGATGTGCGCCTGCAACTGGAGGCCAATCGCGCCCAACTGGCGGCCGCCGAAGCCAACCTGGCGCTGGTGCGCGCCGAGCGTGATCGCTACCAGAAGCTGCTGGACCGGCAGATGGTCAGCCATTCGCAATACGACAATGCCGAAAACCTCTACCGCGCCGGCATGGCCCGCCTTAAACAAGCCAAGGCCGAGTTCGACGTGGCCGGCAACCAGGCCGATTACGCGGTGCTGCGTGCGCCGCAGGCTGGGGTGATCGCCAAGCGCCAGGTCGAGGTCGGCCAGGTGGTCGCCGCCGGGCAGACCGTGTTCACCCTGGCTGCAGATGGCGAGCGTGAGGTAGCCATCGGCCTGCCGGAGCAGCAATTCGCCCGCTTCGCGGTGGGGCAGGCGGTCAGTGTGGAACTGTGGTCGCACCCTGGTGAGCGTTTCGAAGGGCGCATCCGTGAACTTTCGCCGGCAGCCGACCCACGCTCGCGCACCTTTGCCGCGCGCATCGCCTTCACTTCAGCCAAGGCACCGGCCGAGCTGGGCCAGAGCGCGCGCGTGTTCATTGCCCATGAGGGCCTCATCCCACTGGCGGTGCCGTTGTCTGCGGTGACCGCAGAAAACGGCCAGGCCTATGTCTGGCGGGTCAACCCGGACCACCGCCTGGCGCGCACGGTGGTGCGCCTCGGGCCATACGGCACCGACAGCGTCCCGGTACTCGAAGGCTTGAAGCCGGGCGACTGGGTGGTCGCCGCGGGTGGCCATGTGCTGCGCGAGGGGCAGGAGGTGCGCCCCGTGGACCGCACCAACCGTGTAGTGAACCTGACGGCCAAGGAGTAAGTCCCGATGGGTTTCAACCTTTCCGCCTGGGCGCTGCGCAATCGCCAGATCGTACTGTTCCTGATGATCCTGCTGGCTGCCATTGGCGCCATGTCCTACACCAAGCTGGGCCAGAGCGAGGACCCGCCGTTCACCTTCAAGGCCATGGTCGTGCGCACCCTGTGGCCCGGCGCCACCGCCGAAGAAGTGTCGCGCCAGGTCACCGAGCGCATCGAAAAGAAACTGATGGAGACCGGCGAGTACGAGAAGATCGTCTCGTTCTCCCGCCCGGGCGAGTCGCAGGTGACCTTCATGGCCCGCGATTCGCTGCATTCCAAGGACATCCCCGAGCTGTGGTACCAGATCCGCAAGAAGGTCGCGGACATCCGCCACACCCTGCCACCGGAGGTGCAGGGCCCGTTTTTCAATGACGAGTTCGGTACCACGTTCGGCAACATCTATGCGCTGACCGGCGCGGGCTTTGACTACGCGGTGCTCAAGGATTACGCCGACCGTATCCAGGTCCAGCTGCAGCGGGTCAAGGACGTCGGCAAGGTCGAGCTGGTCGGGCTACAGGACGAGAAAATCTGGATCGAGCTGTCCAACCTCAAGCTGGCAACCCTTGGCGTGCCGCTGGAGGCTGTCCAACAGGCCCTGCAGGCGCAGAACGCGGTGAGCACCGCCGGCTTCTTCGAAACCCCCAGCGAGCGCCTGCAATTGCGGGTGAGCGGGCGCTTCGACAGCGTCGAGCAGATCCGCCAGTTCCCGATTCGCGTGGGCGATCGCACCTTCCGCATCGGCGACGTTGCCGAGGTGCACCGCGGCTTTAACGACCCGCCCGCACCGCGCATGCGCTTCATGGGTGAGGACGCCATCGGCCTGGCCGTTTCGATGAAGGACGGCGGCGACATCCTGGTACTGGGCAAGGCCCTGGAGGGCGAGTTCGAACGCCTGGCGCGCAACCTGCCGGCGGGCATGGAACTGCGCAAGGTCTCGGACCAGCCGGCGGCGGTCAAGGCAGGCGTCGGTGAGTTCGTCCAAGTACTGGCCGAGGCGTTGATCATCGTGCTTTTGGTGAGCTTCTTCTCCCTCGGCCTGCGCACCGGGCTGGTGGTGGCGTTGGCCATCCCGTTGGTACTGGCCATGACCTTTGCCGCCATGCATTACTTTGGCATCGGCTTGCACAAGATCTCGCTCGGCGCCCTGGTGCTGGCGCTGGGCCTGCTGGTGGATGATGCGATCATTGCCGTGGAAATGATGGCGATCAAGATGGAGCAGGGCTACGACCGGCTCAAGGCGGCGAGCTATGCCTGGAGCAGCACGGCCTTCCCGATGCTCACCGGCACCCTGATCACCGCGGCGGGCTTCCTGCCTATCGCCACGGCGGCCTCCAGTACCGGCGAATACACCCGCTCGATCTTCCAGGTGGTGACCATTGCGCTGCTGACCTCCTGGGTCGCAGCGGTGGTGTTCGTGCCGTACCTGGGCGAGCGGCTGCTGCCAGACCTGGCCAAACTGCATGCGGCGCGGCATGGCAGTGATGGGCACGCGCCCGACCCGTATGCCACGCCGTTCTACCAGCGCGTGCGGCGGGTGGTGGAGTGGTGCGTGCGGCGGCGCAAGACGGTCATCCTGCTGACCCTCGCGGCGTTTGTCGGCAGCATCCTGTTGTTCCGTTTCGTGCCGCAGCAGTTCTTCCCGGCCTCCGGGCGCCCGGAGCTGATGGTCGACCTGAAGCTGGCCGAAGGTGCATCGCTGGCCAACACCGCCGAGCGGGTCAAGCAACTGGAAGCACTGCTCAAGCAGCAGGACGGCATCGACAATTACGTGGCCTATGTGGGCACCGGTTCGCCGCGTTTCTACCTGCCGCTGGACCAGCAACTGCCGGCCGCCAGCTTTGCCCAGTTCGTCGTGCTGGCCAAGTCGATGGATGACCGTGAGCGCCTGCGCAGCTGGCTGATCACCACCATGGACCAGCAGTTCCCCGAGCTGCGCGGCCGCGTCACCCGCCTGGAGAACGGCCCACCCGTGGGCTACCCGGTGCAGTTCCGGGTGACCGGCGAGCACATCGAGAAGGCCCGGGCGCTGGCCCGCGAGGTGGCCGACAAGGTGCGTGAGAACCCGCATGTGGTGAACGTGCACCTGGACTGGGAAGAGCCGAGCAAAGCGGTGTTCCTGGAGATCGACCAAGACCGCGCGCGCGCCCTCGGCGTCAGCACCGCGCAGTTGTCCAGCTTCTTGCAGAGCTCGCTGACCGGGACCACGGTCAGCCAGTACCGCGAAGACAACGAATTGATCGAAATCCTGCTGCGCGGCACGCACAAGGAACGCAGCGAACTGGCCAACCTCGGCAGCCTGGCGTTGCCCACCGACAATGGCCAGAGCGTGGCGCTGTCGCAGGTGGCGACCCTGGAGTATGGCTTCGAGGAGGGCATCATCTGGCACCGTAACCGTTTGCCGACGGTGACTGTGCGCGCCGACATCTATGACAAGGAACAGCCGGCGACGCTGGTGCGGCAGATCGAGCCGACACTGCAGGCGATCAAAGCCAAGCTGCCGGATGGCTACCTGCTCGAGGTAGGCGGTACGGTAGAGGATTCGGAGCGCGGGCAGAAATCGGTGAATGCCGGCATGCCGCTGTTCATCGTGGTGGTGTTGAGTTTGCTGATGATCCAGCTGCGCAGCTTCTCGCGCACGGTGATGGTGTTCCTGACCGCGCCCTTGGGGCTGATTGGGGTGACCTTGTTCCTGCTGGTGTTCCGCCAGCCGTTCGGCTTCGTCGCCATGCTCGGCACCATTGCCCTGGCCGGGATGATCATGCGCAACTCGGTGATTTTGGTGGACCAGATCGAACAGGACATCGCGGCGGGCATGGCGCGTTGGCAGGCGATCATCGAGGCCACGGTACGGCGCTTCCGCCCGATCGTGCTGACCGCGCTGGCGGCTGTATTGGCGATGATCCCGTTGTCGCGCAGTGTGTTCTATGGGCCGATGGCGGTGGCGATCATGGGCGGGTTGATTGTTGCGACCGCGTTGACCCTGCTGTTCTTGCCGGCGCTGTATGCGGCATGGTTCAGGGTGAAGAAGGATTCAGCCGACTGAGCAGCCACTGCCCTGTGTAGGAGCAGCCTTGTGCTGCGAAGAGGCCGGTGCAGGCACCCTTGATGTCAGGTGCTTGCACCGGCCTCTTCGCAGCACAAGGCTGCTCCTACAAAGGGGCTGAGCTGCGCCCCTCATGTTGGACACCCGTCCATTATCTGGGGCGCAGTGCAGGCCAGGTGCGCTTAAAGCACGCCGAAGACCTTCTTGGCCAGGCTCGTAGCAGCCTCGGCCGGGTTCTGGCGAATGCTTTGTTCTTGCTTGCCGATCATCTCGAACAGGCCATCCAGCGCCTTTTCGGTCACGTAGTTCTCGATGCTGGCGCTCTTGGCGTCGACCACGCCCAATGCCACCGCTTGCCCGGCAAAGTTGTTGTACTGCTGGGCCAGGCCCACCTTGTCGGTGGCTTGCTTGACGATCGGCAGGAACTTGGCGCGGATCTGTTCGCGGCTGCTCTTGTTCAGGTACTGGGTGGCCGAGTCGTCGCCACCGCTGAGGATGCCCTTGGCATCGGTCACGCTCATGTTCTTGACAGCATCGACCAGGATCGCCTGGGCCTGTGGCACGGCAGCCTCGGCGGCCTTGTTCATGCTGGTTTCCAAGGCGTCGACCTGGTCACCCTTGCCGAACATCTTCATGGCTTTGGCGGCCTTGCCAAGGTTGCCCGGCAGTTCGATGCGCACGTCCGGGTTGTTGTTGAAACCGCCTGGGGTGCTCAGTTGCTTGACGGCAATCTGCGCGCCTTGGGTCAGCGCGTCTTTCAGGCCACCGGTGGCGTCCTTCTGGGACAGGTCGCCCAGCGACAGGGCCAGGGCACTGGCAGACAGCAGCAAGCCGGCACACAGGGTGGTGAAACGCAGGGAAGAGCGAATCATGAAGCTTTCCTTCTGAACAGAAATGTACGGGTGTCAGCGAACCTGATCGACCTTGATGCGCACGGGCTGGGTGTCGCTGCCGTCGAGTTTGACGCCGTGGTGTTCGGTGTTGATGAACAGCAGCTTGCCGTCGAGCTCGATACGCGCGCTGATTGCATAGCGGTGGCCGGGCTTGACCTGGGCCGGGTCATAGGTGAGGTGGAACGGCAGCGGCACGTTGCCTTTAACCGGGCCGGCCTGGCTGGCCAGGGTCACTGCGGGTGCGTCCATCAGCGACACGTCTTGCAAGCTCACGCTGAGGGTGGCGGTTGGGGGCAGGGCGATGCGCTGCAGGTAGAAGACTTCGCCGTCCAGGCTGGCCTGGGTCGATGGGGTGTGGCTGGAGCAGGCTGCAAGCAGGGATGCGCAACACAGCATAAAGAGCTTTTTCATGGAATCTCCGTAGTCCTTGGCGCTGGCTTTTGGCCAACCCCAGGGACTTTAGCGGATTTGCGCGTCAGATAAAGCCTCAGAGGGCCGAAGTTTCCAGGGAGTCGTCACGGTGCAAGGCCACCTGGCGGATCGACAAGCGTAACTCCGCCGACAACACGCGCTTGGCGACCGCTTCGGCCACCTCGGCGAGCTTGTCGTGGTAGCCCAGCTTGCCCTGCGCGTCTGCTTGCAGCACGCCTTGCTCGATCAACGTCTGGATGAAGTGGCGGAACAGGGTCTTGTCGAAGAATTCCGGGGCGTTGAGGCCATGCAGAATCGACAGGCGCTGGGCCATCATCACGCAGAGGTCTTCCAGCGCTTCTGCACTCAAGGTGTGCTGGCCGCTGTTGAGCAACAGCGAAGTGGCCATGTAGAAGCGCTGCAAGGTCTGGGTGATGTTGCGGGCCAGCAACGTCAGCAATACGAACGGCCGAGAGCTCGGCGCCGGGCGCAGGTAGACATCGTTTTCCTGACGCAACAGCCCTTGTTCGACCAGTGCTGCCAGCCACTGGTCGATCACCTCGTCCAGTTGTTCCGGCGCCCAGCGCAGGAACAGTTCGGTTTGCAGGTACGGGTACAGCGCGCGGACATACTGGCCAAGCAGTTCGCGGCTCATGCGTGAGCTGCTGAGGAAGAAGCTGGCCAGCAGGGCCGGCAGGGCGAAGATGTGCAGGACGTTGTTGCGGTAATAGGTCATCAACACCGCATCGGCTTCATCCAGGTACAAGATGCGGCCCAAGGCGTCCTTCTGCTCAGACAGCAGCTTCATGCCCTTCACATGCTCGATCAAGGCCAGGCCATCCCCCTCCGGCAAGGTGGTGTGGGGCGAATACGGCACCGTGCGCAACAGCGACAGATACAGGTCCAGTACGCGGCTCAGAGCACGTTCGTCGAGGGCGTGGCGGCTGGTGGACAGCAGCGCCAAGGCCACCAGGTTGACCGGGTTGATCGCCGCGGCCTCGTTGAGGTGGCGCGCCACGGTATCGCCCAGGCGTGAAGTGGCCTGGTTGAGCCAGGCCGGGCGGAACTGTGGGCCGTGGTCCTGTTCACGCCAGCCGGGTTGCTGCTCGTCGAGGAAGCCCGCCAGGCGGATCGGCTCGCCGAAGTTGACGTAGACCTGGCCAAAGCGCTGCTTCAGGGCACTGAAGACCTTGAAGATGTCGAAGATCGACTCCTTCTTCTTGCTCGCGCCGCGCAGTTCGCCCAGGTAGGTGCGGCCTTCGAGCACGCGCTCATAGCCGATGTACACCGGCACGAAGACGATGGGCGTGCGCGACGAGCGCAGGAAGCTGCGCAGGGTGATTGCCAGCATGCCGGTACGCGGTTGCAGCATCCGCCCGGTGCGCGAACGGCCGCCTTCGACGAAGTACTCCACCGGGAACCCTTTGCTGAACAACGTGTGCAGGTACTCGTTGAACACGGCGGTATAAAGCGGGTTGCCCTTGAAGGTGCGGCGCATGAAGAACGCCCCGCCACGGCGCAGCAGGCTACCGACGACTGGCATGTTGAGGTTGATGCCGGCCGCCACGTGCGGCGGGGTGAGGCCGTTGCGGAACAACAGGTACGACAGCAGCAGGTAGTCGATGTGGCTGCGGTGGCAGGGCACGTAGATCACTTCATGGCCCGGGGCGATGCCTTGCACCTGCTCGATGTGATTGACCTTGATGCCGTCGTAGATCTTGTTCCAGAACCAGCTGAGCACCACTTCGAGGAAGCGGATCGCGGTGTAGGTGTAGTCCGAGGCGATCTCGTTGCCATAGCGCAGCGCCTGGGCTTCGGCCTTGGCCAGCGGGATGCCCTCGCGCTCGGCTTCGTCGCTGATGGCCTGGCGTACCTGTGGCGCATGCACCAGGCCCTTGACCAGGTTGCGTCGGTGCGAGATGTCCGGGCCGATCACGGCTGTCTTGAGGTTACGGAAGTGCACGCGCATCAGGCGCTGGGCCATGCGCACGGTGCGCTCGTGGCCCTTGTTGTGCTGCACCAGTTCACGCAGGTGGATCGGTGCAGAGAACTGCACACGCGTCTTGCGCCCCAGGATCAGCACGGTCAGCAGCCGGCGCAGGCGCCCGGTGACCGCCCAGCTGTCGGCGAACAGCAACTTCCAGGGGCTGGACTCACTGGCGGGGCTTTGGCCCCAGAACACACTCACCGGAATGATCTGCGCGTCTTCCTCGGCGTGCTGGGTCACGGCCGCGACCAGGCGTTCGAGGGTGGGCGGGGCGCCGCTTTTGTCCTGGCGGCCCAGCCAGTCGGGGTCGGGCGTCAGGTAAAAGAACGCGGCCGGCTCGTGCAGGGTGCCCACGGCCACCGGCAGCACCGGGCGTGGCAGCCCTGCCTTGGTGCACTCGCGGTCGAGTACTGCCAGGTCGGTCAGCGAGGGCGACGGCAGGGCATAGAACACCGGGCGGCTGCGGTCGAGCTTGAGCGTCAGCGACGACTGGTTGATGGTCTCGGAGCGCACCCACAGGTACAACAGGCGACGCAGGGCGCCGAAGATCAGGCGGCGCAGGGGGGAACGGGTCATGAGGAGTGGGCCCTGGGAGTGATTTTCAGGTGAGTATCCAGCCAATTAGTCTGCCGTATGTGCGTAAGTTCAGCAAAAACCGGCAAAAAGCGGGACCGTCATCAATTTTTTTTAATCTGTGTCATATACTCGGCCTGCCACTTGCAGGATATTTCGGCAAGCGGCGTCGGCACGCGGTGATGACTGCGGGCCTACAAGGCGATCTTCACAATAAAAATCCGGAGTAGTTCAGATGTCGTCTCGTGAGACTGGGAATGTAAAGTGGTTCAACGATGCCAAGGGCTATGGCTTCATTCAGCGCGAAGGTGGTGCGGATGTGTTCGTCCATTATCGGGCGATCCGCGGTGAGGGGCATCGTACCCTGGTCGAAGGGCAACAGGTCGAGTACGCCTGCGTGCAGGGCCAGAAAGGCCTGCAAGCCGAGGACGTAGTAGGGCTCTGAGCCTCATGTGGTAAGCCTCAAGCTGCAAGTCCGTGTCACTTGCAGCCTGATGCGATCAGTTTCCAGCGTATTCAGCTGGTGCGCCAGGTGATTTCCTCTTCACCGTCGGCGCTGATGCGGATCCAGCGATCGGCATCTTCTTCACCGTCTTCCTCGACCCAGCCACCCGGTGCGCAGCGTACTTCGACGCCGAGTGCGGCATGCGCGGCGCGGGCACAGGCGACGTCATCAGCCCACGGCGTCTGGTCGCTTTCCAGGTAAAGGCTGTTCCATTTCCCTACAGCCTTGGGTAACCAAGTGACTGGAATGTTACCGGCCTTGCATTTGAAGGTCTGGCCTTTTTGCTGCCATTCGCTGCACGGGCCGACAGCCTCGGCGAGCCAGGCGGCAATTTGCTTGTGGTCGACGTCGGCGTCCTTCAGGTAAATCTCGATATCAGGTTGGCGCATAAGGGCTCCGGGTGTGCTCAGTCTTGGCGCACGAAATAGTCATAACGCATGGAAACCGTGACCTCGAACGGCTCGGCCTGGTCGATCACCAGTGCCCGTTTTTCGGCGCTGGCGCGCCAGCCGTGCGGGGTCATGGCCAGCAGGTCGGCACGTGCCTTGGGCGCAGCCAGGCTCAGGCGGAACTCAAGGGTTTCGCTGTGCGCATGGGCCATGCCGTCCGGCACTAGGGCCAGGTGCTTGTCGTCGGCGTACGGGCGCACTTCATCGTAGAGCACTTCACGCAGCTCCATCAGGTGGCCGCTGGTCGGGCCGACCCGCATCAGGCCACCGCCAGGGCTGAGCAGGCGCTTGGCTTCGGCCCAGTCCAGCGGGCTGAACACGCTGGCGATGAACTGGCAGCTGGCGTCGGCCAGGGGCACGCGGGCCATGCTGGCGACCATCCAGGTGACCGACGGATCACGTCGGCAGGCGCGCTTGACCGCTTCGCGAGAAATGTCCAGGGCGTAGCCGTCGGCGTCGGGCAGGGCTTGGGCCAGCTGCGCGGTGTAATAGCCTTCACCGCAGCCGATGTCTAGCCACGCACCCGGCTGGCGCTCGGCGGCGAGCTCGGCCAGGCGACCGGCCACCGGGGCGTAGTGCCCAGCGTCGAGGAAGTCGCGACGGGCTTCGACCATGGCTTGGTTGTCACCCGGGTCGCGGCTGTTCTTGTGCTGCACCGGCAGCAGGTTCAGGTAACCCTGGCGGGCGCGGTCGAAGCGGTGGCCGGCAGGGCACACCACGCCATTGTCGAGCCGCGACAGGGCTGCCTGGCAGAGGGGGCAGGCCAGCATCAGGCGAGCAACCGGACCAGGGTCTGGTAGTAGATTTCGGTCAGCAGGTCGAGGTCGCTGGCCAGGATGCGCTCATCGACCTGGTGAATGGTGGCGTTGACCGGGCCGAGTTCTACCACCTGGGTGCCCATGGTGGCGATGAACCGGCCATCGGAGGTACCGCCGCTGGTGGACGGGCGGGTATCCCGGTCGGTGACGGCTTTGATGCTGGCCGACACCGCATCGAGCAATTCGCCCGGCTCGGTAAGGAAAGGCAGGCCGGACAGTGCCCAGTCGACGCTCCAGTCAAGCTGATGCTTGTCGAGGATTGCCGCCACCCGCTGCTGCAGGCCTTCGACGGTCGACTCGGTAGAGAAGCGGAAGTTGAACAGCGCAGTCAGCTCACCGGGTACCACGTTGGTGGCGCCAGTGCCGGAATTGAGGTTGGAGATCTGGAAGCTGGTTGGCGGGAAGAACGCGTTGCCTTCGTCCCAATGCTCGGCTGCCAGTTCTGCCAGGGCGGGGACGGCGAGGTGGATCGGGTTGCGCGCCAGGTGCGGGTAGGCCACATGGCCTTGCTTGCCACGCACAGTCAGTTTGGCGCCCAGCGAGCCGCGGCGGCCGTTCTTGACCACGTCGCCGAGCAGGGTGGTGCTCGAAGGCTCACCGACGATGCACCAGTCCAGGCGCTCGTTGCGTGCTTTCAGGCGCTCGACCACGGCTTTGGTGCCGTGGTGGGCCGGGCCTTCTTCGTCGCTGGTGATCAGGAACGCGACCTTGCCACGGTGGTCGGGGTAGTCGCGCACGAAGCGCTCGCTGGCCACCACCATCGACGCCAGGCTGCCTTTCATGTCGGCGGCGCCACGGCCGCAGAGCATGCCATCGGCATCGATCAGCGCTTCGAACGGCTCGTGCTGCCACTGCTGCACCGGGCCGGTCGGCACCACGTCGGTATGGCCGGCGAAGCACAGCACCGGGCCGTCCTGGTTGCCATGGCTGGCCCAAAAGTTGTCGACGTCTTCGATGCGCATGGGTTCGAGCTGGAAGCCCACGGCGCCCAGGCGGTTCATCATCTGCGCCTGGCAGTCGGCATCGACGGGGGTGACCGAGGGGCGACGGATCAGGTCGCAGGCCAGTTGAAGGGTAGGCGAGAGCTCGGCAGGGGCCGTCATGGGGAACTCCGGGGCAAGGCAAGGCGGAAAAACGAGGGGCGTTATCTTATATCAAACGAGGGTTGTCGGCACGGGGCAATGGGGCCGCTGGGCGGCCCCGGCCTGTTTCAGGTGGCTTGTGCTTCGACGTTCTTCTCGGCAGGTTTTGGCAACGACGACAGCAACGCCATCACCAATGCCGCCAGGTACGGCAACGACTGCACCAGCAGCATCGCCACCCAGAAGCGCATGTCCGAACTTGGCAGCCCTTGCACCAGATAGATGCCCAGCGCCGCGCCCCACAACAGCAGCATGATGAACAGTTCTTCGCGCGCTTCGGAGAGGGCCACCAGCACACCATGGCTGTCGGCATTTTTGGGCGTGCGGAAGAATGGCATGCTGCTGGTGAAGAACCCATACAGCACCGCCTTGGCGATGGTGTGCGACAACGCCAGCCCCGCCAGCGCGGCGGCGAAGGCATCCTTGAGGTTGACCCCGACCGCCCGGCGGTACAGGAAGATGATCTTGCCCACCTTGAAGAAGAACAGCGCCAGCGGGGGGATGGCGAAGATCATCAGCGGCGGGTCGACCCGGTGAGGCACGATGATCATCGCCGCCGACCACAGCAGTGCGCCGACGGTGAAGAAGATGTTCATGCCGTCGGCGATCCACGGCAGCCAGCCGGCCAGGAAGTGATAGCGCTGGCCGCGGGTCAGCTCGCTGCCCTTTCCGCGCAGCAGGGCGCCGGCATGGTGCTTGATGATCTGGATGGCGCCGTAGGCCCAGCGGAAGCGCTGCTTCTTGAAGTCGATGAAGGTGTCGGGCATCAGGCCCTTGCCGTAGCTGTTGTGGGCATAGGCGGCCGACAGGCCTTTTTCGAACACCCGCAGGCCCAGCTCGGCGTCCTCGCAGATGCACCATTCGGCCCAGCCCAGCTCTTCCAGGACTGAACGGCGGGTCATGGTCATGGTGCCGTGCTGGATGATCGCGTCACGGTCGTTGCGGGTGACCATGCCGATGTGGAAGAAGCCCTTGTACTCGCTGTAGCACAGCTTCTTGAAGGCGCTTTCGTGCTGGTCGCGGTAATCCTGGGGCGACTGCACCACGGCGATTTTCGGGTCGGCGAAATGCGGCACCATGTGCTTGAGCCAGTTGCGGTCGACGCAGTAGTCAGAGTCGATCACTGCGATCACTTCGGCATCTTTAGCGGTGTGCGGGAGCAGGTAATTGAGCGCGCCGCCCTTGAAACCGGCCAGGGGCGCGACATGGAAGAACTTGAAGCGCTCGCCAAGCTTCTCGCAGTGGGCCTTCAGGGGCTCCCACACGGCCGGGTCCTTGGTGTTGTTGTCGATCACCAGCACTTCGTAGTCGGGGTAGTCCAGCGCGGCCAGGGCATCGAGGGTCTGCTTGACCATCTCGGGAGGCTCGTTGTAGCAGGGGACGTGCACCGAGACCTTGGGCCGGTAGGCGCTGTCGGCCTGCACCGGCAGGAATTCGCGACGGCGCTTGTGTATCCATACCGCCTCGGCCAGTTCGTGGGCTTCTGTCAGCAACACGATGAACACGCCCAGCGCACCCAGCGCCAACAGCACGCCCACGGTGAGGCTGAACCAGGTGCTGTATTGCTGGCTGTAGTCGTAGGCAATCCATACCAGCACCGACCCGCACAGGAAGGTGATGAAGGTCAGGAAGGTGCGGCCACGCTGGCGCAGGGCAGAGCCATCGATGAACAGCACCATCAGGGCAATCATCGCCAGCACCACCGAGGCGACCGCCAGGGCACGCCACTGCGGGATGGCGACTACCGGGCCATCGAAGTTGAACTTCTGCTGGCGCTCGGCGTTGAACACGCCCCAGTAAGCCCCCACCGAACCTTCGTCACTGGCTTTCCAGGGCTGGTCGTAGGCCTCGATCACAAAGTAGTTGTAACCGCGGCGGTTGAGCGTGTTCACCAGGGTGCGCAGGTAGATGGCCTGGTCAGCCTGGGTAGCATCGGCACCGCCGCGCATGCGGCCATTGCTCGGCCAGCCGACTTCCGACAGCAGCAGCGGCTTGCGCGGGAACTGCTGCTTGAGGTCGCGGGCGCGGTCGAGCACGAACTCCACCGAGTCCTGCATCGGCACGAATTCCCAGTAAGGCAGGATGTGCGCGGCGATCAGGTCGACGTGCTTGGCCAGTTCCGGGTGTTCTTTCCAGATGTGCCACTGCTCACTGGTGGTGACCGGCACCTTGACGGCGGCGCGTACCCGGTCCAGGTACTGGATCAGTGCCTCGGGCGTGACTTCTTCGCGGAACAGCGCCTCGTTGCCGACCACCACCCGCACCACGCTGCGCGAGGTGTTGGCCAGTTCGATGGCGGTGGCGATTTCGCGCTCGTTGCGCTCAAGGTCCGGGCTGATCCAGATACCCAAGGTCACCCGCAGGCCGAATTCCTCGGCCAGGCGCGGGATATCTGCCTGGGTGCCCTCTACGGTATAGATGCGGATGCTGTCGGTCAGCTTGCTCATCTGCTCCAGGTCTTGGCGCATCTCGTCGTCGCTGGGGTATTGGCCCTTTTGCGGGCTTTCCCCGAGGCGGAAGGGCGAGTACGAGAAACCAGAGATCTGCTCCGGCCAGGCAGGCGCGGAGACGGGGCGGTTGATCAGCGCCCAGAACCCGGTGAACAGCGCCGCGATGGCCAGGACCACGACCAGGTTGAGGCCGAATTTGCGTGATGACATTGTCGTCCAAGTCTGTCGGATTGAGTGAATATTAAAGCAGGATTGGCCGGCACTTTCCTAACCATGGAGGCCAACGGCGCCATTGGCATATAATGCGCGCCGTTTTTAGCGGTATGCGCTTCGGGGTAGCAAGATGAGCACAGAAGATCCACGCTTTGCCGGCGTCGCCCGGTTGTATGGCGATGATGGCCTGCAGCGGTTGAAACAGGCCCATGTGGCGATCGTCGGTATCGGCGGGGTCGGCTCGTGGGCGGCCGAGGCGTTGGCGCGCAGTGGCGTGGGCGAGATTACCCTGTTCGACCTCGACGATGTCTGTGTCAGCAATACCAACCGTCAGGCCCATGCCCTCGAAGGGCAGGTGGGGCGGCCCAAGGTCGAGGTCATGGCCGAGCGCCTGCGGGCGATCAACCCAGCGTGCACGGTGCACGCGGTAGCTGACTTCGTCACCCGCGAGACCATGGCCGAGTACATCACCGAAGGCCTCGACTTCGTTATCGACTGCATCGACAGCGTCATGGCCAAGGCCGCGCTGATTGCCTGGTGCAAGCGGCGCAAGATCGGCGTCGTGACCACCGGTGGCGCGGGGGGGCAGATCGACCCAACGCAAATCCAGGTCGGTGACCTCAACAAGACTTTCAACGACCCGCTGGCTTCGCGGGTGCGGTCCACCTTGCGTCGCGACTACAACTTCTCGCGCAATGTCAGCCGTAACTACGCCGTGCCGTGCGTGTTTTCCAGCGAGCAGCTGCGCTACCCCAAGGGGGATGGCAGCGTTTGCCTGCAGAAGAGTTTCGTCGGTGAAGGCGTGCGCCTGGACTGCTCGGGTGGCTTTGGCGCGGTGATGATGGTGACCGCGACCTTTGGCATGGTCGCGGCCAGCAAGGCCGTGGAAAAACTGGTGGCGGGTGCCAGGCGGCCGTCAGAGCGGGTCAAAGCCGAGTAAGGCGCTGATTCAACTGACCGCACCCAGCTCTGCCATCCGCAGCAACACTGCATGCAGGCCATTGCTGCGCGAGGGGGACAGTTGCCGCTCCAGGCCTAACTGGCTGAACCAGCCCGGTAAATCCACGTTGGCCAGCTCGCTGCTGGCCAGGCCCTGCACCCGCACCAGCAGCAAGGCCAGCAACCCGCGCAACAACCGTGCATCGCTGCTGGCCTTGAATCGCCACTGGCCATCCCGCTGTTCAGCCACCAGCCACACCAGGCTTTCACAGCCATGCACGCGGTTGTGCTCGCATTTGTCGGCCTCACTCAGCGGCTCAAGACGATCACCCCACTGCATCAGCAGCCGCGCACGTTGCTCCCAGCCGCGGGCCTGCTCGAACTGTACCAGCGCCTCGCGGGCAGCTGTCGGCAAACTCATCGCAACATCTCCAGCCCTTGATCCAGCGCGTCGAAAAAGCGCTGCAGGTCATCGCTGTCGTTATACAGCCCCAGCGACACCCGAATCGCCCCCTCAAGCCCCAGCCCTTTGAGCAGCGGCATGGCGCAATGATGGCCGGCACGCACGGCGATGCCTTGCTCGGTCAGCAGATGGGCGATGTCGGCGTTGTGCACCCCTTCGATCACGAAGCTGGCCAAGGCCGTCTGTGGCGAGCCGAGCACGCGGATGCCATCGCGGTCGGCCAGGCCGCGCAGCAAGTGCTGGTGCAAGCTGGCCTCATGCCGTTCGACCGCCTGAGCATCGAGGCTGGCCAGGTAATCGAGCGTGGCGCCCAGGCCGATGACGCCCGCGATCGGTGGGGTACCGGCTTCGAAGCCCAGCGGGGCGGGGCGGAAGCTGGCGCTCTGGTACTCGGCCAGTTGCACCATTTCACCGCCAAATTGCCAGTGGCGCAGCAGCGCCAGCGCCTGGCTGCGACCGTACAGCACGCCAACCCCTTCCGGCCCATACAGCTTGTGGCTGGAAAAGACATAGAAGTCGCACGCCAACTGCTGCACATCATGGCGGCCATGCACCACGCCCTGGGCCCCGTCGACCACAGTCAATGCGCCTTGGGCCCGGGCATGGGCCAGCAAGGCCGACAGCGGCTGCCAGGTGCCCAGCACGTTGGACAGCTGGCTGACCGCCAGTACCCGGGTGCGTGGCCCGATCAGTTGCAGGGCCTGATCGAGGTCGATGCAGCCGTGAATGTCGAGCGGCAAGATGACCAGGCGAAGGTTGCGCCGCCGGGCCAGCTGTTGCCAGGGCAGCAGGTTGGCATGGTGTTCCAGGGCACTGACGGCGATTTCGTCACCGGCTTCGAAGCGGTGCTCCAGGCCATAGGCCAGCAGGTTGAGGGCCGAGGTGGCGCCATGGGTGAAAACGATCTGCCGCGAATCGGCGGCATTGAGCCAGGCGGCAACCTTGTCGCGGCTGGTTTCGAACGCCTGGGTCGCCAGCGCGCCGGGCAGGTGTTGGGCACGGTGCACGTTCGCCGCGCCATGGCCGTAGTAATGGCTCAGGGCATCGATCAGGGCTTGCGGTTTCTGGCTGGTGGCGGCGCTGTCCAGGTAAGTCTGGTGCTGCCGTTGCAGGGCGGCGATGGCGGGGAAATCGGCACGCCAGGGGGAGGGCTGGAACATGGTCGCGGGGCCTGGAATGAAAAACGGGTCTGGCATTACGCCAGACCCGATCTTATCACTTCAAACCGAGGAAGGTTCTCAGTTGTGGGCGTGCAGCGCCTCGTTCAGCTCGATGGCCGACTTGTGAGTCTTGCATTCCACCGCGCCATTCAGCGAGTTGCGACGGAACAGCAGGTCGGTCTGGCCGGCCAGGTCGCGGGCCTTGACCACTTTGACCAGCTCGTTGTTCTCGTCGAGCAGGTTCACTTTGGTGCCAGCGGTAATGTACAGGCCAGCTTCGACGGTGTTGCGGTCGCCCAGCGGGATGCCGATACCGGCGTTGGCGCCGATCAGGCAGCCTTCGCCGACCTTGATGACGATGTTGCCGCCACCGGACAGGGTGCCCATGGTCGAGCAGCCGCCGCCCAGGTCCGAACCCTTGCCGACGAAGACGCCCGCCGAAACGCGGCCTTCGATCATGCCTGGGCCTTCGGTGCCCGCGTTAAAGTTGACGAAGCCTTCGTGCATGATGGTGGTGCCTTCGCCGATGTAGGCGCCCAGGCGCACACGGGCGGTGTCGGCGATACGCACGCCGGCCGGGACCACGTAATCGGTCATTTTCGGGAACTTGTCCACCGAGAACACTTCCAGCAGCTCGCCCTTCAGGCGTGCTTCCAGTTGCAGTTCGGCCAGCTCGCCCAGGTCGACGGCGCCTTGGTTGGTCCAGGCGACGTTTGGCAGCAGCGGGAAGATGCCGGCCAGGCTCACGCCGTGCGGCTTGACCAGGCGGTGCGACAGCAGGTGCAGCTTGAGGTAGGCCTCTGGGGTCGAGGTCAGCGCAGCGTCTTCTGCCAGCAGGGTGGCGACCAGCGGCTTGTGGCTTTCAGCCAGGCGGGTCAGCAGGGCAGCCTGGGCGGCATCGATGCCTTTCACGGCTTCAGCCAGCTGCGCCGCTTGCGCATTGCTGAACGCAATGGCCTGGTTGCCGCCTTCGTAGCCGAGGATCGGGGTAACGGCAGCGATCAGCTCGGCGCTTGGGTTGACCAGCGGTTGTGCGTAGAAGACTTCAAGCCAGGTGCCCTGGCGGTTCTGGGAGCCGACACCGAAGGCCAGGCTGAACAGGGTATTGGACATGGGATTACCTCGTGCGAAATAGGGTGGAAGCGCAGGCGGGCTCAGGCCAGCGCTGCGGCATACGAATCAGGTTTGAAACCAACCAGGGTGCGCTCGCCCAGATCGAGCACCGGGCGCTTGATCATCGAAGGTTGGGCAAGCATCAGCTCGACGGCCTTGGCCTGGTCGATATCAGCCTTGCTGGCGTCGTCGAGCTTGCGGAAGGTGGTGCCGGCACGGTTGAGGATGACTTCCCAGCCGTGCTCGTCGCACCAGCGGTTCAGGCTGTCACGGTCGATGCCTTGGGTTTTGTAGTCATGGAATTCGTAGGCGATGGCTTTGTCTTCGAGCCAGGTACGCGCCTTTTTCATGGTGTCACAGGCTTTGATGCCGTAGAGCGTGTAAGTCATTGTGTACATTGGGGCAAAGGTTCCCCAATTTCTCCATTTTTCGAAAGTCAGCCGCGGGATTATGCTGGATCGATCCGCGCGGCGCCACGCCTGTGGCGCCCGACTTTATTGATCGAGATATGTCTCAAGCGACCAAGCGCTGCACGGATCCGATGATCTCATCACCATGTTGCTGTTCGGCTGTGCGCAAATCGAAGGCGATTTGCAGGTTGAGCCAGAACTCCGGTGTGGTGTCCAGGCAGATGGCCAGGCGCAGTGCCATGTCGGCGGAAATGCCGCCACGCTCGCGCAGGATGTTGTTGACCGTTGGCGTCGCAACACCCAATGCCCGCGCCAGAGCAGCGGCACTGAACCCCATTTCTTTCTGGAAGTCCTCGCGCAGAACTTCACCAGGATGTATTGGACGCATGCCATTCTTGAACATGATGCACCTCAGTGGTAATCGACAATTTCAACATTTGCCGGACCGTTTTCCGTCCAGATAAAGCACACGCGCCACTGATCATTGACTCGTATGCTGTGTTGGCCGGCGCGATTACCGCTCAACTGTTCCAGGCGATTGCCCGGAGGAGAGCGAAGGTCGCGCAGTTCTGTGGCAGCATCAAGCATGGCCAATTTGCGCTCTGCGACAGATTTGATATCTGACCAACGCCGTGTCTTTCCAGTCGTGAAGAGTGCTTCCGTGTCAGCACAGCTGAAGGCTTGAATCATGGGCCTGAACGCTTAACGTTATTCGTTAAGATTGATTATACGTCGACATAGCGTCATTTCAAGCCTGGAGAGTGAACACGCAGCGTTAATGGCGCGTGGTGGGTAGCATCGTGTTACATATTCCCGCCGCACCTGCGACTATCGTGCAGCGGCCCCGCATTGCCATACGCCGCTAACATATTGTTTCAATGGCGATGTTTCGCCTCGCTACAGTTATTGATTCATAAAGGAAGCTTTCACGGATGCAGTCAGCCTATACCGTCCTCATTCTGCTCACGCTGGTCAGCGTGTCGAAGCTGGTCGGCCGGATGATTCCGCTGCCCCTGCCATTGGTGCAGATTGCCGCTGGCGCGCTGCTGGCCTGGCCCACCCTGGGGCTGCACGTGGCCCTGGACCCCGAGCTGTTCCTCTTCCTGTTCCTGCCGCCGCTGTTGTTCGCTGATGGCTGGCGCATTCCCAAGCGCGAGTTGTGGCGCATTCGCGGGCCGGTGGTGGCGCTGGCCGTGGGGTTGGTGCTGTTTACGGTGGTCGGCGCCGGTTACTTCATTCACTGGCTGTTGCCGAGCATCCCGCTACCGGTCGCCTTTGCCCTGGCCGCGGTGCTGTCGCCTACCGATGCCGTGGCCGTTTCGGCCATTGCACAGGACCGTCTGCCAACCCCGCTGATGCATATGCTGCAGGGTGAGGCGCTGATGAACGATGCCTCGGGCCTGGTGACGTTCAAGTTCGCCTTGGCCGCAGCGATCACGGGGGTGTTCTCGTTGGCCGATGCAAGCTTCAGCTTCGTCCTGGTCGCCCTTGGCGGCCTGGCGGTCGGCGTTGCCCTGAGCTGGCTGATCGGCCGTCTGCGCGCCTGGATGATCGCCCGCGGCTGGGACGACCCCGCCACGCACGTGGTGTTCATGCTGTTGCTGCCCTTTGCGGCGTATGTATTGGCTGAGCGCCTGGGGGTATCCGGCATTCTGTCGGCGGTGGCGGCCGGCATGATGCAGAGCTGGCTCGACCTGCTGCCCCGCCAGACCAGTACCCGCTTGCTCAATCGCAGTGTGTGGTCGTTGCTGGAGTTTGCCTTCAATGGCCTGATCTTCCTGCTGCTTGGCCTGCAATTGCCGGACATCATCAAGGCCGTCGTGAGCCACGAGGCCACCGTGTGGCCGACCTTGGCCTGGCGCTGCCTGGATGTGCTGGCGATCTTCGCAGCGTTGATCCTGCTGCGGTTTATCTGGGTGCAGAGCATCTGGCGGGCCATTGGTGTGGTACGCCGTTGGCGGGGCAAGCCGGCGCTGGTGCTGATGCCCACGGCGCGCTCCTGCTGGCTGCTGACCCTAGGGGGCGTACGTGGCGCCGTGACCCTGGCGGGTGTGATGTCGGTGCCGCTGTTGATCAGTGCGGGCCAGGCGTTCCCCGAGCGCGACTTGCTCATCTTCATCGCCGCAGGGGTCATTCTGCTGTCGTTGATCAGTGCCTGCATTGCCTTGCCGATCCTGCTGCGTGGCGTCACCCAAAGCCCGGACGAGCGGCTGCATCAAGAAGTGCTGGAAGCTTGGCGACGCACGGCCGAGGCCGCGATTCATGCCCTGGAAGCGGAAGAGGTGATCGATGCCAACGCGCCGCAGGACGCCGCGCAGGCGACACTGGCGACCGAGCTCAAGGCGCGGTTGATGGCCGAGTACCGGGACGAGCTGGACAGTTACAACGACACGGCGGAGGCACGGGCCATGGCTGAGCAGATGGACCTGCTTGAGCGGCGTTTGCGCTTGCGTGCGCTGCGGGCGCAGCGGCTGGAGTTGTACAACCTGCATCGCCAGCACCTGGTGGGCGATGAGGTGGTGCGGCAGGTGCTGGGTGAGCTGGATATGAGCGAGGCGAACCTGGGCGCTGTCCGGTAGGTCGCAGGGGCTGCTCTGCAGCCCATTCGCGGGGCAAGCCCGCACAGGGTCCTCACAAGGTCTGAGCCTGCGCAGTTACCTGTAGGAGCTGGCTTGTCGGGGCGCCGAACCGCTGCGATGGGGCGCAAAGCGCCCCCTGCCTAATCAGCGGTTCTGCAGGAACGCGCGAATCCGCTCGGCGGCCTCGATGCACTCGGCCAGCGGCGCAACCAACGCCATGCGCACTCGGCCAGCGCCAGGGTTCACACCATCCACGTCACGCGACAGGTACGACCCTGGTACCACGGTCACATGCTGGGCTTCGAACAGGTCACGGGTGAACGCGGCGTCGCAGCCCGGCACCTTGGCCCACAGGTAGAAGCTGCCATCCGGGCGTTGCACATCCATCACCGGCTGCAGGATATCCAGCACGGCATCGTACTTGGCGCGGTACTGGTCACGGTTTTGGCGCACGTGCGCCTCGTCCTGCCAGGCAGCGATGCTGGCCAGCTGGGTCTGCACGGGCATGGCGCAGCCGTGGTAGGTGCGGTACAGCAAAAATGGCTTGATGATCTCGGCATCGCCCGCGACAAAGCCCGAACGCAGGCCAGGCAGGTTGGAGCGCTTGGACAGGCTGTGGAACACCACGCAGCGTTTGAAATCGCTGCGGCCCAGTTCGGCGCAGGCGCTGAGCAGGCCCGGTGGCGGGGCGTCTTCGTCGAAGTACAGCTCGCTGTAGCATTCGTCGGCGGCGATCACGAAATCATGCTCGTCGGCCAGGGCAATCAGCTTCTTCAGGGTATCCATCGGCACCAGTGCGCCGGTAGGGTTGCCTGGCGAGCACAGGAAGAGGATTTGGCAACGCTGCCAGACATCTGCCGGCACGGCGTCGAAGTCAGGGTTGAAGCCGTTGTTTTCAAGGCACGGCAGGTAGTGCGGGGTGGCGCCTGCCAGCAGCGCCGCACCTTCGTAGATCTGGTAGAACGGATTAGGGCTGACCACCAGGCCATCATCGGCCCGGTTGACCACGGCCTGGGTGAAGGCGAACAGTGCTTCACGGGTGCCGTTGACCGGCAGGATGTGACGGTCGGCATCCAGCCAGCCGGTTGGCACGCCGAAACGGCGCTCGCACCACTGGCCGATGGCCTGGCGCAGCCCTGGCAGGCCGAGGGTGCTGGGGTACACCGCCAGCTTGTCGAGGTTGTCGGCCATGGCCTGGGCGACGAACGCCGGCGATGTGTGCTTCGGCTCACCGATCGACAGCGCGATGGCGCGCTTGTCTGCCGCTGGTTTCACACTGCCCAGCAGGGCGCGCAGTTTCTCGAACGGGTAGGGCTGAAGCTGGGTCAGGGCATGGTTCATCGGCGCAAGGTCTCGTCAATCGTCTAATCGTTAAAAGGTCACGCGGGTCGGGCTGGCGTCACTCGCCTGGCCAGCCTGCAGCTGCTGGACGATAGCCTCCTGCAGGCGGCTGCACAGCTGCGGGTCGGACAGCGGCTGGTTGTCGGCATCGGTGATGAAGAACACGTCTTCCACGCGCTCGCCGAGTGTGGCGATCTTGGCATTCTGCAACGACAGGTCGAACTCCAGGAAGATGCGGCCGATCCGGGCCAGCAGGCCCGGCCGGTCGGGCGCGGTGATCTCAAGGATGGTCACCGGCCGCTGGGCATCGTTGAGGATGGTCACCTGCGGTGGGAAATTGAAGTGCTTGAGCTGGCGTGGCACCCGGCGCTGAATGATCGTCGGGTAGTCCTCGGGGTTGCGCAGCGCTTCGGTGAGGCCGTCGCGAATCTGCTTGACCCGCTGCGGGTTGTCGCCGATCGAGCCGCCGTCATTGTCGAGCACGATATAGGTGTCGAGGGTGAACTGGCTGCTCGAGGTGATGATGCGCGCGTCATGGATGTTCAGGTTCAACTGCGACATGGCCGCCACGGTCACGGCGAAGAAGTCGTGCTGGTCGGGGGCATAGATGAAGATCTGCGTACCGCCCTCGAACTCGCGCTGGGTGGTTTCCTTGATCAGCACCAGCGGCCCGCCGTCGGCCGGCTGCTGGAGGATGGCGTCGGTGTGCCAGGCCACATCGGCCGCGTTGTGCTTGAGGAAGTAGTCGTCGCCCAGCTGCGACCAGAGTTGCTCGACGTCGTCCGGGTCGACGCCTTCGCGCACGAGGATGTCCAGCGCGGCGCTTTGGGTCTGGCGGATCTGCTCTTCGCGGTCCAGTGGGTTTTCCAGGCCACGGCGCAGGGCGCGCTTGGTCTCGGTGTACAGCTGGCGCAGCAGGCTGGCGCGCCAGGAGTTCCATAGGCTGGGGTTGGTGGCGTTGATGTCGGCCACGGTCAGCACATAGAGGTAATCCAGGCGGGTCTCGTCCCCCACATGCAAGGCAAAGTCGTTGATCACCTGTGGGTCGGACAGGTCTTTGCGCTGTGCGGTGGTGGACATCACCAGGTGGTTCAGCACCAGCCAGACGATCAGGCGGCTGTCCCAGGCGGGCAGTTGGTGGCGCTCGCAGAACGTCTGTGCGTCCACCGCGCCCAGCTCCGAGTGGTCACCCTGGCGGCCCTTGCCGATGTCGTGGTAAAGCCCGGCCAGGTAGATCAGCTCGGGTTTGGGCAGGCGGCCCATGAGCTTGCTGGCCAGCGGGAATTTCTCGGAAACCGGCGTGTACTGCAGTTTGCGCAGGTGCTTGATCAGGTTGAGCGTGTGCGCATCGACCGTATAGATGTGGAACAGGTCATGCTGCATCTGCCCGACGATCAGGCCGAATTCCGGCAGGTAGCGGCCGAGGATGCCGTAGCGGTTCATCCGGCGCAGGTTGCGGTGGATGCCGATCTCGCATTTGAACAGCTCGATGAACAGGCTGGTGTTGCGGATATCGTGACGGAAGGTTTCGTCGATCAGGTGCCGGTGCTCGCGCAGCAGGCGCACGGTATCGGCGCGTACCCCTTTGATCTCCGGGTGCTGGGCCATCAGCACGAAGATTTCCAGCATGGCGAACGGCGTGCGTTTGAATACGTTCGGCTTGGCGGCTTCTATATAGCCGTCATGCAGGCGGAAGCGCGCATTCAAAGGTTGGGTGGTGCCGCTGTCATCGTCGGCGAGGATGACTTCCTCGAAGTGCTGGATGATCAGGTCGCACAACTGGCTGATGCTCATCACCACCCGGTAGTACTGCTGCATGAACTGCTCGATCGCGCGCTTGGGGTTCTCGTCGCTGTAGCCCAGCAGGGCGGCGATGCTGCGCTGGTGGTCGAACAGCAAGCGGTCTTCCGAGCGCCCGGCCAGCATGTGCAGGGCATAGCGCACCTTCCACAGGAAGTCCTGGGAGGAGGCCAGCAGTTCGTTCTCGCTTTCCAGCAAAAAACCTTCACCGGCCAGGGCGTGCAGGTTCAGCGTGCCGTATTGGCGGCGCGCCACCCACAACACGGTCTGGATGTCGCGCAGGCCACCGGGTGAGCCCTTGACGTTGGGCTCAAGGTTGTACTCGGTGTCGTTGTACTTGTGGTGGCGGGCCTTGAGCTCGGCGCGCTTGGCCAGGAAGAACTCCTTGCTCGGCCACATGTGCTCGGTGCTGGTGACGTCCAGCATGCGCTGGCGCAAGGCTTCGGGGCCGGCGACGGTGCGGCTTTCCATCATGTTGGTGATGACCGTCAGGTCGGCACGTGCCTGCTCGGCACATTCGTCGACGGTGCGCACACTCTGGCCCACTTCCAGGCCGATGTCCCAGAGCAGGGTGAGGAAGCGCTCGATGGCCTCGCGGTACTGTTCGTGTTCGGCAGCACCTAGCAAAATCAGCAGGTCGATGTCGGAATGCGGGTGCAGTTCACCGCGCCCGTAACCGCCTACCGCGACCAGGGCGATGCCGCGCTGGTCGCCCCAGTCGAACTGGTTCCAGGCCTGCTGCAGGATGTTGTCGACGAGCCAGGCGCGGTCCTCGATCAAACGGCGGATTTCGCGGCCTTCGCGAAAACGCCGGTCGAGCACCTCGCCCGCCTGGCGGATGGCTTTCTTGAAGGCGGCGATAGGGCTCGCCTTGAGGGCCAGTTCCGCCTGGAACTGGCCGCGGTCGAACAGCTCGGGATCCACCTGGGGCATTGCGTCGCGTTCCTGTCGTGGGGTGCCTGGCGCGGACTCAGGCCGAGGTGCGCGCGATAGTGTCGTCCTTGCGCAGGGTGAAGATCTCGTAACCGGTCGCCGTCACCACCAGGGTGTGCTCCCACTGGGCCGAGAGCTTGCGGTCCTTGGTAATGGCGGTCCAGCCATCGCCCAGGACCTTGGTGTCTGCCTTGCCCTGGTTGATCATCGGCTCGATGGTGAAGGTCATGCCTTCTTTGAGTTCCATGCCAGTGCCGGCGCGGCCGTAGTGGAGGATCTGCGGTTCTTCGTGGAACACTTTGCCGATGCCGTGGCCGCAGAATTCGCGCACCACCGAGAAGCCGTTCTTTTCAGCGTGCTTCTGGATCACTTCGCCGATGTCGCCCAGGCGGCAGCCCGGCTTGACCAGCTCGATGGCCTTGTACATGCATTCCTGGGTGACCTTGGACAGGCGCTCGGCCCAGACCGGCACGTTGCCGACGTGGAACATGCGGCTGGTGTCGCCGTGGTAGCCGTCCTTGATCACGGTGACATCGATGTTGAGCGTGTCACCGTCCTTGAGCGGTTTGTCGTTGGGGATGCCGTGGCAGACCACATGGTTGATCGAGGTGCAGATCGACTTGGGGTAACCCTTGTAGTTGAGCGGCGCCGGGATGGCCTGCTGCACGTTGACGATGTAGTCGTGGCACAGGCGGTCCAGTTCTTCGGTGGTGACACCGGGCTTGACGTGCTCTTCGATCATTTCCAGCACCTCGGCGGCCAGGCGGCCGGCGATGCGCATCTTCTCGATGTCTTCTGCGGTCTTGATGGTGACGGTCATTACAGGCTCTCTACGGCGCCGTGCACGGCGCGAACAAACGGGAAAGGCCGGATTCTAGCAGAGCAGGGCGGCAATCGGTCGGGATAAAGCCGGCCATCCTGCTGTCTATAGAGGGCATTTTGGCCTGAAAGCCTGGGTGCTGCAAAAACCGCTGACGGACGCGACAGTATTCGGGTTCCGTTCGCTCGCGGTCTGTGGTATAAAATGCGCCGCTTTCGGGGTCGACCCCGTAAGCCCTAAACCCACACACGTGTCGACACGATGACCTGGGTGCCCCGGATTCTAGAATCTGTGGGTTGGTCATTGGGATGCGTGGAGGCCCAACCCGACTTATCAAGGAACTATCATGTCCCAAGTCAACATGCGCGATATGCTGAAGGCCGGTGTGCACTTCGGCCACCAGACCCGTTACTGGAACCCGAAAATGGGCAAGTACATTTTCGGCGCGCGTAACAAGATCCACATCATCAACCTGGAAAAAACCCTGCCAATGTTCAACGAAGCTCTGGCTTTCGTAGAGCGTCTGGCCCAGGGCAAGAACAAGATCATGTTCGTCGGCACCAAGCGTTCCGCCGGCAAGATCGTCGCCGAGCAAGCTGCTCGTGCCGGTTCGCCATACGTTGACCACCGCTGGTTGGGCGGCATGCTGACCAACTACAAAACCATCCGTGCTTCGATCAAGCGTCTGCGCGACCTGGAAACTCAGGCCGAAGATGGCACCTTTGCCAAGCTGACCAAGAAAGAAGCCCTGATGCGTTCGCGCGATCTGGAAAAGCTGGACCGCAGCCTGGGTGGTATCAAGGACATGGGCGGCCTGCCTGATGCCCTGTTCGTGATCGACGTTGACCACGAGCGCATTGCTATCACCGAAGCCAACAAGCTGGGCATCCCGGTTATCGGCGTTGTCGATACCAACAGCAGCCCGGAAGGTGTTGACTACATCATCCCAGGTAACGATGACGCCATCCGCGCTATCGAGCTGTACATGACTTCGATGGCCGACGCCATCATCCGCGGCCGCAACAACGTTGCTGGCGGCACCGAAGTCTACGCTGAAGAAGCGGCTGCACCTGCTGCTGAGTAATTGACGCCTGGCGTCTACTTGGCACGCAAAAAGGGGGCTTTGCCCCCTTTTTGCCACCTTGAAATCCTGCTGTCAGCAACCGCCCCGCACTATGGGCCTGCTGAGATAAAAACAGCGGATTTGCAGAATTGAACGCCCGTGATGAGCGGGTGGAATGGTTGAAAAACTTTCCAAGAGGATTTTGAAATGGCAGCAATTACTGCAGCGCTGGTCAAAGAACTGCGCGAGCGTACCGGCGAAGGCATGATGGATTGCAAAAAGGCCCTGGAAAAGGCCGGCGGCGACATCGAAAAAGCCATTGACGACATGCGTGCCTCGGGCGCCATCAAGGCCGCCAAAAAGGCTGGCAACGTCGCTGCTGAAGGCGCTATCGCCGTCAAGACCGACGGCAAAGCCGCCGTTCTGCTGGAAGTCAACTCGCAGACCGACTTCCTGGCCCTGCAAGACGACTTCAAAAACTTCGTAGCCGAAAGCCTCGAAGAAGCCTTCGCCCAGAAGCTGACCGACGCTGCACCGCTGATCGCCTCGCGCGAAGCAGCCCGTGAAGCCCTGGTCGCCAAGTGCGGCGAAAACGTCAACATCCGCCGCCTGGCGCGCGTTGAGGGTGACGTTGTTGGTGCTTACCTGCACGGCAACAAGATCGGTGCCGTTGTTGTCCTGAAAGGCGGCGACGTCGAGCTGGCCAAGAACATCGCCATGCACGTTGCTGCTTCGAACCCGGAGTTCCTGGATGCATCGGAAATCTCCGCCGAGGCCATCGAGCGCGAGAAGAATGTCTTCCTGCAGCTGAACGCCGACAAGATCGCCGGCAAGCCGGAAAACATCGTTGAGAACATGATCAACGGCCGTATCACCAAGTTCAAGGCCGAAGCTTCGCTGAAAGAGCAAGCCTTCGTCATGAACCCGGAAGTCAAGGTTGGCGAGCTGGCCAAGAAAGCCGGTGCTGAAATCGTTTCCTTCACCTACTTCAAAGTCGGCGAAGGCATCGAGAAGCCAGTCGACAACTTCGCTGAAGAAGTTGCCGCTCAGGTAGCTGCTGCCAAGCAGTAAGACAGACACGTCTGTCGCCCCAAAGAGGCTGCCCGCTCACGCGCGCAGCCTCTTTGTCAAAGCGGGAGCGGTTTTCCAAACCGCTGTTCGCTGACGCAGTCGCTGCGTCACGTTAGAGTTACACGCAGGCTCAAGCAGCCCGCCAGAATTTTTTTACAAACGCCGCAGGAGAGATTCGCAATGGCTCAGCAGGGCAGTGGTCATCAGGCTCGCTATAAACGCATTCTACTCAAACTTAGCGGCGAGGCCCTGATGGGCTCGGAAGAGTTCGGGATCGACCCCAAGGTCCTGGATCGCATGGCGCTGGAAGTCGGTCAACTGGTCGGCATCGGTGTGCAAGTCGGTCTGGTGATCGGCGGTGGCAACCTGTTCCGTGGTGCGGCGCTCAGTGCAGCCGGCATGGACCGCGTCACCGGTGACCACATGGGCATGCTGGCGACCGTCATGAATGCCCTGGCCATGCGCGACGCGCTGGAGCGGGCAAACATTACCGCCATCGTCATGTCGGCGATTTCCATGGTGGGCGTGACCGATCACTATGATCGCCGCAAAGCCATGCGCCACCTGAACGCCAAAGAAGTCGTAATCTTCGCTGCCGGTACCGGCAACCCGTTCTTCACCACCGACTCCGCCGCTTGCCTGCGCGCCATCGAAATCGATGCCGACGTGGTATTGAAGGCAACCAAGGTCGATGGTGTATACACTGCAGATCCATTCAAGGACCCACATGCCGAGAAGTTCGATCATCTGACCTACGATGAAGTGCTGGATCGCAAGCTGGGTGTGATGGATCTGACGGCAATCTGCCTTTGCCGCGACCACAAGATGCCGCTGCGCGTCTTCAATATGAACAAGCCGGGCGCCCTGCTGAACATCGTGCATGGCGGCGCGGAAGGAACCCTGATCGAGGAAGTTCAAAAATGATCAACGCTATCAAGAAAGACGCCCAGGACCGCATGGGCAAGTCCATCGAGGCGCTGGGTCGCCACCTGGCTGCCATCCGCACCGGCCGTGCCCACCCAAGCATCCTGGACAGCGTCAGGGTCACTGCCTGGGGTAGCGAAATGCCGCTGAACCAGGTGGCCGCGATTACCGTCGAGGACGCGCGCACCCTGAAGATCGTTGCGCACGACAAGAACCTCAGCGCTGCCATCGAAAAAGCCATCCTGACCTCCGACCTGGGCCTGAACCCGTCCAGCGCCGGTACCACCATCCGCGTCCCGATGCCGGCCCTGACTGAGGAAACCCGCAAGGGTTACACCAAGCAGGCCAGTGGCGTTGCCGAAGATGCCAAGGTAGCCGTGCGTAACGTGCGCCGTGACGCACTCGCCGACCTGAAGAAGCTGACCAAGGACAAGGAAATCAGCGAAGACGAAGAACGTCGCGCCGCTGACGAGATCCAGAAGCTGACCGACAAGTTCGTCGCCGAAATCGACGCTGCGTTCAAGGCCAAGGAAAAGGACCTGTTGGCCGTCTAAGGCCGAGGTTTTTTAATGGAAAAGACCAAGCCAGCGGCGCCGTCCTCGGTGCCGCGACACGTCGCGATCATCATGGATGGCAACAACCGCTGGGCGAAGAAGCGCTTGCTGCCCGGCGTTGCCGGGCACAAGGCTGGCGTCGATGCCGTGCGTGCGGTCATCGAAGTCTGCGCCGAATCGGGGGTCGAGGTACTGACCCTGTTCGCCTTCTCCAGCGAAAACTGGCAGCGCCCCGCCGAAGAGGTCGGTGCGCTGATGGAGTTGTTCTTCTCGGCCCTGCGCCGTGAGGCGCGTCGCCTCAACGAGAACAACATCAGCTTGCGCATCATTGGTGATCGCTCGCGCTTTCATCCTGAGCTGCAGGCTGCCATGCGTGAGGCCGAGGCACTGACCGCCGGCAACAACCGCTTCATCCTGCAGATCGCGGCCAACTACGGTGGCCAGTGGGATATCGCCCAGGCTGCCCAGCGCCTGGCGCGGGAAGTACAGGCGGGCCATCTGCGTCCGGACGATATCACGCCGGGTCTGCTGCAGACGTGCCTGTCCACCGGTGAGTTGCCGTTGCCGGACCTGTGCATCCGCACCGGGGGCGAACGCCGCATCAGCAATTTCCTGCTGTGGCAGCTGGCCTATGCCGAGCTGTATTTCTCCGACCTGTACTGGCCGGACTTCAAACACGAGGCCATGCGCAATGCCCTGGCCGATTTCGCTTCGCGCCAGCGCCGCTTCGGTAAGACCAGCGAGCAGGTCGAGGCTGGAGCTCGTGCTTAATGCTTAAACAACGCATCATTACCGCGCTGATCCTGCTGCCGGTCGCGCTGGGTGGCTTCTTCCTGCTCAACGGTGGGGATTTCGCCCTGTTCATCGGCTTCGTGGTCACCCTCGGCGCCTGGGAGTGGGCGCGCCTGGCGGGGTTGATGACCCAGCCACTGCGCATTGCCTACGCCGCAGTCGTCGCCGGAGCGCTGATGCTGCTGCACCTGATGCCCGACCTGGCACCTTGGGTGCTGGGTGCGTCAGTGATCTGGTGGGGGCTGGCCACCTGGCTGGTGCTGACCTATCCGCGCAGCAGCGAGCTATGGGCCAGTGCGGCCTGCCGCTTGCTGATCGGCCTGCTGGTGTTGCTGCCGGCGTGGCAAGGCTTGGTGCTGCTCAAGCACTGGCCGCTCGGCAACTGGCTGATTCTGTCGGTCATGGTGCTGGTGTGGGCCGCCGACATCGGTGCCTACTTCTCTGGTCGAGCCTTCGGCAAGCGCAAGCTGGCGCCGCAGGTCAGCCCGGGCAAGAGCTGGGAAGGCGTCTATGGTGGCCTGGCTGTCAGCCTGGTTATTACGCTGGTGGTCGGTATCAGCCGCGACTGGGGCGTTGGCCAGATTCTGCTGGGCCTGATGGGCGCGGCACTGGTGGTCATGGCCTCGGTGATCGGTGACCTGACCGAAAGCATGTTCAAGCGCCGCTCGGGCATCAAGGACAGCAGCAACCTGCTGCCTGGCCATGGTGGCGTGCTCGACCGCATCGACAGCCTGACGGCGGCCATCCCGCTCTTTGCCGTGCTGCTGTGGGCTGCCGAATGGGGTGTGATGTGAGTACGTTGCAGCGCATTACCGTGCTGGGTGCCACGGGCTCCATTGGCCTGAGCACGCTGGATGTGATTGCACGTCATCCTGAGCGTTATTCGGTATTCGCCCTGAGCGGTTACTCGCGCATCGATGAGCTGCTGGCGCTGTGCGTCCGGCATCGCCCGGAGTACGCAGTAGTACCGAATGCCGAAGGCGCTGCGCGCTTGCGCGACGGCCTGGCTGCCGTCGGCTGCGCTACCCAGGTGCTGGAAGGCGAGGCGGGGCTTTGCCAGGTTGCCGCAGCGCCCGAGGTGGATGCGGTGATGGCCGCCATCGTGGGTGCAGCAGGGCTGCGACCGACCTTGGCTGCCGTCGAGGCGGGCAAGAAAGTGTTGCTGGCCAATAAAGAGGCGCTGGTGATGTCTGGCGCGCTGTTCATGGAGGCGGTGCGGCGCAGTGGTGCCGTGCTGCTGCCGATCGACAGCGAGCACAATGCAATCTTCCAGTGCCTGCCCGGCGACTATGCCCGCGGCCTGAGCCAGGTGGGGGTGCGCCGCATCCTGCTGACGGCATCAGGTGGCCCGTTCCGCGAAACACCGTCCGCCGCATTGGCCGATGTCACCCCGGAGCAGGCGTGCGCGCACCCTAACTGGTCCATGGGGCGCAAGATTTCCGTGGATTCGGCCAGCATGATGAACAAAGGGCTCGAGTTGATCGAGGCCTGCTGGCTGTTCGATGCCTCGCCCGCCAAGGTCGAGGTGGTGGTGCACCCGCAGAGCGTGATCCACTCGCTGGTGGATTACGTGGACGGTTCGGTGCTCGCCCAGTTGGGCAACCCAGACATGCGCACGCCGATCGCCAATGCGCTGGCCTGGCCAGAGCGCATTGATTCTGGCGTCGCACCGCTGGACCTGTTTGCCATCGCACGCCTGGATTTCCAGGCGCCGGACGAACAGCGCTTCCCGTGCCTGCGCCTGGCGCGGCAGGCTGCCGAGGCCGGCAACAGTGCACCTGCCGTGCTCAATGCGGCCAACGAAGTGGCTGTCGAGGCATTTCTCCAGCGGCGTATCCGCTTCCCGGAGATCGCGGGTATGATCGAACAAGTGCTCGATCAGGAGCCTGTAGTGCCACTGGCCTCGTTGGACGCGGTATTTGCCGCCGACCAGCGTGCCCGGGAGCTGTCCCGTGAGTGGTTGCGGCGTCACGGTCGATGATGCAGGCCTGCCAGGGCTTGTGCGAAAAGTCGTTCTGCTGAACGTCATCTGGAGAAAGATATGACTGCGCTCTACATGATTGTCGGCACCCTGGTGGCCTTGGGTGTTCTGGTCACGTTCCACGAGTTCGGCCACTTTTGGGTGGCCCGACGCTGCGGCGTCAAGGTGCTGCGTTTTTCGGTGGGCTTTGGTACGCCGTTGTTGCGCTGGCATGACCGCCAGGGCACCGAATTCGTGGTGGCGGCGATTCCGCTGGGCGGCTACGTCAAGATGCTCGATGAGCGCGAAGGCGATGTGCCGCCTGCGTTGGCCGACCAGTCGTTCAACCGTAAAAGCGTGCGTCAGCGTATCGCCATCGTCGCCGCCGGCCCTATTGCCAACTTCTTGCTGGCTATCGTGTTCTTTTGGCTCTTGGCCATGCTCGGCACCCAGCAGATTCGCCCGGTCATCGGTGCAGTCGAAGCGGGCAGCCTGGCAGCGTCGGCAGGCCTGACCGCAGGTCAGGAAATTGTATCCATCGATGGCAAGGCGACCAGCGGTTGGTCTGCGGTCAACCTGCAACTGGTTCGCCGTCTGGGCGAGAGCGGCACCCTGCAGGTAAGCGTGCGCGACGAAGGCGCCAGTGCCGAGCAGCACTTGCAGATCAAGCTGGACCACTGGCTGAAAGGCGCCGACGAGCCAGACCCTATCCAGTCCCTCGGTTTGCGCCCATGGCGCCCGGTGATCGTGCCGGTGCTGGCCGAGATCGATTCGAAAGGGCCGGCCGCTGCCGCCGGCTTGAAGACAGGTGACAAGCTGCTGGCCCTCGATGGCGTGGCAGTGAACGACTGGCAACAGGTGGTCGACACCGTCCGCGCCCACCCGCAAGCCAAGGTCGTGGTGCGTGTCGAGCGCGATGGCGCTGCGCTGGATGTGCCGGTAACCCTGGCCCGCAAGGGTGAAGGCAAGGCCGCGGGCGGTTACCTGGGCGCGGGGGTAAAAGGTGGCGAATGGCCTGCCAACATGCTCCGCGAAGTCAGCTATGGCCCGTTGGACGCGGTAGGCGAGGGCTTGTCGCGCACCTGGAACATGAGCGTCCTGACGCTCGAGTCGCTGAAGAAAATGCTGTTCGGAGAGCTCTCGGTAAAAAACTTGAGCGGACCGATAACCATTGCTAAAGTGGCGGGCGCTTCAGCCCAGTCCGGCGTGGGGGATTTCCTGAATTTCCTGGCCTACCTGAGCATAAGCCTGGGGGTTCTTAACCTGCTGCCCATTCCAGTACTGGATGGGGGGCATTTGCTGTTTTACCTGGTCGAGTGGGCGCGCGGTCGTCCGCTGTCAGATCGGGTGCAAGGTTGGGGGGTCCAGATCGGTATCAGTTTGGTCGTAGGGGTGATGTTGCTCGCCCTGATCAACGATCTGGGTCGACTATAAAGCTTCGCATTGCGAACCTGCCGCCACTTCGCGGCGGGTTGTTTATTGCCAGTTGGAATAAAAGGACTTCATGAAACGTCTGCTGCTAACTGCGGTCCTCTCCGCACTGATGATCGCTGAAGTTCACGCCGAGTCCTTCACCATCTCCGATATTCGTGTCAACGGCCTGCAGCGGGTTTCCGCCGGCAGCGTCTTCGGTGCCTTGCCGCTCAACGTCGGCGATCAGGCCGATGATCGGCGCCTGGTGGATTCGACCCGTTCCCTGTTCAAGACTGGCTTCTTCCAAGACATCCAGCTGAGCCGCGATGGCAATGTCCTGATCATCAACGTGGTCGAGCGCCCGTCGGTTTCCAGCATCGAGATCGAAGGCAACAAGGCGATCAGCACCGAAGACCTGATGAAGGGTCTGAAGCAGTCTGGCCTGGCCGAAGGTGAAATCTTCCAGCGCGCCACCCTTGAAGGTGTGCGTAACGAGCTGCAGCGCCAGTACGTGGCCCAGGGCCGCTACTCGGCCGAGGTCGACGCCGAAGTCGTGCCGCAGCCGCGCAACCGCGTCGCGCTGAAAATCAAGATCAACGAAGGCACCGTCGCGGCCATTCAGCACATCAACGTGGTGGGCAACAACGTCTTCGACGACGAAGAGCTGTCGCAGCTGTTCGAGCTGAAAACCACCAACTGGCTGTCGTTCTTCAAGAACGACGACAAGTACGCCCGTGAAAAACTCTCCGGTGACCTGGAGCGTCTGCGTTCCTACTACCTGGACCGCGGCTACATCAACATGGATATCGCCTCTACCCAGGTATCCATCACGCCAGACAAGAAACACGTCTACATCACCGTCAACATCAACGAAGGCGAGAAGTACACCGTCCGTGACGTGAAGCTCTCCGGTGACCTCAAGGTGCCGGAAGACCAGGTCAAGTCGCTGCTGCTGGTGCAGCCGGGCCAGGTATTCTCGCGCAAGGTGATGACCACCACGTCCGAGCTGATCACCCGTCGTCTGGGTAACGAAGGCTACACCTTCGCCAACGTCAACGGCGTGCCACAGCCGAACGACCAGGACCACACCGTCGATATCATGTTCGTGGTCGACCCGGGCAAGCGTGCCTACGTCAACCGCATCAACTACCGCGGCAACACCAAGACCGAAGACGAAGTGCTGCGTCGCGAAATGCGCCAGATGGAAGGCGGCTGGGCGTCGACTTACCTGATCGACCAATCCAAGACCCGTCTGGAACGCCTGGGCTTCTTCAAGGAAGTCAACGTCGAGACCCCGCCGGTGCCTGGCACCGATGACCAGGTCGACGTCAACTACAGCGTCGAGGAACAAGCGTCCGGCTCCATTACGGCGTCGGTCGGTTTCGCCCAGAGCGCCGGTCTGATCCTGGGTGGTTCGATCAGCCAGAGCAACTTCCTGGGTACCGGTAACAAGGTCTCCATCGGCCTGACCCGTTCCGAATACCAGACCCGCTACAACTTCGGCTTCGTGGACCCCTACTTCACGGCTGACGGTGTCAGCCTGGGTTACAACGCCTTCTACCGCAGCACCGACTACGACGACCTCGATGTCGACGTTGCCAGCTATGCGGTCGACAGCCTGGGCGCCGGTGTCAGCCTGGGTTACCCGATCAGCGAAACCTCGCGCCTGACCTATGGCCTGAGCGTTCAGCAGGACAAGATCAAGACCGGTAAATACACCGTTGACGAGATCTTCGACTTCCTCGATCAAGAGGGTGACAACTTCCTGAACTTCAAGGCGTCGATCGGCTGGTCCGAATCGACCTTGAACAAAGGCGTGCTGGCGACTCGTGGTCACTCGCAAAGCCTGACCCTGGAATCGACCATTCCGGGCAGCGACCTGTCGTTCTACAAGCTCGACTACCGCGGCCAGCTGTTCAAGCCAATCAACAACGACTACACCCTGCGCCTGCACACTGAACTGGGCTATGGTGATGGCTACGGCAGCACCTCGGGCCTGCCGTTCTACGAGAACTACTACGCGGGCGGCTTCAACTCTGTCCGTGGCTTCAAGGACAGCAGCCTGGGCCCACGCAGTACGCCTAGCCGTGGTGAAGGCAACCCGGGTGGCAAACCGGGTACCATCGCCGACCCGGATCAGGATCCGCTGCCGTTCGGTGGCAACGTGTTGGTCCAGGGTGGTGTCGAACTGCTGTTCCCACTGCCGTTCGTCAAGGACCAGCGTTCGCTGCGCACGTCGGTATTCTGGGACGTGGGTAACGTGTTCGATACCAACTGCGGCAGCAAGCCAGATTGCGAGAAGGTCGGTTTCTCGGGTATGGCCAGTTCGGTGGGTCTGGGTGTGACCTGGATCACTGCACTGGGCCCGTTGAGCTTCAGCCTGGCGATGCCGGTCAAGAAGCCGGACGATGCCGATACCCAGGTGTTCCAATTCTCTCTGGGCCAGACCTTCTAAGGTCGGCCCTTGCATAACGACAACGGTTTATCCAGGAGTGCATCGTGCGTAAGTTGACTCAACTGGCCATTTTGGCCGCGGCGCTGGTCGCCACCCCGGCTTTCGCCGAAATGAAGGTTGCCGTCCTGAACTATCAGATGGCCCTGCTGGAATCGGATGCCGCCAAGAAGTATGCGGTTGATGCAGAGAAAAAATTCGGCCCGCAACTGACCAAGCTGAAGAGCCTGGAAAGCAGCGCCAAGGGCATCCAGGACCGCCTGATCAAAGGTGGCGACAAGATGCAGCAGCAGGAGCGTGAGCGCCTGGAGCTCGAGTTCAAGCAAAAGGCCCGTGACTTCCAGTTCCAGTCCAAGGAACTGAACGAAGCCAAGGCCGTTGCTGACCGTGACATGCTCAAGCAACTCAAGCCGAAGCTGGACGGCGCTGTCGAGGAAGTGATCAAGAAGGGCGGTTTCGACCTGGTTCTCGAGCGTGGCGCGGTCATCGATGTCAAACCTCAGTACGACATCACCCGCCAAGTCATCGAGCGCATGAACCAAGCCCGTTGATATGACCTTGAACATGACGCTTGGCCAGTTGGCCGAAGCCCTCGGCGCCACCCTCAAGGGGCCCGAGGCGCTGCAGATTACCGGGCTGGCCACCTTGCAGGAGGCCGGCCCCGGTCAATTGAGCTTCCTCGCCAACCCGCAGTACCGCAAATTCCTGGATAACAGCCAGGCGGCAGCGGTGCTACTCAAGGCTGCGGATGCTGAAGGCTTTGCTGGCAATGCACTGATCGTCGCTGATCCGTACTTGGCCTATGCGCGCATTTCCCACCTGTTCGATCCCAAGCCCAAGGCTGTGGCGGGAATTCATCCCAGCGCCGTAGTGGCTGAAGATGCCCAGGTGGATGCCAGTGCGAGCATCGGCCCGTTCGTCGTCATCGAAAGTGGTGCGCAGGTTGCTGCCAATGTCAGCATCGGTGCCCACTGCGTGGTCGGTGCTCGTTGCGTTATCGGTGAGGGCGGCTGGCTGGCGCCACGGGTCACCCTGTACCATGACGTGACCATCGGCAAGCGTGTGGTGATCCAGTCTGGCGCAGTGATCGGTGGCGAGGGCTTCGGCTTCGCCAACGAGAAGGGCGTATGGCGCAAGATTGCCCAGATCGGCGGCGTGACCATCGGCGATGATGTAGAAATCGGCGTAAACACGGCAATCGACCGTGGTGCGCTGTCGGACACGCGCATTGCCGACGGGGTCAAGCTCGACAACCAGATCCAGATCGCCCATAACGTTCAGATCGGTGAGCACACGGCCATGGCCGCTTGTGTCGGGATTTCCGGCAGCACGCGCATTGGCAAGCATTGCACCATTGCTGGCGGTGTCGGCATGGTGGGTCATATTGATGTCTGTGATAACGTTTTCGTGTCCGGGATGACCATGGTGACCCGATCGATCACCGAACCGGGTGCCTATTCTTCCGGCACAGCCATGCAGCCATTGGCTGACTGGCGCAAGAGCGCCGCGCGTATCCGCCACCTGGACGACATGGCCAAGCGTCTCCAGCAGGTGGAAAAGCGCATCGATACCGTGACCTCAGGTGGCCAGCCGGCATCAGAAGGCTGATACCATTCCCTGAGCAAGAGTGAACAGACGCTAGCTGGCTCCTCTTTGGACTGCAAAAGGAGCGCGTGGTCAGCACCTGCGCTCCCTATTCTTATTACAGGCTTCCCCCCGAAATGATGGACATCAACGAGATTCGCGAATACCTGCCTCACCGTTACCCGTTCCTGCTGGTGGACCGCGTGACGGATCTGGACTTCGAGGCCCAGAGCATTCGTGCCTACAAGAATGTCAGCATCAACGAGCCGTTCTTCAATGGCCACTTCCCGGCCCACCCGATCATGCCGGGCGTTCTGATCATCGAGGCCATGGCCCAGGCGGCCGGCATCCTCGGTTTCAAGATGCTCGATGCCAAGCCGGCAGATGGCACCCTGTACTACTTTGTCGGGTCCGACAAATTGCGTTTCCGTCAGCCGGTATTGCCGGGTGACCAGCTTGTGCTGGAAGCCAAGTTCCTCAGCCGCAAGAGCATGATCTGGAAATTCGAGTGCCGCGCCCTGGTCGACGGCAAGCCTGTCTGCTCGGCAGAAATCACCTGCGCGGAACGCTCCCTATGAATTTGATTGATCCTCGGGCCATCATCGACCCGTCGGCCAAGCTGGCCGACGGTGTCGAGGTGGGCCCCTGGTCGATCGTTGGCCCTGATGTCGAAATCGGGGAGGGCACCGTCATTGGCCCGCATGTGGTGCTCAAGGGGCCGACCCGTATCGGCAAGCACAACCGCATCTACCAGTTTTCCTCGATCGGCGAAGACACCCCTGACCTCAAGTACAAGGGTGAGCCGACGCGCCTGGTGATCGGTGATCACAATGTGTTCCGCGAAGGTGTGACCATTCACCGCGGTACCGTTCAGGACCGTGCAGAAACCACCGTCGGCGATCACAACCTGATCATGGCCTACGCCCACATCGGTCACGACAGTGTCATCGGCAATCATTGCATTCTGGTGAACAACACCGCGTTGGCGGGGCATGTTCATGTGGGTGACTGGGCAATTCTGTCCGGGTACACCCTGGTGCACCAGTACTGCCATATCGGTGCACATGCGTTTTCCGGCATGGGCACGGCGATCGGCAAAGACGTACCGGCCTTCGTCACGGTGTTCGGCAGCCCAGCCGAAGCGCGCAGCATGAACTTCGAAGGCATGCGCCGTCGGGGTTTCAGCGACGAGGTTATTCATATCCTGCGTCGTTGCTACAAGATCGTCTACCGTCAGGGCCTGACCGTCGAAGACGCGATCAAGGCGCTGGCCGAACTGGCAGCCCTGCACCCTGAGGTCGATCTGTTCCGTCAGTCGATCCAGAATTCTGCCCGCGGCATCACCCGCTAACATGGCCCAGCTTTGCGTAGCCCTGGTCGCGGGTGAGGCCAGCGGCGATATTCTCGGGTCTGGCTTGATGCGCGCCCTCAAGGCGCGCCATCCCGACGTACGCTTCATCGGCGTTGGCGGCCCCTTGATGGAAGCCGAAGGCCTGCAATCCTACTTCCCCATGGAACGTCTGGCGGTCATGGGCCTGGTCGAGGTACTGGGACGACTGCGTGAGCTGCTCAAGCGCCGCAAGTTGTTGATCCAGACCCTCATCGCCGAAAAGCCCGATGTGTTCATCGGCATCGATGCCCCGGATTTCACCCTCAACATTGAATTGAAACTGCGTCAGGCCGGTATCAAGACCGTGCACTACGTCAGCCCGTCCGTATGGGCGTGGCGGCAGAAGCGCGTGCTGAAAATCCGCGAAGGCTGCGACCTGATGCTGACGCTGTTGCCGTTCGAAGCCCGGTTCTATGAGGAGCAGGGGGTGCCGGTGCGCTTCGTCGGCCACCCACTGGCCGATACCATTCCGCTCGAGGCCGACCGACTGGCAGCACGCGCTGCGCTTGGCCTGGGCCCAGGCCCGGTGGTCGCGTTGATGCCTGGCAGCCGCGGTGGCGAAGTCGGGCGCCTGGGGGCGCTGTTCCTCGATGCCGCCGAGCGCTTGCGCGAACGAGTACCGGGTGTGCGCTTCGTGCTGCCCTGCGCCAACGCCGCACGGCGTGCCCAGGTCGAGCAGATGCTCGAAGGGCGCGCGCTGCCGCTGACCCTGCTCGACGGCCAGTCGCACCAGGCCCTGGCGGCCTGCGATGCGGTGCTTATCGCGTCGGGTACCGCCACCCTGGAGGCACTGCTGTACAAGCGGCCCATGGTGGTGGCTTATCGCCTGGCGCCGTTGACCTACTGGATTCTCAAGCGCCTGGTCAAAAGCCCATACGTGTCGTTGCCCAACCTGCTGGCCCAGCGCGAGCTGGTGCCTGAACTGCTGCAGGATGACGCCACCAGCGAAGCCCTGGCGCAAACCTTGGCCCCCTTGGTGGCCGATGGCAGCCAGCAGACCGAACGTTTCGACGAGATTCACCGCACCCTGCGCCGGGATGCTTCCAACCAGGCCGCCGAGGCGGTACTGGCCTTGCTCAAGGACCGCTGAGATGCAAATAGGACTGGATTTCAACCTGGTCGAAGACCTGGTCGCCGGGGTCGATGAAGTCGGCCGTGGCCCGTTGTGTGGCGCGGTGGTGACGGCTGCAGTGATCCTCGACCCGGCACGGCCGATCCTCGGCCTCAACGATTCGAAGAAGCTCACCGAAGCCAAGCGCGAGGCGTTGTTCGACGAAATCTGCGAGAAGGCGCTGAGCTTTTGCATTGCCCGCGCCGAGGTCGAAGAAATCGACCGCCTGAACATTCTTCAGGCCACCATGCTGGCCATGCAGCGTGCGGTCGAGGGGCTGCATGTCACGCCCAAGCTGGCACTAATCGACGGCAACCGCTGCCCCAAGCTGGCGGTACCTGCTGCGCCGGTCGTCAAAGGCGACAGCCAGGTACCGGCCATCGCGGCTGCGTCGATCCTGGCCAAGGTGACCCGTGATCGGGAGATGAGTGCGTTCGAGCTGATCTACCCCGGTTACGGCATCGGTGGGCACAAGGGTTATCCGACGCCGGTGCACCTTGAAGCCCTGGCACGGCTTGGGCCTACGCCCATTCATCGACGCTCCTTTGCGCCTGTGCGGGCGGCCTGGGAGGCCCGTGAGGGTGTTGTTGACTCCTTGATTTAGCCTAATTGGGGCCGCTGTGCGGCCCATTCGCGGGCGAGCCCGCTCCCACAGGGCGCGCACAGTATTCAAGCTGGGTGCAGAACCTGTGGGAGCGGGCTTGCCCCGCGAATGGGCTGCACAGCAGCCCCAAAATCCCCCCGCTTTTACGCTACAATCCCGCCCTTGTCGTTCTGCTACAGGATCACCCATGTCGGTTCCCTTCGTTCACCTTCGCGTGCACTCCGAATTCTCGCTGGTCGACGGCCTGGTGCGGATCAAACCGCTGGCCAAGGCACTGGCGGGGATGAACATGCCGGCGGTGGCGATCACCGACCAGAGCAACATGTGCTCGCTGGTGAAGTTCTACAAGACAGCCATGGGCGCCGGGATCAAGCCGATCTGTGGTGCCGACCTGTGGCTGGCCGGGCCCGACCCGGAAGCTCCATTGTCGCGCATCTGCTTCCTGGCGATGAACCCCCAGGGCTACCGCAACCTCACCGAGCTGATTTCGCGCGGTTGGGTCGAAGGCCAGCGCAATGGCCTGGTGATTTTGCAGCGCGAGTGGATCGCCCCCGCCAGCGAAGGCCTGATCGCTTTGTCCGCTGGCAAGGAAGGCGACATTGGCGCCGCGCTGCTCTCTGGTCGGGTTGAAGAGGCCGAAGCGCTGTTGCGCGACTGGCTGGGCATGTTCCCCGAGCGCTTCTACGTTGAAGTGCAGCGCACCAACCGTGCCCGCGACGAAGAATACGTACACGCTGCTGTGGCCCTGGCCGACAAGGTCGGCGCGCCGCTGGTGGCGACCAACGATGTGCGCTTCATCAAGCAGGCCGACTACGATGCCCACGAAACCCGTGTCTGCATCGGCGAGGGCTGGACCCTGGACGACCCGCGTCGCCCTCGCAACTACAGCGACCAGCAGTACCTCAAGAGCGCGGACGAAATGGCCGAGCTGTTCAGCGACTTGCCCGACGCCATCGCCAACACTGTCGAGATCGCCAAGCGCTGCAACATCCAGGTTCAATTGGGCAAGCACTTCCTGCCCGATTTCCCGACCCCCAATGGCATGGGCATCGACGATTACCTGCGCCATGTTTCCCATGAAGGCCTGGAGGAGCGCCTGGCGGTGCTCTGGCCCAAAGAGACCACGCCAAACTATGAGGAAAAGCGCCAGGTCTACCTGGATCGCCTGAAGTTCGAGCTGGATATCATCATCCAGATGGGCTTCCCCGGTTACTTCCTAATCGTTATGGACTTCATCAAGTGGGCCAAGAACAACGGCGTGCCGGTCGGCCCAGGCCGAGGCTCGGGTGCCGGTTCGCTGGTCGCCTACGTGTTGAAGATCACCGACCTCGACCCGCTGGCCTATGACCTGCTGTTCGAGCGCTTCCTCAACCCTGAACGGGTATCCATGCCCGACTTCGACGTCGACTTCTGCATGGATGGCCGTGACCGGGTCATCGAATACGTGGCCGATGCTTACGGGCGCAACGCGGTCAGCCAGATCATCACCTTCGGCACCATGGCCGCCAAGGCGGTGGTGCGCGACGTGGCGCGGGTGCAGGGCAAGTCCTACGGCCTGGCCGATCGCCTGTCGAAGATGATCCCCTTCGAAGTCGGCATGACCCTGGAAAAAGCCTATGAGCAGGAAGAGATCCTGCGCGACTTCCTCAAGGGCGACGAAGATGCCCGCGAGATCTGGGAGATGGCCCTCAAGCTCGAGGGTGTCACGCGGGGTACCGGCAAGCACGCCGGTGGTGTGGTCATCGCCCCGACCAAGCTCACCGACTTCTCGCCGATCGCCTGTGACGAAGAGGGCGGCGGCCTGGTAACCCAGTTCGACAAGGACGATGTCGAGGCCGCCGGGCTAGTCAAGTTCGACTTCCTTGGCCTGCGTACGCTTACCATCATCAAGTGGGCGATGGAGACGATCAACCGCGAGCAGGCCAAGCAGAACCTGCCGGACTTGAACATCGACTTCATTCCGCTGGATGACCGCAAGACCTACGAGTTGCTGCAAAAAGCCGAGACCACGGCGGTGTTCCAGCTCGAATCGCGCGGCATGAAGGAGCTGATCAAGAAGCTCAAGCCAGACTGCCTGGAAGACCTCATCGCATTGGTGGCGCTGTTCCGCCCAGGCCCGCTGCAGTCGGGCATGGTGGACGACTTCATCAACCGCAAGCACGGCCGCGCCGAGCTGGCCTACCCGCACCCGGACTACCAGTATGACGGCCTGCAGCCGGTATTGGCGCCGACCTACGGCATCATCCTGTACCAAGAGCAGGTGATGCAGATTGCCCAGGTCATGGCCGGCTATACCCTGGGCGGTGCCGACATGCTGCGGCGGGCCATGGGTAAGAAAAAGCCCGAAGAGATGGCCAAGCAGCGCGGCGGCTTCATCGAAGGTTGCGCGAACAACGGCATCGATGGCGATCTGGCAGGTAACATCTTTGACCTGGTAGAGAAATTCGCTGGTTACGGCTTCAACAAATCTCACTCTGCCGCCTATGGCCTGGTGTCCTACCAGACCGCCTGGCTGAAAACCCACTACCCGGCGCCGTTCATGGCCGCGGTACTGTCGGCGGACATGCACAACACCGACAAGGTGGTGGTGCTGATCGAGGAAGTGCGCAGCATGAAGCTGCGCCTCGATGCGCCCGATGTGAACACCTCCGATTTCAAGTTCACCGTCAATGACGATGGCCGTATCGTCTATGGCCTGGGTGCGATCAAGGGTGTGGGCGAGGGGCCGGTGGAAGCCATCGTCGAAGTGCGTGCGCAGGGCGGCCCGTTCAAGGACCTGTTCGATTTCTGCGAACGCGTTGACCTCAAGCGCGTCAACAAGCGCACCCTCGATGCGTTGATCCGCAGTGGTGCACTGGACCGTCTGGGCCCGTACTTCCATGACGAGATCAAGGCCTACCAGGCCAACATCGACCGTAACCGTGCAACCTTGCTGGCGGCGCTGGAAGAGGCGATCAAGTCGGCCGAGCAGACCGCACGTACTGCCGACAGCGGCCACGTCGACCTGTTTGGCGGCTTGTTCGTCGAGGCAGACTCGGACGTCTATGCCAACCACCGCAAGGTCCGCGAGCTGACCCTCAAAGAGCGCCTCAAAGGCGAGAAGGACACGCTGGGCCTGTACCTGACCGGTCACCCGATCGACGAGTACGAAAGCGAGATTCGCCGTTTTGCCCGGCAGCGCATCATCGACCTGAAGCCGTCCCGTGAGTCTCAGACGATCGCCGGCATGATCATTGCGTTGCGGGTCATGAAGAACAAGAAGGGTGACAAGATGGGCTTCGTCACCCTCGATGACCGCTCGGGGCGCATCGAGGCGTCGCTGTTTGCCGACTCCTTCATGGCTGCCCAGTCACTGCTGCAGAACGACGCCATGGTCGTGGTCGAAGGGGAGGTCAGTAACGATGACTTCTCGGGCGGCCTGCGCCTGCGGGTGAAGCAGGTAATGACCATGGAAGACGCGCGTACGCGCCTGGCCGAAAGCCTGCGCTTGAAAGTCGCCCATGACGCGCTCAAGGGCGACCGCCTGAACTGGCTGGGTGAGCTGATCACCCGTCACCGCGGCGGCTGCCCGATTACCCTGGAATACACCGGCAGTGACGCCAAGGCCATGCTGCAGTTTGCCGATGAGTGGTCAATCGACCCGGCTGACGGCCTGATTCAGGCACTGCGTGACCAGTTCGGACGTGAGAACGTCTTCCTGCAATATCGTTGAATCGACGAATTTTAATCTCGACCTGAATGCGCCCGATCCCTTAAGGTAGGGCGCCAAACGGATCAACCGGCCGGCCGCCTGGCCGTAGACCCAAGACGGATGCCTATGAACCCGAATTTCCTCGATTTCGAACAGCCGATTGCCGACCTGCAAGCCAAGATCGAAGGCCTGCGCCTGGTGGGTAACGACAACTCGCTGAACATCAGCGATGAAATTGCCCGTCTGCAAGACAAGAGCAATACCCTGACCGAAAGCATCTTCGGCAACCTGACCAGCTGGCAGATCGCCCGCCTGGCGCGTCACCCGCGTCGTCCTTACACCTTGGACTACCTGCAGCACATCTTCACTGAATTCGAAGAGTTGCACGGTGACCGCCATTTCTCCGATGATGCCGCGATCGTGGGCGGTACCGCCCGCCTGGATGGCAAGGCAGTGATGGTCATCGGCCACCAGAAGGGCCGCGAAGTCCGTGAGAAGGTACGCCGCAACTTCGGCATGCCGCGCCCTGAGGGCTACCGTAAGGCGTGCCGCCTGATGGAAATGGCCGAGCGCTTCAAGATGCCGATCCTGACGTTCATCGACACCCCAGGTGCCTACCCGGGTATCGACGCCGAAGAGCGCAACCAGAGCGAGGCGATTGCCTGGAACCTGCGTGTCATGGCGCGCCTGAAGACGCCAATCATCGCCACCGTGATCGGTGAGGGGGGTTCTGGCGGTGCACTGGCCATTGGTGTGTGCGACCAGCTGAACATGCTGCAGTACTCCACCTACTCGGTGATTTCGCCGGAAGGCTGCGCCTCGATCCTGTGGAAGACCGCCGACAAGGCTGCCGATGCCGCCGAGGCCATGGGTATCACGGCCGAACGCCTGAAGAGCCTGAACATCGTCGACAAGGTCATCTCGGAGCCGCTGGGCGGCGCCCACCGTGACCCGGCTGCCATGTCTGAAAGCATCCGTGCCGACCTGGTGCAGCAGCTGGACATGCTGGGCAAGCTCGACAATGACGCGCTGCTGGCACGCCGTTACGAGCGCCTGATGAGCTACGGTCTCTGATACACCCCGGGGCCGCTCTGCGGCCCATTCGCGGGCAAGCCCGCTCCTACAGATTGCCCGGTCCCCTGTAGGAGCGACCTTGCGTCGCGAAAGGGGTGCAAAGCGCCCCCGGCGATTCCGAACCGAGTGAGGCTTCGATGATCAACCTCACCCCCTGGCTCCAAGCCCCCGCCTGGCACATCGCCTTCTCTGGCGGCCTGGACTCCACCGTCCTGCTGCACCTGCTGGCCGATTACGCCCGCACCCACCCCGCGCCCCCGTTGCGCGCCATCCATATCCATCACGGCCTGCAGCCCGCCGCTGACGCGTGGCCAGCCCACTGCAAGCACGTCTGCGCCAACCTCGGCGTCGAACTTCGTGTGATCCACGTCCAGGTCGCCCCCGGCGCCAGTCTCGAACAGGCGGCCCGCGATGCCCGTTATGCGGCATTCACGAAGGTAGTCGGCCCCGGTGAGGTGCTGTTCACCGGCCAGCACCGCGATGACCAAGCAGAAACCCTGCTATTTCGTTTGCTGCGCGGTGCCGGGCTACGTGGCCTGACCGCGATGCCGGCGCAGCGTCCGCTGGGGCAGGGCAGCCTGGCCAGGCCGTTGCTGGCGATTGCCCGCCAGCAGCTGCACGCGTATGCCCAGGCCCAAGGCCTGACCTGGATCGAAGACCCCTCGAACAGCGACACCGCCTTTGCCCGCAACTATTTGCGCGGCGAAGTGTTCCCGGTGTTGCAGCAGCGTTGGCCGCAAGCCAGTCAGAGCCTTGCCCGTTGCGCAGAGCACCTGGGCGAAGCGCAGGGTTTGCTGGACGAGGTGGCTCAGGCGGATCTGGCCAAGGCCGAGGAGGGGGCTGCCGCTGCATGGGTGGGGCTGGATTCCCTGGCGCTTGCGGTGCTCGCGGCGTTGTCACCCGCTCGTCAGCGCAATGCCCTGCAATACTGGCTCAGCCATCGCACCCGGCTGCCGGATGCGCGCCACTGGGCGGGCTGGGCCGACCTGCGCGATGCCGCAGCCGACGCCCAGCCGACCTGGCGCTTGGCCGACGGCCGGTTGCTGCGCAGCAACGGCCGCATCTGGTGGCTGAGCGGTGACTGGCTGCAGGCGCCGCAAGGCGAATTCGCCTGGGCAGACTCGGCTTGCGAGCTGGCCTTGCCGGGCAACGGCAGCGTTCGGCTGGCTGCGCCCAAGCCCCTGGCGGGCCTGACTGTCCGCTATCGCCAGGGCGGTGAAGTGCTTGAGCTTGCCGGGCGCGGTCGACGCGACCTCAAGCGCCTGCTCAACGAGCTGCAGGTGCCGCCTTTCGTGCGTTCGCGCCTGCCATTGCTGTATCAGGGCGAGCGCTTGCTGGCCGTGGCCAACCTGCCGGCGCTGGGGCAGGCAGATTGCCAACTGCACTGGCAGTTACCGACGAACGCGCAAGGTTTGAGCTGAAGGGTACATTCCGGTAGACTACCCTCCCTTCTTGATACAACTTCTGTGGGTTCCTCGAAAACACAGCAGTTGCCGATTACCACGCAGTTTTTTGCTGGGCTGATTCTGGAAATGACGAGCGAGCTCCATGCCGGGGATACCCTGGTTTGTACAGACGCGGCAGTTTTTCGAGATGCACTGTGATTGACGCAGGTGATCGGGGGCTTCGGCCTTCCTTCGCTTTCTCCGGCGGCGCTGGCCGCCTTAACGCAGACTTCTAGGGTTTTTCATGACGCGCTACATATTCGTCACGGGCGGTGTTGTTTCTTCATTGGGGAAAGGCATTGCCTCGGCTTCCCTGGCGGCCATCCTGGAAGCGCGGGGACTCAAGGTCACCATGCTCAAGCTGGATCCGTACATCAACGTCGATCCTGGCACCATGAGTCCGTTCCAGCACGGTGAAGTCTTCGTCACCCAGGACGGCGCCGAGACTGACCTTGACCTGGGCCACTACGAGCGGTTCATCCGCACGACCATGACCCAGAACAACAACTTCACCACCGGCCGTATCTACGAGCACGTGCTGCGCAAGGAGCGCCGTGGTGACTACCTGGGCGCGACCATCCAGGTCATCCCGCACATAACCGACGAAATCAAACGTCGCATCATCAAGGGCGCCGGCGATGCCGACGTGGCCCTGGTTGAAATCGGCGGTACGGTCGGCGACATCGAGTCGCAGCCGTTCCTCGAGGCCATCCGCCAGCTGCGCGTCGAAGTGGGCTCCAAGCGCGCCATGCTGATGCACCTGACCCTGGTCCCGTACATCGCTACCGCAGGCGAAACCAAGACCAAGCCGACCCAGCACTCGGTCAAGGAGCTGCGCTCCATCGGCCTGCAGCCTGACGTGCTGATCTGCCGCTCCGACCACCCGGTCGATGCCTCGTCGCGCCGCAAGATCGCCCTGTTCACCAACGTTGAAGAGCGTGCGGTCATTTCGCTCGAAGACGTCGACACCATCTACAAGATCCCGGGCGTGTTGCATGCCCAGGGCCTGGATGACTTCGTCACCGAGCGCTTCGGCCTGCAGTGCGACAGCGCCGACCTGTCCGAGTGGGACAAGGTCGTCGATGCCAAGCTCAACCCAGAGCACGAAGTGACCATCGCCATGGTCGGCAAGTACATGGAGCTGCTGGATGCGTACAAGTCGCTGATCGAAGCGATGAGCCACGCCGGCATCACCAACCGTACCAAGGTCAACCTGCGCTACATCGATTCTGAAGACATCGAGAACCAAGGCACCAGCCTGCTCGAAGGCGCCGACGCCATTCTGGTACCGGGCGGTTTCGGCCTGCGCGGTGTCGAAGGCAAGATCACTGCGGTGCAATACGCCCGTGAGAACAAAGTGCCTTACCTGGGTATCTGCCTGGGCATGCAAGTTGCCGTGATCGAGTTCGCCCGTAACGTGATGGGCTGGAAAGACGCCAACTCCACCGAGTTCGACCGCAACAGCGGCCACCCGGTTGTCGGCCTGATCACCGAGTGGGCCGATTCTACCGGCGCCGTCGAGACCCGTACCGAAGCTTCCGACCTGGGCGGCACCATGCGCCTGGGCGCGCAGGACTGCCAGATCGTCTCGGGCTCCAAGGTTCACGATTGCTACGGCAAGGACGTGATCACCGAGCGTCACCGTCACCGCTACGAAGTGAACAACAACCTGCTGCCACAACTGGTCGATGCTGGCCTGGTGGTTTCCGGTCGTTCCGAAGACGGCGCGCTGGTTGAGGTGGTCGAGTCCAAGGACCACCCATGGTTCGTCGCTTGCCAGTTCCACCCAGAGTTCACCTCGACCCCGCGTGACGGCCACCCGCTGTTCAGTGGTTTCGTCAAGGCAGCCCTGGCTCAGAAGAACAAGGCCTGATCAATGACCCAGAAGATCATTCGCGTCGGTAACATCGAGATCGCCAACGACAAGCCGTTCGTCCTGTTCGGCGGCATGAACGTCCTGGAATCCCGTGACCTGGCAATGAAGGTCTGCGAAGAGTACGTGCGGGTCACCGAGAAGCTCGGTATCCCGTATGTGTTCAAGGCCAGCTTCGACAAGGCTAACCGTTCGTCGGTGACGTCCTACCGTGGCCCAGGCATGGAAGAGGGGCTGAAGATCTTCGAGGAGATCAAGCGCACCTTCAACGTGCCGGTGATCACCGACGTGCACGAGCCTTACCAGGCCGAGCCGGTGGCCAAGGTCTGCGACATTATCCAGTTGCCGGCCTTCCTGTCGCGCCAGACTGACCTGGTGGTGGCCATGGCCAAGACCGGCGTGGTGATCAACATCAAGAAGGCCCAGTTCCTCGCGCCCCAGGAGATGCAACACATCCTGGCCAAGTGCGAAGAGGCGGGTAACGACCAGTTGATCCTCTGCGAGCGTGGTTCGAGCTTCGGCTACAACAACCTGGTGGTGGACATGCTCGGCTTCGGCATCATGAAGCAGTTCGAGTACCCGGTCTTCTTCGACGTGACCCATGCCCTGCAGATGCCGGGCGGTCGCTCGGACTCTGCCGGTGGCCGTCGTGCCCAGGTCACCGACCTGGCCAAGGCTGGCATGAGCCAAGGCCTGGCCGGCCTGTTCCTCGAGGCTCACCCTGATCCGGACAATGCCAAGTGCGATGGCCCTTGCGCCTTGCGCCTGGACAAGCTGGAGCCGTTCCTGACCCAGCTCAAGCAACTGGACGAGCTGGTGAAAAGTTTTCCGACGGTAGAAACCGCGTAAAGCTCATTTCTCGGGTAAAGTACCGCCCGTTCTCTCCCTGACCAAACGGTCAGGGAGCGCTTTCATCAGGCCTGCCTGCTGCATACCCCGCCTGATGAAGTGCAAGGATTTCCTAAGCTGCGTTGTTTTCGTCAATTCTGGAGTGCTTACAACAATGGCAAAAATCGTCGACATCAAAGGTCGTGAAGTTCTCGATTCGCGTGGCAACCCCACCGTGGAAGCCGATGTACTGCTCGACAACGGCATCATCGGCAGTGCTTGCGCGCCGTCCGGTGCTTCCACCGGCTCGCGCGAAGCGCTGGAGCTGCGTGATGGCGACAAGAGCCGTTACCTGGGCAAGGGCGTGCTGAAAGCCGTCGCCAACATCAACGGCCCGATTCGCGACCTGCTGCTGGGCAAGGACCCTTCCGACCAGAAGGCTCTGGACCGCGCCATGATCGACCTGGACGGTACCGAGAACAAAGCCAAGCTGGGCGCCAACGCCATCCTGGCTGTTTCCCTGGCTGCCGCCAAGGCCGCTGCCCAGGACCAGGACCTGCCGCTGTACGCGCACATCGCCAACCTGAACGGCACCCCGGGCCAGTACTCGATGCCGGTTCCGATGATGAACATCATCAACGGTGGCGAGCACGCCGACAATAACGTCGACATCCAAGAGTTCATGGTGCAGCCGGTTGGCGCCAAGACCTTCTCCGATGGCCTGCGCATGGGCACCGAAATCTTCCATCACCTGAAGGCTGTACTGAAGGCTCGCGGCCTGAACACTGCCGTCGGTGACGAAGGTGGCTTTGCGCCGAACCTGGCGTCTAACGAAGACGCGCTGGCCGCCATCGCCGAAGCCGTTGAAAAGGCCGGCTACAAGCTGGGCACCGACGTGACACTGGCCCTGGACTGCGCAGCGTCCGAGTTCTATGAAGACGGCAAGTACAACCTGTCTGGCGAAGGCAAGTCGTTCGACGCCGAAGGCTTTGCCGAGTACCTGAAAGGCCTGACCGAGCGCTTCCCGATCATCTCGATCGAAGACGGCTTGGACGAGTCCGACTGGGCTGGCTGGAAGATCCTCACCGACAAGATCGGCGAGAAGGTGCAACTGGTCGGTGACGACCTGTTCGTGACCAACACCAAGATCCTCAAGGAAGGCATCGAGAAGGGCATCGGTAACTCGATCCTGATCAAGTTCAACCAGATCGGCTCGCTGACCGAGACCCTGGAAGCCATCCAGATGGCCAAGGCTGCAGGCTACACCGCGGTGATTTCGCACCGTTCCGGTGAAACCGAAGACTCGACCATTGCCGACCTGGCTGTAGGCACCGCTGCTGGCCAGATCAAGACCGGCTCGCTGTGCCGTTCCGACCGCGTCTCCAAGTACAACCAACTGCTGCGCATCGAAGAGCAACTGGGTGCCAAGGCGGTTTACCGTGGTCGTGCCGAGTTTCGCGGTTAAGCAAGAGATGGTAAAAAGACAGCAGCCGTAGCTGTAGGAGCTTTCGTACTGAATTTTCCTACACTTGCAAAGGGTTTCTGTCGACGAAGCCTGGCCTCGGCCAGGCTTCGTGCTATTCGAGGCCCCGAAGTGAACAGTAAGCGGCGGTCTTTTTAACCTGGATACCTTGATGCGCAGTCCCTATTGGTTGTTCCTCGTTCTGCTTCTGCTGTTGGGTGGCCTGCAGTACCGCCTGTGGGTGGGCAATGGCAGCCTGGCGCAAGTGACCGAGCTCAAGCAGCAGATCGCCGAGCAGCACGCCGAAAACGAGCGTCTGCTTGAGCGTAACCGCGTGCTTGATGCAGAAGTCCTGGAGTTGAAGAAAGGTATGGAGACCGTGGAAGAACGGGCTCGTCATGAATTGGGGATGGTCAAAGAGGGTGAAACCCTCTTCCAGTTGCCGCAAAAATGACTGACACATTACCGGCCTTCTGGGCCGTGATTCCTGCTGCGGGCGTGGGTGCCCGCATGGCTGCCGACCGCCCCAAGCAGTACTTGCAACTGGGTGGGCAGACCCTTCTCGAGCATAGCCTCGACTGTTTTCTTGGCCATCCAACGCTCAAGGGCGTGGTGGTCAGCATTACCGCAGACGACCCTTACTGGCCCGGCCTGCGCTGTGCCAGCGACCCGCGCATCCAGCGCGCGGCGGGCGGTCGCGAGCGTGCCGACTCGGTACTCAATGCGTTGCTGTTGCTGCATGCCCAAGGGGCTTCGGACAGCGACTGGGTGCTGGTGCACGATGCCGCGCGGCCGAACCTGGCGCGCAGTGACCTGGACAAGCTGCTGTCGGAGCTGGCAGATGACCCGGTGGGTGGCCTGTTGGCGGTACCGGCGCGCGATACGTTGAAGCGTGCCGACAGCCATGGCCGGGTGAGCGCTACCGTAGACCGCAGCACCATCTGGCAGGCGTATACGCCGCAGATGTTCCGCCTGGGGGCCTTGCACCGCGCGTTGGCCGAGTGCCTGGTGTCGGATGTGGTGGTCACCGACGAGGCTTCGGCCATCGAGTGGTCCGGCCAGGCGCCGCGGCTGATCGAAGGGCGCAGCGATAACATCAAGGTGACCCGGCCGGAAGACCTTGAGTGGTTGCGCCAGCGCTGGGCGGGGCGCCGCTGACACTGTAATCCTGTGCTGGCCCTTTCGCGGGCAAGCCCGCTCCTACAGGGAATTGCGATCTCTTGTAGGAGCGGCCTTGTGCCGCGAAAGGGCCGCAAAGCGGCCCCAGTGCACTATCAAGCCACACGATACTCCGGCAACCCCGCCAACCCTTCCTTCAGATAATCCACCAGTCGCCTTACCTTCGGCGAAAGATGCCGCTGCTGCGGGTACAACGCCCACACCGCCGTATTCGGCGGCTGATGCCCCTCCAGCAGCGATACCAGTGCCCCCGTGTTCAGGTGCTCCAGCACGTAATAGTCCGGCAACTGGCACAAGCCCATCCCCAGCAACGCGGCGTCGAGCACGGCCTGCCCGCTGTTGCAGCGCCAGTTTCCCTGCACCCGCTGGCTGATCTCGCGGCCATCCTGCTGCAGTGCCCACAAGTCCGAACTGCCAATCAGGCAGTTGTGCCGCGCCAGTTCCGACAGGCTGTGCGGCCGGCCGTAACGCTCCAGATACGCCGGTGAGGCGCACAGGTACATGCGCCGCGGTGCTAGGCGGGCGGCAACCAGCCTGGAGTCGGCAAGCCGGCCGAGGCGAATGGCCAGGTCCATGCCTTCATGCAGCAGGTCCAGCGTGCGGTTGCTCAGTTCCACTTCCACCCTCAACTGCGGGTACAGCGCCATGAAGCGCGTCACCAGCGGCACGATGAAACGCTCGCCATAGGCCACCGCACAGGTCATGCGCAGCAGCCCCTTGGGCTCGCTGGCCAGGTCGCCCATCGCCCGCAGGGCTTCTTCACGGCCATCTTGCAGGCGTTGGCAATGCTGCAGGAAGGTCTGCCCGGCCTCACTCAGGGTGACGCGCCGGGTGCTGCGGTACAGCAGCCGCGTCTGCAGGCGTTCTTCCAGGCGGGCGATCTGCCGGCTGATGTGCGAAGACGATACGCCCAGGCGCTCCGCCGCCGCGGTGAACTGGCCAGACTCGGCCACCGCCACGAATTCGTCGATGCCTTCCCAGCGGCTACTCATTGATTGTCCCTGTGCAGCAATAATGTTTTGTCTTTGCCTGGATTATTCATCAAAACACCCTGAATTACACTGCAAGACTGAATTGACCCCTTGTCTGGAGAACGTTGATGATCAAGTCCCGTGCTGCCGTAGCCTTCGAAGCCAAGAAACCCCTGGAAATCGTCGAAGTGGACGTGGCCATGCCCAAGGCCGGCGAAGTGCTGCTGCGCGTGGTTGCCAGCGGTGTCTGCCATACCGACGCCTACACCCTGTCCGGCGCCGACCCGGAGGGTATCTTCCCGTCGATCCTTGGCCACGAAGGCGGCGCGATCGTCGAGGCAGTGGGCGAGGGCGTGACCTCGGTGGCCGTGGGTGACCATGTGATCCCGCTGTACACCCCTGAGTGCGGCCAGTGCAAATTCTGCCGTTCGGGCAAGACCAACCTGTGCCAGGCCATCCGTGCGACCCAGGGCAAGGGCCTGATGCCAGACGGCACCACGCGCTTCTCTTATAAAGGCCAGCAGCTGTTCCACTACATGGGCACCTCGACCTTCTCCGAGTACACCGTGCTGCCAGAAATCTCCGTGGCCAAGATCCAAAAGGAAGCCCCGCTGGAGAAGGTCTGCCTGCTCGGCTGTGGCGTCACCACCGGTATCGGTGCGGTCATCAACACCGCCAAGGTCCAGCCGGGTGACACCGTGGCCATCTTCGGCCTCGGCGGCATCGGCCTGTCGGCGATCATTGGCGCCGTCAAGGCCAAGGCCTCGCGCATCATCGCCATCGACATCAACCCAGCCAAGTTCGAGATCGCTCGTCAGCTGGGTGCCACCGATTGCATCAACCCGAAAGAATACGACCGCCCGATCCAGGAAGTGATCGTCGACCTCACCGACGGCGGCGTGGACTTCTCCTTCGAGTGCATCGGCAACGTCCAGCTGATGCGTGCGGCCCTAGAATGCTGCCACAAAGGGTGGGGCGAGTCGGTCATCATCGGCGTTGCCGGTGCTGGCCAGGAAATCGCCACCCGTCCGTTCCAGCTGGTCACCGGTCGCGTCTGGCGCGGCTCGGCGTTCGGTGGCGTACGCGGCCGCAGCGAGCTGCCAAGCTATGTCGAAATGGCCGAGAAGGGCGAGATCCCGCTGGACACCTTCATCACCCACACCATGGGCCTGGAAGACATCAACAAGGCCTTCGACCTGATGCATGAAGGCAAGAGCATCCGCAGCGTGATCCACTTCTGAGGTCTGCCATGAGCCTGGACAACATTTCTTGCCAGAAAAGCTTCGGCGGCTGGCACAAGCGGTACCGGCACCCGTCCAAGGTGCTCGGCTGCGACATGGTGTTCGCGGTGTATCTGCCTCCTCAGGCCGAACAGGGGGCCAAGCTGCCGGTGCTGTACTGGCTGAGCGGCCTGACCTGCACCGACGAGAACTTCATGCAGAAGGCCGGCGCCCAGCGCCTGGCCGCCGAGCTTGGGTTGATCATCGTTGCGCCCGACACCAGCCCGCGTGGCGAGCAGGTGCCGGGCGACCCGGATGGCGCCTGGGACTTTGGCCTGGGGGCCGGCTTCTACCTCAATGCCACCCAGCAACCGTGGGCGCAGCACTACCGCATGCATGACTACGTGGTAGAGGAGTTGCCCGCGCTGATCGAGGCGCACTTCCCGGCCTCGGACCAGCGCAGCATCAGTGGCCACTCGATGGGCGGGCATGGCGCATTGGTGTGCGCCTTGCGTAACCCGGGGCGCTACCGTTCGATCTCGGCGTTCTCGCCGATCAGCAACCCGATGGACTGCCCGTGGGGTGAAAAGGCCTTCAGCCGCTACCTGGGCGAGGACCGTGCGCGTTGGCGCGAGTGGGATGCCAGCGTGCTGCTGGCCGAGACACCCGCGGGCAGCTGCCCGCCGTTGCTGGTGGACCAGGGCGACCGTGATGACTTCCTCGAGAAGCAGCTCAAGCCTGAGGCACTGGAGCAGGCCGCGCGCAAAGGGGGGCATGCACTGACCCTGCGCCTGCAGCCTGGCTATGACCATAGCTACTACTTCATCGCCAGCTTCATCGAAGACCACGTGCGCCATCATGCGAAGGCGCTGGGCCGGGTGTAAGGCGCAGCCCCAATACCGCACAAAGCAGGTAGAATCACGCCCTGACTCAATCAGGGCGTTTTTCTATGCGTATTGGCCACGGCTACGATGTGCACCGTTTCTGCGACGGTGATTTCATTACCCTGGGCGGGGTCCGTATCCCCCACAAACACGGCCTCCTGGCCCACTCCGACGGTGACGTGCTGCTGCACGCCCTGAGCGATGCCTTGCTGGGCGCTGCGGCGCTGGGTGATATCGGCAAGCACTTCCCCGACACCGACCCGCAGTTCAAGGGTGCCGATAGCCGTGCCTTGCTGCGTCATGTGGTCGCTATCGTCCAGGCCAAGGGCTGGAAGGTGGGCAATGTCGACGCCACCATCGTTGCCCAGGCGCCGAAGATGGCGCCGCACATCGAGACCATGCGCCAACTGATCGCCGAAGACCTGCAAGCTGAGCTCGACCAGGTCAACGTCAAAGCGACCACCACTGAAAAGCTGGGCTTCACCGGCCGTGAGGAGGGGATTGCCGTGCATGCGGTCGCCCTGTTGCTGCCAGCATGACCGAACTGGAACTGCTGGGCCCGCGTGCATCGGGTGAAGCGCTGGGCACTGCGGTGCTCAAGGCCGTGGCTGAAGACTTCCAGGTCGACGAGGTGCTGGATATCCCGCTGTCGGGCCAGGGTGAGCACCTATGGCTGTGGGTCGAAAAGCGCGAGCTCAACACTGAAGAAGCGGCCCGCCGACTGGCCCGCGCCGCAGGCGTCCCGGCCCGTTCGATCAGCTATGCCGGCCTCAAGGACCGCCAGGCCCTGACCCGTCAGTGGTTCAGCCTGCACCTGCCCGGCAAGGCCGACCCGGACCTGTCGCGTGCCGAGGATGCCAGCCTGCGCGTGCTCAAGCAGGTGCGTCACCAGCGCAAGCTGCAGCGTGGCGCGCATTCGGCCAACGGCTTCACCCTGCGCCTGACGGCCCTGGCGGCTGATCACGCTGCACTGGACGCGCGCCTGGAGGCGCTCAAGCAGCACGGCGTGCCGAACTACTTCGGCAGCCAGCGGTTTGGCCATGGCGGCGGTAATGTCCATGACGCGCTCGACTGGGCGGCCCGGAAGGCACTGCCAGAGCAACGCAATGTGCGTTCGCGTTTGCTTTCCGCAGGGCGCAGCTACCTGTTCAACCAGATTCTCGCCGCCCGTGTTGCCGACGGCAGTTGGGCCCGTGCGCAAGTCGGGGACCTGCTGGCCTTCACCGATAGCCGTAGTTTCTTTCCGGCGACCGAGCAGGAATGTTCCGATCCGCGCTTGGCGATTCTCGACCTGCATCCCACCGGTGCGCTGTGGGGCGAGGGCGAAACCCCCGCCGCAGGCGTCACTGCCGCGTTGGAAAGCGCAGTTGCCGCGCGGCAGCCGGCACTGTGCCATTGGCTGGCCCAGGCGGGCATGGATCACGAACGGCGCATTCTGCGGCTCCCTATTGGCGGCCTGACGTGGCATTATCCCGAGCCTGATATCCTGCAACTGGAATTCGTCCTTCCGGCCGGATGCTTCGCCACCGTGGTGGTGCGCGAAGTCGTGGATCTGGTGCCGGTAGGGCAGACGGACAGCCCATGCGTATTCTGATTTCGAACGACGACGGTGTTACCGCACCTGGCCTCGCCGCGCTGCACGCTGCGCTGGTGGATTATGCCGAGTGTGTGGTAATCGCCCCGGAGCAAGACAAGAGCGGCGCCAGCAGTTCGCTGACGCTGGACCGGCCGCTGCATCCGCAGACCCTGGCCAACGGTTTCATCAGCCTCAATGGCACGCCGACCGATTGCGTGCACCTGGGGCTCAATGGCCTGTTGCCGCAGACCCCAGACATGGTGGTGTCGGGGATCAACCTGGGCGCGAACCTGGGCGACGACGTGCTGTATTCGGGCACCGTCGCCGCTGCGTTGGAAGGCCGCTTCCTGGGCAACACGTCGCTGGCGTTTTCGTTGCTCTCGCGCCAGCCGGACAACCTGCCCACGGCGGCGTACATCGCCCGCCGGCTGGTGGAGGCGCAGTCGCGTCTCACACTGCCGCCGCGCACCGTGCTCAACGTCAATATCCCCAACCTGCCGCTGGAGCACATCCGCGGCATCCAGCTGACCCGCCTCGGTCACCGGGCGCGGGCGGCGGCGCCGACCAAGGTGGTCAACCCGCGCGGCAAGGAGGGGTACTGGATTGCCGTGGCCGGCGATGCCGAAGACGGTGGCCCGGGCACGGACTTCCACGCGGTGATGCAAGGTTATGTATCGATCACACCGCTGCAGCTTGACCGCACCTTCAACGATGCTTTCGAACAGCTCGACGGTTGGCTGGAGGGCCTGCTCTGATGCGTGAGGACGATATGTTGCGCCGGGGTATCGGCATGACCTCCCAACGGACCCGGGAGCGGCTGATCCAGCGCCTGTGCGAAGAAGGCGTGGCGAACCCCAAGGTGCTCGACGCGATCCGTCGCACCCCGCGCCACCTGTTCGTCGACGAGGCCCTGGCGCATCGCGCCTATGAAGACACGGCGCTGCCGATCGGCCACAACCAGACCATCTCGCAGCCGTTCATGGTTGCGCACATGAGCGAGCTGCTGCTTGAGGCCGGGCCGCTCGACAAGGTGCTGGAGATCGGCACGGGCTCCGGCTACCAGACGGCGATACTTGCCCAGCTCGTGGAGCGGGTGTTCTCGGTGGAGCGCATCAAGGTGCTGCAGGATCGCGCCAAGGAGCGCCTGGTAGAGCTGAACCTGCGTAACGTGGTGTTCCGCTGGGGCGATGGTTGCGAGGGCTGGCAGGCCCTGGCACCCTACAACGGCATCATCGTCACCGCCGTGGCGCCCGAGGTGCCACAGGCACTGCTCGATCAACTGGCGCCGGGGGGGCGCATGGTGATTCCGGTGGGCCCGGCAGGCGAAACACAGCAGTTGATGCTGATCGTGCGTGAGGAGCATGGGTTCTCCCGGCGTGTGCTAGGCGCCGTGCGCTTCGTGCCATTGCTCAATGGCCCGCTGGCCTGAACCACGGAATATTTACGCCAGCGACGAATTCTTGCGCCATTGCCCTGTCTATCTGGCGGGGTGATCTGCTATAGCACGAGTGGCCTTTGCAGCCGTCCACCCAATACAGGTGGGCTCGGTTATAATTGCAACAATATTGCATTTCTTATCGTTATTTCGGTATTCGGCACCATGAGGGGAGCGCGGGTGGGTCACACAGTCATTCGGCAGCGCAAGGAATGGGCGGGCTTCAAGCTTCTGGTGATTGCACTGGCCATGGGCACCTTGCTGGCGGGTTGTTCCAGCACCAGCTCGACAAGCGCGCGGGTGGTCGACCGTAACAATGCAGCGCCCAAACGGCCGACGGTGACCTCCGGTCAGTACATCGTCAAGCCGGGCGATACGTTGTTCTCCATCGCCTTCCGTTACGGCTGGGACTACAAGGAGCTGGCCGCCCGCAACGGCATCCCGGCGCCTTACACCATTCGCCCTGGCCAGCCGATTCGCTTCAGCAGCGGCACCACGGGTAGCACCACGGTGGTGTCCAACCCTTCGTCCTCGAGCAAAACCACGGTCATTCGTCGCCCCGTTGGTAGCGCCAGCACCGCCCCCAGCGGTAGCACCAAGCCGGCTACAACGGCCCCGACAACCAGTGCGCCGGTGGTCGCCACCGTGCCGGCCGCAGAGCGCGCGGTAGGCGGTTGGACCTGGCCGGCCAATGGCGTGCTAATTGGAAAATTTGCTTCAAACGGTAGTTTGAATAAAGGCATTGATATCGCCGGTGATTTGGGACAGCCTGTTTTTGCTGCGTCTGATGGTGCAGTGGTCTACGCCGGGAGTGGCTTGCGGGGCTACGGCGAGCTGATCATCATCAAGCACAGCGATACCTACGTCAGTGCCTACGGTCACAACCGCAGGCTGTTGGTTCGGGAGGGGCAGCAGGTCAAGGCTGGGCAGTCGATTGCTGAAATGGGGTCCACGGGCACTGATCGGGTGAAGCTGCATTTCGAGATTCGCCGCCAGGGCAAACCCGTCGATCCGCTCCAGTTCCTGCCACGTCGTTGATTGTTGTACCTGGCCTGTTCCTCTGATGTAGAGGGGACAGGCTCCAGCGCTGCCAGGGATACAGGTGCCGCTCGAGTCTGAGTTCGAACTCAGCAAAGGACTATAACAATGGCTCTCAATAAAGAAGCGCCGGAGTTTGACATCGACGATGACGTCCTCCTGATGGAGACGGGCATCGTTTTGGAAACGGATGTGGTGTCAGACGAACCTGCTGTATCTTCGGTTCGGACAAGGGCCAAGACCGGCTCTTCGCTCAAGCAGCACAAGTACATCGATTACACTCGGGCACTTGATGCTACTCAGTTGTACCTCAATGAGATTGGATTCTCGCCTCTGCTGTCGCCAGAAGAGGAAGTGCATTTTGCGCGCCTGTCGCAAAAAGGCGACCCCGCCGGCCGCAAGCGCATGATCGAAAGCAACCTGCGCCTGGTTGTGAAAATTGCCCGTCGTTACGTGAATCGTGGCCTGTCGTTGCTCGACCTGATCGAGGAGGGCAACCTGGGGTTGATTCGTGCGGTCGAGAAATTCGACCCGGAACGTGGTTTCCGTTTCTCGACCTATGCGACCTGGTGGATTCGCCAGACCATCGAACGGGCGATCATGAACCAGACCCGTACCATTCGCCTGCCGATCCACGTGGTCAAGGAGCTCAACGTCTACCTGCGCGCTGCGCGGGAGCTGACCCAGAAGCTCGATCACGAGCCCTCGCCAGAAGAAATCGCCACCCTGCTTGAGAAGCCTGTCGCTGAGGTCAAGCGGATGCTGGGGCTGAACGAGCGGGTGTCTTCGGTGGATGTTTCGCTCGGGCCGGACTCGGACAAGACCCTGCTCGATACCCTTACCGATGACCGCCCGACCGACCCGTGTGAGCTGCTGCAGGACGACGACCTTTCGCAGAGCATCGATCAGTGGCTGGGTGAGCTGACCGACAAGCAGCGTGAGGTGGTGGTGCGCCGCTTTGGCCTGCGCGGGCATGAGAGCAGCACCCTGGAAGATGTTGGCCTGGAGATCGGCCTGACGCGTGAGCGTGTACGGCAGATCCAGGTAGAGGGGCTCAAGCGCTTGCGCGAGATCCTCGAGAAGAATGGCCTGTCTAGCGAGTCGTTGTTCCAGTAACAAGCTGTTCGCCAGCATAAGACGCCCCGATAGCCTCGGGGCGTTTTTGTGTGCGCGGTGCAGCCAGAATAACGCGCCTCCCTGTAAACGCGCCCCCCTGTAGGAGCAGCCTTGTGCTGCGAAGAGGCCGGTGGCAACAGTGCAAATTCGCGCTGGGATCACTGGTCTCTTCGCAGCACAAGGCTGCTCCTACAGGGGTGATGCACAGGTCAGAAACCAGATTCGCCATCCCGCATTTGTGTACCGCGCCACCCCAGTAACATCGCGTGTAAGAGATCGCTTACTTGTTTTGTAAGCTATCTATGCAACCAACAGTAAATCATTGTCGTTTTCAGCTCCGCCGTAATCCTAACTCACTGAAAATCATGGATTATTTGGATGTGAGGAAAAGTGTCCGCGGTAATATCTTGAGAGGTGCCTCGGTTGTCTCGCCCGCTGAAGTCGCTAGTATTCGAACTGTGCACACGGACATGCACAGGCTTTCAGGGAGAAGGCCAAGGACATCGCAAGAAGCGATTTCATCAGGATGATGTTTGGGACAATCAGGGACTACGGAAAAAAATGTGGGCGGGTCATACCGCCCCTTTTTTTGCCTGCTGAAAATGAAAAAAGGCCCGAATGGGCCTTTTTCGTATCCGCGCGCTATCAGCGCTCCAGATCTGCAATCTTGCCAGTCTTGCCATCCCACTCTTCAGCGTCCGGCAGGGCGTCCTTACGCTCGGTGATGTTTGGCCAGATTTCCGCCAGTTCGGCGTTCAGCTCGATGAAGTTTTCCATGCCCGATGGCACTTCGTCTTCCGAGAAGATGGCTTGCGCTGGGCATTCCGGCTCGCACAGTGCGCAGTCGATGCACTCGTCCGGGTGGATGACCAGGAAGTTCGGGCCTTCGTAGAAGCAGTCCACCGGACAGACTTCCACGCAGTCGGTGTATTTGCATTTGATGCAGTTGTCGGTGACGACGAAGGTCATTTCTAGTTCTCTCCTCAGGCGACGGCGGCGGCCCTTCCTCTCGGGGCCGCGCGGTTTACGGGTATGTGGCTGCAGGCCAGGCTAATAACCTGCAGCACCAGCAAACCGCGGCGGATTCTACCAGCTTGTAGTGGGCGCCGTTATAACAGGTTCTTTAGTTGATATAGCATTTCGATAGCTTGGCGCGGGGTCATGTCGTCCAGGTCCAGCTTGCCCAGCTTCTCGATGGCCGGGTGTGGCAGGCTGGCGAACAGATCGCTCTGGTGCGGGACGTGTGGCTCATCCTTGGCCTGCTTGCCCAACGGCTGCTCGTGCGGCAGGCTCGCGGTTTCCAGGCGGCCCAGGTGCTCGCGGGCGCGCTGAATGACCGGTGTGGGCACGCCGGCCAGTTGGGCCACGGCCAGGCCGTAGCTTTGGCTGGCAGGGCCTGGCAGCACATGGTGCAGGAAGACGATGCGCTCGTTGTGCTCGGTGGCGTTCAGGTGCACGTTGGCCACCAACGGCTCGTTTTCCGGCAGTACAGTGAGCTCGAAGTAGTGCGTGGCGAACAGCGTGTAAGCACGCAACTGGGCCAGGCGCTCGGCGGCGGCCCAGGCCAGCGACAGGCCATCGAAGGTGCTGGTGCCGCGGCCGACTTCGTCCATCAGCACCAGGCTGCGGTCGGTGGCGTTGTGCAGAATGTTGGCGGTTTCACTCATCTCGACCATGAAGGTCGAGCGCCCGCCGGCCAGGTCGTCACTGGAGCCGATGCGGGTGAAGATGCGGTCGACCAGCGACAGCTCGCACTGGGCTGCCGGCACGAAACTGCCGATGTGCGCCATCAGCACGATCAAGGCGGTCTGGCGCATGTAGGTAGATTTACCGCCCATGTTCGGGCCGGTAATGATCAGCATGCGGGTGCTGTTGTCCAGGTTCAGGTCGTTGGCCACGAACGGCGTGGTCAGCACCTGCTCGACCACCGGGTGACGGCCCTGGTCGATGCGCAAGCACGGCTCGTCGACGAAGCGAGGGCAGTTCAGGTCGAGGTTCAGGGCACGCTCGGCGAGGTTGCTCAGCACGTCCAGTTCGGCCAGGGCGGCGGCGCTGTCTTGCAGCGGTGCCAGGTGGCTGATCAGGGTTTCGAGCAGGGCATCGTAAAGCATCTTCTCGCGGGCCAGGGCGCGGCTCTTGGCCGACAGTGCCTTGTCCTCGAACGCCTTGAGCTCTGGGGTGATGAAGCGCTCCGCACCCTTGAGGGTCTGGCGGCGAATGTAGTCGCCCGGGGCTTGTTCGGCCTGCTTGGTCGGCAGCTCGATGAAGTAGCCATGCACGCGGTTGTAGCCGACCTTGAGATTGGCCAGGCCGGTACGGGCTTTTTCACGGGCTTCCAGGTCGATCAGGAACTGGCCAGCGTTCTCGCTGATCGCCAGCAACTCGTCCAGCTCATTGTCGTAGCCGGCCTTGAGCACGCCGCCATCACGGATTACCGCGGGCGGGTTGTCGATGATCGCCCGCTCCAGCAGGCTGGCCAGCTCTGGGTAGGTGCCGGTAATGGCGGCCAGGCGCGCCAGGTGCGGGGCTTCCAGCTCGGCCATGGCGTTTTGCAGCTCGGGCAGGGCGCCGAGGGCATCACGCAGGCGTGCGAGGTCGCGTGGGCGGGCATTGCGCAGGCCGATACGGGCGAGGATCCGCTCGATATCGCCAATTTCCTTGAGCTGCGGCTGCAGTTTTTCGAAACGGTAGCCGTCGAGCAGGCAACGGATCGAATCCTGGCGCGCCTGCAGGACCTTGAGGTCACGCAGTGGGCGGTTCAGCCAGCGGGTCAGCAAGCGGCTGGCCATGGCGGTCTGGCAGCGGTCGATCACCGACTGCAGGGTATTGTCGCGCCCGCCCGCCAGGTTGACGTCCAGCTCCAGGTTGCGGCGGCTGGCGCCATCCAGGATGACCGTGTCGTCCAGGCGCTCGTGGCGCAGGCTGCGCAGGTGCGGCAGGGCGGTGCGCTGGGTTTCCTTGGCGTAGGTCAGCAGGCATCCGGCGGCGCCGATGGCCAGGGTCAGCTTGTCGCAGCCAAAGCCTTTGAGGTCCTTGGTCGCGAATTGCTGGCACAGGGCCTTGCGCGCCGAGTCGCGGTCGAAGTCCCACGGGGCGCGGCGGCGCGCGCCAGGGCGTTTTTCGGCCGGCAGGTCGCGTGGCCAGTCGTCGGGGATCAACAGTTCGACCGGGTTGAGGCGGTCGAGCTCGGCCAGCAGGTTTTCCCAGCCTTTGATCTCTTGCACGCCGAAGTTGCCACTGGTGATGTCCAGTACCGCCAGGCCAAACAGGCGCTCATCGCCCAGCAGCGCGGCAATCAGGTTGTCGCGGCGCTCGTCGAGCAGTGCTTCGTCGCTGACCGTGCCGGGGGTGATGATGCGCACCACCTGGCGCTCCACCGGGCCCTTGCTGGTTGCCGGGTCGCCAATCTGTTCGCAGATCACCACCGATTCGCCGAGCTTGACCAGTTTGGCCAGGTAGCCTTCCAGCGAATGGAACGGAATGCCGCACATGGGGATGGACTGGCCGGCCGACTGGCCGCGCGCGGTCAGGGTGATATCCAGCAGTTTTGCGGCTTTCTTCGCATCTTCGTAGAAGATCTCGTAGAAATCGCCCATGCGGTAGAACATCAGCTGGTCCGGGTGCTGGTTTTTCAGCTTCCAGTACTGCTGCATCATCGGGGTGTGTGCGGAGAGATCTGACATTCAGGGCCTTACAGCGGGTGATCTGGTTGGCGATGGTAAAACCGGCAATGGTACAGGCTTTTTCATCCAGATGCAGGCGGCCGCAGTGGGGCATGTGCGCGCAGTTCGGCGGGCCATCATGGAGCTTCGTCCTTGACTGCACTAGAATGCGCGGCCTTTTTGAATGCCCCTAGCCGTGACGTAGTGATGAACCTGTCCAGCCGTATCCCTTATGTAAAGCAGCAACTGATCTACCTCCTGTACGGTGATCGGCGGATTTACCAGCTGGAAGCCAAGCTCAGCATCCTCACCGCCCTGGCGCGCTGCAAGCCGGCGGAGCTGCCGGTGATTCGTGTGTTGACCGACCAGCCGCAGGCATTCGCCGGTTGGCCGGTTGAGGTGATCGCGCTGGATGACGCGACCCTGCAGGCCTGGACCGGGGAGGGCGGCTACACCCATCGGCGCAAGGCCTGCGCCATTGCGCAAGCTGGGCAGTGGGCGGACAAGACAGTGTTCATCGACACCGACACGGTGTTCCTGCAGTCACCGCTGAAGCTGTTTGGCCAGGTGGATGCCGGGCAGTACCTGGTAGACGAGGTCGAGATGCGCTGGGCCGAGGCGTCGCACCGTGAGGACTACCTCGGCTTCAGCGCAGGGCTTGCGCGTGCGGGCGCAGTGCCGAGCGACGACCTGCGGCTGTGCAACAGCGGTGTCCTGGGCTTCACCCGTGAGAATGCCGGCATTGCCGAACGTGCCATCCAGCGCATCGATGCGTGGACGCCTTACGCCCGTGAATTGCACACCATCGAGCAGATCGCCTTTTCGTTCGAGTTGCAGGGCGCGCAGATCAACCAGGCGCGTGGCGTGATCAGCCACTACTTTGCGATGAAGCAGTACATCCACGCCATTCTGGAGATTTTCTTCGCCCGCCACGGCGAGCGCTTTACGGCGAAGATGCCTGGCCTGGCCTTGAAGGTGCCTGCGCATCGCCCGGTGCCATCCTGGCTCAACCGCCTTTCGGTCAAGTGGAGCCTTACGCGCGTGCCCCCAGAGCTCCGGGGTGTCGGCCGCAAGCTTTTATATGGCAGTGTCATCGGCAGCGACGATTACCAGCGCGCCTGCAAGGTGGTCTGGTGGCGTTCGGCGATTGAGGACATGCGCCATTTGCGTGGCCTGGACTGGACCCAGGGCTGGCCAGCCGGCCTACCGCGTCTTGGGCGGCGCGACGAGCGTGCGTTTAGCGCCATTGCCCGCGATAGCCTGAAGGTTTCCTGAAGCCGCGCCGCGCATGGGGTGGTAGGGTAGTGCGCAGTCTTCAAGGAGCCTGATATGGACCCGATCACCGCACTTTCCGCCCGCCTGGGCGAGCACCTGCGCCGCTTCAATGCCCAGGTGACCACCGCCGAATCCTGCACGGGCGGTGGCATCGCCGAGGCCATTACCCGCATCCCCGGCAGTTCGGCCTGGTTCGAGGCCGGGTACGTGACCTACTCCAATGCCCAGAAGACCCGCCAGCTGGGGGTGCCCGCGGCACTGTTCGGCCAGGTGGGGGCGGTCAGCCAGGAGGTGGTCGAAGCCATGGCCCGCGGGGCGCAGGCGGCCAGCGGCGCGCGCTTTGCGGTGGCGGTGAGCGGTGTGGCGGGGCCGGACGGTGGCTCGCCGGCAAAACCGGTGGGTACCGTATGGCTGGCCTGGGCCGATGGCAGCCGTGTCTTCAGCGAGCGCCGCCAGTTCGACGGCGACCGTGATGCGGTGCGCCGACAAACGGTGATCGCCGCGTTAGACGGCTTGTTACAGCTTGGTGCCGAGTAAATCGACGACAGGGGTTTGCGCGCGCGCTTCGCTGTGGAATAATACTGGCTACTTATACAGGTATTCCGGCCATCAGGGCCAAGTCGAACACGTGAGGGTTTCAATGGACGACAACAAGAAACGCGCCTTGGCTGCGGCCCTGGGTCAGATCGAACGCCAATTCGGCAAAGGCGCAGTCATGCGCATGGGCGACCACGAGCGCACCGGCATCCCGGCTATCTCCACCGGTTCCCTGGGCCTGGACATCGCCCTCGGCATTGGCGGCCTGCCAAAAGGCCGTATCGTCGAAATCTACGGCCCGGAGTCCTCGGGTAAAACCACGCTGACCCTGTCGGTCATCGCCGAAGCCCAGAAGAACGGCGCCACCTGCGCCTTCGTCGACGCCGAGCACGCCCTTGACCCGGAATACGCCGGCAAGCTGGGCGTCAATGTCGACGACCTGCTGGTGTCGCAGCCAGACACCGGTGAGCAGGCGCTGGAAATCACCGACATGCTGGTGCGCTCCAACGCGGTCGACGTGATCATCGTCGACTCCGTGGCAGCCCTGGTGCCCAAGGCCGAGATCGAAGGCGAGATGGGTGACATGCACGTGGGCCTGCAGGCTCGTCTGATGTCCCAAGCGCTGCGCAAGATCACCGGTAACATCAAGAACGCCAACTGCCTGGTCATCTTCATCAACCAGATCCGTATGAAGATCGGCGTGATGTTCGGCAGCCCGGAAACCACCACCGGCGGTAACGCCCTGAAGTTCTACGCCTCTGTGCGCCTGGACATCCGCCGTACCGGCGCGGTCAAGGAAGGCGACGAGGTGGTCGGCAGCGAAACCCGCGTCAAGATCGTCAAGAACAAGGTCTCGCCGCCGTTCCGTCAGGCTGAGTTCCAGATCCTCTACGGCAAGGGTATCTACCGCAACGGCGAAATCATCGACCTGGGTGTTTCTCAGGGGCTGGTGGAGAAATCCGGTGCCTGGTACGCCTACCAGGGCAACAAGATCGGCCAAGGCAAAGCCAACGCCGCCAAGTACCTGGCTGAGAACCCGGCCATTGGTGCCGAGATCGAGAAGCAGATCCGCGAGAAGCTGCTCAAAGCCGGTGCTGCCGCCGAAGCGGGCAAGGCTGCCGCTGCCGAAGCCAGTGCCGACGACGTGGCTGATGCCGACGCCGGTTATTGATCACTGTTGTAGATAGCGACTATGTCCGCCGTACTCGACACCCCCGTCGCCATTCGGCGGACAGCCATGGACCTGCTCGCGCGACGTGAGCATGGTCGCGTCGAGCTGACGCGCAAACTGCGTCAGCGAGGTGCTCTGGATGAGATGATCGAGCCTGAGCTCGATCGGCTCGCCGAAGAAGGGCTGCTCAGCGAAGCCCGCTACCTCGAAAGCTTCATCAGGTACCGCTCCAATTCCGGCTATGGCCCTGCGCGTATACGCGAAGAACTGGGCCAGCGTGGCCTGGACCGTGGCGATATCGATCAGGCGTTACGGGAAAGCGGTGTGGATTGGGCGCAGCGTTTGATGGATGTCTGGCAACGCAAGTTTGCCGGGCAACGCCCGCATGACCCCCGCAGCCGTGCCCAGCAAACCCGATTCCTTGCCTACCGTGGGTTCTCCCTGGAAATGATCGGCCGCCTGCTTAGCGGTCGGGATCTCGACGACTACTAAAACGGTGTGAGAGCCGGCTTCGCCGGTGATCGCTGGAAAGCTAGCTCCCACAAGGTTGCTCCGACGCTCAACTAACCTTCAACGCCTCCCTGGCCCGCTGAGTCGTGTGCATAGGCTGAGGCTTGGCCCAGTTTTCCGGCAGGTTGATAAAGTCCACCAGTTCGCGCAGGCGGCCCTGGTCGCGGCCGTTGAAGGCGAACGACAACCGGGTCAGATGGCTGAAATTACCGACCTCGTGTTCCGCGCCGCTGTCGGCGTGCTGATGGTATTTGCCGCTCAGGCGCAAATCGGCGAAGCCCTCCTGGATGTCGTACAGCGCCGCCTCGCTGAGCGGGTGATGCATGCGGATCACGAATTGGTTTTTCAGCCAGCGGCTGGAGTGGTAGTTGCTGTAGAACTGGTTGATTTCCTCCACCGCCTCATCGGCGCTGTGCACCAGGCGCACCAGCTTGAGGTCGCTGGGCAGGATGTAGCGGTTTTCTTCGAGCTGACGGCTGATGAAGTCGAGGCAGTCGCGCCAGAAGGTGCCCCCGGGTGAGTCAAGCAACACCACCGGCACCAGCGGGCTCTTGCCGGTCTGGATCAGCGTGAGCACTTCGAGTGCTTCATCCAGCGTACCGAAGCCGCCAGGGCAGAGCACCAGCCCATCAGCCTCCTTGACGAAGAACAGCTTGCGAATGAAGAAGAAGTGGAACGGCAGCAGTTTGTCGGTGCCGTCCACCGTGGGGTTGGCATGCTGTTCGAACGGCAGGGTGATGTTGAAGCCCAGGCTGTGATCGCTGCCGGCCCCTTCATGCGCTGCCGCCATGATGCCGCCGCCAGCGCCGGTGATGACCATCAGGTCGGAGCGTGCCAGGGTGGCGCCCAGTTCACGGGCCAAGGCGTACATCGGGTGTTCCAGCGGGGTTCGGGCCGAGCCGAACACCGTGACCTTGCGACGGCCCTTGTAGCGCTCCAGGGCGCGGAATGAATGATCAAGCTCGCGCAGCGCCTGCAGGGTGATCTTGGCGCTCCAGCGATCCGTGTCGTCGTGGGCCATGCGCAGGATGGTCAGCATCATGTCCCGGTACAGCGGCAAGTTGGGGCTGTTTGGTGCAACCAGTTGCAGCTGTTCGTCAATTTTGCTCAGGTCGATGTTGTTGTCCCTGAAGTGATTGAACAACAGCTCGTTGGGTTGGTAAGGCATTCAACGTCTCCTTCTGCAGCAAAACCTCTGACCGGGTCGATGGTGTGTCCCGGCCGCGACACTGCGTGCGTCGCTGGCTGCTCAGGCTCGAGTGTGTACCCCGAGCGTTGCAGTAGGCCTTCAAGGCCATGGTGCAGTGGCAAAAATCCATCTGGGCGTTTTTTGGCGCTCTCGCTATCAATCTAGACCGTTGCGCCTGATCGTGCCGAAGTGATGGCGAACGCCGCTCGTCGGCGCGCAGCCTATGGGGGTGAGGGTTTGATTAACTGGGAAAGCGAATCGTATCGATGCAGGAGGTGGCGGTATGCATCGCTTGACCATCGAAGTGGACCGGCAGCTGTATCAGCAGCTGGAACATGCAGCTCAGGTGCATCACCTGAGCCTTGAGGCAGAGTGCCGTCGCAGGCTTTCGGGGCTGGAGTGCCAGTCACGCTACCTGCAAGCGCTTCTGGCAGAGTTGCGCGCCGATGCCGAGGAGGAGCAGTGGCGCGCCCCTGATGACCACCCCGTGGTCTAGGTTTACTTCTTCTTGCTGCCCGCGACGCAGCTGGCGGCGTCAAATGCCTGGTCCATGACTGGCTGGTTGGTCTTGTAGACCGTGAAGCGATAGACCATGACGGCGCCCTTGGACATCAGGTTGCGGAAGCCGCTGTTACGGCAGACGCTGTCGCCCAACTGGCTGCGCACTTGCTCGGGGTTGGCCTGCATGCGCTCGGCGTGGCTCTGGCGCACGCTCAGGTGGTTGACCAGCGCCTTGCCTTCGACGGTATAACCCTGGTCGAGGATGTCTTCGTTGATGGCGCGCGGCGTGCCGACGCTGCTTTCCGTAGCGACCTTCTGCAGCATCTTGTTCAGGTCGTAGTCCTGTTTGGACGCCGCCTGGGCCGCCAGGGGCAGGGTGAGCAGAAGGCTCAGGGTCGGGACGATAAGACGCAGCATGTATCTCTCCTGGTTCAATGACTGGCGGTTTGACATGCGCCGGCAGGTGGCGTTCCCTGATGCGCGCTTTTGCGCGCGTCAGGCTCGCCAAAGTGTCGATTATAAGGGGCCAGCCCGTCCCGCTGCACGGCAAATGACGCCTGCTCTGGTAGACTTGCGTTTTGTGTATCCGAGCCGTCGCAGTGTGCATTTTCAACCTGTTCAAAGGCCTGCCAGCATGAGCCACGCGGTAGCGCGCTTGCGCGCCGAACGCCTGGCCCGCAGCAACAAGCCGTTCATTGCCCGTGGTTCACGGGCCGTCCGTTGCCCGCATTGCCGGGTCATTGCCAGCCATTGCCTGTGCGCCTGGAAGCCCCGGGTGCCGGCAGAGTCGGGCGTGTGCCTGCTGATGCACGACACCGAGCCACTGAAGCCGACCAACACCGGCTGGCTGATCGCCGACCTGGTCGAGGACACCTCGGCCTTCGGCTGGCAGCGTACTGCGGTGGACGACAACCTGCTGGCGCTGCTCGAACAGCCCCAGTGGCAGCCCTATATCGTTTTCCCCGGCGAGTTCGTTGCTCAGGAACGGGTGGTCAACGAGGTGGTGCGCGAACCCGGCAAGCGGCCGTTGTTCATCCTGCTCGACGCCACCTGGACCGAGGCGCGCAAGATGTTCCGCAAGAGCCCCTACCTGGACCGCTTCCCGGTGTTGAGCCTGGAGGCCGAGCAGATGTCGCGCTATCGCCTGCGTCGTTCCAAACGTGACGATCACTTCTGCACGGCGGAAGTGGCGGCCATGTGCCTGGAACTGGCCGGCGACCAGCGCGCCTCCCAGGCCCTGGACGCTTACCTGGACGTGTTCAGCCTGCACTACCTGAGCGCCAAGCGGCATTTGCCGCTGGATGAACAGGACGACGCGCATCAGCGTTTGCATACCTTCCTATAGTCCAAGGGGCAGTCGGGCCGGTTTGGTTCATAATGTCGGGGCTGGCAGCCAGGGTGGGCGAGTGCGGCAGGGCAATTGGCTTGACCACCCCGACCGTGCTCGGCATCCTTGGCGCCGATTCGGGCACGCCGAAGGTGCCGTTACCCCGGACTTCGCCGTGCCTTTCCGCCAAGCGCCCTTACTACCCCGCAGCGCCTGGCACAGAACAGGATCCTTAGATCGATGGCCACTTACGAAATCCTGATTGCCGATGACCACCCACTGTTTCGTGGCGCCCTGCGCCAGGCTGTTACCCTCGGCCTTGGCGCCGATGTACGCCTGGTTGAAGTGGCGAGCATTGCCGAACTGGAAACCCGACTGAGCGAAAAAGCCGACTGGGATCTGGTCCTGCTGGACCTGAACATGCCGGGCGCCTACGGGTTCTCCGGGCTGGTCCTGCTGCGTGGGCAATACCCGCAGATCCCCGTGGTCATGGTGTCGGCGCAGGAAGAGGCCGCCGTCGTGGTCAAGTCTCGCGAGTTTGGTGCCAGTGGTTTCATTCCCAAATCCAGCCCGCTGGAAGTGATTCAGGACGCCGTGCGCAAGGTATTGGACGGTGAGGTCTGGTGGCCGCCGCAAGCCTTCGAGAAAGTCGACGTTTCGGCTGAAGCCAAAGCGGCCAGCGAAGGGCTGGCCAGCCTCACGCCGCAGCAGTTCCGCGTGCTGACCATGGTCTGCGAAGGCTTGCTGAACAAGCAGATCGCCTATGAGCTGAGTGTCTCGGAGGCCACCATCAAGGCCCACGTGACGGCGATTTTCCGCAAGCTGGGCGTGCGCACCCGCACCCAGGCGGCCTTGCTGCTGCAACAACTTGAATCGGTTGCAAGCCACTAACTGGCTGCTTCTTCACGCTTTTTTGACCCCAGCTGGACTAGTCTGCCGGCCTTTCATCGGTGAAGTGACGCACATGTCGCCATTCAAAGGCCAGACCGGCCTCAAACGTATCTTCAACGCCGCCGGCTATTCGCTGGACGGCTTGCGCGCCGCCTTCAAGGGCGAGGCCGCGTTCCGTCAGCTGGTACTGCTCAATGTGCTGCTGATCCCGACCGCCTTCTGGCTGCCGGTCAGCCGCGCGGAGCGGGCGATCATGATCGCGGTGTGCCTGCTGGGCTTGATCGTCGAGCTGTTCAACTCGGCGGTAGAGGCTGCCATCGACCGTATTTCGCTTGAGCGTCACCCCTTGTCGAAAAACGCCAAGGACATGGGCAGCGCCGCGCAGTTGGTGGCGCTCACCATGGTTGCGCTGGTCTGGGGCGTGATTCTGCTCTAGGCAATAGGCGGCAAGACGATCTCATCACTGCGGGTGAAGCCCGCGGTGAAGTTGCGGCATAGCTCCAGAAACTCGCGCATGGCCGAGGTCTGGTACTTCTGCTTGTGCCAAATGAAATAGAACTGACGCATCAGGTCCAGCTCCGGGGTTTCGACCGGTACCAGGCTGCCGCGGCGGAAGGCATCGCGCAGGGCCAGGCGCGAAATGCAGCCGATACCCAGGCCAGATTCCACTGCACGCTTGATGGCCTCGGTGTGTTCGAGCTCCAGGCGAATGTTGAGGTTGGCGCGGTGGTGGCGCATGGCTTGGTCAAAGGTCAGGCGCGTGCCGGAGCCCTGCTCGCGAAGGATCCAGGCCTCCTGCGACAACGTCTGAATGTTCGCGCTGCCCAGCGTTGCCAGTGGGTGCTGGGGCGCGCAGAACACGACCAGCTCGTCTTCGACCCAAGGCTGAACCTCCAGGTCCGGGTGGTTGCAATCACCTTCGATCAGACCCAGATCAATTTCGTAATGGGCGACCTGTTGCACAATATGCGCAGTGTTCTGCACATGCAGCTTGACCTGGCTTTCCGGGTGCACCTGCATGAAGCTGCCGATCAGCAGGGTCGCCAGGTAGTTGCCGATGGTCAGCGTGGCGCCCACCGCCAACGAGCCGAAGGCGGACTTGCCGTTGAGCAGGTCTTCGATTTCCTTGGCCTGGTCGAGCAGGGCGACAGCCTGTGGCAGCAGCTGATGGCCCAGGGCGTTGAGGCTCAGGCGTTTACCGGCGCGGTCGAACAGCTGGCAGCTGGATTGGCGCTCGAGTTCGGTGATGGACGTGCTGGCGGCCGACTGCGAGAGCGCAAGCAGGCCAGCGGCCCGCGAGACGCTTTGATGCTGGGCTACGGCGACGAACACCTGAAGCTGACGGAGAGTGAATCGCATATCTATATAACCGATAACACATATCTTGATAATTCAGTTAACAGATATTGTCGCTGCCCCTAAACTATCGCGCAACTGCGCGTCTTGCGCGCGCTGCGTCTTTCTTCAGGAGCCCCATCGATGAGCAACATGAACCACGAACGTGTCCTCAGTGTGCACCACTGGAACGACACCCTGTTCAGCTTCAAGTGCACCCGTGATCCGGGCCTGCGCTTCGAGAACGGTCAGTTCGTGATGATCGGCCTGCAGCAGGAAAGCGGCCGCCCGCTCATGCGCGCCTATTCCATCGCCTCGCCGAACTGGGAAGAGCACCTGGAATTCTTCAGCATCAAGGTGCCGGACGGCCCGCTGACTTCCCAGTTGCAGCACCTGAAGGAGGGCGACGAGATCATCATCAGCAAGAAGCCTACCGGCACCCTGGTCCTCGACGACCTGAACCCGGGCAAGCACCTATACCTGCTGAGCACCGGCACTGGCCTGGCGCCGTTCATGAGCGTCATCCAGGACCCGGAAACCTACGAGCGCTTCGAAAAAGTGATCCTGGTTCACGGCGTGCGTTACGTGAACGAAGTGGCCTATCGCGAGTTCATCACCGAGCACCTGCCGCAGAACGAGTTCTTCGGTGAGTCGGTGCGTGACAAGCTGATCTACTACCCGACCGTGACCCGCGAGCCGTTCGAGAACCAGGGCCGCCTGACCGACCTGATGCGCAGCGGCAAGCTGTTCAGCGACATCGGCCTGCCGCCGATCAACCCGCAGGACGACCGTGCGATGATCTGCGGTAGCCCAAGCATGCTGGACGAAACCAGCGAAGTGCTCGACAGCTTCGGCCTGAAAGTCTCTGCCCGCATGCGCGAGCCGGGTGACTACCTGATCGAGCGCGCCTTCGTCGAGAAGTAACCCGCAGACGGGTACGAAAAGGCGACCCTCGGGTCGCCTTTCTTATGCCTGGGATCACTGCATTGTCTGTACTGGCCTATTCGCGGGTAAACCCGCTCCCACAGGTGGTGCGTAGGCCTCAGGCAATGCATGGCCCTGTGGGAGCGGGTTTACCCGCGAATAGGCCCGGTCATTCGACACGCGTCTCGCCGCTGTACTCCAATATCGCCCGACACCGCCTGCACAGGTAGCGCCGCCCCTGGCGCACCAGCTTGTGCCGCTGCGCAGTAAACGGAAAGTCGCTCTGCGGGCAGGGGCAGCGGTAGATGTAGCGCGTGACCACCCGGCGTTGCACTGCGTAGTTATGGCAGCGGTTGGGCGGCAATTCATACACCCCGCGCATGATCAATTGCCATTCCTCGCCATGGGCCTGGATGCGCTCGCCAAACAGCTGGTGAGCCACCAGGTGCGCCACCTCGTGGGCCACGGTCTGGCGCAGGAAGTCCTCCTGGTTTTCGCGGTACAACTGCAGGTTGAAGCGCAGCAGGTTCTCGTGCAGGTGAGCGACGCCGGCCTTCTGGCCGCGCAGCTTGAAGCTGATTTCCGGGCGCGGGAAGGGGCGTTTGAAGAAGGTTTCGGCTTGCTGGTAACAGGTTTCGACGCGTTGTTTGAGCAGCTCGGGCATGGCGGGGTAATTCTCCTGACCAGGCATTATGCCGCAAGCCCTGGCGGCTTGCCGAGCCACCGGTCAGCACACAGCCAGAAGCCGCCTTGCGGCGGCCTCTGACTTGATGCCCCAGTGTTGGTTCTGTGTAGTTATCGCGCTAGTTGGTATAGACGGGCCCCACGCCCAGTCCCCAGATGATCACGGTAGCGGCCATGATCGCTACCAGCACCACAAGGCCCACCGCCAGCACCGAGCTGGAAAACAGGAAGCCTTCATCGGACGGAATGTTCATGAACGTCGGCAAGCCGACATACAGCAGGTACACGGTATAACAAATGGCCGCAGTGCCGATCAGCATGCCCAGCCACAGGTGCGGGTAAAGGGCTGCCAGGCCGCCCAGGAACAACGGGGTGGCGGTGTAGGTGGCAAAGGCAATGCACTGCGCCATGGAGGGGTTGGCATCGTAGGTGCGGGCCATCCAGTGGATGAACGCGCCCATTACCGCCACCCCGGCGAGCATCGCCAGGTAGGACATGATGCTCATCCAGATTGCGCTTTCCATGGTCAGCATCACTGCCGGCCGGTCGCCAATCACCCAGCCCACCTGGGTAGTACCGATAAATGCGGAAACGGCAGGGATCGCCGCCAGGATCAAGGTGTGCGTCAGGTACATGTGGCTGATGGTTTCTTCTTCGCCACGAATCTCCCGCCACTCCTGATCGGGATGGGTAAACAGCCCCACAACGTGATGAATCATGCCGATCACTCCTCTCAATGTTGCCAAACGCCCCCCAGATGGAGCGCAAGCGGCCCGAGGCCCGAACACCGATGCAAGCGGTAATGTGGCCTTATGTCGCAGTATAGGAAGCGGTTACCGGCACAAACCGTGCTTTTTAGAGCAAATTGCGCTGTCAGGCGTGCTGTTGATTACAACGAAGTCTTTATCGGAATGCCTACAGCGCCGCGTAGTTTGTGCGTAAAATAGCCGGCTTTTGTCACACCTCGCGGATCCAAGCGCTATGGGCACCCTCTCGGTCAACCAGAACAAACTGCAAAAACGCCTGCGTCGTCTCGCCGGCGAAGCCATCACCGACTTCAACATGATCGAGGATGGCGACAAGGTCATGGTCTGCCTGTCCGGCGGCAAGGACAGCTACACCATGCTCGACGTTCTGTTGCACCTGCAGAAGGTGGCACCGATCAAGTTCGAGATCGTGGCGGTGAACATGGACCAGAAGCAGCCGGGTTTCCCCGAGCACGTGCTGCCGGCCTACCTCAAAGAGTTGGGCGTCGAGTACCACATCGTCGAGAAAGACACCTACTCGGTGGTCAAGGAACTGGTGCCCGAGGGCAAGACCACCTGCTCGCTGTGCTCGCGCCTGCGCCGTGGCACCCTGTACACCTTCGCCGACGAAATCGGCGCGACCAAGATGGCCCTGGGGCACCACCGCGACGACATCGTCGAGACGTTCTTCCTCAACATGTTCTTCAACGGCTCGCTCAAGGGCATGCCGCCCAAGCTGCGTGCCGACGATGGCCGTAACGTGGTGATTCGCCCGTTGGCCTACTGCAGCGAGAAGGACATCCAGGCTTACTCGGACATGCGTGAATTCCCGATCATCCCGTGCAACCTGTGCGGCTCGCAAGAGAACCTGCAGCGCCAGGTGGTCAAGGACATGCTGGTGGAGTGGGAGCGCAAGCACCCGGGCCGCACCGAAAGCATCTTCCGCGCGCTGCAGAACGTCGCGCCGTCGCAGTTGGCAGACCGCAACCTGTTCGACTTCACCAGCCTGAAGATCGACGAAAACGCCACGCCGCGTTTCCTCGATGTGCTGAACATCTGACCCTATGCGCGATTATCAGTGGCTGCATGAGTACTGCCTGAACCGCTTCGGCTCGGCCCAGGCCCTCGAGGCTTTTCTGCCGCAGCCACGCACGCCTGCGCAACTGCGCAACATCAGCAACGACCGCTACCTGTCGACCCTGGCACTGCGCGTGTTCCGCGCCGGGCTCAAGCACAGCCTGGTGGATGCCAAATGGCCGGCGTTCGAGCAGGTGTTCTTCGGTTTCGACCCGGAGAAGGTGGTGCTGATGAGCGCCGAGCACTTGGAGCGGTTGATGCAGGACGAGCGCATCATCCGCCACTTGGGCAAGCTCAAGAGTGTGCCGCGCAATGCGCAGATGGTGCTGGATGTGGCGAAGGAGAAGGGCAGTTTCGGTGCGTTCATCGCCGACTGGCCGGTGACCGATATCGTCGGCCTTTGGAAGTACCTGGCCAAGCATGGCAACCAGCTGGGTGGCCTATCGGCGCCGCGGTTCTTGCGCATGGTCGGCAAGGACACGTTTATCCCGACCGAGGATATGGCGGCAGCGTTGATTGCGCAAAAAGTGATCGACAAACAGCCGACCAGCCAGCGTGACCTGGCGTTGGTGCAGCAGGCGTTCAACCAGTGGCATGCCGAGAGTGGGCGACCCCTGTGCCAGCTGTCGGTGATGCTGGCGCATACCGTCAACCATTGAGGTTGCCGCGGCCGCGTTGCGGCCAAATCGCCGGCAAGCCGGCTCCCACAGGTATTGTGCAGGCTTCAAGAACTGCGCGCATCCAGTGGGAGCTGGCTTGCCAGCGATTGGGCTGCAAAGCAGCCCCTGAATCAACTCCCTTCGCCCGCCATGCGCCGCTCATGCTGGAACTTCCAGCGCACAAACAGCAGCCCGCTGACGAACAAGCCCAGGCTTACCATCACCTCGACCCAGCCAAACAGCGCCCGTGCCGGGTCGAACGCCGCCAACACGCCCTTGATGAAATAGATATTCACCACAAAGCAGGTCCAGGCATGCGCCCGGGCGCTGCCCTTCAGCATGCCCGGCAGCAGCAACAGCAGCGGCACCAGTTCGATCGCCAGAATCACTTCGACGCGCGCCCCGTGCAGGTTGGCGAACCACAGGTTGTTCACCACCAGCAACGCGATCAGGCCAAAGAAAAACGCCAGGCTCAGTGCCCGCGTCAGGCGCAGGCGCGGTGCCAGCCATTGCAGCGGCGGCAACACCTTGGGCTTTTTAGCCACGCGCGGCCTCCAGGGCCTTGGCGGTGCTCGCCAGGCGTTGGCCGAGGGCACGGCACAAGGTGATTTCGTGAGGGTCGAGCTCGCGCTTGCCATCGGCGCCGGCGTGGTGGCTTGCGCCATACGGTGTGCCGCCGCCGCGGGTTTCGAGCAAGGCCGATTCGCTGTAGGGCAGGCCCATCACCAGCATGCCGTGGTGCATCAGCGGCAGCATCATCGACAGCAGGGTGGTTTCCTGGCCACCATGCAGGCTGGCAGTGGAGGTGAACACCCCGGCGGGCTTGCCCACCAGTTCGCCACCCAGCCACAGGCTGCTGGTGCCGTCGAGGAAGTACTTAAGCGGCGCGGCCATGTTGCCGAAGCGGGTCGGGCTGCCCAGCACCAGGCCGGCGCAATGGCGCAGGTCGTCGAGGGTGGCGTACAGCGCGCCGCTGGCCGGGATGTCCGGGGCCACAGCTTCGCACTCAGTGGAAATCGCCGGCACGGTGCGCAGGCGCGCCTCCATGCCGGCCATCTCGACACCGCGGGCAATGTGCCGGGCCATTTCGCTGGTGGCGCCATGGCGGCTGTAATACAAAACCAGGATGAAGGGCTGGCTCACGGCAGGATCTCCAGCACCTTCTCGGGTGGGCGGCCAATCACGGCTTTATCGCCGGCCACCAGAATCGGCCGCTCGATCAGCTTGGGGTGTTGGGCCATGGCGTCGATCAATTGCGCGTCGGTCAGGGCCGGGTTGGCCAGGTTCAGGTCTTTGTATTCGTCTTCGCCGGTGCGCAGCAATTGGCGCGGGGCGATGCCCAGCTTGCCGAGCAGGGCCGTCAGGGTGGCGGTGTCTGGCGGGGTTTCGAGGTAGCGCACGATGGTCGGCGCCAGGCCGCGTGCTTCGAGCAGTTCCAGCGCGCCGCGGGATTTCGAGCAGCGCGGGTTATGATAGAGCGTCAGGTCAGTCATGTCGGGTCGCATCCAGCTGGGTGTGGCGGCTATTCTAACCGCAGCGACTGAACCATTTGCTTGAAACTTCGAGAAGGATTGACCCATGGCAAGGCGTTTGGCAGCAGTACTGGCCATCACCGCGGGCCTGTTGCTCGGTGGTTGCGGTGCCGACTACGGCGTGGACCAACACGGTAATACGGTAAAGGCCGAGCAGATCGAGGGGCACTGGGTAGTGCTCAACTATTGGGCCGAATGGTGCGGACCGTGCCGTACCGAAATCCCTGAGTTGAATGCGGCGGCCAAGCAATGGGCGGCCGAGGGGATCAAGGTGGTCGGTGTGAACTTCGATGGCTTGCAGGGCCAGGACCTGAAGCAGGCGGCGGACACCTTGGGCATCGGCTTTACCGTGCTGGCGCAGGACCCGGCCGAGCGTTACGAGCTGCCCCGCAGCGAGGCGTTGCCGGTGACCTACATCATCGATGACAAGGGCAAGGTGCGTGAGCAATTGATGGGTGAGCAGACCCTGGAAGGGCTGCAGGCCAAGATCAAGGCCCTGAAGGGCGCATGATGCCTGTTGGGGCTGCTTTGCGGCCCTTCGCGGCACAAGGCCGCTCCCACAGGTGGCCGCGTCATCCCAGCGTACGCGGTTACCTGTAGGAGCGGCCTTGTGCCGCGAAGGGCCGCAGAGCGGCCCCGGCAGTCCTCAACCTTCTTCAGGCCAGAACCGCAACGGCTTGCCCTCGGCCGGCCAGAAGCGCATCTGCTCCACAGGCGAGACATCCCAGCGTTGTACCGTCTCCAGCGCCTGCAGGAAGCGTTTTTCCTGTTCCATCAATGCCGGCGCGCACAGCTTGCGAGTCTTGCCGACCTTGCCGAAGCTCAGGTGCTTGCCTTCCAGCGTGTACGGGGCAAACCAATGGTTGCAGCCGCCATTACCGTAGGCGCGGCCATCGCTGGCCAGGGTCAGGGTAAGGTGGCTGTAATCGATCAGCGGGCGTTCGCCAATCCACTCCAGTACATAGCTGCGCTCCTGCTGCAGCTTCGACGGTTGCGCGGCGCAGCCGAGCAGGCCGGTGGCAATCAGCACGCCGGTCAGCAGCTTTTTCACTCAGCGCTCTCCTGGCAACGCGGGCACAGGTGCTTCTCGCCACGGCTGGCCCAGCCCAGCTCCGCGATACGGGCGCTGGCCGCCGGCTGGCGGGCTTTTTTGCCCAGCTTGGCATCGACTGCGAACTCGAAGTCCAGCACGGCGTCGCACTGGTCGCACTCGACCTGCCAAGTGAGGATTTCCAGTTCGCTGAACACCGGGCCGCTGGCCACGGCAACCCACTGGCCGCGCGGGTTGATCAGGTGACGCACGCTTTCCACGGTCAGTCGCATGGACAAGTCCTTGCTGCCCTTGAGGGTCACCAACAGCGTGTCGCCCTTGTGCATCGAACCGCCGTTGCCGGTCACCTGATAGCGGCCGGGTACCAGGGCGCGGCACTCGATCAGGGTGTGTTGCGGGTTGAAAAGGGTGTAGCGGAAATCGTGCTCGACCATGGGTCCTCCAGAAATGCCGCGTATCCTAGCATTAACCCGATACCAGATTCTGGGGTTTGCCTGCCATCCAGCGGTTGATGTTGTCCAGCGTGGTGGCGGCGATGGCGTCCAGCGCCTCGCGGGTGAGGAAGGCCTGGTGGGCGGTGATGATCACGTTGGGGAAGGTCAGCAGCCGGGCCAGCACATCGTCTTGCAAAGGCTGGTCGGAGCGGTCCTCGAAAAACAGTTGGGCCTCTTCTTCGTAGACGTCCAGGCCCAGGTAGCCCAGCTGGCCGCACTTGAGTGCGTCGATCAATGCCGGGGTGTCGACCAGGGCGCCGCGGCCGGTGTTGATCAGCATGGCGCCAGGTTGCAGTTGAGCCAGGCTTTGCGCATTGATCAGGTGGCGGGTGTGTTCGGTCAGCGGGCAATGCAGGCTGATGATGCGCGCCTCGCGCAGCAACTCGGGCAGGGGCAGGTAGCGGGCGCCAAGGGCCAGCAGGTCCGGGTTGGGGTAGGGGTCGTAGGCCAGCAACTGGCAGCCGAAGCCGGCCATGATGCGGGCGAACGCAGCGCCGATCTGGCCGGTGCCGACCACACCGACGGTCTTGCCGTGCAGGTCGAAGCCGGTCAGGCCATGCAGGGTGAAATCGCCTTCGCGGGTGCGGTTGTAAGCCCGGTGCAGGCGCCGGTTGAGGGCGAGGATCAGCGCCACGGCGTGCTCGGCCACCGCGTGTGGCGAATAGGCCGGCACCCGCACCACGGCCAGGCCCAGGCGCTGGGCGGCCGCCAGGTCGACGTGGTTATAGCCCGCCGAACGCAGGGCAATCAGACGCGTGCCGCCAGCGGCCAGGCGCGCCAGCACTTGGGTGTCCAGCTCATCGTTGATGAAAGCGCAGACGACTTCGTAACCGCTGGCGAGGGGCGCGGTGTCCAAGGTCAGGCGGGCGGGCTGGAAGTGCAACTCCAGGGCAGTGCCGGCAGCGGCCTGGGTGAAGCTTTCCTGGTCGTAGTGCTGGCTGCTGAACAACAGGGCGCGCATGGTCGGGCTTCCTTTGCGAATGTCTGGGGATTGTAGCTGGCCGTCCTGTGTGGCCGTTGTAGGAGCAGCCTTGTGCTGCGAAGAGGCCGGTGACAGCACAGTAAATCTTCGCTGCTGTCACGGGCCTCTTCGCAGCACAAGGCTGCTCCTACAGCGGCACAAGGCTGCTTCTACAGCAGGGGCAAGGCAGCGCTGTCAGGCATTGATGTGTGCCTGTGTCGCCAGCCGGCTGATCGCGCTGTCCAGTTCATCCAATGCCTGCTGCGCGTGGGGGTGCTCCTGTTTGAGCAAGGTCTCGCTGCGCTGGCATGCCGCCCGCAGTTGCGGCACACCGCAATAGCGCGAGGCACCGTTGAGGCGGTGCACCTGCTCGATCAAGGTGGTGTGATCCTGCGCTTCGCGGGCGGCGCGTATCGCCTGGCGGTCGGACTCCAGTGACGCCAGCAGCATGGCCAGCATGTCGGCCGCCAAGTCGGATTTGCCGGCGGCCAGGCGCAAACCTTCGTCGGGGTCGAGCACCTTCAGTTCGTCGCTGTTGAGCCGCTGTTCGGCCAAGCGCTCTTGCTGCGGCACGCCCAGGCTCAGGCCGGTCCACTTCATCACCACCTGGGCCAACTGCCGCTCACTGATCGGTTTGGTCAGGTAGTCGTCCATGCCGGCATGCAGCAGCGCGCGTTTCTCGTTGGCCATGGCATGCGCGGTGAGGGCGACAATCGGCAGCGGGCTGCCGCTTTGGGCGTTTTCCCACAGGCGGATTTGCTCGGTGCAGGCGCGGCCATCCATGCCGGGCATTTGCACGTCCATCAGCACCAGGTCGAAGGGTTCATCCTGCACCGCTTGCACCGCCGCATAGCCGTTGTCGACGGCCAGCACCTGGGCACCCAGGTCTTCGAGCAGGGTCTGTACCAGCAGCAGGTTGGCCGGGTTGTCGTCGACGCACAAAATCTTCGGCTGGCGCTGGCCGCTGAGGATGTTCGGCTCGCCCAGCGGGCGACGCGGTTGGATCAGCTCCAGCAGCAGCCGACGCAACTTGCGCGTGCACGTTGGCTTGGACAGGAGTTGGCCATGGCCATTGGGCAGGTAGGGGTGGTACAGCGCCTGTTCGGTGGTCGGGCACAGCACCACGCACTGGCACTGGTAGCGGTCCAGTTGCAGGTGGTACTCACCGAGCTGCTCGGGCGTCAGGTTGCCCAGGTTGGCGCCGAGCACCGCGAAGTCGAACGGGTGGCCCGCCTGGCTTGCGGCCTGCACCGCATGCAGAAGCTGGTCGTACGAGGCAAACAGGCTGACGCTCAGGCCGCAGTCTTCAAGCTGGTGCTCCAGCGCCTGGCGCGCCAGCTCATGGCTGTCGACGATGGCGGCGCGGCGGCCCAGCAGTGGCTGCAGCGGCAGCTCTTCGGCATCGTCGTGAGCCTTGGGCAGGTTGAGGCTGATCCAGAACTGCGAGCCTTCGCCCGGCGTGCTGTCGACGCCGATCTCGCCGCCCATCTGCTCGATCAGGCGCTTGGAAATCACCAGGCCCAGGCCGGTACCCCCAGGCTGGCGCGCCAGCGAGTTGTCGGCCTGGCTGAAGGCCTGGAACAGCGTGCGCACATCCTGCGGCGACAGGCCGATGCCGGTGTCTTGCACGCTGATGCGAAGCTGCGCGCTGTCTTCGTGTTCGTCTTCAAGCATGGCGCGCACGACGATGGTGCCTTCGCGGGTGAACTTGATCGCGTTGCTCACCAGGTTGGTGAGGATCTGCTTGAGCCGCAGCGGGTCGCCGATCAGCGATGATGGGGTGTCGCGGTAGATCAGGCTGAGCAGTTCAAGCTGTTTGGCGTGCGCGGCCGGGGCGAGGATGGTCAGGGTGTCCTGGACCAGGTCGCGCAGGTTGAACGGAATGCTGTCGAGCACCAGCTTGCCGGCCTCGATCTTGGAGAAGTCGAGGATCTCGTTGATGATCCCCAGCAGGTTGTCGGCGGACTTCTCGATGGTGCTCAGGTAATCCAGCTGGCGCGGCGTCAGCTCGCTTTTTTGCAGCAAATGGGTGAAGCCGAGGATGCCGTTGAGCGGGGTGCGGATCTCGTGGCTCATGTTGGCCAGGAACTCCGACTTGATGCGGCTGGCCTCCAGGGCTTCCTTGCGGGCCATGTCCAGCTCGATGTTCTGTATCTCGATGGTCTCCAGGTTCTGGCGCACGTCTTCGGTGGCCTGGTCGATGCTGTGCTGCAGCTCTTCGTGGGCGCTGTGCAGGGTTTCGGCCATGCGGTTGATGCCGCGGCCCAGCTCGTCCAACTCGTGGCTGCCCATGGCCGGCAGGCGCTCGTCCAGGTGGCCGTCCTTGAGCTGATTGACCGCATGCTTGATGCGTTTTATCGGGTCGTTGATGGTGCGGCTCATGCGCAGTGCCAGCAGGCCACTGAGGGCCAGGCAGGCGAGGATCAGCAACAGGCTGGTGAACAGGTTGCGGTAGCCACGCAGCAAGGTGCCGTCGTGCGACAGTTCGATTTCGACCCAACCCAGCAGGCGCTCGGCTTCGGCCGGCACGGCATCGGTGGCCAGGTCGCGGTGGTGGCCGAAGACCGGCATCAGGTAGCGGGTGGCGTCATTGCCGGTGCGTTGCAACAGTTGCGTGCCGGTACCGCCCGTGGGCGGCTGGTTGAGCATGCTCGGGCCTGCATGCGCCAGGCGCGTGCGGTCTGGGGCAAGAAAGGCGACCGCGCGCACGTCGGTTTGCTCCAGGGTCTGCGCGGCAATCCGTTCCAGCTGCCCGGGGGCCCGCTTGGCCATGGCAGGTGCAGCCAGCGGCGCCAGTTGCTCGGCGATCATCTTGCCGCGTTGCAGCAGCTGGGTGCGCAAATCGCTTTGCTGCAGCCAGGTGAAATAACTGCCCAATACCAGCGCCATCAAGCCGGCAGGCAGCAGGGCCAACAGCAGGACCCGGCTTCTGATTCCCAAACGATCGAGCACACTTGCCTCCTGTCATGTGCCTGGACGCCGTCAACTGCGTGACGGACCAAGCCGGGAAGTTACTCCGCCTGCTCGGCTAATGCACCCATTTGTCTGTCTTTTCGTGGCCATGTCGAGGCATTGGTCGCAGGGCGGTTGCCTAGAGCAGAGCGGATGCTCAATAATCGCGCAATTGAGAATGCATGGCAGTTGCCAATGAATCCCGTAGCTATTCATACCTCCACTATCCTCGCCATCGAGGACGACCCGGTGCTGGGTGCCTACCTGCACGAGGAGCTGCAGCGTGGCGGCTTCCAGGTGACCTGGTGCCGTAATGGGCTCGAAGGCCTTGAAACCGCAGGCCGGCAGGCATTCGACGTGGTGTTGATGGACATCCTGCTGCCAGGGCTCAACGGCCTGGATGCACTGGCTCAATTGCGCACGCGCAGCACCACGCCGGTGATCCTGATGTCTGCGCTGGGCGCAGAAGCCGACCGTATCAGTGGTTTTCAGCGCGGCGCCGACGACTACCTGCCCAAGCCCTTCAGCATGGCCGAGTTGCAGGTACGCATCGAGGCGATCCTGCGGCGCGTGGCTCTGGAGCGGCGCCATCAGCCGCAGCAAGAGGCCGCCGGAGGTGGGTTGCAGTTCGACGAGGGGCTCAGCGACGTCAGGCTCGAAGGGCGCCTGGCAGGCTTGACCCCCAGCGAATACCGCCTGCTCGAGATCCTCAACCGCAACCTGGACGAGGTGCTGAGCAAACCCTTCCTTTATCAGCAGGTCTTGCAGCGCGGTTACTCGCGGCATGATCGCAGCCTGGACATGCATGTCAGCCAGATCCGCCGCAAGCTCAAGGGCATCGGCTACCACGAACGGCAGATCCGCACGGTCTGGGGCAAAGGTTACGTGCTTAGCGCCAGCGAGATGGAGTGAGCCATGCTCGACCGCCATTCGCTGTTCTGGAAGCTGGCCATCCTGCTGGTGGGCTTCTGCCTGCTGATGATCGGCCTGAGCTACACCTGGGGCCGGCACATGGAAACCCAGAACGCCTTCCTGTCCGAACCGGCCCGCCAACTGCTGCGCGGTTATGCGGCTGAGGCCGAGCAGGCCTGGCGCAGCGATGGGCGCGCGGGGCTGGACCGTTGGGTGCAGGCCATGCACCAGCGCGAGCGTGGCTGGGTCGGCGTGCTCGACATCAGCCTGCGGCCGCTCGACAGCGCCACCCTGAACCCCCAGATCATGCAACGGCTAACGCGCCTGCGCGGCGTCGATTGGCCGATGAGCCTGCGCAGTGTCGACCAGCCGTGGTTGCGCATTCCGTTCCCGGGGGCGCCGGAGCAGGGCATGCTGGTGATCGAACTGCCAGAGCGCCTCAACCCCGGCCAGTACCGCATGCTGTGGCGGGTGCTGACCAACGGCATTATTCCCGCTCTGTTCACCTTGCTGCTGTGCGTTGGGCTGTACCGCATGCTGATCGTGCCGCTCAACCAACTGCGTGAGCAGGCCAATGCCTGGCGCGCCGACCAGCTGTCGGCCCGCCTCGATTCGCGCACCATCGCCCGGCATGACGAACTCGGCGAGCTGGCCCGCGCGTTCGACCAGATGGCCGAACGGCTGCAGGGTACGGTGGCCATGCAGCAACAGATGCTGCGCGACCTGTCTCATGAAATGCGCACGCCGCTCAGCCGGCTACGCGTGGCCTGCGATGGCGAAACCGACCTGCTGCGCCTGCGCGAACGCCTGGCGCGTGAAGTGGACTGCATGCAGCAGTTGGTCGAGGGCACCCTGCAATTGGCCTGGCAGGATGCCGAGCGTGCGCCGATGAACCTTGAGCCCATCCAGGTTCAGGCGTTGTGGGACCTGCTCGCCGAGGATGCCAGCTACGAAAGCGGCTGGTCGCCCGAACGCCTGCGCTGCGAACTGCCCGCCAGTTGCTGGGTGCAGGGCAACCTCAACCACCTGGCCCAGGCGCTGGAGAACATGCTGCGCAATGCCATCCGCCACTCGCCGACTAACGGCGTGGTGCGCTTGGGTGGGCAGCGCGACGGCAACCACTGGCGGCTGTGGCTGGAAGACGAGGGCGGTGGGGTTGCAGAAGAGGACCTGGAACGGATCTTCGCGCCGTTCTCGCGGCTGGACGGTTCGCGGCCTGGGGACGGCGGTTTCGGGCTGGGTTTGAGCATTGCGCGCAGTGCCATCCAGCGCCAGGGCGGGACCTTGTGGGCAGAAAATAGCAAGCGCGGGCTGCGTCTGTGCATGCGCTTGCCGCTCCATGTGCCAGCCCCCGCCAAGGACAACCCACGGCCGCAAGTTGCCGCGTTATAGCTTGTAGCTATATGCATCACAGATTGCGTGATATGGCGCGCAAAGGATTGCCGGTATGATAGGCGCCCCTGCCGTCCGGATTGTGAAATACGCCATGACCTTGCAGTACCCAACCATCGCCGATTGCGTCGGCAATACGCCCCTGGTTCGCCTGCAGCGCATTGCCGGAGAGACCAGCAACACGCTCCTGCTCAAGCTCGAAGGTAACAATCCCGCCGGTTCGGTCAAGGACCGCCCGGCGCTGTCGATGATCGCCCGCGCCGAACTGCGCGGCCAGATCAAACCGGGTGACACGCTGATCGAGGCGACCTCGGGCAACACTGGCATCGCCCTGGCGATGGCGGCAGCGATCAAGGGTTACAAGATGATCCTGATCATGCCAGACAACTCCACCGCCGAGCGCAAGGCCGCCATGACGGCCTATGGTGCCGAGCTGATTCTGGTGACCAAGGAAGAGGGCATGGAAGGTGCCCGCGACCTCGCCGAGAAGCTGCAGGCCGAGGGCCGCGGCCTGGTGCTCGACCAGTTCGCCAATGGCGACAACCCGATCGCCCATTACAACAGCACCGGCCCGGAAATCTGGCAGCAGACCCAGGGCACTATCACCCATTTCGTCAGCTCGATGGGCACCACCGGCACCATCATGGGCTGCTCTCAGTACCTCAAGGAGCAGAACCCAGCCGTGCAGATCATCGGCCTGCAGCCGATGGAAGGCTCGGCCATTCCGGGCATCCGTCGCTGGCCTGAGGAATACTTGCCGAAGATCTTCGACGCCACCCGCGTCGATCGCGTGGTCGACATGTCCCAGCAGGAAGCCGAAGACACTACCCGCCGCCTTGCCCGTGAAGAGGGCATTTTCTGCGGCGTGTCTTCCGGTGGTGCGGTCGCGGCGATGCTGCGCCTGTCCCGCGAGGTGGAAAACGCGGTAATGGTCGCAATCATCTGCGACCGTGGTGACCGATACCTGTCCACTGGCCTGTTTGATCCGAGCTAAATGTCCAAGAAGAAAAGCAACAGCGGCCTGCGCTTCCAGCCAGCCGGTGGCAACCGTAGCCCCCAGGTTCCCGTGGGCAAGAAACAGCGCCTGGATATCGAGCGCCTGGCCGGTGACGGCCGTGGCATCGCCTTCCATGAAGGGCGTACCTGGTTTGTCAGTGGCGCGTTGGCCGGTGAAGCCGTCGAGGCCCGTGTACTCAATGCCCGCGGCAAAGTCGTGGAGGCGCGCCTGGAGCGCGTGCTGCAGGCCAGCCCCGAGCGGCGCGAAGCACCTTGCCGGCACTATGCCCGCTGTGGCGGCTGCAACCTGCAGCATCTGCCCCATGAAGCGCAGCTGGCGCTCAAGCAACGCACCCTGGCCGACCAGCTGCAGCGGGTTGCCGGCGTGCAACCCGAGGCCTGGGCCGCCCCCCTGAGCGGGCCGGAATTCGGCTACCGGCGCCGGGCGCGGGTGGCTGTGCGCTGGGACATCAAGGCGCGTCAGCTGGAGGTCGGGTTCCGTGCCGAAGCCAGCCAGGACATCATTTCAATCGACGACTGTGCAGTGCTGGTACAGCCCTTGCAGTCGATTCTGCGCCACTTGCCGACGGTGCTGCGTTCGCTGAGCAAACCGCAGGTCATCGGCCATGTGGAACTGTTCAGCGGCACCGCTGAGGCGCTGCTGGTGCGCCATGTCGCGCCGCTGCCGGGGGATGACCTGGCCCGCCTGCAGGCATTTTGCGACGAGGCCAAGGCACAGCTCTGGCTGCAGGGCGAGGGTGAACCGGCGCCGGTAGACGCGGCCACGACCCTGGGCTTTACCCTCGAACCCTGGCAGCTGGAATTGGCCTGGCGCCCCGGTGATTTCGTGCAGGTTAACGCCCAGGTCAATACGGCGATGATCGAGCAGGCGTTAGCCTGGCTCGCACCGCAAGCCGACGAACGTGTGCTTGACCTGTTCTGCGGCCTGGGTAATTTTGCCCTGCCGTTGGCGCGGCAGGCGCGTGAAGTGGTGGCGGTGGAAGGTGTACAGGCCATGGTCGATCGGGCCGCGGCCAATGCCCGAAACAACAATGTGCATAACGCACGGTTTTTTCAGGCCGATTTATCGCAGCCTTTGGCAGGTGCCGAGTGGGCCGCCGAAGGCTTTTCTGCGGTACTCTTGGACCCACCGCGCGACGGTGCTTTCGAGGTGGTGCAAGACATCGCACGCCTCAAGGCCAAGCGGCTGGTCTACGTATCGTGCAACCCGGCCACGCTGGCGCGAGACGCCCAGGTGCTGGTCGGACAGGGGTACCGGTTAAAAAGGGCCGGGATTCTCGACATGTTTCCTCAGACGGCGCATGTCGAGGCCATGGCGTTATTCGAAGCGGGCTAGCAGACTGGCCCGTTGGTGCGGTTGCCAGGGAATGGCGGCCACACGGTGGAAGCCTGCGCACCCGCGTGGTGCGCTGTATGGAAAGGTAAAACAAAGATGGTACAGGTGAGAGTGCACCAGCCGGTCAACACTGACGGCAGTATCAATCTCGAAGCATGGCTGGATCATGTGGTAAGCGTCGATTCAGCCCTGGATCGCGCAGCGCTGAAAGAGGCCTGCGAATTCGCTCACGAAGTCGAGAAGAAGGGTAACCCTGCCAAGCATTCCTGGGCCGACGGTACGTCCAGCTTCCAAGCGGGCCTGGAGATCGCCGAGATTCTCGCCGACCTCAAGCTCGACCAGGATTCGCTGGTAGCCGCCGTCATTTACCGTTCGGTGCGTGAAGGCAAGGTGACCCTGGCTGAAGTCAGCCAGCGTTTTGGCCCGGTGGTGTCCAAGCTGATCGACGGCGTGCTGCGCATGGCGGCCATCAGTGCCAGCCTCAGCCCGCGCCAGTCGCTGGTGCTGGGCTCCCAGGCGCAGGTCGAGAACCTGCGCAAGATGCTCGTGGCCATGGTCGACGACGTGCGCGTTGCACTGATCAAGCTGGCCGAGCGCACCTGCGCGATCCGTGCGGTCAAGGCCGCCGACGACGAAAAACGCCTGCGCGTCGCGCGCGAGGTGTTCGACATCTATGCCCCCCTGGCGCATCGCCTGGGCATCGGTCACATCAAGTGGGAGCTGGAAGACCTGTCCTTCCGCTACCTTGAACCCGACCAGTACAAACAGATCGCCAAGCTCCTGCACGAGCGCCGGCTGGACCGCGAGCGCTTCATCAGCGACGTGATGAACCAGCTGCAGAACGAGCTGCTGGCCACCGGCGTGAACGCCGACATCAGTGGCCGGGCGAAACACATCTATTCGATCTGGCGCAAGATGCAGCGCAAAGGCCTGGAATTCAGCCAGATCTACGATGTGCGTGCGGTGCGTGTGCTGGTCCCGGAGATCCGCGATTGCTACACCGCGCTGGGTATCGTGCATACCCTGTGGCGGCACATCCCCAAGGAATTCGACGACTACATCGCCAACCCGAAGGAAAACGGCTACCGCTCGCTGCACACGGCGGTGATCGGCCCCGAGGGCAAGGTGCTGGAGGTGCAGATCCGCACCCACGGCATGCACGAGGAAGCGGAGCTGGGGGTTTGCGCCCACTGGCGCTACAAGGGCACCGACGTCAAGCCGAGCTCCAATCACTACGAAGAGAAGATTTCCTGGCTGCGCCAGGTGCTCGAGTGGCATGAAGAGCTGGGTGACATCGGCGGCCTGGCCGAGCAGCTTCGCGTCGACATTGAGCCGGACCGGGTCTACGTGTTCACCCCGGACGGCCATGCCATCGACCTGCCCAAGGGCGCTACGCCGCTGGACTTCGCCTACCGCGTGCACACCGAAATCGGCCACAACTGCCGCGGCGCCAAGATCAACGGGCGTATCGTGCCGCTGAACTACAGCCTGCAGACCGGCGAGCAGGTCGAGATCATCACCAGCAAACACGGCAACCCCAGCCGTGACTGGTTGAACTCCAACCTGGGTTACGTCACCACCTCGCGGGCACGGGCCAAGATCGTTCACTGGTTCAAGCTGCAGGCACGCGACCAGAACGTCGCCGCCGGCAAGACCTTGCTCGAGCGCGAACTCAGCCGCCTGGGCCTGCCGCAGGTGGACTTCGAGCGCCTGGCCGAGAAGACCAACGTCAAGACCGCCGAAGACATGTTCGCCTCGCTCGGCGCGGGTGATCTACGCCTGGCTCACCTGGTCAACGCTGCCCAGCAGTTGCTGGAGCCTGAGCGTATCGAGCAGATCGAGCTGGTGCAGCGCAAGCCCACGGGCCCGCGTACCGGCAAGCGCGGCGATATCCAGATCCAGGGTGTCGGCAACCTGCTGACGCAGATGGCCGGTTGCTGCCAGCCGCTGCCGGGCGATGCCATCGTCGGCTACATCACCCAGGGCCGCGGCGTGAGCATCCACCGTCAGGACTGTGCCTCGGTGCTGCAACTGGCAGGCAAGGAGCCAGAGCGGATGATCCAGGTGAGTTGGGGGCCGATCCCGGTGCAGACCTACCCGGTCGACATCGTCATCCGTGCCTACGACCGCCCAGGCTTGTTGCGTGACGTGTCGCAGGTGCTGCTCAACGAGAAGATCAACGTGCTGGCGGTCAACACCCGCTCGAACAAGGAAGACAACACGGCGTTGATGTCGCTGACCATCGAGATTCCGGGCCTGGATGCGCTCGGGCGCTTGCTGGGGCGGATCTCGCAGTTGCCGAACATCATCGAGACGCGGCGTAACCGTACCCCTTGAACCCTGTGAGTTGGGGCCTCTTTGCGGCCCATCGCTGGCAAGCCAGCTCCCACAGCTATCCCACTGGCTTCAAGGCCTGTGCAGTACCTGTGGGAGCCGGCTTGCCGGCGATCGGGGGCAAAGCCCCCGCCAAGGAATAGCCCTATGACCTACACCCTCGAAGACCTGCTGCACCTCATGGCCCGCCTGCGCGACCCGCAATATGGCTGCCCGTGGGACTTGAAGCAGGACTACGCCAGCATCGTCCCGCACACTATCGAAGAAGCCTACGAGGTTGCCGACACCATCGAACGCGGCGATTTCGAGCACTTGCAGGGTGAGCTGGGCGATCTGTTGTTCCAGGTGGTCTATTACAGCCAGCTGGCCCGGGAAGAGGGGCGTTTCGAGTTTGACGGGGTGGTCGACAGCATCACCCGCAAGCTGATCCGCCGCCACCCGCACGTATTCCCGACCGGCGAGCTGTATGCACCGGTAGACACGCCCAGCTTGAGCGAGACCCAGGTCAAGTCGCGCTGGGAAGAGATCAAAGCCGAGGAGCGCGCCGAAAAAAGCGAACCCGAACAGCTGTCGCTGCTCGATGACGTGCCAACGGCATTGCCTGCATTGTCGCGGGCAGCCAAACTGCAAAAGCGTGCGGCCACGGTCGGTTTCGACTGGCCTGACGCATTGCCGGTGCTGGACAAGGTCCGCGAGGAGCTGGACGAAGTCCTGCAGGCCATGGCCGACGGTGATGCCGATGCGCTGGAAGATGAGGTCGGCGACCTGTTGTTCGCCACCGTCAACCTGGCCCGCCACCTCAAGCAAGACCCGGAACATGCCCTGCGCCGTGCCAATCGCAAGTTCGAGCGACGTTTCCGTTTTATCGAACAGGCATTGCGCGACAGCGGTCGGCCCATCGAAGACTGTAACCTTGACGAGCTGGATGCCCTTTGGGGTGAAGCCAAACGTCAGGAAAAGAACCTGCCCAGCTGCGGCTGAGCTGTTAAGTGAGTGAACATTCATGAGCCTTTCCCTTCGCGACCAATTGCTCAAAGCCGGTCTGGTCAACCAGAAACAGGTCTCGCAGACCAACAAAGCCCAGAAGAAACAAAAGCGCCTGGAGCACAAGGGCCAGGTCGAGGTGGACGACACCCAGCAGCGCCTGGCCAAGGAAGCCATGGCCGAAAAGGCCAAGCGTGACCAGGAGTTGAACCGCCAGCAGCAGGAAAAGGCCGAGCAAAAGGCCCGCGCCGCGCAGATCAAGCAATTGATCGAAGCGACCCGCCTGCCCAAGCTCAACAGTGAGGACTACTACAACTTCGTCGACGACAAGAAGGTCAAGCGCATTGCCGTCAATGCCCTGATGCGCAGCAAGCTGAGCAATGGCTCGCTGGCGGTCGTGTCGTTTGCCGGCGGCTACGAAGTGATTCCGCGTGAGGCGGCGGTGAAGATTCAGGAGCGCGACCCGCATCGCGTACTGCTGCTCAACACCCATGTCGAGGAAGCCGACGACGATGACCCGTACGCGGCTTACAAGATCCCTGACGATTTGATGTGGTAAGCATGAAAAACCCCGCCTAGGCGGGGTTTTTTGTTCAAAGACTGTGGCATTGCAGGGTCATTGTGTAGTGCGCTGACTTTCCAGGTCCTCAAGCTCTACACGGTACTGATGGGCTTCATGCTCATTGTGGAACATCCCGACCAATTGGCCTTGCTGGTGCACATCCCAGATCCGCACGCCAGCGGCCAGGCCTTCGTGGGACATTTTCGATTCGTCGCGTTCGGTTACTTGGACTGTCATCGGTAAACTCCACTGCTAGGTTGGTTGCGACACTGTGTCGCACACCTCCTTTATAGGGTTTGTTAGCAGGCTAAGTAAATAAAACAGGGATGAAACAAGTTTCATGAAGCTCAGGGGCTGCGATTTGCTTGGCTTGGGGTTTGAGTGGGAGCACAAATCGAGCGCCGCCGCGCGGCGCTTCGCAGCACAAGGCTGCTCCTACATTTGTTTCGGGCCAATGAATCCTGAGACACAGGCGCGCGCCCCTCATGCAGAACAAACAAGGCGGTCGCGCGCGTTGGTATAGGCGTGACTGGCCCGAAACAGATGTAGGAGCAGCCTTGTGCTGCGAAGCGCCGCGCGGGCGGCGCTCGATCTCATAGGCGCTGAAGATGCTGTGGCGAGCACCTCAAAAAACGAAGCCCCGCACAAGGCGGGGCTCCGGGTGCTTCAGGCTGCGGATCAGTTACCCTTCACCGGCTTGCCATCGACCGTGCCATCCTGCAGCACAATCACGTACTCCTTGCCATCGGTTTCGACCTGGCGCAGTTGTACCAGCAGGTAGTCCCAGCTCTTGGCGAACCACAGCTCGGTGATGCGCTTGCTCTGGCTAGGGTCGCGCACGCGCTCGACCTTGACCGCATCGACCTGGCCGGTCTTGGTGGTGACCTTCTCGGTGCCCAGAACGCGGAAGTCGTAGGTGTCGATCTCGTCACCGTCGACCACCTGGTAGGTCATGCTCTTCTTGCCGGCCGCCACATCATGCTGCAGCGCCAGTTGGTAGGACGACTTGTCCAGCACGCCGCGGTTGAGCGGCAGGTTGATCGCATCGCCACGGTCGCTACCGGTGACTTTCTTGCTGGTCCAGTCGAAGTTCAGGTCGACCTTCTTCGCTTTGCCCAGGCCGCCACGCTCGAAGTGGTACTTCTGCGGCAGCAGGGTGTCGTTTTCCAAGCGCAGGGTGCTTTGCTCGGTCAGGCTGGCGATCATCATGGAAGCCTTGAAATTAAGGTCCCAGGTACCGTTGGCATTCTTCACCAGGCTGCGCTCGGCGGTGCCGCTCATGGGCAGCTGCTTCCAGTCGGCGGTGTAGCTGGCCGAAAAAGGCTTCAGATCAGCTGCCTGGAGGGGCAGGGCGAGCACGGCGAGAGCCAAGAGCAGGGCGCGACGCATAAAGTCTCCTAGGATCGAATCAAGTGACCGCTGGCCGCCAGGGGCTGGCCATCCAGTAAGGCACCGTGCTCGTCCAGACGCAAGCGCCCCTCGGCGAACCAGTGCACGGCCAACGGGTAGATCAGGTGTTCCTGGTGGTGAACCCGCTGGGCCAGGCTTTCAGCGGTGTCGTCCGACTTCACCGGTACCACAGCCTGTACGACCAGTGGGCCGCCATCGAGTTCCTCGGTGACGAAGTGTACGCTGCAGCCATGCTCGGCGTCGCCTGCCTCCAGGGCCCGTCGGTGGGTGTGCAGGCCCTTGTACTTGGGCAGCAGCGACGGGTGGATATTGAGCAGGCGGCCCTGATAGTGGCGGACGAAGCCGCCACTGAGGATACGCATGAAGCCGGCCAGCACCACCAGGTCTGGCGCAAAGCCGTCGATGCGCGCCATCAGCGCGGCATCGAAGGCTTCACGACCGTCAAAGGCGGTGTGGTCCAGTACGGCGGTGTCGATGCCAGCGGCTGCGGCGCGTTGCAGGCCGTAGGCATCGGCGCGGTTGGACACCACCGCACGGATGCGCACCGGGCTGTCTTCACCGCGGCAGCTGTCGATCAGGGCTTGCAGGTTGCTGCCGGAACCCGACAGCAATACCACTACATTGCAGGTCTTGCTCGGCATCAGTGTGCCTTGAGGTTCTGCAGCTCGACCTGGGCGGCGCCTTCGGCGGCCTCTTCGATGCGGCCGATGACCCAAGGCTGCTCGCCTTCAGCGCGCAGAACGTTCAGGGCGTTTTCGACCTGGTCCTGAGCTACGCAGATGACCATGCCGACGCCGCAGTTCAGCACGCGGTGCATTTCATGCTCGTCAACGTTGCCTTGCGCCTGCAGGAAGTCGAATACCGCTGGACGCTGCCAGCTGGCCACGTCGACCACGGCCTGGGCGTTTTTCGGCAGTACGCGCGGGATGTTGTCCAGCAGGCCGCCACCGGTGATGTGGGCCATGGCCTTGACTGCGCCCGTCTGCTTGATCAGTTGCAGCAGCGGCTTGACGTAGATGCGGGTCGGCGCCATCAGCAGGTCGGTCAGTGGCTTGCCGTCGAGCTGGGTGTTCTCGATGTCGGTGCCGGACACTTCGAGGATCTTGCGGATCAGCGAGTAGCCGTTGGAGTGCGGGCCGGAAGACGGCAGGGCGATCAGCGCGTCGCCGGTGGCAACCTTGGAGCCGTCGATGATCTCGGCTTTTTCTACCACGCCGACGCAGAAGCCGGCCAGGTCGTAGTCTTCGCCTTCGTACATGCCAGGCATTTCGGCGGTTTCACCACCGACCAGCGAGCAGCCCGCCAGTTCGCAGCCTGCACCGATACCGGTGACCACGGTGGCGGCGACGTCGACGTTCAGTTTGCCGGTGGCGTAGTAGTCGAGGAAGAACAGCGGCTCGGCGCCGCACACCACCAGGTCGTTGACGCACATGGCGACCAGGTCCTGGCCGATGCTGTCGTGCTTGTTCAGGTTCAGGGCCAGGCGCAGCTTGGTGCCGACGCCATCGGTGCCGGAGACCAGAACCGGCTGCTTGTAGCCGGCCGGGATCTCGCAGAGGGCGCCGAAGCCACCCAGGCCACCCATGACTTCAGGGCGTGCGGTGCGTTTTGCCACGCCCTTGATGCGTTCGACCAGTGCTTCGCCGGCGTCGATGTCTACACCGGCGTCCTTGTAGCTCAGGGAGGGTTGCTTGCTCATTGATCCAGGCCTTTAGGAGGGAGGGATTCTTAAAAACGACCGTGACGGCCAAGGCCGGCTTTGCTGCGGCGGCTGCCTGAAACGTCAGAGGTCTGTGAAGGCGCGCGATTTTATCAGGGTTGCCGTGCAGCGGCCATCCTCAGGCCGACGGGCAGGGCTTGAAAGCGTTAAAAAGGTGAGTGGGGAGGGTGTGGGTTGAGGGTTGTGTCGCCTGGGAGATCGAGCGCCGCCCGTGCGGCGCTTCGCAGCACAAGGCTGCTCCTACAGTTATTAGGGCCAATTATTCCTGCAAACGTCACTGGCCCGAAGCAAATTGTAGGAGCAGCCTTGTGCTGCGAAGCGCCGCGCGGGCGGCGCTCGATCGTGAAAACACCCTAAATCCCGAGGCCTGCGCCTGGCAGTCATGCGCGCCCCTGTATAAGGTGTAAGCCATATAGGAGCATTTTTCGTTCCACCGCGGTCACAGCCTGCATGACAACGGCCGTTCCACCTTGTTTCTGGACAGGAATCCTCCATGCGTCTTTTCAACACTCTGGCAGCAGGTTGTCTTGCCCTGATCTCGCTAGCCGCGCAAGCCGAGACCGTCTCCGGGCTTTATCAGGTGCGCGAGCCGCTTCAGGGGCAGGGCGCTGAAGCCCGTACCCAGGCCACCGGCAAGGCCCTCGAGACCTTGGTCCTGCGCCTGACCGGTGACCCGAAGGCGGCGCAAAGCCCGGCATTGGCCGAGCTGCGCAAAGACCCGCAGCAAATCATCAACCAGGTTGGTACCGAAGCCGGCCCGCCCGAGTCCGTGCTGGTCGAGTTCGACCCCGGCAGCACCGAACGCGCCTTGCGCAAGGCCGGCCTTGCCCTGTGGGGCAGCAACCGGCCGTCGATCCTCAGCTGGTGGCTCAACGACAACGCCGAGGGCAGCAACCTGGTGGGTGACGGCCAATCCGCGGCCCAACCCTTGCGCCGTGCGGCTCAGCACCGGGGGCTGCCATTGCGGCTGCCGCTGGCCGACCTGCAAGAGCAGTTGGTGGCCAATGCCAAGCAGGTCGAAGGCAATGACCCAAAACCGCTGCGCGAAGCTTCCGAGCGCTACGCGGCCGATGCCCTACTGGCGGTACACGCCCAAGAGGCGGATGGCAAATGGCAAGGCAAATGGCAGCTGTGGGTAGGCGACCAGCACGAGCAGGGCAGTGCCGAGGGCGCCGACCAGGCGGCCTTGGCCGACGCGGTGATGCTGGCTGTGAGCAGCCGCCTGGCGCCGCGCTATGTGACCCGCCCTGGTGCTAGCAGCCAGTTGCAGATCCAGGTGCAGGGGATGAACCTGCAGCGCTACGCCGAACTGAGCCGCGTGCTCGAACCCTATGGCCCGCGGCTTAAAATGGTCGAAGGCAGCACGCTGACTTACGGTGTCACGGCCAACCGCGACCAATTACGTGCCCAACTCGGCCTGGCCAAGTTGCAGGAGGTACCCGCTGAGCAGGCGCCCGTTGCCCCCGCCGTGCCTGCCCCTTCAACGGGCGTGAGCCCCGAGCAACCTGACGTACCCAAGCCGTTCGACGGCCTGCGTTTTCGCTGGTAAGGAGTACCCATAGTGACCGATATGCGCCGCTGGATCTGGCTGGGCGCAGCACTGCTGATGGCCGTGCTGTTATATAGCCTGCACAATATTCTGACCCCGTTTCTGATCGGCATCCTGCTGGCGTACCTGGCAGACCCGCTGGTAGACCGCCTGGAGCGCCTGGGGCTGTCCCGCACGTGGGGCGTGGTGGTGGTGTTCGGCCTCTTCACCCTGATACTCATGGCCTTGTTGCTGGTGCTGGTGCCGATGCTGGCCAAACAGCTGGTGCGTTTGTACGAACTGGCGCCACAGATGCTCGACTGGCTGCAGCACGTGGCGTTGCCCTGGGTGCAACACCGCCTTGGCCTGGCCGACGGCTTCTGGAAGTTCGACAAGATCAAGGCCGCCATTGGCGAGCACATGGGCCAGACCACCGACATCGTCGGTATCGTGCTATCCCAGGCCACGGCATCAAGCCTGGCCTTGATCGCCTGGCTGGCCAACCTGGTATTGATCCCGGTGGTGGGCTTCTACCTGCTGCGTGACTGGGACCTGATGATGGCCAAGCTGCGCAGCCTGCTGCCGCGCCACCGCGAACCGCAGATCGTGGAGTTGGCGGGGGAGTGCCATGAGGTGCTGGGCGCGTTCGTCCGCGGCCAACTGATGGTCATGCTCGCACTGGGCGTCATCTACTCGGCTGGGCTGATGCTGGTGGGGCTCGAGCTTGGCTTGCTGATTGGCATGCTGGCGGGGTTGGCAGCGATCGTGCCGTACATGGGCTTTATCATTGGTATCGGTGCGGCGCTGGTGGCCGGCTTGTTCCAGTTTGGCGGTGACTTGTATCCGATGCTGGGCATCGTTGCGGTGTTCATGGTCGGCCAGGCGCTTGAAGGCATGGTGCTGACGCCCTTGCTGGTGGGTGACCGCATCGGCCTGCACCCGGTGGCGGTGATCTTCGCCATTCTTGCCGGTGGTGAGCTGTTCGGTTTCACCGGGGTGCTGCTGGCGCTGCCGGTGGCGGCGGTGATCATGGTGCTGCTGCGGCATGCGCACGATTTGTACAAAGAGTCGGACATGTATGGCGCAGATGTCGATCCAGAATTGTGAGGTGGGGCCGAAAGGCCCCCATAAAGAGCCGCAACTTGTTGATTTTGTTTGCGCTCTTCTGCTCACTGATTGTGCCGCCCGCGCTCCGGGTATAGACTTTGCACACTGTTCACCAAAGGCCCCCCGTGGTCCTAGCGACCGCCCGCGAGCATGAAACCACCGATCCAGTTGCCCCTGGGTGTGCGCCTGCGCGATGACGCCACCTTCATCAACTACTATCCGGGCGCCAATGCTGCGGCATTGGGCTACGTCGAGCGCCTATGCGAAGCTGACGCCGGCTGGACCGAGAGCCTCATCTACCTGTGGGGCAAGCAGGGTGTCGGCCGCACTCACCTGTTGCAGGCCGCAACACACCGTTTCCAGCAATTGGGCGAGCCCGCCGTCTACCTGCCGTTGGCGCAATTGCTCGAGCGCGGTGTCGAACTGCTCGACCACCTCGAGCAATACGAGCTGGTGTGCATCGATGACCTGCATGTAATTGCCGGCAAGGCCGATTGGGAAGAGGCCATGTTCCACCTCTTCAACCGCCTGCGTGACAGTGGCCGCCGCTTGCTGCTGGCGGCCTCCAGCTCGCCGCGTGAACTGCCCATCAAACTGGCCGACCTCAAGTCGCGGCTGACCCTGGCGTTGATCTTCCAGATGCGCGGCATGTCTGATGAAGACAAGCTGCGTGCCCTGCAGTTGCGCGCGTCGCGCCGTGGCCTGCACCTCACCGATGAGGTTGGCCATTTCATCCTCACCCGCGGTACCCGCAGCATGAGCGCGTTGTTCGACCTGCTTGAGCGCCTCGATCAGGCATCGCTGCAAGCGCAACGCAAGCTGACCATTCCTTTTCTGAAGGAAACCCTGGGCTGGTAAGCCCCTGAAATCCTTGGGCCAGAGCGGAAAAACGAAAAAGTCACATCTTTTTCGATAAAATTTGCAAATGGCCATGATAGAGGGCATAGTTTCCCCCTTCTAAAGGATTACTGACACGGTCGTGCCCATGCTAAAGCGCTTCGCACCCCTCGTGCCCCTCGCACTCGTGACCCTGCTTTTTGGCTGCGCGGCACAAGCCCCGGTATCTCAGCCCCAGGATCACACCCCGATCGCCGCACAGTCGGCGTTCAAGGCCAAAGCCTCGCCTTCGTCGGTATTCGGCGAACCCGAAGAGCTGGCCACTGAAGATGACCTGGAGGCCTTCTCCAGCAGCAGCAAGCCTTACCAGCTGCCCGTTCTGGCTGACAGCATTCTCGAGCGCGGCATGTCGTTGATCGGCACCCGCTACCGCTTCGGTGGTACCTCGGAGAAGTCCGGCTTCGACTGCAGCGGCTTCATCGGTTACCTGTTCCGCGAAGAAGCCGGCATGACCTTGCCGCGTTCGACGCGTGAAATGATCAACGTCGATGCCCCGAAAGTGGCGCGCAACAAGCTCAAGCCAGGCGACCTGCTGTTCTTCAGCACCAATGGTCGTGGCCGTGTGAGCCATGCGGGCATCTACCTGGGTGACAACCAGTTCATCCACTCCAGCAGCCGCCGCAGCGGTGGTGTGCGCATCGACAGCCTCGGTGATCGCTACTGGAGCAAGACCTTTATCGAAGCCAAGCGTGCCTTGGCGATGGCGCCGACCAACATCGCGCGCAACTGATAGCAAAATGATTTACCCTGCCACGGCGGCGATGCTTTGAAAAAAAGCTCGCCGCCGTGCGCATTTACAGAAAGCGTCTAATCTAAATTCTCAACACTTTTCGGCTGCGGTCCAGCGGTCTCAGACAGGATGTTCTGGCCATGGTAATGATGGCGCGCTTCGCATTCCTTTCCCTGGTGGCATTGCTTGCTGCCTGCTCCAGCCGCGCGCCTGCGCCGGCCCCTGTGGTTCAGCCGCAGGTTACCTACAGCCAGCCAGAGGGTTCGCCGATTGCCGACGACGTGTTGATCCGTGCGATCGGGCTGGTGGGCACGCCTTATCGCTGGGGCGGCAATACGCCCGACTCCGGGTTCGATTGCAGCGGCCTGATCAAGTATGTCTACCGCGATGCCGCCGGCATCAGCTTGCCGCGTTCGACGCGGGAGATGATCGTCATGCGCGCGCCTACCGTGGATGCCAAGGCACTGCAGTCGGGTGACCTGGTGTTCTTTGCCACCAGTGGTGGCTCGCAAGTCAGCCATGCCGGTATCTACGTCGGGGAAGGGCGCTTTGTGCATGCGCCGTCCACCGGCGGTACGGTGCGCCTGGACTACCTGTCGAACAGCTACTGGGCCAAGGCTTACCTACAGGCCAAGCGCGTGATTCCGCAGGGGCACCTGGCGCAGAATCCCTGAGGCACTGCGCAGTCAGCAGTTGATCGCTGACTGTGTAGGAGCAGCCTTGCGCTGCGAAGAGGCCGGTGCACAAGTCTTAGTGGTAAGGGGCCTTCACCGGCCTCTTCGCAGCACAAGGCTGCTCCTACAAGGCCTTGCTCACCCGCCAGATCACGTTCCCCACGTCATCCGCCACCAGCAAACCGCCGCGCTTATCATTGATCACCCCCACCGGTCGCCCCATGGCCTTGCCTTCGTCATTCAGAAACCCTGTCAGCAGGTCGACCGGCTTGCCGGCAGGTTTGCCTGTTGCATCGAACGGCACGAAGATCACCTTGTAGCCACTGTGCGGCTTGCGGTTCCACGAGCCGTGCTGGCCCACGAATGCCCCCTGCCCGAACGGCGGCGGCAACACGCCAGGCTCGGCGAACGTCAGCCCCAGCGATGCCGTGTGCGGGCCCACCGCGTAGTCCGGCATCAGTGCCTGGGCAACCTTCTGCGGGGCCTGGGGCTCGACACGCTGGTCGACGTGTTGCCCGTAATAGCTGTAGGGCCAACCATAGAAGCCGCCATCCTTGACTGACGTGATGTAGTCCGGCACCAGGTCGCTACCGATCTCGTCACGTTCGTTGACCGCCGTCCACAGTGCGCCGCTGTGGGGCTCCCAGGCCAGGCCGTTGGGGTTGCGCAGGCCGCTGGCAAACACGCGCTGCTGGCCGCTGGCAGGGTCCACTTCCCAGATCGCCGCACGGCCCTGTTCCTTGTCCAGGCCGTTTTCCCCTACGTTGCTGTTGGAGCCCACCGTCACGTAGAGCTTCTTGCCGTCAGGGCTGGCGATCACGTTCTTGGTCCAATGATGGTTAAGCGGCCCGCCAGGCAGTTCGACCACCTGCTGGCCCTCGCCGCGAATGTGCATGGCCCCGGGCTCGTAGTGAAAGCGCAGCAGTTTGTCGGTGTCGGCCACGTAAAAGTCCTTGCCCACCAGCGCCATGCCGAAGGGCGAATTGAGCCCTTCGATGAAGGTGGTGCGCACTTCCGCGACCCCATCATGGTCGGCATCGCGCAGCAAGGTGATGCGGTTGGCGCTAGGCACGCCGGCGCCGGCGCGCTGCATCGCCTTGCCCATCACCCAGCCACGCAGGCCTTTGCCATCTTCAGGCTTGGGCGGGGCGTTGGTTTCGGCCACCAGCACATCGCCGTTGGGCAACACATAGAGCCAGCGCGGGTGGTCGAGCTTGTCGGCGAAGGCCGTTACCTGCGTGCCGGCTGCAGCTTGGGGCTTGGCGCCCTGGGGCCAGCCAATGGCCGGCGCGATGTTCACCGTGGGGACCAGCGACTGGCTGGGCGCGGGCAGTTGCGGCGAAGGGCCGCTGCCGTCCATCACGTCCAGGTGGGCTGTGTCGCTGCATCCTGCCAGGCCGGCAGCCAACACCCAGGGTAAGACAATGCCGATGCGCTTCATGGTCGCTGCTCTCCGAAAAGGAACACTCAATATTCAGAGCAGGGTTGTGCGCACGGGGTTCAGCGGCGGGAGGCATACATCTACCACACGGCAATGATGCAGGCCGCCAGGATGAACGCCCGATTTCTAGTGCCTGGAGTGGGCCATGACGGATATAAAAGCAAGGGTGATTCGCAGCCTCGAGGCATTCGATGCTGCGCGGCCGCTGGTCCGGCTGGTGGATGACGTGGTACGGGATTACCCCGACCCTTACGCGCTGGCGAGCCAGCAGGCTGCGCGCATTCTGCAAAAACACACGGGCAGGCGAATTGACCCTCGCTTCGTCTGGTGGCACCAGTTCAATAACGAGAACTCCAGCAGCCTCAGTAAAACCGGTTGGCAACACAGCCATCCGCCGCAGAAGTCGATGTTGATGCACGAACTGGTAATCGACCGCTTCGACCTGTACTTCCAAGATGCCAGTGACGAGCTCGACATGCGTGGCGGGTTTTACCGGCAGGGGCCCCATGCGCCGTTTTACGACGAGCGCAACGAAGTGCCGATGCTGGGCAGTGACGTGCAAAAAGACCTGTGGGCGCTGGACTTCGCGGTTTCCTATCGTGCGCAAGTCCAGCGCTTCTGGTCCCATTATGGCGATCATTTCCGGGTGCTGGCCAAAACCAATGTGTTAGGGCAGGGTGCAGTGGCATTGGCGGATGGCGCAATCTCGCATGCAGATTGGCTGCGCTTGCGGGGGATGGTGACTGACGCCTTGCCTAATGGTGAATTGCCGACCCTGGAGGTTCTCGAACAGGACGCCACGCGCAGCGAGATAACGGTCCACCGCTATGTGTTTGGTGAAACGGATCGCTGGTGTTTGTTCAGCCTGAGTGCGCCCGATGGGCGGGTCATGGCCTATATGCCGTGGGCAGAGAAGCCGCTCAAGGGCTTCGATTCCGAATTCGCGATGGTGAGTTGGATACGCACGCAGTTGCAGTCGAAGGACACCCTCGATGCCTTCGTGGCGGGAGCCCATAGCAATCCGCGTGATACCACCGCCAGGCGGTTGATCAAGGTGCACCTGCAAGGTATTGCCGACAGCCGTTCGAACGAAGCCGCATTGATCGCTCTGACGTTGTTCAAGCGGCCGCTTGGCACGACCCTGTTTGCTTACCTGGCCGAGCAGGCCAGGCTCGAAATGCAGGGTAATGCGCAACTGATGCAAACCAATGCCGGGCTGCGCAAGGCCATGTGCAGTGGGTATCTGGCGGCGTTCCTGGGGGTGTTTGGTGGTTTTGCGCCGTTGGGCTGGCCGGTCACGCTGATGCTGCTGGGGGCCAGTGTGGGCAAGGTGGCGCTGGACGTGGACGCTGCTTTGCACGCGGGTGATGAACAGAGCCGCAAGGATGCCCTGCGCTCGGCCATGCTCGAAAGCGTATTCGCCAGCATGAACCTGGTCGATATCAGCTTCCAGGCGAGCTTTGCCTCGCTGGCGTATCAAGCACCGCCCCATGAAACGAACCTTTCATTGGGGCGCTGGCAACCGACGACTGCTTCGGCCTTGCCGGAGGAGTTGCAGGGCGCCAATACCGTGCTGACCGGGGAGCCGGGCGAGGAGGGCCGCTTGCGCGGCATTCACGTCAATGACGACGGCAGTTGCTGGATCAATGTGCAAGGTTTGCCCTATCGCGTGCGTTACAGCCATGAGCTGGCCGTGTGGTTGGTGGTTTCGGCAGATAACCCGTTTGCCTTCAGCCCGCTGCACCCGGTGCGTCTGAACCAGGCCGGGGAGTGGGAAGTGCTGGCGCCGCCCCGATTGCTGGGGGGGACACCCTTGGCCGTTGAAGGTATGCCGAGCACAAATTCACCGTTCTGGGATACCTATACGTTGGCGAACGGCCCGCAGAGCAAGAAGCTGGGTGAATTCGCGCTTGAGCGGCAGAAGGCGTTATTGGCGTCCTGGCCTGTCGTCGAACTGCCCCGCGGACGGGCGCCCGACCTCGATGAGCGCAACCTGGACTGCGTGAAGGTCGCGGGCCGCACGCACTACTCGTATCACTGCGGCCCGGAGTACTTCAACGCACTGGTCGACTACTACACCAGCGATGAGTCGAAAGTGAACGATGTGTTCCGCTCGGGGAGCTACCGGTATGGCGATGAGGATGACTATATTGCCGACCTTGCCGATAGCCTCGAACAGTTGCCCAAAAACAATCAGGTGAGGTTGTACCGAGGGGGGCATCGCTCGCGCCGTACAGGTGGTGAGCGTTACCGAAACGGTGAGCTGCGGGTTGGCGATGTGCTGGTCAATACCGACTTCACCTCGTTCACCGAAAACCCCTACATGGCCGCAGAGTTTGCCTGCTTGCGTTACCCGAACGTGCCGGGCGGCGTGCCAGGCTTGTTCGATGACAGTTCGGTGGTGTTCGAGCTGCCTGCCGGGGACTACCACAGCGCAACGCCGATCAGCGCCTTTTCGTCGTATTCCGAAGAGGCCGAAACGCTGTTCCAGCCTGGCAACTACTTCCGCATCGATGCCTTGCAGCAGGTCTATGGCGAGTACTATCGCTTCATCAAGGTCACCCTGAAGCAGACCATCAAACCTGCACTGGGGCCGGTTTACGACCTGCGCACAGGGCTTGCCTTCGACCTGGCGGCCTACACGGCGCACATCAGGACGCCGGCACTGGTGACGCGATTCTTTCCTGAATAATGTCGTTAGTTGAGCACCACCGCTGCGCCAAAGGCGGGCGCGTTCGATTGACGCTCCCGCCCCAACCCTCTAACCTTCGCGCGTGTTTCAGGTGCCCTGCCAGCCCCGTCTGGGCAGGGTGAAACTGGGAAGCCGGTGGGCGCCAGCAAAGGCGCGAGCCCGGCGCTGCCCCCGCAACGGTAAGTGAGTCAAATGTCGCGCACAGCCACTGGATGCCAGCATCCGGGAAGGCGCGCAGGCGTGGGCCAAGGCCCGCTCACAAGCCCGGAGACCGGCCTGATTCAGCCAACGGCATCACGGAGGGTGATGCGCGGTGCACCGTGGCGTCCAGCCACGGCTCCTGCGCGTTCTCCGTCTGCCTGCCTATCGACCTGTCGCCGCTTCTCGCGTGGCGTCAGCCTGCGGAGAACCCTGATGAGCGAACCCACCGAACGCGACGAACGCCACCTGGCGCGCATGCAGCGCAAAAAGGCGGTCATCGACGAGCGCATCGCCAATTCCCCCAATGAATGCGGCCTGTTGCTGGTGCTGACCGGCAACGGCAAGGGCAAGAGCAGCTCGGCGTTCGGCATGCTCGCCCGCGCCCTGGGCCACGGCATGCAGTGCGGCGTGGTGCAGTTCATCAAAGGCCGCAACAGCACCGGCGAAGAGCTGTTTTTCCGGCGCTTCCCGGAGCAGGTGCGCTACCACGTTATGGGCGAGGGCTTCACCTGGGAGACCCAGGACCGCCAGCGCGACATCGCCGCCGCCGAAGCCGCCTGGGCCGTGTCGCGCCAGCTGCTGCAAGACCCGACCGTACAGTTCGTGGTACTCGATGAACTGAACATCGCGCTCAAGCATGGCTACCTCGACCTCGATCAGGTGCTGTCCGACATCCAGGCTCGCCCGCCGATGCAGCACGTGATCGTTACCGGCCGCGCGGCCAAGCCTGAAATGATCGAACTGGCCGATACCGTCACCGAGATGGGCATGCTCAAGCACGCCTTCCAGGCGGGTATCCGTGCGCAGAAGGGCGTTGAACTGTGAGTGAACTGCGACATTGCCCGGCCGTGTTGATCGCGGCGCCGGCTTCCGGCCAGGGCAAGACCACTGTGACCGCAGCCTTGGCCCGGCTGCACCGTAACCTCGGGCGTAAGGTCCGGGTGTTCAAGTGTGGGCCTGATTTTCTCGACCCGATGATCCTGGAGCGTGCCAGCGGCGCACCGGTCTACCAGCTCGACCTGTGGATGATCGGCGCGCAGGAAAGCCGTCGCCTGCTATGGGAAGCAGCCGCTGAGGCTGACCTGATCTTGATCGAAGGGGTCATGGGCCTGTTCGACGGCACCCCGTCGAGCGCCGACCTGGCGCGTCATTTCGGCGTGCCGGTGCTGGCGGTGATCGACGGCACGGCCATGGCCCAGACCTTTGGCGCCCTGGCCCTGGGGCTGGCGCGTTACCAGGCCGACCTGCCATTCGCCGGCGTGCTGGCCAACCGGGTCGGCAGCTTGCGCCATGCGCAGCTGCTAGAAGGCAGCCTGACCGAAGGGCTGCGCTGGTACGGCGGCCTGTCGCGTGAGCGCGGTATCGAACTGCCGAGCCGCCACCTGGGCTTGGTCCAGGCCAGCGAGCTGAACGACCTGGATGCCCGCCTGGATGCTGCGGCCGAAGCGCTGGGCGCCAGTTGCGATGCCGCTTTACCACCGCCCGTGGCGTTTGCCGAGCCGGAACCGCAGCCGGCCGCCGCTTCATTGGCCGGTGTGCGCATTGGCGTGGCGCGGGACGAGGCGTTCGCCTTCCTTTATGGTGCCAATATCGACCTGATGCGCAACCTCGGCGCGCAGCTGGTGTTCTTCTCGCCGCTGCACGACTGCGAACTGCCCGCTGTGGACAGCCTGTACTTGCCGGGCGGCTACCCGGAACTGCACCACCACGCACTGGCGGCCAACACGCCGATGTGCGCGGCGATCCGTGACCATCATGCCCAGGGCAAGCCGTTGCTGGCCGAGTGTGGCGGCATGCTTTACCTGCTCGACGCACTGACCGACGTAGCGGGTGAGCGTGCCGAACTGCTCGGCTTGCTGACGGGCGAGGCGACCATGCAGAAACGCCTGGCCGCATTGGCCTTGCAGGCAGTGGAACTGCCCGAAGGCACCCTGCGTGGCCACACCTACCATCACTCGCTCACCAGCACCGAGCTGACGCCGATCGCCCGGGGGCTGAGCCCCAACGGCGGGCGTGGCAACGAGGCGGTGTATCGCCTGGGCCGCCTGACGGCTTCCTACGTGCACTTCTACTTCCCCTCCAACCCGGACGCGGCGGCGGCGCTGTTGCGACCATGAGCGAACACGCTTTCAGCGACGCCGAACGCGCCGCGCTGTACCGGGCCATCGGCGAACGCCGCGACATGCGCCATTTTGCCGGTGGCGAGGTGGCCCCGGCGTTGCTCGCCCGCCTGTTGGCTGCGGCGCATCAGGCACCGAGCGTCGGGCTGATGCAGCCCTGGCGGTTCATCCGCATCACTCAGCGCGACCTGCGCGCGCGCATCCAGGCGTTGGTCGAAGAAGAGCGGCTGCGCACGGCCGATGCACTGGGCGAACGTGCCGATGCGTTCATGACGCTCAAGGTCGAAGGCATCAACGATTGCGCCGAACTGCTGGTGGCCGCGTTGATGGACCAGCGCGAGCCGCACATCTTTGGCCGCCGTACCTTGCCGGAAATGGACCTCGCCTCGCTGGCCTGCGCTATCCAGAACCTGTGGCTGGCGGCGCGTGCCGAGGGCCTGGGGATGGGCTGGGTATCGCTGTTCGACCCCGTGGCATTGGCCGAACTGCTGGGCATGCCGGCGGGGGCCAAGCCGGTGGCGGTGCTGTGCCTGGGGCCTGTGGCCGAATTTTACCCGGCACCGATGCTGGTGCTGGAAAACTGGGCAGAAGAACGCCCCTTGAGTGACCTGCTGTATCACAACCAATGGGGGGAGCAGCCATGAGCGTTGCCTTGCTGACCGTGGCCGGGGTGGCCCTGGATGCCTTGCTGGGCGAGCCACAGCGGCGTCATCCACTGGTGGCGTTCGGCAACATGGCCGCCAACCTGGAGCGTCGCCTGAATGCCGGAGGGCGCGGTTGGCGCAGCCATGGCGTGAGCGCCTGGTTCCTCGCGGTGGTGCCGCTGACCCTGGTTGCACTGATCCTGTCCTGGCTGCCGTACATCGGCTGGCTGGTCGACGTGCTGGCGCTGTACTGCGCGTTGGGCCTGCGTAGCCTCGGCGAGCACGTGCTGCCGGTGGCGAACGCATTGCGCCAGGGTGACCTGGAAGAGGCGCGGCGGCGGGTCGGTTACTTGGTCAGCCGTGAAACCCGCGAGCTGGACGAGCCCGCCGTGGCCAGGGCGGCCACCGAGTCAGTGCTGGAAAACGGCAGCGATGCGGTGTTCGCCGCGCTGTTCTGGTTCGTGGTGGCGGGCGCGCCCGGCGTGGTGTTGTACCGATTGAGCAATACACTGGATGCCATGTGGGGCTATCGCAACGAACGCTTCGAGCGGTTTGGCTGGTGCGCCGCACGCATCGACGATGTGCTCAACTATGTTCCCGCAAGGCTGGTGGCGCTGACCTACGCGCTGCTCGGCAAAACCCGCCTGGCCCTGGCCTGCTGGCGCAACCAGGGGCCCCTGTGGGACAGCCCCAACGCCGGCCCCGTGATGGCGGCAGGTGCCGGCGCGCTGGGGGTCGAGCTGGGCGGCCCGGCGGTGTATCACGGTGAACTGCACGAGCGGCCGCGCCTGGGCGATGGGCCAATGGCCGATGCCAATGCCATCGAGCGCGGCTGGAGCCTGGTGCAGCGGGGCGTGTGGCTGTGGGTACTGCTGATTTGCCTGGGAGCTTACTGGAATGCTTGAACACGGTGGTCGTCTGCTGCGTGCGGTGCGTCACTACGGGATCGCGCGTGAACATTGGCTCGACCTGTCCAGCGGCATTGCCCCTTGGCCTTACCCGATCCCGCCTATTCCACTCGACGCCTGGGCGCGTCTGCCAGAGACCGAAGACGGCCTGGAAGAAGCCGCTCGGCAGTACTACGGCACCCGCCAGCTGTTGGCGGTGGCCGGCTCGCAGGCCGCGATCCAGGCCTTGCCATTGCTGCGCCCGGCGGGCCGGGTCGGTGTGTTGACCCCGTGCTATGCCGAGCACCCGTATGCCTGGCAGCGGGCAGGGCACACATTGCTCGAACTGGATGAAGCCCAGGTGGAAGGCGCGCTCGACAGCCTCGATGTGCTGGTGCTGGTCAACCCCAACAACCCGACCGGCCGTCAGGTCAGCCGGGAGCGCCTGCTCGACTGGCATGGGCGACTGGCGGCGCGTGGGGGCTGGCTGGTGGTCGACGAGGCGTTCATGGACAACACCCCCGCCCACAGCGTGGTCGACTGCGCCGAACGGCCTGGCCTGATCGTACTGCGCTCGTTCGGCAAGTTCTTTGGCCTGGCCGGTGTGCGTTTGGGGGTTGTTGCGGCGCAGCCCAGCGTGCTGCAGCGGCTGGCTGAGTTGCTCGGCCCTTGGACTGTCAGCGGCCCCACGCGGGTGCTGGCCCAAGCCTGCTTTGCCGACCACATTGCCCACCAGGTGCAGATCGAGCGCTGCGCCGCCAGCAGCCAGCGCCTCGCTGCGCTGTTGCACAGCACCGGGCTGGCGCCGAGCGGCGGCTGCGACCTGTTCCAGTACGTGCGCAGCGAGCGTGCCGCGCACTTGCATGACTTTCTTGCCCGGCGCGGCATCCTGGTGCGCCTGTTCGAGCAGCCCGCCGCCGTGCGCCTGGGCTTGCCTGCCAGTGCGGCGGACGAGCAGCGCCTGGCCCAGGCCCTGACCGATTATCAAAAGGAAACGGCATGACCACGCTCATGGTGCAAGGCACCACCTCCGATGCCGGCAAAAGCACGCTGGTGACCGCGCTGTGCCGGTGGCTGTTGCGCCAGGGTGTCGGCGTGGTGCCGTTCAAGCCGCAGAACATGGCGCTGAACAGCGCAGTGACCGCCGACGGTGGCGAAATCGGCCGGGCCCAGGCTGTGCAGGCCCAGGCTTGCCGGCTGGCGCCGCACACCGACATGAACCCGGTGCTGCTCAAACCCAACAGCGACACTGGCGCCCAGGTGATCATCCACGGTCGCGCGGTCACCAGCATGAATGCAGTGGCTTATCACGACTACAAGGCCATCGCCATGCAAGCGGTGCTGGCGTCGCACCAGCGCCTGAGCGCCGCGTACCCGGTGGTGATGGTCGAAGGTGCGGGCTCGCCGGCAGAGATCAACCTGCGTGCCGGCGACATCGCCAACATGGGCTTTGCCGAAGCGGTCGACTGCCCGGTGATCCTGGTGGCCGACATCAACCGCGGTGGGGTATTCGCTCACCTGGTGGGCACGCTGGAGCTGCTGTCGCCGAGTGAACAGGCGCGGGTCAAAGGCTTCGTCATCAACCGCTTCCGCGGTGACATCGCCTTGCTGCAGCCTGGGCTGGACTGGCTCGAAGCGCGTACCGGCAAGCCGGTGCTGGGCGTGTTGCCGTATGTCACCGACCTGCACCTGGAGGCCGAGGACGGCATCGATGTGCGCCAGGTGGCCAAAGGGGAGCGCGTACTGAAGGTGATCGTGCCGGTGCTGCCGCGCATCAGCAACCACACTGACTTCGACCCGCTGCGCCTGCACCCGCAAGTGGATTTGCAGTTCATCGGGCCCGGCCAGCCGATACCGCCTGCCGACCTGATCATCCTGCCTGGCTCGAAAAGCGTGCGTGGCGACCTGGCGCAACTGCGCGAGCGGGGCTGGGATACCGCCATTGCCCGCCACTTGCGCTATGGCGGCAAGCTCATCGGCATCTGCGGCGGCCTGCAGATGCTCGGGGCTCAGGTGCACGACCCGCTGGGCCTGGAAGGGCCGGCGGGCTCCAGCCCTGGGCTGGGCCTGCTGGACTACGCCACGGTACTGGAGGCCGACAAGCAACTGCGCAACGTTGCCGGTACCGTGACCCTGGAAAACGCGCCGGTTTCTGGCTACGAGATCCATGCCGGCGTTACTCAGGGCCCGGCCCTGGAACGCCCCGCCGTGCAGCTGGACGACGGCCGCTGTGACGGCGCCATCAGCGCCGATGGGCAGATCCTCGCCACCTACCTGCATGGCCTGTTCGAAGGCAGCCAGTCGTGCGCCGCGTTGCTGCGCTGGGCGGGGCTGGCCGATGCAGAGACTATCGACTACCAGGCCCTGCGCGAGCGTGATATCGAACGCCTGGCGGACCTGGTGGAAAAACACCTGGACACCGCGCACCTGCGCACGCTGTGTGGAGTCGCCTGAAATGCTCAACCTGATCCTCGGCGGCGCCCGTTCCGGCAAGAGCCGCCTGGCCGAACAGCTGGCCAGCGACAGCGGCCTGCCGGTCACCTACATCGCCACCAGCGAGCCGCTGGACGGTGAAATGAACGAACGCGTGCGCTTGCATCGCCAACGCCGGCCCGCTGACTGGGGGTTGATCGAAGAACCCCTGGCACTGGCGGCGGTGCTGCGCCGCGAAGCGACCGAAGGGCGCTGCCTGTTGGTGGATTGCCTGACCCTGTGGCTGACCAACCTGCTGATGCTCGACAACGACCAGCGCCTGGCCGAGGAGCGCGATGCGCTGCTCGACTGCCTGGCGCAGTTGCCCGGCACGGTTATCTTGGTCAGCAACGAAACCGGCCTGGGCGTGGTGCCCATGGGTGAACTGACCCGGCGTTATGTCGACCAGGCCGGCTGGCTACACCAGGCCGTTGCTGAACGCTGTCAGCGCGTGGTGCTGACCGTGGCTGGCCTGCCCCTTATGCTCAAAGGACCTGCACTATGACTCAAGCCTGGTGGCGTGATGCCTGCCAACCCCTCGACAACGCCGCCATGGACCAGGCCCGCGCCCGTCAGCAACAGCTGACCAAACCTGCCGGTTCGCTCGGCCAGCTGGAAGGCCTGGCCGTGCACCTGGCGGGCCTGCAAGGCCGAGAGCGGCCAACGGTGGACCAACTGGCGATCACGATTTTCGCCGGTGACCACGGTGTGGTAGAGGAGGGCATTTCGGCCTACCCGCAAGCCGTGACCGGGCAAATGCTGCGCAACTTCGTCGGCGGCGGCGCGGCGATCAGCGTGTTGGCGCGCCAGCTGCAGGCCAGCCTGGAAGTGGTCGACCTCGGCACCATCGACCCCAGCCTGGCGCTGCCCGGTGTGCGGCATCTGCGCCTGGGCGCCGGCACCGCCAACTTCGCCCGCCAGCCAGCGATGACCGAAGCCCAGTTGCAGTCCGCCTTGCAGGCCGGCCGCGACAGCGCATTGCGGGCCGCTGAACAGGGCGCGCAGTTGTTCATCGGTGGCGAAATGGGCATCGGTAACACGACCGCTGCTGCCGCCCTGGCCAGTAACTTGCTGGGCTGCCCAGCGCGTGAGTTGAGCGGCCCAGGCACTGGCCTGGACAACGCCGGTGTGCGGCACAAAGCCGAAGTCATCGAGCGTGCGCTGATCCTGCATGGCCTGCGTGCTGACGACCCGCTGCAGGCGCTGGCCTGTGTCGGCGGTTTCGAGATCGCTGCCTTGGCGGGCGCTTACATCGCCTGCGCGCAAGAGGGCGTCGCGGTGCTGGTGGACGGCTTTATCTGCAGCGTTGCTGCGCTGGTGGCGGTACGCCTCAACCCGCAATGCCGGGCATGGCTGCTGTTTGCCCACCAGGGCGCGGAGCCAGGGCACAAGGCCTTGCTCGAAGCGTTGCAGGCCGAGCCGTTACTGGCGCTGGGCCTGCGCCTGGGCGAGGGCAGCGGCGCCGCCCTGGCGGTCCCCTTGTTGCGCCTGGCCTGTGCGCTGCACGGCCAGATGGCGACGTTTGCCGAAGCGGCCGTGGCGGACCGCCCGGCATGATCCTCGACCTGTTGCGCCACGGCGAAACGGAGCAGGGCGGCCTGCGTGGCAGCCTTGATGATGCCCTGACTGAAAAGGGCTGGGCGCAGATGCGCAGCGCGGTCGCCGAAGCGGGCCCGTGGCAGGTGCTGGTCAGCTCGCCGCTGCAGCGCTGTGCGCGTTTTGCCGATGAGCTGGGTGCACGCCTGCACCTGCCGGTACAGCGTGAGGCCGCTTTGCAGGAGCTGCATTTCGGTGACTGGGAAGGCCGCAGCGCGGCGCAGATCATGGAAGACCAGGCCGATGCGCTGGGGCGCTTCTGGGCCGACCCTTATGGCTATACCCCGCCCAATGGCGAACCGGTCAGTGCGTTTGCCGAACGGGTACTGGCGGGCGTCGAGCGCTTGTGCCAGCAGCATGCCGGCAAGCGCGTGCTGCTGGTCACCCACGGCGGGGTGATGCGCCTGTTGCTGGCCCGTGCACGTGGCCTGCCCCGGGAGCAGTTGCTGCAGGTAGAAGTTGCCCACGGCGCATTGGTGCGCCTGGTGCTGCGCGACGACGGTCAATTGGGCGAGGCGCACTGACATGCTGCCGTTCTGGATTGCCTTGCAGTTTCTCAGCAGCCTGCCGGTGCGTTTGCCGGGCATGCCGGCGCCGCAGCAAGTAGGCCGCTCGCTGTTGTGCTACCCACTGGTCGGGCTGCTGTTCGGGCTGCTGCTGTGGCTGGCCAGCCTTCTGCTGCACGGCACGCCCGCACCTTTGCACGCGGCGTTGCTGCTGGCGCTGTGGGTGTTGCTCAGCGGCGCCCTGCACCTGGACGGGTTGGCCGACAGCGCCGATGCCTGGCTGGGTGGCTTCGGCGACCGAGAGCGCACGCTGCGGATCATGAAAGATCCGCGCAGCGGGCCGATCGCCGTGGTGACCTTGGTGCTGGTGCTGTTGCTGAAATTCTGTGCGTTGTGGGTACTGGTCGAGCGTGGGGCAGGGCTTGAACTGCTGCTGGCACCGGTGGTAGGGCGTGCGGCGATGCTGGGCCTGTTCCTGTGTACGCCTTACGTACGCCCCGGTGGCCTGGGGCAGGCGCTGGCCGAACATCTCCCGCGCGCTGCTGCTGGGTGGGTATTGCTCGCCAGTGCAGCCCTGTGCCTTGCAGTGGGCGGTTGGGGCGCGATCTGGGTGCTGGTTGCAGCCGTGGCTGTGTTCGCCTGGTTGCGACGCCTCATGTGTCGGCGCCTGGGCGGCACGACCGGTGACACCGCCGGGGCGATGCTCGAGTTGCTGGAGCTGACCGTGGTGCTGGGGTTGGCGCTGGGCCTCTGAATCACCTGCACGCGATCTCCCACGCCGCAGTCCATCCTGATGAAACTTCTTGCAACACCCATGACGCGGGTATATACACGTATCCATGCTGACCAGTGAATGCATCTGTACCCATCTGCGTCGTGCCGCCCGCGGGGTGAGCCGGCATTATGACGAGGCCCTTGCCGGCTTCGGCATCAATGTCGCCCAGTTTTCCCTGTTGCGGCACTTGCAGCGGCTCGACCGCCCGAGCATCACCACCTTGGCCGAGGCCATGGGCCTCGAACGCAGCACTTTGGGGCGCAACCTGCGGGTGCTCGAAGCCGATGGCCTGGTGGCCTTGGCTGACGGCGACGACCAACGCAACCGCGTGGTGCTGCTGACCGAAGCCGGTAAGGCGCTGCTGCAAGCAGCTTACCCGGCCTGGAAGCAGGCCCAAGGGTTGCTGGTCGAGCGCTTGGGCGTAGGGCAGCGTGACGAGTTGGTGCGCTTGCTGGAACAACTGGCTTGAGCTGATGCGACTATAAGCGGGTATATACCCGCAAAACCTTGCGATGTGCTGGAGATAACGACAATGACTTCGGTGTGGCGAACCAGCGGGTGGGTGCTTGTGGGGGCAGCGTTGATACTGGCGCTGTCTTTGGGTGTGCGACACGGCTTTGGCCTGTTCCTGGCGCCGATGAGCGCCGACTTTGGCTGGGGGCGTGGTGTGTTTGCCTTCGCCATCGCTTTGCAGAACCTCATCTGGGGGCTGGCACAACCGTTCGCCGGCGCCTTGGCTGACCGCGTGGGCGCGGCGCGCGTGGTGATCATCGGTGGCATTCTCTACGCCGCCGGGTTGATGTTCATGGGGATGGCCGACTCTGCCTGGTCGCTGTCGTTGAGCGCTGGCCTGCTGATTGGCATTGGCCTTTCCGGTACCTCGTTCTCGGTCATCCTGGGTGTGGTTGGGCGCGCCGTGCCGGCCGACAAACGCAGCATGGCGATGGGTATTGCGAGTGCGGCCGGTTCATTCGGCCAGTTCGCCATGCTGCCCGGCACCCTTGGCTTGATCGAGTGGCTGGGCTGGTCCGCCGCGTTGCTGGTCCTGGGCCTGATGGTGGCACTCATCGTACCCCTCGTCGGCCTGTTGCGTGACCGCCCGCTGCCCAGCCATGGCGCCGAACAGACCTTGGGCCAGGCCCTGCGTGAAGCCTGCTCGCATACCGGGTTCTGGCTGCTGGCGCTGGGCTTTTTCGTCTGCGGGTTCCAGGTGGTGTTCATCGGCGTGCACCTGCCGGCCTACCTGGTCGACCAGCACCTGGCTGCGACCACGGGCACCACGGTGTTGGCACTGGTGGGCCTGTTCAACATCGTCGGCACCTTCACCGCCGGCTGGCTGGGCGGGCGCATGTCCAAGCCGCGCCTGCTCACAGGGCTTTATCTGCTCCGCGCAGTCGTGATCGTGTTGTTCCTCTGGGCACCTGTGACCCAATTCAGCGCCTACCTGTTCGGCATCGCCATGGGCCTGCTGTGGCTCTCTACCGTCCCGTTGACCAACGGCACAGTGGCGACACTGTTTGGTGTGCGCAACCTGTCGATGCTGGGCGGCATCGTGTTCCTCTTCCACCAGCTGGGCGCCTTCCTGGGCGGCTGGTTGGGCGGGGTGGTCTACGACCGCACGGGCAACTACGACCTGGTCTGGCAGATTTCGATCCTGCTCAGCCTGCTGGCCGCCGCCCTCAACTGGCCGGTACGTGAACGCCCGGTCGCCCGCCTGCAGGCCCAGGCCGCATGAAGCGCTACCTGGCCCAAGGCTTGCTCGCCGCTGCCGCGATCGTGCTGCTGGCGCTGGTGTGGTGGGGGTGGCACCAGGGTGGGTTGGCGTTGATGCAACTGGGCATGGGGGTTTGTTAAGCGCTACCCTGCAAGTTCAAGGATTGTCTTGCGGGAGAAACGAACGATGCGTGCACATTGGTTGACGGTGCCTGTGCTGGCCCTGCTTGCCGCCACGTCGAGCTGGGCTGCGGATTGCCCGGCCGTGTTGCAGGGCAGCCTGCCCGAACTGCGTGGCAAAGGGCAGGTTGATCTGTGCCAGCGCTTTGCCGGCAAGCCGCTGGTGGTGGTCAACACGGCCAGCTATTGCGGGTTTGCGCCGCAGTTCGAGGGGCTTGAGGCGACGTACAAGGAGTACCACGAGCAGGGCTTGGAGATGCTCGGTGTGCCTTCTAATGACTTCAAGCAGGAAGATGCCGACAGCGAGAAGATTGCCAAGGTCTGCTACGCCAATTACGGGGTGACCTTCACCATGACCAAGGCCCAGCCGGTGCGTGGCAAGGATGCGATCCCGCTGTTCAGCGAGCTGGCGAGCCAGAGCAATGCGCCGAAGTGGAATTTCTACAAATACGTAGTGGATCGCAAGGGCAAGGTGATTGGCAGCTTCTCTAGCCTGACCAAGCCGGACGACCCGGCCTTCAGGGCAGCGATCGAGAAGGCCATCGCATCGCAGCCATAGTGCCGCTTTTTTTGTAGGAGCAGCCTTGTGCTGCGAAGAGGCCGGTGCAGGTAGCGACTATGTCAGTTACCTGTACCGGCCTCTTCGCAGCACAAGGCTGCTCCTACAAAGGGTGTGGTGATTCAATGAGGGGGGCGTTAATGGGGGTGAACGGTAATCGCCACCAGCCGTAGCACCACCGGCCTGACCATCAGCACGCAGAGGAACGCCACCGGCATGGCCAGTTGGTAGGCCTTCATTACGTTGCTCAGATACTGCGGGTTCACCCCGGCGTTGGCCGCAGTGATCACGAAGCACATCAATAACGCCATGATCGACGACATGTAGAGGGCGAACACGTACGGTGTGGCACTGGGGCGCAATTTGCGCCGGCTGCGCGTAGGGGACAGGTTGCTCATGCGAACTCCAGAAAGATGAGTGGAGGCGCAGGTTAGCAATCGTCGGTGGCAGGGCTGTAGACCATCGTCATTGAGTTCTTTATAAAGAGATTCTTACGAATCCCAAGGGCTCGACATGGACTTGCTCAATGCCATCCGCAGCTTCATCAAGGTGGTAGAGGCCGGCAGCATCGCTGCCGGGGCGCGCAGCCTGGGGCTCAGCCCGGCGGCGGTGAGCCAGAACCTCGCACGCCTCGAAGCGCATCTGCAGGTGCGCTTGCTCACCCGCACCACGCGCAGCATGGCTTTGACCCCCGCCGGCACGCTCTACTACGAGCGGGTCAGGCAGGTGGACCGAGACCTTGCCCAGGCCGAACTGGCCGTCACAACCCCCGACAGCGAGCCCCATGGCCGCCTCTGCATCGCCTCCACCTCGGCCTTCGGTCGCCATGTGCTGGCGCCCTTGATCCCAGCATTCAGTGCCCGTTACCCCCAGCTTTCGATAGAGTTGGTAACGACTGATCGACGGGTCAACCATGCCCGCGAGGACGTCGATGTCAGCCTGCGCATCGCCCCGCAGCTGGAAGACCACCTGCTGGCGAGGCACATTGCCCGTATTCCGTTCATCTGCTGCGCCTCTCCCGGTTACCTGGCAAGCGCCGGCGTGCCTGCCACGCCCGAGGCGTTGCGCGAGCACCGCTGCCTGGTGTTCCGCTACCCGGTCGACGGCCGCTTCCTGCGGTGGGGCTTCATGCGCGACGGGCTGCGTTTTGAAGCGGATTTCGGCACTGTGCTGATCAGTGACGATATCGACGCCCTGACGCAGATGGCCCTGCACGATGGCGGCATCACGCGGCTGGCTGAGTTCATCGTGCGGCCTTACCTGGCGTCCGGCGCGCTGGTGCCTGTGTTCGAATACAGCGACAACGGCCAGGCCTATGCCCAGACCGAGCCGATGGATATCTACCTGTGCCTGGCCGATCGTTTTGCCATGACCGCGAAGGTGCGCGCATTCATGGACTACCTGCATGAATGCCTGGGTGACAGCTGGAAGATCCAGGCATGAAAAAACCGCCACGAGGGCGGTTTTCCATACTGCGGGTGCGACTCAGAAGCGGTAGGTGAGGGATGCACCGACGCCGTGAGCGCTGTTTTCGTACTTGGCCTGGTAGCTGCCTTTGGTCGCGCTGACCTGGTTGACCTTGGTGTCCTCTTCCCACAGGTAGGAATACGCCACGTCGATGGTCATGTCTTCGCTTGGGCTCCAACCGGCACCCAGGCTGAACACCTTGCGATCGCCAGTCGGGATGCGCGGTGAACGGTCGTGGTTGTTGGTTGGCGACTGGTCGACGGTGAAGCCGGTACGCAGTACCCACTCCTTGTTGACCTTGTACGACGCGCCAATGGCGTGTGCCCAGGTGTCGTGCCAGTTCTGCTCTTCGGTGATGGTCTGGAACGCCGAACCTGCCAGCGGTGCCGGCACATCGTTCTGCACGGTGATGTCTTCCAGGCGGCTCCAACGGGTCCAGGTGCTGCCTGCGTACAGGGTCCACTGGTCGTCGAGTTCGTGGGTGACCGAAAGATCGACAGACTCAGGCGTCTTGATCTTCAGGGTGGCATCGAACTTGTTGCCGTTGAACGGCCCGATCAGCGGGGTGCTGACGCGGGTCTTGCCTTCGAGCTTGTAGTCGACCATCGAGTGGTAGGTCAGGCCGACGCGGGTGCTGTCGGTGGCCTGGACCAGGATACCGATGTTGTAGCCCACGGCGGTGTCATCGCCCTTGATCTTCACTTCGCCGTCGTTGCGGCCAGGGCTGAACGGGTTGATCAGGCTCGAGCCCAGTTCACCCTTGATGCGGTTGATGGTTGGACCGAAACCGATCGAAACCTTGTCGTTGAAGGCGTAGCTGACGGTTGGCTGGAAGGTCACCACCTCGACGTGGCTCTTTTTGCCCCAGTAGCGAGCAGCATCGTCGCTGCCGTAGTCGGTCACCAGGCCGAAGGGCACGTAGACGCCGAAACCGACGCTCCAGTGATCATCGATCGGCTTGACGTAGTAGCCCATGGGTACGCCAACGACAGGCACCATGTCACCATCGGTTTCCCCCCCGAGGTTGCTGCCACGGCCCGAGATATCGGACTTGGCGATGACGGCGGCGCCGCCCACGGTGATCTGTTCGCGCTTGAGGCGGGACATGCCGGCTGGGTTGCCAAACACGGTGCTGGCATCTTCGGCAGAAGAAGAACGTCCCGCGAAACCTGTCCCCATGCTGCTGATGCTCTGTTCGTTCAGGGCAAAGCCGCTGGCGAGCAGTTGGCTGGAAGCAAGCGCAACGGCTACACCGAGGGAGGTTTTGAGCATTACTTTTTTCATTATTAGAAACTCCTTGGGATCTCCGGGGCGAAAAGCTACCAACAAATTGCCCGCCGCGCTATAGCCTCAATCACAGGAGATAGAGCGGTTTTGTAGGACAATCCGACCAAAATTCCATTTTTTCCGGTAAAGCTGTAGGGCGTTTCTTAAGATGCCTGAGGCAATCTCTGATCTATGCAGGTATGCCAGGCGTGGGTGAAGTCGCGCAGGCGACCCTGAGGGTGGAAAACCTGGCGCCAGATGCGTGCCAGGCCCAGCAAGTCGTCAGCGGCAGGCAGGGGCGTGGCTTGCGCCTCGACCAACATCCAGGCGATGGCGGTGGAATAGCGAAGGTTTACTGTGAGTTCCAGGTGCGGACCGCCAAGAAAGGCGTGTTGGCTGGCCAGGCCGCGGACCAGGCTGGCGAGGTCAGGGTCGCGGGCGAGATACTCGTCCCAGAGCGCCTGGTGACGGGTTTCGCCGATGCGGTAGAGGCCATGGCCACGCCGGTCGTGCAAGGCTGAGCCGAGGGCCGACTGGCTGGCGGCGATGCCCAGTAGCAAGGCTTCAGCGCTAGGGCAGTGGCGGTCCAGGTAGACCAGGGTGGGTCGGATCACATACAGACACAATTCATTCGCCGCGATACCCATGATGCCCTCGAGCAAGTAAGGGCCGGACGGGCGCTGGAGCTTGGCAGCTGGTGAATGATCAGGCCCGCCGGAAGCGGTTAGCACCGCTCGAGTTGAAGTGTAGTGTGATAATCGTGGTGTAAAGAGCTGTTTTTAAATCGATTGCTGCCTGACGTTCGAGGCTATATGCCATGGGGCAATTACGCCAAGAACGATCAGGCAGGCTACCTGGGCAAAGATTCAGCGCCTGAATGCCGCCGTATTCGCCGCTCACGCGGTGAGCGACTGACGGGTCCGGGCGATCACTGCCTGCAGGGGTTCCTTGCGGCTGTACTGTTCAGGGTACAGGCGTTCGGTGTGGCAGGCGACGCCGTGTTCGTCCACCAGGGTAAAGCTGAAGCTGCCCTTGCGAGGGGCAACGATAAGGCACTTCAACGGCGAGAAGGCCTGGGAAAGGGTGCCAATGGCAGCCTGAATGTGTGGATGAGTTTGCATATTATTGGAGGTTCCTGCTTTAAACACGGAGGGTATGATCCGTGCATGATAGAAACGTTCCAGTGACGCCTTTATTAAGGGACGAAACGAACCTGACTGGAACAAAGCAGCCAGAGAGAGCGCAATCAAATGTGGGCGCTTGGGCTGACTGGTAGGTACTTAAGAGGGCAGGCAGCACGCCGGGGCCAAGGTTCTAGGCCGTCGGGGTGGAATCCTGATCAATCTGCAAGGTGATTCGTGCTTGGGCAGCGTATGGCTGGCGAGGGAATCATCGAGTGTGGCCGGTCCTGGTTTCAGCAATGCGTGCTTTTGGGAGAGCAGCGTTGCAAGGACGCTTCTGGCCAGAATTGACTTTCAGCTTGGTACTAACGAGGCGCACCTTACCGCAGATAAAGTGCTTTGGCAAGTGTTTGTGCACCTGCCCAGGCTAGCCGAGCAGTATGGCGCTTCTTTCGCGGGCTGGGAAGGGGGGCAAAGGGCTGTCATTACCGAGGATGTGCTGTTTTTGTGCACCCATATGAAGGCGTGAGGGGCAGTTGTTCACATTTGGCGCGCACGCTGTAACACACCCGCAACAGCCCTCTACAGCGTCGCCAATGCCTTGACTGGTGAGTTAAGTCAATGAAAAAAAACACTAATTTTAGCTGGTGAAAAAATCGTCAGTTTGACTGGAGGCCCCATTTTACGGGGGTTTAAGGGCTGCTGGAGGGGGTTGTCCACCGAGTTATCCACAGGAACTGTGGATTGTCCCAAGCGCTTGCTCTAGGACGGGTGTGCCAGCAACCCAGGGAACTGTCGGACAATCTTCGGGCGCCGCTAGACCGGTTGGTCATCCACTCGAAAACGTCAAGAAAAGATCATCGAAATTTTTTTTCAATCCTCCAGAAATCGACAGGCCATGCCAGAAAAAATGGAGTAGAGTGGCGCGCCTTTCGAGTCACCTTGCCTGTTGCTCATGAAGTTTCGCGGTAAACACCTCGCCAACCCTGCTGACGCCTCGTCAGTGCCTCCACCCAAACGCTTCTCCCTGAAAGTGGCCCTGTGGTTGCTCGACAGCCCGCGCCTGGGTGACAAGCCTCAGGTCAAGCACTTGGCAGGCCGCTTGCTGAAACAGCCAGCGCGCCAGGGCGTGGTGGTGGCCCAGAGCCGGCTGGGGCAGATGCTGTGCCGTGATTGCGGCAATGCCCGCGACCGGCGTATCGGCCACGCGCTGCTGCGCCAGGCTGCCCGCGCCGGTGATCGCCGCGCACAGCTGGAATATGCCCGGCTGTGCCAGGCCAGCGAGCCGGACCAGGCCCGCTACTGGCTGGAGCTGGCCGCTGCGCAGGGCTCGCAGGAAGCGCGGCGGCTGCTGGGGCAGTGGTTTTCCGGTTGATGGTGACGCGTGAAAAGGCGCAAGGCCAGTTCCCAGGCTGATAAGCTGCGCAGCATTCATCATGTTCGATCGGGGTAACCATGACAGTGGATCTGGCCAGCATTCTGCTGGGCTTGGTGGCAGGTGCGTTGCCCTGCCTGGTGTGGGTCATGCAGGTGCAGCGTCGCCAGGGCGCCCGACAGGGTGAACAAGCCCTGCTCGAAGAGCGCCTTAACGCTGCCCAGTTGTCCCTGGCCGGGTTGCAGGCGCAACTGGACGCCAGCCGCGACGAAGTCAGCGACCTCAGCGAAGCCAACACCGTCAAGCAAGCCCAGCTGGCAGCCCAGGGCCGTGAGCTGGAGTTGCTGCAGATCGACCGCGACAATGCCCGCGATGCCGCCCACGCCTGGAGCCTCGAACGCGCCAACCGTGAAGCCGAGTTGCGCCGTCTGGAAGCCCAAGGCGCACGCCTGGAGGCGGAGCTGCGCGAGCAGCAGGAAAACCATCAACAACGCCTGGAAGACCTGCAAGAGGCCCGCGACACCCTGCGCGCCCAGTTCTCCGACCTGGCCACGAAAATCTTCGACGAGCGCGAGCAACGCTTTGCCCAGACCAGCCAGCAGCACCTGGGCCAACTGCTCGACCCGCTCAAGGACCGCATCCAGGCCTTTGAGAAGCGCGTCGAGGAAAGTTACCAGCAGGAGTCACGCGAGCGTTTCTCCCTGGGCAAGGAACTGGAGCGCTTGCAGCAGCTCAACCAGCGCCTGTCCGACGAAGCTACCAACCTCACCCAGGCCCTCAAGGGCCAGAAAACCCAAGGCAACTGGGGCGAGATGATCCTGGAGCGGGTACTGGAGCACGCGGGCCTGGAGAAGGGCCGCGAATACCAGACCCAGGTCAGCCTGAAGAGCGCCGATGGCGAGCGTTTCCAGCCCGATGTACTGATCATGTTGCCCGGCGACAAGCAGGTCGTGGTCGACGCCAAGGTCAGCCTCACGGCTTACCAGCAGTTTGTTGGCAGCAATGACGAGGCCGCGCTCAAGCAGCATGTGCAGTCGTTGCGCAGCCACGTCAAAGGCCTGTCAAGCAAGGACTACAACCGCCTCGAAGGCCTGCACAGCCTGGATTTCGTCCTGCTTTTCGTGCCCATCGAGGCCGCTTTTTCGGCGGCCCTGCAGGCCGAGCCCAACCTGTTCCAGGAAGCCTTCGACCGGCACATCGTGATTGTCAGCCCGACCACGCTGCTGGCCACACTGAGGGTGATCGACAGCTTGTGGAAGCAGGAACGCCAAGGCCAGAACGCCCGCGAGATCGCCGAGCGCGCCGGCTGGCTGTATGACAAGTTCGTGCTGTTCATCCAAGACCTGGACGAGCTAGGCAACCGCTTGCAGCAGGTGGACAAGGCCTACGCCGCGGCGCGCAACAAACTGTGCGAAGGGCGTGGCAACCTGGTCAGCCGCAGTGAGCAGCTCAAGCTCTTGGGTGCCCGTGCCAGCAAGAGCCTGCCGGCAGACTTGCTGGAGCGGGCGCTGTCCGATGAAGCCCTGCCGGACGAAGCGGTTACTGAACCAGGCTCAGATGCCGATTGAGCAGGGCGCGCAAGGCTGCCGGCTTGACCGGCTTGGCCAGGTAGTCCAGGCCTGAGGCATGCACCAGGGCGATGGTCTCTTTGCTGCCGTCGGCGCTGATCACCACCCCAGGCACCGGCTCGCCCAGCCGGGCGCGTAGCCAGCCCATCAGCTCGGTGCCGGTTTCGCCGTCGTCCAGGTGGTAGTCCACCAGTGCCAGGTGCGGGCGCATGCCGTTTGCCAGCAAGGCCTCGCATTCGGGGCGGTTGCGGGCGGTCCAGACCTGGCAGCCCCAACGGCTGAGCAGGCTGTTCATGCCAATCAGGATGCTGTCTTCATTGTCGATGCATAGCACCTGCAGCCCGGCCAGCGGTTGGCCCGTCTGCTCCGCCGGCGCGCTGGGCGCGGGCGCCGCCTGGCGGGCGATCGGGACGCTGACGCGGAACACCGTGCCTTTGCCGGGCCATGATCGCACTTCCAGGCTATGGCCCAGTACCCGGCACAGGCCGTCGGCGATGGCCAGGCCCAGGCCCAGGCCTTTTTCGGCACGGGTCTGGTGGCTGTCCAGGCGTTTGAACTCTTGGAAAATCTCTTGCAGCTTGTTGTCGGCGATCCCCGGGCCGCGGTCCCACACTTCCAGCCACAGGCGTTCGCCCTGGCGGCGGGCACCCAGCAGAATCGGGCTTTTGCCATAGCGCAGGGCGTTGGTCAGGAAGTTCTGCAGCACGCGGCGCAGCAACTTCATGTCGCTGTCGACCCGCAGGCGGCTGCCGCGCAGGCGGAACTCCAGCCCTTTCTCGGCGGCCAGTACCTTGAACTCGGCGCCCAGGGTGTCGAACAGCTCGTTGAGGGCGAACGGCTTGGCGTCTGGGGTGATCTTGTTGTTCTCCAGGCGCGAGATGTCCAGCAGGTCGCTGATCAGCTCTTCGGCCGAGCGCAGCGAGCTGTCCATGTGCTGCACCAGTTGCTGGGCCTCCTCGTTCATGCCCTCGGCCTGTTGCGACAGGGCGGCGGAGAACAGCCGCGCGGCGTTCAGTGGTTGCATCAGGTCGTGGCTGACTGCGGCCAGGAAGCGGGTCTTGGACTTGCTCACTGCCTCGGCCTGGCTCTTGGCTTCGGACAGTGCCTGGTTGAGCTGCGACAGCTCATGGGTACGCTCCGCCACCCGCTGCTCCAGGCCCTCGTTGGCATCGCGCAGCGCCTGTTCGGCTTCGCGGAACGGGGTGATGTCGGTGAAGCTCATGACGAAGCCGCCACCGGGCATTGGGTTGCCGATCAGCTCGATGACCCGGCCGTTGGGGAACAGCCGCTCGGAGGAATGCGCGCGGCCTTGGCGCATCCAGTGCAGGCGCCGCGCCACGTGAACCTGCGCCTCGCCCGGGCCGCACAGGCCGCGCTCGGCGTTGTAGCGGATGATGTCGGCAATCGGCCGGCCAACGCTGATCAGCCCGTCGGGGTAGTTGAACAGCTCCAGGTAGCGGCGGTTCCAGGCCACCAGGTGCAGGTTCTGGTCGACCACGCTGATGCCCTGGTTGATGTTCTCGATAGCCCCTTGCAGCAGCGCACGGTTGAACTGCAGCACTTCGCTGGCTTCGTCGGCGATGCGCACCACGTCTTCAAGCTGCATGTCGCGGCCTTCGATGGCGGCCTTGACCACGGCTCGGGTCGACGACGTGCCGAGCACCCCGGCGAGCAAGCGTTCGGTGTGCTCGATCCAGTCACCGTCGGCGTTCTGGTTGGGGTTGAAGCCTTTGCCCTGGCGGTAGGCGAAGCGGATGAAGCTCTGCCGCGCACGTTCTTCGCCGACGAAGCGCGAGGCCAGTGTCAGCAGGTCATCGATCTGCACCGCCAGCAGCGGTTTGCTGCTAGGGCGGGCGCTGGTCTGCTGGCCGATGAAGCGGCCAGCCTGCCAGTGCTCTGACACCCGCGTGCGCGACAGCACCGACACCCAGGCAAACAAGGTGAAGTTACCCGCCAGCGACAGCACCACGCCTTGGGTCAATGGGCTGATTGGCAGGTTCAGCGGGTTGCCATGCAGCCACGCCAGGCCCGGGAACAGCTCGAGCGACCAACCCACGCTATGGGCGGCAATCGGCAGCACCAGGGTGTAGAACCACAGGAAGATGCCGGCGGCGAGGCCGGCGAACACGCCGCGCCGGTTGGCTTGCTTCCAGTACAGCGCGCCGAGCATGGCCGGCGTGAGCTGGGTCACGGCGGCGAAGGCGATCTGGCCGATGGTCGCCAGGCTCGCGGTCGAACCGAGCAGGCGATAGCTGACATAGGCCAGCAGCAGGATCACCACGATGGTCACCCGGCGTACCGAGAGCATCCAGTGGCGGAACGCTTCGAACGGGCGCTCGGCATTGTTGCGGCGCAGCAGCCAGGGCAGCAGCATGTCGTTGGAGACCATGGTCGACAGCGCCACGGCTTCGACGATGACCATGCCAGTGGCCGCCGAGGCGCCACCGATGAAGGCCAGCAGGGCCAGGCTCGGGTGGGCTTCGGCCAGGGGCAGGCTGATGACGAACGAGTCGGACATCACCGTGCCCGGCAGCAGCATCTGCCCGGCCAGGGCGATTGGCACCACGAACAGCGCAGCCAGCACCAGGTACATCGGGAACACCCAGCGGGCCAGGCGCATGTCCTGCGGTTCGATGTTCTCCACCACGGTGACATGGAACTGCCGTGGCAGGCAGATGATCGCCATCATGGCCACCGCGGTTTGCACCACCATCGATGGCCAGTTGATGGTCTCCTGCCAGTAGCTTTCCAGCTGGATCGATTGGCGCGCCTGGCTGAACAGGTCGTCAAAGCCGTCGTACAGGTTGAACACCACGAAGATGCCCACGGCCAGGAACGCCAACAGCTTGATCAACGACTCGAAGGCGATCGCCAGGACCATGCCGCGGTGGTGCTCGGTCACGTCCAGGCTACGGGTGCCGAAGACGATGGCGAACAGTGCCAGCACCAGCGATACCACCAGCGCGGTGTCCTGCACGCGGGTGCCGGTGGCGTCGGCGTTGGCGCCGATCAGCAGGTTGACGCCCAGCACGATGCCTTTGAGCTGCAAGGCGATGTAGGGCAGCACGCCGACCAGGCAGATCAGCGCCACTACCACGGCCAGGGTCTGCGATTTGCCGTAGCGCGCGGCGATGAAGTCGGCGATCGAGGTGATGTTCTGCTGCTTGCTGATCAGCACCATCTTCTGCAGCACCCAAGGTGCGAAAATCAGCAGCAGTACCGGGCCCAGGTAGATCGGCAGGAACGCCCAGAGCTGTTCGGCAGCCTGGCCGACGGCACCGAAGAAGGTCCAGCTGGTGCAGTACACGGCCAGCGATAGGCTGTACACCCAGGCACGCAGCTTCGGCGGCAACGGTGTGCTGCGTCGGTCGCCGTAAAAGGCGATGGCGAACATGATGGCCATATAGGCCAGGGCGACCACGGCGATCAGCCCACTGGACAACGACATGAAAACTCCGGAGCAAAAAAGGTAACGCGGTCCCGATCAATCAGTCTGGCACGCAGGCGCAGGTTCGTCAGCGCCGACGATGGTCGCAGTGGCGAGTCGTCGCAGGGATCGGCCTACACCTGTACTGGCCTCTTCGCGGGTAAACCCGCTCCCACAGGAACACCACCGGCTTGAGCGCTGCGCAGTACCTGTGGGAGCGGGTTTACCCGCGAAGAGGCCGGTACAGACAACATCAATACCTGCGGGTACCCCGCCAGTAAAACACCCCCGCCAGTATCACCGACAACACCAGCAGGTAGAAGATTACCCCCGGCCACCAGTGCCCGAGGGCAAACCCGACCATCACCGGCCCCAGCGCCGCGCCCAGGTTGGACAGGTTCTGTGCGCCGTAATACACCCCGCGCAGGTGCTCTGGGGCGATCAGGTCGATGAACATGTACTCGGCGGGTATCACGATGATTTCTCCCAGGGTGAACACCAGCATCGCCAGGCACCACATCGGCACCGTGCTTGCCCATGAAAACCCCAGCAGCCCGGCGATGAACAGGCCCATCCCGGCCAGCAGCCAAGGCATCAGGCGCTGGCGACTGATACGCCGGCCGATCAGGTATTGCAGGGCAATCACCGTGATCGCGTTGGTGGTCACCAGGTAGCCGACCAGGCGCGCCGCCTCGGCCGGGCTGGTGGTCACTATCAGGTACTGCGACAGGTAGGCCCCGAACTGGCCGAACACCACGGCGCTGAGCACACCGCCCAAGGTGAAGTACACCAGCCGCCGGTCACGGGCCAGGCCTAGCGCTACTTGCGCGAAAGTGGCCCCCGGTTGCGCCAGGGCCGCGGCCTGCAGGCCACGGTCGCCCAGGCGCTGATAGGTCAGGCCCGTTCCCAGGCCGATCAACGCCGACGCTATGAAGGGCAGGTGGTCGTCCAGCTCCAACATGGCCACCCCCAGCAACGGGCCGGCGGCGTAGCCGACGTTTCTCAAGGTGTAGTTGATGGCGAACACCTCGGCGCGTTCAACCACCGGCAACAGCGCGCAAAAGCCGGCTTTGGCGGCAATGTCGACCACGGCCAGGGCCAGGTTGATCAGTACCAGGCACAGGAAGAACAGCGCAGCCGAGGGGCTGGCCATGGCGCCGACGAACGCCAGGGCAAACACCAGGGTGCTGACGACCACCAGCGTGTGAGTGCGTACGGTGTCCACCAGGTGGCCGCCGTACAAGCTCAGCAGCGAGGCGATGATCAGCGCGCCGCCAATCAACAGGCCGATCTGGCTCACCGGCAGCTGGAAGTTGTTTGCCAGGTATACCACCAGAAAGGGCAGGGTAAGGGCGCGGGCCAGGGTCAGGGTAAAGGTGGTAGCCAGCAGCAGGCGTACGGCCGCTGGGTAGCGCTTGAGGGCGGCGATCATTGCCACTTCCTTGTCGTTGGGGGTTGCCGGGTATCAGCATAAGTCCGCAGAGGGCTTGTCAGCAGTAAGCTTTACCCTGCAGATTTGTGGCTTTTCGCGCCCTGCGCGCCTCCAACGCTAAAAGCCCCTCAGGGAACAAGGACGATGAGTCACACCTCGCAATTCACCTTGCTCGGCAAGCGGCGCTTCCTGCCGTTCTTCATCACCCAGTCGCTGGGTGCGTTCAACGACAACCTGTTCAAGCAATCGCTGATCCTGGCGATCCTGTTCAAGCTCAGCCTGGGGGACGGTGACCGTTCGATCTGGGTCAACCTCTGCGCGTTGCTGTTCATCCTGCCGTTCTTCCTGTTTTCGGCGCTGGGCGGGCAGTTTGGCGAGAAGTTCGCCAAGGATGCGCTGATCCGTGCGATCAAGCTGGCCGAGATCGGCATCATGGCCATCGGCGCCTTGGGCTTTATCACCAATCACCTTGCGTTGATGCTGGTGGCGTTGTTCGGCATGGGTACCCATTCGGCGCTGTTCGGGCCGGTGAAGTATTCGATCCTGCCCCAAGCCCTGCGTGAAGAAGAGCTGGTGGGTGGTAACGGGCTGGTCGAAATGGGCACCTTTTTGGCGATCCTCGCCGGCACTATCGGCGCCGGGGTGATGATGTCGTCGGCCAGCTATGCCACGGTGGTGGCCGGGGGCGTGGTGGGCACTGCGGTGCTGGGCTATTTGGCCAGTCGCTGGATCCCGCGTGCCGCGGCGGTGTCACCGCAGATGCGCCTGGACTGGAACATTTTCAAGCAGTCCTGGGCGATCCTGCGCATGGGCCTGGGGCAGACGCCTGCGGTGTCGCGCTCGATCGTGGGCAACTCGTGGTTCTGGTTCGTCGGCGCCATCTACCTGACCCAGATCCCGGCGTACGCCAAGGACTGGCTGCATGGCGACGGCACTGTAGTGACACTGGTGTTGACCCTGTTCTCGGTGGGCATCGCCCTCGGCTCGCTGCTGTGCGAGCGGCTTAGCGGGCGCAAGGTGGAAATCGGCCTGGTGCCGTTCGGCTCGTTCGGCCTGACCCTGTTCGGCCTGCTCTGGTGGTGGCATTCCGGCGATGTGCCGGCGGCGGCGCTGCCGCACGACTGGCTGGCGCTGCTGGGCATGAGCCAGGCCTGGTGGATCCTGGTGTCGATTGTCGGGCTCGGGGTGTTCGGCGGCTTTTATATCGTGCCGCTGTATGCCTTGATCCAGGCGCGCACGGCCGAAGATCAGCGGGCCCGGGTGATCGCCGCCAACAACATCCTCAATGCGTTGTTCATGGTGGTTTCGGCAATCCTCACCATCGTCCTGCTGGGGTTGGCCGAACTGACCATCCCGCAGTTGTTCCTGGTGGTGTCGTTGCTCAACATCGCGGTCAACGCCTACATCTTCAGGATCGTGCCCGAGTTCACCATGCGCTTCCTGATCTGGCTGCTCAGCCACTCGATGTACCGCGTGGAGCACCGCGACCTGGAGCGCATCCCGGATGAAGGGGCGGCGCTGCTGGTGTGCAATCACGTTTCGTTCGTTGACGCGCTGCTGCTCGGCGGTGCGATTCGCCGGCCGATCCGCTTTGTCATGTACTACAAGATCTACAACCTGCCGGTGCTCAACTTCGTGTTCCGCACCGCAGGTGCCATCCCGATTGCCGGGCGCGGTGAGGACGAGGCCATTTACGAGCGTGCCTTCGCGCGTATCGCCGAGTACCTGGCGGCGGGTGAGTTGGTGTGTATCTTCCCGGAGGGTAAGTTGACCGGTGATGGCGAGATCGATGTGTTCAAAGGCGGGGTCAACCGCATTCTCAGCGAAACCCCGGTGCCGGTGATTCCCTTGGCGTTGCAGGGGCTGTGGGGCAGTTTCTTCAGCCGAGACCCGGGCAAGGGGTTTTTCAAGCGCTTGTGGTCGCGGGTGACCATCGTGGCTGGCACCGCCATCCCGGTGGAGGCGGCGCAGCCGGATGCGTTGCGTGAGCAGGTCAGCCGCTTGCGCGGCGACCTGCGTTAGCGCGCGCGGGTCAGCTGGCGCTGACTTTCAGGCCGATCAGGCCACAGACGATCAGCGCCACACTGACCAGCCGCACCAAGGCCATGGATTCGCCAAACAGGATGATCCCGGCGATGACCGTGCCCACAGCGCCGACGCCCGTCCAGATGGCATAGGCGGTGCCCAGCGGCAGCTCCTTCATGGCCAGGCCCAGCAGGCCGAGGCTGATGACCATGGCGCCGACGGTGAGTACGGTGGGGATTGGCTTGCTGAAACCGTCGGTGTATTTCAGGCCGACGGCCCAGCCGACCTCGAACAGGCCGGCGAAGAAAAGAATGATCCAGGACATGCTGTGTCTCCATCGTTGTAAAGGATGGGGCCGTCCCCGGAATGGTCACGCGGTGCGTCGTGAGGTCGTCCTCACAGTGGGCACTAGGGTGCACATTTTCTGAATACTGGGCAAGCCTGTGCCGGCCTCTTCAGGTCCCACAAGTACTCCACAGCTCTCAGGGAATGTGGGGTACCTGTGGGAGCGGGCTTGCCCGCGAAGAGGCCAGGCCAGGCAGCATCAATCCCTGGCTGGCTCGCCATTCTCAACGGCTGACGAAGGCGCTTCCAGGCGCCGGAACCAGGTCGACAGCAACGCCCCGGAAATATTGTGCCAAACGCTGAACAACGCACTCGGCACCGCGGCCAATGGCGAGAAGTGTGCCGCCGCCAGTGCCGCCCCCAGCCCGGAGTTCTGCATGCCCACCTCCAGCGCCAGCGACTTGCGTTGGGCCAGCGGCAACTTGCACAGCTTGCCGGTGAGGTACCCCAGCAAATAGCCAAAGCTGTTGTGCAGCATCACCACCGCCATGATCAGCAGCCCCGACTCGGCGATCTTCGCCTGGCTGGCCGCCACCACCGCGCAGACGATCATGACGATGCTCACCACCGACACCAGCGGCAACACCTGCACGGCGGCCTGCACCCGAGCGCCCAGCAGGCGCTGGGCCAGCACGCCGAGTACGATCGGCAGCATGACCAGCTGCAGGATCGACCAGAACATGTCCATGAACGAGACCGGCAGCCAGGCCGAGGCCAGGAACCAGATCAGCGCTGGGGTCAGCAGCGGGGCGAGCAAGGTGGTGACCGCAGCGATCGCCACCGCCAGCGCCAGGTCGCCCTTGGACAGCCAGACCATCACGTTCGAGGCGGTGCCGCTTGGGCAGCAGCCGACCAGAATCACCCCGACGGCGATCTCGGCGGGCAAGTGGAACAGCTGGCAGAGCAGCCAGGCCATACCCGGCATGATCACGAAATGCGCCACCACCCCCAGCATCACGCGCCAGGGTTGGCGGGCGAGGGCAGCGAAGTCGTCGAGCTTGAGGGTCAGGCCCATGCCGAACATCACCAGCCCCAGCAGCGGCACAATGGCCACTTTCAAGGCGATGAACCACTGCGGTTGCAGGAAGGCCAGCACGGCGAACACCAACACCCAGAGGGCGAAGGTATTGCCGACGAAGCGGCTGAGGGCGGCGAGGGCGCGCATGGGAAAGTCCTTGTACTTATATATAGAGGTGAGTTTCCGGGGCCCTTTCGCGGGCAAGCCCGCTGCCACTGGGTGAGCAAGCACCTGTGGCAGCGGGCTTGCCCGCGAAAGGGCCGGTACTGGTCAACGATTAACGATCAGGCCAGCACCGGCAAAGCATGAAGGTTAGACCCCTTGCGGAATCTCCTCCCCACCCAAGGCCTCGAACAGCACCGGGAGGAATTCGGTAAAGGTCATCATCATCAGCAGGAAGCTGGCATCGAACTGCTGCTGGGCCTCATCACCGCCATCCTGTTCGGCCTGCTCTTGCAGCAGCTCCTCGAACTTCAGGCGCTTGATGACCATCTTGTCGTCGAGCACGAACGACAGTTTGTCCTGCCAGGCCAGGGCCAGCTGGGTGACCACCTTGCCGGTGCTCAGGTGCAGCTGGATTTCTTCGCTGGTCAGGTCCTGGCGCTTGCAGCGCACGATGCCACCGTCTTCGGCGGTGTCGCGCAGCTCGCACTCGTCCAGTACATAGAAGCCTTCGGCCGCTTGCTGCGACTTGACCCAGTCGGTCATGGTGGCCGCTGGCGCGATCTTCACGGTAGCGGGGCGTACCGGCAGCGAGCCCATCACTTCACGCAGGGTCGACAGCAGGTCTTCGGCACGCTTGGCGCTGGCCGAGTTGACCAGGATCACGCCCAGGCGCGGAGCGATGGCGGCGAAGATCATCGAGCGACGAATGAAGGCGCGCGGCAGGAAGGCCTGGATGATCTCGTCCTTGATCTGGTCGCGTTCCTTTTTATAGACCTTGCGCATCTGCTCGGTCTCGATCTCTTCGACCTTCTCCTTGACGGCGTCATTCACCACGCTGCTTGGGAGGATACGTTCTTCCTTGCGCGCGGCGATCAGCAGGAATTCGCCGCTGACGTGCACCAGGGGAGCGTCTTCGCCCTTGCCGAATGGCGCGACGAAGCCATAGGTGGTCAGCTCCTGGCTGGCGCAGGGACGGGCCGGCTTGCTGGCCAGGGCGGTTTCCAGTGCTTCGGCTTCGAATGGAACATCCTGGGTCAGGCGGTAGGTCAGCAGGTTCTTGAACCACATGAGGGGCAATCTCTCCTTAATGCATAAGGCGGGCATTATTCTCCGAGCGGTGGTTCCCGTCCAACCCTGTCAGAGGGCCAGCACCCTTCTATAAAGGAAGAAAAGCCCAGCGTTGCTAGGTCTTTGAAAGGCTTCGAAAAAATTTTTAAAAAAGTCGAAAAAAGTGCTTGCCAGGGTGGGGGCTCATCCGTAGAATGCGCGCCACACCGAGACGAAAGGGTGATTAGCTCAGCCGGGAGAGCATCTGCCTTACAAGCAGAGGGTCGGCGGTTCGATCCCGTCATCACCCACCACTCGATGTATAGCGCAGCGGTAGTTCAGTCGGTTAGAATACCGGCCTGTCACGCCGGGGGTCGCGGGTTCGAGTCCCGTCCGCTGCGCCATATTCAACTTCCAGGGCCCACTGAACACCCGGAAGTTACAGAAAAAGCGACCTTAGGGTCGCTTTTTTTGTTTGTGCAGAATTTTGCTGCGCCAAGCCTATCGTATTCAGTCAGCCGGGGCCTGTGGGAGCGGGTTTACCCGCGAAGAAGGCGACGCGGTGTATGGCACCGGCTTCGCCGGTGTTCGCGGGTGAACCCGCTCCCACAGGGTCTGTGCCGCGCTGCGGTATCAACGCTTGCGTTCTTCCTCCCGCAACGTCAGCACCTCAACCCCTGCCTCCGTCACTGCCACCGTATGTTCCCACTGCGCAGAAAGCGTATGGTCGCGGGTGATCACCGTCCACCCGTCCTTCAACGTCCGTGTCCCACGCCCGCCCTGGTTGATCATCGGCTCGATGGTAAACACCATGCCAGGCTTGAGCGTCATGCCCATGCCGCGCTGCCCGTAATGCAGCACCTCCGGCTTTTCATGCATCTGCTGGCCAATGCCATGCCCACAATATTCGCGCACCACGCTGTAGCCCGCTGCTTCGGCATGGGCCTGGATAGCATGGCCAATGTCACCCAGCGTCGCCCCCGGGCGCACTTGCTCGATGCCTTTCCATAGCGCGTCATAGGTGGTGTCGACCAACCGCCGGGCCTCATCGCTGATCACGCCAAGGCAATACATCTTCGACGAATCGGCGATATAGCCGCCTTGTTCGAGGGTGATGTCGACATTGATGATCGACCCTTCCTTCAGCACTTCATCAGCCTTCGGCATGCCGTGGCAGACCACATGGTCCACTGACGTATTGAGCGCGTAGGGGAACCCATACTGGCCCTTGCTCGCCGGGCGTGCCTTCAGGCTGTCGACGATGAACGCCTCGGCAAGGTCGTTGATCTGCATCGTGGTTACGCCAGGGCGTATGAAACGGTCGAGCTCTGCAAATACCTGGGCCAGTAGCTGACCGGCGTTGCGCATCACGTCGAGTTGGGCGGGGGTTTTGAGGATCACCTGGGACATGGGGGGAGGGCAGTAACTCTGGCTGAAATGTGCCCCAGCATAGCGCTGCGAGCCTGCGAGATGCCACCGCATGGTGCGCCAAACCGGCCCAGCAAGCGCAGACCGATTTGGGCGCGGGCTTGCCCGCGATGAGGCGAGTACAGCTGGCCCGGTAATTGCTGACTTACCACTACCCAGGGCAATCAATGCCGATTGCCCGCACATTTTCACGACAAAGGCGCCGTGTTGCCCCGCTTGCCATGCAAGCCGGGGCAGCCGGCGCCTTTTGTGTTTTTACCAGGAGACCGGCCCATGAGCAGCAGCGAAGTACGCAGTGTCTGCCCGTATTGCGGCGTCGGCTGCGGCATTGTCATGAGCGTGGCCGATGGCAAAGTCAGCAAGATCAGCGGCGACAAGCAGCACCCCAGCAATTTTGGCCGCCTGTGCACCAAGGGCCTGACCGCGCACGTACCGCTGAGCGCGGCCGGGCGCATGGAAGACGCCTACCTGCGCCAGCAGCGCAGCCAGCAACCGGCGCGCACAGGCTTGGACCAGGCCATCGCCCAGGCCGCCGAGCGCCTGCGCGGCATTATCGACCAGCACGGCCCCGATGCCGTGGCCTTGTATGTGTCGGGGCAGATGTCGCTGGAGGCGCAGTACCTCGCCAACAAACTGGCCAAGGGTTTTATCCGCACCCGCCATATTGAGTCCAATTCACGGCTGTGCATGGCCAGCGCTGGCAGCGGCTACAAGCTGTCATTGGGCGCCGATGGCCCGCCCGGCAGCTACCAGGACTTCGAGCACGCGGAGGTGTTTCTGGTGATCGGCGCCAACATGGCCGACTGTCACCCAATCCTGTTCCTGCGCCTGCTCGACCGGCTGAAAGCCGGCGCCAGGTTGATCGTCGTCGACCCCCGGCGCACGGCCACCGCAGACAAGGCCGATCTGTTCTTGCAGGTACGCCCGGGCACCGACATGGCCCTGCTCAATGGCTTGCTGCACCTGCTGCACCAGAACGGCCATACAAACGCTGACTTCATCGCCCGTCACACCGAGGGCTGGGAAGACCTGCCTGCATTCCTGGAGGACTACAGCCCCGCCCGCGTCGCCGCCATCACCGGCCTGAGCGAAGCCGACATCCGCACCGCCGCCGAATGGCTCGGCGGTGCCAAGGACTGGATGAGCTGCTGGACCATGGGCCTTAACCAGAGCATCCATGGCACCTGGCACAGCAACGCGATCTGCAACCTGCACCTGGCCACCGGCGCCATTTGCCGCCCTGGCAGCGGGCCGTTTTCCCTCACCGGGCAACCGAATGCCATGGGCGGCCGCGAGATGGGCTACATGGGGCCGGGCCTGCCGGGGCAGCGATCGGCGTTGGTGGCGGCCGACCGCGCCTTTGTCGAAAACCAGTGGCAGCTGGCCCCAGGCAGCCTACGCAGCGAAGGCGGCGAGGGCACCGTGGCGCTGTTCGAGCAGATGAAGCGCGGCGAGGTAAAGGCGTGCTGGATCATTTGCAGCAACCCCGTGGCCAGCGTCGCCAACCGCCAGCAGGTGATCGACGGCCTGGGCCAGGCTGAACTGGTGATCACCCAGGATGCGTTTCTCGACACCGAGACCAACCGCTACGCCGACATCCTGCTGCCGGCCGCGCTGTGGGCCGAAGGCGAGGGCGTGATGATCAACAGTGAACGCAACCTGACCTTGATGCCCCGCGCCGTGGTACCCCCAGGCCAAAGCCTGCCGGACTGGCAGATCATCGCCCGCATCGCCTGCGCCATGGGCTATGCCGAAGCCTTCGACTACCCCGATGCCGAAGCGGTGTACGAAGAAATTCGCCGTTTCCACAACCCGGCAACCGGCTACGACCTGCGCGGTATCGGCTACACCGACCTGCGCGCGCAGCCGCGCCAGTGGCCCTGCGCGCCAGGGCATGAGGCCCCGCGCAGCCCGCTGCGTTACCAGAACGACGGCAGCAGCCAGCCGCTGTTGCTCGACGCCCAGGGCAAGCGCCCGGCGCTGGCGTTTCCGACGGCCAGTGGCAAAGCGCGCTTCTTCGCCCGCCCTTGGCTGCCTGCGCCCGAGCTGCCCGACGCGGACTACCCGATGGTGCTCAACACCGGCCGTGTGCAGCACCAATGGCACACCCTGACCAAGACCGGCAAGGTGCCTGCGCTGAACAAACTCGAGCCCGGCCCCTTTGTCGAGCTGCACCCTGACGATGCCGCGCGCCTGGGTATTCGCGACAAGGACCAGGTGGCCGTCCGCTCGCGGCGGGGGCAGGCGCTGTTGCCGGCACGGGTCAGTGATCGGGTCATGCCGGGCAACTGTTTCGCCCCTTTCCACTGGAACGATGTGATGGGCGAGCAGCTGGCGATCAATGCCGTGACCTGCGATGCCGTCGACCCGCTGTCGCTGCAGCCGGCCTTCAAACACTGCGCCGTGGCCCTGCAGCGGGTTGCCGGCGAACGTATCGACGCCGTTGACCTGAGCGCCGCCACTGCCATCCCGGAGCCTGCCCACATGCCGACCGCCACCCTGTCCCGTCTGCTTGGCCTGGACACCCTGCCAGCCCCGGTGCTGGCCGAGGAGGAGCGTCATTACTTGCAGGGTTTTTTGCTCGGCCTGGACCAGGCCCGCGCTGAGGGGGTGCCCAGCTTGCCGGCCAGTGCGCCGCTGGCCGCAAGCCGGCGGCTGTTCGTCGATGGGCTATTGGCGGGGTTGTTCGCCCAGCCTTCGGTACTGCCTAGCCCGGCGCTTGCGGCGCCCCAGCATCAGGTGCTGTGGGCCTCGCAAACCGGTAACGGTGAGGCACTGGCCGAACGCTGTGCCGAACGCCTGCGTGGCGCCGGCCTCGCCGTGCAGCTCAGTTGCATGGCAGCGGTCAGCCCGCAGCAGTTGCACGGCGCGGCCAGTGTCGTACTGATCGCCAGTACGTTTGGCGATGGCGATGCGCCCGACAGTGCGACGGCGTTCTGGCAAGCCCTGCAAGGCGAGGAGGGCGCCCATTGTGCCGACGTGCCTTACGCCGTGTTGGCCTTGGGTGACTCCAGTTACGACCAGTTTTGTGGGTTTGGCCGCAAGCTCGATCAGCGCCTGGCCGAGCTGGGCGGGCGAAGGTTGTTGCCACGGGTGGACTGCGAGCCGGACTTCGATGAGGCATTCGCCACCTGGCTCGACGCCTTGTCATCGCAGTTGGGCAGCGCCGCCGCGCCCCAGGCAAGCAGCGCACCCGCGCCCGTGGAGGCCTACAGCAAGCAGCAACCCTGGTCGGCCACCTTGCTGGAAAACCGCGTGCTCAACGCCCCAGGTGCCCGCAAGGAGACCCGCCAACTGGTGTTCGACCTGTCGGGCAGCACGTTTACCTACCAGCCGGGCGATGCCTTGGGCGTATGGCCGCGTAACTGCCCGGCGTTGGTCGAGGAGTTGCTGGCACTGATGCGCCTCGATGGCCAGGCCCTGGTTGAGGTCAAAGGCCAGCCTGTGCTGCCGTTGGCCGTTGCCTTGGAAGCCCACCTGGAAATCGCCAAGGTCACCCCTGCGCAGTTACAGGTGTTCAGCCAGACGGCGGCGGACCTGCGCCGGCTGCTTCAGCCTGAGCACAAGGCCGAGCTGCAGAGCTGGTTGTGGGGGCGGCAATTGGCGGACGTACTGCGCGAGTTCCCACAAGACCTGCCATTGGCCACCTGGCTTGACCTGCTCAAGCCGTTGCAGCCGCGCTTGTACTCAATCAGTTCCAGCCCATTGGCGCACCCCGGCCAGGTTCACCTGACGGTCTCGACGGTGCGTTACGGGCAGCGCAAAGGGGCCTGCTCGACCTTTCTGGCCGACCGTGCGCAAGGCATCAAGGTGGCGATCTTTCCGCAGGTATCGAAGCATTTTCGCCTGCCTGAGGACGACAATGTGCCGGTGATCATGGTCGGCCCAGGCACGGGTATCGCGCCGTTTCGGGCGTTTCTGGAAGAACGCGAAGCGCGTGGGGCCCGTGGGCAGAACTGGCTGTTTTTCGGTGAGCAGTCTGCCGCCAGCGATTTCTATTACCAAGCGCAGTTGCAAGCGTGGCAGGCGACCGGCCATGTGCGCCTGGATACCGCTTTCTCGCGCGACCAGCCCGAGAAAATCTATGTGCAGCAGCGCATGCACGAGCAGGGCGCTGACCTCTGGCGGTGGCTGGAAGCGGGCGCGTTCTTTTATGTGTGCGGCGATGCCCAGCGCATGGCCAAGGATGTGGACAGCGCCTTGCGTGTCATCGTCGCGCAGCATGGCGGTATGAGCGAGGCTGCGGCGGATGCGTATGTAGAGGCATTGAGCAAGGCCAAGCGCTATCGGCGCGATGTGTATTGAGTGCACCGGGATGGGGAGGGGTGCACCTTGGCTGTGCGGTTTGGGGTGCCTGTAACGGCCTCTTCGCAGCACAAGGCTGCTCCTACCGGTTCTGCACACTCCCTGTAGGAGCAGCCTTGTGCTGCGAAGAGGCCCAACAGGCAGTCTTTGGCACACTCCCTGCTTTACCAGCTTCACAACACGCCCCACTGATCAACGGCGATCAACCAGGGGCACACCCTGATGAGTACAGGCAAAGGCGCCTGGAGCTTCGGCTCCAGGCGTTTTTTTTTGATCGAGGATCGGCTATGAAGGCAACAGCGAACGGCGGACAACGCGAGAAACTGGTCATTGTCGGCAACGGCATGGTCGGCCACCACTGCGTCGAGCAACTGATCGAGCGGGGCGCCTTGGAGCGGTTCGAGGTGCGGGTGTTCGGCGAAGAACGCCAACGTGCCTACGACCGTGTGCACCTGTCCGAGTACTTCGGCGGCAGCTGTGCCGAAACCCTGGCCCTGTGCGAGCAAGGCTTCTATACCCGCCAAGGCGTGCACCTGCACTTGGGCGAGCCTGTGCTGGAGATCGACCGCGCGCGCTGCGAAGTGGTCACCGCCGAAGGCCGCTATGGCTACGACCAGTTGATCCTGGCCACCGGCTCATACCCCTTCGTACCCCCGATCGAAGGCTCCAGCGGCAATGCCCGCCTGGTCTACCGTACCCTCGACGACCTCGACGCCATCCGCGCCGCCGCCCAGGGTGCCCGCCGAGGGGTGGTGGTCGGCGGGGGCTTGTTGGGCCTTGAAGCCGCCAATGCGCTGAAGTCGCTCGGCCTGGAAGCCCATGTGGTGGAGTTCGCCCCTCGGCTGATGCCGGTGCAGTTGGACGGCGAGGGCGGCGCGGCGCTCAAGGCGCAGATCGAGGCCTTGGGCGTGGGCGTGCACCTGTCCCGCGCCACCCAGTCGATCAGCGCCGGTGAGGCGTATCGCTACCGCATGAACTTCGATGGCGGCGAGCACCTGGAAACCGACCTGATCGTGTTCTCTGCCGGTATCCGCCCGCAGGATGCCCTGGGCCGCGCGTGCGGGCTGGAGATTGCCGCCCGTGGCGGGGTGGTGATCGACAATCACTGCCGCACCCATGACGCCCGCATCTTCGCCATCGGCGAGTGCGCTTCATGGAATGGCAGCGTGTTCGGCTTGGTCGCGCCGGGCTACAGCATGGCGCGCAACCTGGCGGCGCTGCTGGTGGGCGATGACGCGGTGCCGTTCACCGGCGCCGACATGTCGACCAAGCTCAAGCTGCTGGGCGTGGATGTCGGCTCGATCGGCGATGCCCATGGCGCTACGCCGGGCTCACGCAGCTACCGCTTCATCGACGAAGCCAATGCGGCCTATCGCCGGCTGGTGGTGGATGCCAGTGGCAAGCATGTGCTCGGCGCGGTGCTGGTCGGTGACAACAGCTACTACGACACTCTGCTGCAGTACGCGCAAAACGGCATCGCCCTGCCTGCCGACCCGGCCGCCCTGATTTTGCCGCAAACAGGCGGCGCGCCGGCCTTGGGCGCCGATGCGCTGCCCGACAGCGCGACCATCTGCTCGTGCCACAACGTCAGCAAGGGCGCAGTCTGCGCCGCTATCGACAGCGGCTGCAGCGACCTCGCTGCGGTCAAGGGCTGCACCAAAGCGGCCAGCGGTTGCGGCGGCTGCGCGGCCCTGCTCAAGCAGGTGTTCGAGCACGAACTGACCGCTCGCGGCGTGACCGTCGACAAAAGCCTGTGCGAACACTTTGCCTACACCCGTCAGGAGCTTTACGGGCTGGTGCGGGTTGGCGGCATCCGCACCTTCAATGACCTGCTCGCGCGCCATGGCAAAGGCCATGTCGGTTGCGATATCTGCAAGCCGGCGGTGGGCAATATCCTCGCCTCGTGCTGGAACCAGCCGATCATGGACCCGGCGCTGGTACCGCTGCAGGACACCAACGACACCTTCATGGCCAACATGCAGAAAAACGGTACCTACTCGGTGGTGCCGCGCATACCTGGGGGCGAAATCACCCCCGACAAGCTGATCGTGATCGGCCAAGTGGCAAAAAAGTACGACCTCTACACCAAGATCACCGGTGGCCAACGCATCGACCTGTTCGGCGCCCAGCTGCACGAGTTGCCGCTGATCTGGGGCGAGTTGATCGAAGCCGGTTTCGAGACGGGCCATGCCTACGGCAAGTCGACCCGCACGGTGAAGTCGTGCGTGGGCAGCACCTGGTGCCGTTACGGTGTGCAGGACAGCGTCGCCATGGCCCTGCGCCTGGAAGACCGCTACAAGGGCCTGCGCAGCCCGCACAAGCTCAAGTTCGCGGTGTCTGGCTGCACCCGCGAATGCGCCGAGGCGCAGAGCAAGGACATCGGCGTGATCGCCACCGACAAGGGCTGGAACCTGTACGTGTGCGGCAACGGCGGCATGCGCCCGCGCCACGCCGAGCTGTTTGCCACCGACCTGGATGACGAGACCCTGGTGCGCCTGATCGACCGTGTGCTGATGTTCTACATCCGCACTGCCGACAAACTGCAGCGCACCTCGGTCTGGCGCGAAAGCCTTGAGGGCGGGCTGGACTACCTCAAGCAGGTGATCCTCGACGACAGCCTGGGCCTGGCCGCCGAGCTTGAGGCGCAGATGCAGCATGTGGTCGACCACTATGAATGCGAATGGGCCAATGCCCTCAACGACCCGGAGAAGCTCAAGCGCTTCCGCACCTTCGTCAACGACCACCGCGCCGACCCGGACGTGCACTTCGTCCGCGAACGCGATCAGCGCCGCCCAGCGGCACCGCTGCACCTGATCCCCACTGCCGAGGAGGCTGTCTGATGAACCTGACCAATACTGCTGTAGCCCACAAGACGAACTGGCAGACAGTCTGCCAAGCGCGCGACCTGGTAGCCGATTCCGGCGTGGTGGTGTGGCACGAGGGGGCCCAGGTGGCGCTGTTCTACTTGCCGGATCAGGAACAGCCACTGTATGCGCTGGACAACCGCGACCCGCGCTCGGGTGCCAACATCATTGGCCGCGGGTTGGTGGGTAGCTTGCAGGGTGAGTTGGTGGTGGCGGCGCCGCTGTACAAACAGCATTTCAGCCTGCACAGCGGGGAATGCCTGGAAGATGCCGGGCAGCGGCTGCGGGTGTGGCCGGTGCGGCTGAACGGGGAGGCTGTGGAAGTGGCGGTGGCCTGATCTGCATCGTGCAACTGTACCGGCCCTTTCGCGGGCAAGTCGGACCGCGAAGGGGCCGGTACAGGCCGCTTAGATAACCAACCCCTGTGGCGTACGCCCGGCAAACACATCCACCAGGCTTGCCACCACCATTTCGCCCATGCGCGTGCGGGTCTGCACGGTGGCGCTGGCTCGGTGCGGCTGCAGCACCACATCCTCGCGCTCGAACAACGCCTCGGGCACCCGAGGTTCATCGGCAAACACATCCAGCGCCGCCCCGGCGATCTCACCCGCTTCAAGTGCCGCGATCAACGCAGGCTCGTCCACCAACTTGCCACGGGCGATATTGATCAGGTAGCCGTCTGGGCCAAGCGCCTGCAGCACCTTGCGCCCCACCAACGCCTCGCCCTGGTCGGCGGCCGCCGCCAGAATCAGCGCATCGCTGTCTTTGGCCAATTGCTGCAAGTTCGACTCGAAGCCATAAGGCACGTCCTGTGGCTGCAGGTCGGTGTAGCGAATCGGGCAGCCAAACGCCGCCGCCCGCTGGGCCACCGCGCGGCCGACGCGGCCCATGCCGACGATACCCACACGCATGCCCGACACCTGCCGCGCCAACGGCAATGGCGCCAGCGGTGTGGCGCTGGTGGCCCAGTGGCCGGCGCGGACGAACCGGTCACCGCTGCACAGCCCTCGGCACACGCCAATCAGCAAGCCGATCGCGAGGTCGGCGACATCCTCGGTCAGCGCGCCGAGGGTTGCAGTCACCTGGATACCCCGATCACGCGCATAGGCCAGATCGATGGCATCGGTGCCGACGCCATTCACCGCGATCACTTCCAGCTTGGGCAGGCGCGCCATCAGCGCTTGGCTGATACCGGTATGGCCGCCGGTGACCACGGCGCGGATGCTGTTGCCATGCGCGCTGACATAGGCGTCCTTGTCGGCTTGCTCGTAGTACCGGTGCACGGTGAACAGCGCTTCCAGGCGCTCGCGGACTTCTGGGATGAGGATCGGGCTCAGTTGCAGGACTTCAGGTTTCATCGGTCACTCCTTAAAGGCAAGGTTTCAGCCACGGCCGACGAAGGGCATGTTGCTGGCCATCACGGTCATGTTGAGCACGTTGGCGTCCAACGGCAGGGCGGCGATGTAGCGCACGGCATCCGCCACATGGCGCACGTCGAGCATCGGCTCGGCGGCAATCTCGCCATTGGCCTGGCGCACACCGCGGGTCATGCGTTCGGACAGTTCGGTCAGGGCGTTGCCGATGTCCACCTGGCTGCACACGATGTTGTAGGGGCGGCCGTCCAGGGCCAGGGCTTTGGTCAGGCCCAGCACCGCGTGCTTGCTGGCGGTGTAGGGCGCAGTGAAGGGGCGTGGGGTATGCGCCGAAATCGAACCGTTGTTGACGATTCGCCCGCCCTGCGGCTGCTGCCTGCGCATCAGGCCAAAGGCCGCACGGGCGCAGAGGAACACGCCGTCAACATTGGTGGCGATGACATTGCGCCAGTTCTCCAGCGGCAGTTCGTCGATGGGCACGGCAGGCGCATTGACCCCGGCATTATTGAAGATCAGGTCGAGGCGGCCATGCACCTCCTCGATGGTGGCGAACAGCTGGGCGACGCTCTGTTCATCGCGCACATCGGTGGGCACCGCGAGGGCCTCGCCACCGGCTGCACGGGCCTGTTCTGCCAACGCCTGCAAGGGTTCGGCACGCCGGCCGGCGAGGACCAGGCTGAAGCCATCAGCCAGCAGCCCCAAGGCGACGGCGCGGCCAATGCCGCTGCCGGCACCGGTGACCAAGGCGATTTTCTTGTTGTGTGTTTGGCTCATCTGTTTGCTCCAGAAATTCAGGCGGCGTGGGCGGTGTGGCGTGCGGGACGAGGGCCAACGCGCAGTTGCAACTCGCCGATGCCGTCGATGCCGGCATGGATCACATCGCCAGGGTTGAGCGGGGCCACGCCAGGCGGGCTGCCGGTCATGATCAGGTCACCGGGGCGCAGCGGCAGTTGCCGGGACAGGCGGCTGATGACCTCGGCCAATGGCCAGGTCTGCTGGCTAAGCCGGGCGCGTTGGCGCTCCTCGCCGTTGACCTTCAGCCACAGCGCAGCGTCCAGTGGCCAGCCCAGTTCGCTGGCCGGCACCAGGGCAGTCATCGGCGCCGAGGCTTCGAATACCTTGGCACCCTCCCAGGGCAGCCCTTCGCTTTTGGCCTGGCGCTGGCGATCACGCAGGGTCAGGTCCAGGCCAGCGGCAAAGCCATAGACGTGCTCCAGCGCGTGCTCCGGGCTGATGTCGGCACCGCCTTTGCTGATCGCCACCACCCACTCGATTTCATGGCAAAACTCTTCAGTCTGCGGCGGGAAGGGCAGTTCGCCCTGTGCCTCGACCACGTTGCTGGCCGGCTTCATGAAAAAGACCGGCTCACGGGGCGCTGGGTCGGTGGCCTGCGGCCAGGGGTAGTTGCGGCCCAGGCAGAACACGCGGCCAACCGGGAAGCGCGCGTCGCTGCCTTGGATGGGCAGGCTGACGATGGCTGGCGGGTCGAACAGGTAAGTCATGGGTCAATCCTCTGTGCTGGAGTGGCCAGCCTAGCCAGCGGCTGGCGGGCAAAGTTGGACGATAAAAGGGACGGTTTGGATAAAAACGGGGGATCTGCGGTGGCGCTTCCGGCACTCACCGCGCCTGCTTATGCCGCGGTCTTGAGCTCGATCCGGTACAGCTTGCCGAGCAACAGCGAGTAGGACAGCGTGCCCATCAACGCCACCCCGCCGATAAACCAGAACGCCAAGGCGAACGAGCCACTGGCCTGCACGATCGCGCCAATCACGATCGGGGTGACGATGCCGCCAATGTTCGCGGCCAGGCTGGTGACCCCGCCGGTCAACCCGATCAGTTGCTTGGGTGCCACTTCCGAAACCGCTGCCCACGACGAAGAGGCGATGCCCTGGGCAAAGAACGCCAGCGTCAGCACGGCGATACACAGCACGTTGGAGTCGGTGAAGTTGACCAGCACGATCGACATGCCCAGCATCGACCCCACTACCAGCGGCAGCTTGCGTGCAAAGGACAGCGAGTAGCCCCGGCGGATCAGCAGGTCGGAAACGATCCCCGCCAGCAAGATGCCGACCGTGGCGCCAATGAACGGCATCACCGCGAAGATGCCGACTTTGATCAGCGTCAGCTGGCGCTCTTCGATCAGGTAGGTGGGGAACCAGGTGAGGAAGAAGTACAGCGCTGAGGTGCTGGCGAACTTGCCCAGGCAGATGGCCCACACCTGGCGGTAGCGGAACAGTTCGGCGACCTGGCGCCAGTCGAAACGGGTGCGCTCCTGGCTGCTTCTGACCAGCCCGCCGCCGTCCTCGATGTAGGCCAGTTCTTCCTTGCTGACCTTCTTGCAGTTGAGCGGGTCGCGGTACAGGAACAACCACACCACGCCAAAGACGATACCAATCAGGCCGGTGCTGTAGAACACATGGCGCCAGTCATAGGTGGTCGCCAGCCACAGCAATGCCCCAGTGAACAAGGCCGTGCCCAGGTACTGGCCGCACACGTAGATGCTGCTGGCCATGCCCCGTTCGCGGGCAGGGAACCACACGGTGACAGCGCGGCTGTTGGCGGGGAAGGCCGGTGCCTCCATGGCACCCACGGCCAGGCGCAGGCCGAACAGCGAGGTGAAGCCGCTGGCCAGGCCCTGGGCGACAGTGACAGCCGACCAACTGATCAGCGAGACGCCGTAGGTCAGGCGCGAGCCGAAGCGGTCGGCAATGAAGCCGGCTGGCACCAACGCCAGGGCGTAGGTCCAGGCGAACGCGGAGAAGATCAAGCCCATCTCGACTTTGTCCAGGCCCAGGTCCTTGGCCATGAAAGGCGCCGCGATGGAGATGTTGACCCGGTCGACGTAGTTGATGATGGTCGCCAGCAGCAGCAGCGAGAGCATGAACCAGCGACGGCGGGTGGGTAGGCGTTGCGATGCGACCGCGTCCACTGCGAACGCAGGCGCCGCAGTGCGGGAAGTAGGCGTGCTCGACATGAGTCGACCTCGTTTGTTGTTGTTGGTAGAGGTTGGGCTGCAGTCCCTTTTTTAAGGTGGTCGTACAACATCGGAAAATCAACGGCGGTTTTAGACCGTTTTTTTCACTCGGAACGGGGTAGGGCTGCGCTGTCCAAAAAACTCAGCGGGCGGGGTTTTGCCTGCTTTTTTTGCTTTGGGTGGCGGTTTTAAAGGGCTGCGTCGATTTTTGCCGGATACGTTTTTTGCAGTGGGCTTCAAAGTTATGAGTTTCGACGTCGTACAACTCATTGCCAGGCAAGCCGCTTGCCGTTCAGAATTCCCGCATGGCAGGCAACGTCAGCGCCAAGCCCCCCGACCGGAGACCCCCATGCCCCCCAAGCGCGAAGTCCCGACCTACGTCATGCAACAGCGCAGCGAGCTGATGGATTTCTACATCCGCGACCAGCGCGGCCGGCCGGCCGAAACCGCGCCACACCGACACGAGTATTTTCAGATCCAGGTCAATTTTGGCGGCGATACGGTGCAGCACATCGGCAGCGTGCAGCGCCCGTTCAAACGCAACACCCTGGCCTTCATCCTGCCGCACCGGGTGCATGTCATCCCGCACCCGGACGACAGCGATTTCGTGGTCATCAACTTTTCCCAGACATTCCTGCTGCCGCACCTGCCTTGCGACCCCATGGACCTGGAAGAAGTGTCGATACTGCAGGCCCCTGAACTGTCACCGTTCCGCTTCCAGGAGCACCTGGATTTCCACCTCGCCGAGGCCGATTTCAGCGAGGTGCGGCGTATTCTCGGGCAGATGCGTGAACTCGATGCCAACCGCCGCTTCGGCAGCCGTGAAATCCTCAAGGGCCTATTGCTGCAACTGATCGGCCAGGTGTGTGGCTTGTACGCCGACCCCCTGCGCGAGCTGGCCGAGAGCAATGCCGCGCAACTCAGCCGGCGCGCCGCGTTGGGGCGCATGAGCGAGTACCTGCGCAGGCACATCGACGACCCTGACCTCAACCTGCAGAAGGTCGCCGCCGCCACGTACCTGTCGCCCACCTACCTGACCCATTGGCTGCGCAAGGAAATCGGCAAGACCTTCAGCGAATTGGTGCTGGAGCGGCGCATGCACGCCGCGCGCAATTACCTGCTTAACGGCAGCCGCCCGGTCGGCGAGGTGGCTCGGCTGTGCGGCTTTGCTGATGAAGCGTACTTTTCGCGGCGCTTTCGGCAGATCCATGGCTTGCCGCCGGGGCAGTTCCGCCGCCAGCAGCGCGACCCGGATACACCGCAGGTAGCCATGCGGTAAGCTTGAGGCCATGAACCTCGACACCCGCATCAAGTACCGCCACCTGCTGTGCTTCCTGGAGATTGCCCGGCAGGGCAGCCTGGCCAGGGCCGCAGACATCCTCGCCATCAGCCAGCCCGCGATTTCCAAGACCCTCAAGGAACTCGAAGCGCTGCTGGAAACACGCCTGTTCGAACGCAGCCGGCAGGGCGTCGAGCTGACCCCGGCCGGCACCCGCTTCATGCGGTATGCCGGGCCCAGCGTCCAGGCGCTGCGCGATGGCGTCAGCAGCCTGCGCGGCGAGGCGCGGGCGCCGTCGCAGGTGCGCATTGGCGTGCTGTCCACGGTCGAGGGCTTGTTGATGCCCGAGGTGCTGTGCCGCCTGCATCAACGCCATGAGGCGTTGCTGATCAGCGTGGTGACCGGTGCCAGCGCGCAGTTGCTCGGCCAGCTACGCCTGGGTGAGTTGGAGCTGGTGGTGGGGCGCATGACCGACAGCCCCCAAATTCAGGGCCTGTCGTTCGAGCACCTGTACAGCGAATCGATGAGCCTGGTGGTGCGGCCGGGGCACCCGTTGCTGGCCAACACGCCTGTCGAGCGGGCACAGGTGGGGCGTTACCCCTTGGTGTTGCCGCCCCCCGGTACCACCATTCGCCAGCACGCCGACAGCCTGTTCGTCCAATGCGGTATCCAGATGCCCGCGCAACGCCTGGAAACCCTCTCGCTGGCCCTGAGCCGCCGCTACCTGCTGGGCAGTGATGCGGTGTGGGTGGCGCCACGGGATGCGGTGCTGATCGACCTGAGCCGTGGTGAACTGGTCGAGCTCGACCTAGGCGTGCGCGAGCCGGGCGGGTCGGTGGGCCTGTGCCGCAACGCGGCGCTGGAGCAGAGCGTGCCAGGGCAGTGGGTGTGCGAGGTGCTGCGTGAGGTGGCGGGGCAGTACCGTGAGGGGCGATACCCCTGACAACTCAGAACGAAGTGAAATTTTTGGCGCGTAAACCCAGGCGAATTCGGCATAAAGGGTCAATACTGGCCAGTGGCTCTAATGTGTCAGATGAATAACCCTTTAAGTACTGAACTTCCTTAGCAAAACCCGCTCCTATGCCGGTAGCCATTGGTCATGGCCGCCTGCTAAGCTCGCGGCTTTACCCTGATTGCCCTTATGGCGCATGAACAAGGAAATAGCATGAAACAGCATCGTTTGGCGGCTGCGGTTGCCCTGGTAGGCCTGGTATTGGCTGGCTGCGACCAACAGGCCAGCAGCCCCGAGCTGAAGACTCCGGCACAGAAAGCCTCCTACGGTATCGGCCTGAACATGGGCAAGAGCCTGGCTCAGGAAGGCATGGAAGACCTTGATTCGAAAGCGGTCGCCCTCGGCATCGAAGACGCCGTCAGCAAGAAAGAGCAGCGCATCAAGGACGAAGAGCTGGTAGAAGCCTTCACCTCGCTGCAGAAGCGCGCCGAAGAGCGTCTGGCCAAGGCCAGCGAAGAAGCCGCCTCCGCCGGTAAGAAGTTCCTCGAAGAAAACGCCAAGAAGCCGGGTGTTGTCACCACCGCTTCGGGCCTGCAATACGAAGTGATCAAGAAGGCCGACGGCCCGCAGCCTAAGCCGACCGACGTAGTGACTGTTCACTACGAAGGCAAGCTGACCGATGGCAAGGTGTTCGACAGCTCCGTCGAGCGCGGCAGCCCGATCGACCTGCCTGTCAGCGGCGTGATCCCAGGTTGGGTCGAAGGCCTGCAACTGATGCACGTCGGCGAGAAGTACAAGCTGTTCATCCCGGCCGAACTGGCCTACGGTGCCCAGAGCCCGAGCCCGCTGATCCCTGCCAACTCGGTACTGGTGTTCGACCTTGAGCTGATCGCCATCAAAGACCCGGCCCAGCTGCAGGGTGCTGAGCCAGAAGCGCCAGCAGAAGAGCCTGCCAAGTAACACTGGCTGGTTTGCGTAAAACGCCCCGTCTTGACGGGGCGTTTTCGTTTGGGGCAATCGGCTGAGAAGAACCTCTGGCGGCTGATACTGTCCGAGCAATAGCAGCGTGATGAAGTAGGATGCTTCTGACGCAAATCGTTTGCGAATCTGAAACGACTGTGTAAAAAACGCCCGATCTGACCGGGACCCTTGCCTAGTGGGCACCTGACGTCAGAAACTTCGCCCTGTTCACAAGGTTATCCACAATAAATGTGGATAACCTGTCCCTCTCGGAGGCTCCATGAGCGCACCCTGGAATTTCGCCCGTTTTCTGCCGTTGGCCGAGCGCCTGCTCAGCCGCGGGCGGTTGCCGGCCTTGCTGTTCGCCGTGGCCCGCAAAGGCCCACGGATCGGCCAGCTGCGCGAGGATGTAAAGCTGCTGCAGTCGCTGTGCCTGGCCTGGTGGCGCGGCGAGTACCGCGCCATCAGCCCCAAGGCGCTGGTGACCATCGTTGCCGGCCTGCTGTACTTCGTCAGCCCTATCGACGCCATCCCCGACTGGCTGCTGGGCGTGGGTTTTCTTGACGACATCGCCGTGCTGGGTTGGGTGTTGAAGACCGTGGCCGATGAGCTGGCGCGTTTCAAAGCCTGGCGCGACAGCCAGGCCCCAGAGCGCTTGCGGGTGGTGGAACGCTTGCCGGATACCCCCGAAGCGCTGCGCCTGGAACGCAATACGCAGTGAAATCAGCCTGAGCTGCACAGACTCCCGTACTTGGTAATATAATTGGCATAAGGATTATGCCTACGGATTACATGCCGTAATCCTAAGTAAGGGGGTTGTAATGGGTATTCAGGTTATTAGCCGGGACGGTCAGCCCGAGTACGCCGTCGTTCCCTGGGAGCAATACCAGGCACTGCTGAAGGCAGCGGGGCAGCCGCCCGTCGAGGCGGGTGTCAGTGAAGTGCAAAGCGATGCTGCCAGTGCTGCACCTTTACCGGCGTTCAGCGAGGTGGCACAGATTCGTGAGGCGAAGGGCATCGCCCCTGAGCTTTTGGCGCGCAATGTGGGTGTGAGCCCCGCGTACCTGGCCATGATCGAGTCAGGCGAGCGACAGCCGGACGCTGCCATCCGCCGCGCCCTGGCCTGGCACCTGGGTGTGGCGGGTTGGAGCGAACCCTCATGAGCCAGGTCAGGATCAGCCGCCAGCACTGGCAGAGCCTGCTGGACGAGCTTGACCTGGCCCGTCGTCAACGTCATCTGCTGACGTACCGTGCGCTTATCGAGCGCTTGCAATTGCCCAGCCCGGCCATGCAGACGCTGACCGCTGCGCTGGAGTACCTGGCGGTGCTCGACGCCCGTGCCGAGCAGCCTTTGCGCAGTTCGCTGGTGATCAGCCAGGGTGCCAGCCGCCTGCCGCGCACCGGTTTTTTCGAATGTGTAGAGCGGCTAGGACGTTTTGCCGGGCCGGTCGACGGCATGGAAGCGGCGTCCTGGCATGCCTCGGAAGTGGTGCGGGTGTTCGAGTACCGTTACCCCGAAGAAGCCTGATTCAGCCGAGCGCAGTACTTTGTAGGAGCAGCCTTGTGCTGCGAAGAGGCCAGTGAAAACACCAAAGATCTGCGGTGTTTTCACTGGCCTCTTCGCAGCACAAGGCTGCTCCTACATACACAGAAAAGGGCCGGGTGCTTTCACACCCGGCCCTTTTGGTTAACGCATGCCTAGCCTCAGTGCTTGGCCACCTGCGAGCTTGCGCTCAGGTAGTCGAGCAGAATGCGCCCTGTCTCGGACAGGTAGGCATCATCTTCCGGCTTGGTGTTTTCATCTTCAGCCGGCAATGCGTCTTCATCTTCCTTCTTCAGCTCTTTGAGCGGCTCTTCACCTTTGGCCTTGCGGCGGATGTTTTCCAGGGCCAACTGCTTGCCCTCGATCTCATCGTGGCGGGCACGGCGTTCTTGCTCGTTGAGGCTGACGGTCTTCTCGTTCATCAGCTTCTGGGCCAGGGCCAGGCGGTCGCGGATGTAGGTGAACTCGGCATCCTTGGCGCTGCGCGCTTCATGCTGTGCCTTGAGCTGGGTCAGGTACGGCTTGAACGGGTCGGCCGCTGGCTTGACCACCGGGCGGATGGTGTCCCACGGCATCGCCTCGGGCAGGGCGCTCTCGCCGATTTCCTTGGTGTCGATGATCGATGGGTAGTCGATGTCCGGCAGCACGCCCTGGTGCTGGGTGCTCTGCCCAGACACCCGGTAGAACTTGGCCAGGGTCAGTTTCAGCTCACCATGGTTGAGCGGCTGGATGGTCTGCACGGTGCCTTTGCCGAAGGTCTGGCCACCGACGATCAGTGCGCGGTGGTAGTCCTGCATGGCACCGGCGAAGATCTCCGAGGCCGAGGCCGACAGGCGGTTGACCAGCAGTGCCAGCGGGCCTTTGTAGAAGGCGCCCGGGTTTTCGTCCTCGAGCACGTCGACACGGCCGTCGCTATTGCGCACCAGCACCGTCGGGCCCTTGTCGATGAACAGGCTGGTCAGCTCAGTGGCTTCCTGCAGCGAACCGCCGCCGTTGTTGCGCAGGTCGATGACTACGCCATCGACTTTCTCTTTTTGCAGTTCGGTGAGCAGCTTCTTCACGTCGCGCGTGGTGCTCTTGTACTCCGGATCACCGGCACGGTAGGCCTTGAAGTCCAGGTAGAAGGCCGGGATCTCGATGATGCCCAGCTTGTAGTCACGGCCGTCCTGCTTGAGCTTGAGCACCGACTTTTTCGCCGCCTGCTCTTCAAGCTTGACGGCTTCGCGGGTGATCGAAACGATCTTGCTGGTCTGGTCGCTCGGGGCATTGCTGGCCGGGATGACCTCCAGGCGCACCACCGAGCCTTTCGGGCCACGGATCAGCTTGACCACTTCGTCCAGGCGCCAGCCGACCACGTCGACCATTTCCTTGTTGCCCTGGGCCACGCCGATGATCTTGTCGGCCGGGGCGACCTGCTTGGTCTTGGCGGCAGGGCCTGCCGGCACCAGGCGGACGATCTTGACCTGGTCGTTGTCGCTTTGCAGTACTGCGCCGATGCCTTCGAGCGACAAGCTCATGTTGATGTCGAAGTTTTCTGCGTTGTCCGGCGACAGGTAGTTGGTGTGCGGGTCGTAGGACTGGGCGAAGGTGTTGATGTAGGCCTGGAAGATATCCTCGGCACGGGTCTGGTCCAGGCGCGCCAGCTGGTTCTTGTAGCGCTTGGTCAGGGTTTCCTGGATCTGCTTGGGCTCTTTGCCGGCGATCTTCTGGCGCAGCACTTCGTCTTTGACACGCTTGCGCCACAGGTCGTCGAGCTCGGCCTGGTTTTTCATCCACGGAGCGTCCTTGCGGTCGATCAGCAAGGTTTCCTTGGTGGTGAAGTCGATCTTGTCGACGCCTTTGTTCAGCTCGGCCAGGGCAAAGTCCAGGCGCTGCTTGACGCGGTCAAGGTAGCGTTTGTAGATGGTGAAGCCCGGGTCGAGGTTGCCGCTTTTGAGGAAGTCGTCGAACTGCGTCTTCCACTTGTCGAACTCGGCGATGTCGGCCGCGGTGAAGTAGCTGCGCGCAGGGTCCAGCAGCTTGATGTAGCTGTCGTAGATGATCACCGAGCGGGCGTCATCGAGCGGTGGCTTGCTGTAGTGGTGGCGCTTGAGCAGTTCCACCACATTAAGGCTGGCGACGATTTCGTCGCGGTCCGGCTGCAGGCTGTCCCACTTGTTGGCGGCCGCCGCATTGCCGCCGAGCGTAAGGCTGCCGAGGCCAATCATCAGGGCCAGGGCGGTGCTTGGGAGGAAATGCTTCATGCTGATTCGACGTGGAGGCAATTGATCACGCATAGTAGGCCGTCTTTTCCGTTGCCGGTTCCATGGAGCCGGACAAATACTGCAAAAAGCCCGGGGCGAGGGTTCCCCAGGCTCAGTCATGATTCAACTATGGAGGCACTGTGAAGGCATTGCAAGGCGAAGACGGACATGTGGAGTGGGTCGAGGCCGAGCGCCCGGCCCTTGACGCGGGCCAAGTACGCATTCGCGTGGCTGCTGCGGGGCTGAACCGCGCCGACCTGTTGCAAATGAAGGGGCTGTACCCGCCACCGCCTGGCGCCAGCCCTTATATGGGCCTGGAGTGCGCCGGCATTATCGAAGAAGTTGGGCCGGGCGCCGATTGGCGTGTGGGCGAGCGGGTGTGTGCGCTGCTGGCCAGCGGTGCGATGGCTGAAGAAGTGGTGGTCGACGCCCGCCATGTGCTGCCGGTGCCTGAAGGCCTGAGCCTGCACGAAGCGGCGGCGCTGCCTGAGGTGTATGCCACGGCGTGGTTGAACATCTTCCAGTTGGGCGCCGTCAAAGCCGGCGAGAAAGTGCTGGTACACGCAGGGGCCAGCGGCGTGGGTTCGGCGGCGATCCAGTTGTGCAAGGCGTTTGGCAACCCGGTATATGTGAGTGTTGGCTCGCAGGATCGCCTGGCCTACTGCGAAGCGCTGGGCGCTGCCGGCGGCGTGGTGCGTAACGAGAACCTCGATGCGCTGGAAGGCGTTGGGCCCTTCGACGTGATTCTCGACCCGGTGGGTGCCAGTTATGGGGAACTCAACCTCAAGCTGCTGGCGCGTGACGGGCGTTGGGTGATCATCGGCCTGATGGGCGGACGCAAGTTCGAGCTGGACCTGGCACAGGTGCTGGGTAAGCGCCTGGAAATCACCGGCTCAACGCTGCGCAACCGTGACGATGGCTTCAAGGCCGAGTTGCTGCGTGAGTTGCTGCAGCAGGTGTGGCCGCTGTTCGCCGAAGGGCGCTTGTCGGCGCAATTGGTGGATACCTACCCGGTGGAGTTTGCCCAGGCGGCGTATGCCGAGCTTGAGACTAACCAAGTGTCGGGCAAGCTGGTGATGGTGATCGATCCGAGCCTGGTGTAAGCAGGCTCGGCCTCTTCGCGGGGCAAGCCCGCTCCCACAGGTAAATCACTGATCCTGAGCCTGTGATATTCCTGTGGGAGCGGGCTTGTCCCGCGAAGAGGCCAGTATGATCAGCGCCAAGTCAGAATCGGCCAGCCATTGATCTCGGCATGCTCGCGCAACACCGCATCTGGGTTCACCACATACGGATGGTCCACCTTCAACAACAACGGCAGATCGTTCCGCGAATCGGAATAGAAACTCGCCCCTTCCAGATTCTCCTGCTCCTGATCCAGCCACTCCAGCAACCGGGTGATCTTGCCTTCACGGTAGGTCAGCACCCCATGGGTCTTGCCGGTGTACACCCCATTCACCGCCTCCAGCTCGATCGCCAGGTACTCGTCCACGCCCAACCGCGCCGCAATCGGCCCGACCAAGTGCGTACCCGAGGCGGAAATGATCAGGATGCGGTCGCCACGCTTGCGATGCTCAGCGATGCAGCGGCAGGCGTCGCCGAAAATGATCGGCTCGATAACGTCCTCCACCCACGGCTCCACCAGGTGCTCGACCTCTTCCAGGGTACGCCCGGCAATCGGCTCCAGGCTGAAGGCCATGTAGTCCTCCATCGCCAAGTGGCCCTTGCCATACGCCTCCATCAATTCATGGTCGCGACGCAGGAAGTCCTTGCCGTCGACCCAGCCCAGCCGGGCCATCTGCTCGCTCCACAGTGACGCGCAGTCGCCGTGGATCAGGGTTTCGTCCAGATCGAAAATTGCCAGTGCCATTGTGTTGAATCTCCTTAAGCCACTTCCCGCAGCGCCGTGGGGTCGATCGACAAGGATACCCGCTGGCCGTCTGGATGCAGGTCGGCAGACGAGCGGTTGAGCACGTCGACTACCAGCTCCACCTCACGCACCCGCACCCGGTAACGGATGACGTTGCCCAGCAGGCTGTGGCTGCGCACTTCACCGTCCAGTTCGCCATTCAGGCCCAGGGTGATGGATTCGGGGCGAATGGCCAGGCGGCTGGCCACCGGGCGTTGCAGCAGGCGGCTGGCGCTTTCCGGGTCGAGCAGGTTGTAGTTGCCGATAAAGCCCGCAGCAAACAGGTCCACGGGGGCGGTGTAGAGGGTTTCGGCATCGCCGCTCTGGACGATGCGGCCTTGGTTCATCAGGAAGATGCGGTCTGACATCGTCAAGGCCTCTTCCTGGTCGTGGGTGACGAAGATGGTGGTCAGCCCCAGTTCACGCTGGATCGCGCGAATCTGCTCGCGCAGGTGCTTGCGAATGCGCGCATCCAGCGCCGACAGCGGCTCGTCGAGCAGCAGCAGGCGCGGGCGGGTCACCAGTGAACGGGCCAGGGCCACGCGTTGGCATTGGCCACCCGACAGCTGGTGCGGATAGCGCCCGGCGAAGCTGCCCAGCTCCACCAGGTCGAGCACCTCACGCACCCGCGCCTGGCTCTCGTCGGCCTTGACCTTTTGCATGCGCAGGCCAAAGGCAACGTTCTGTTCCACGGTCATGTTGGGGAACAGCGCGTAGCTCTGGAACACCATGCCGATGCCGCGCTTCTGCGGGCTCAGTGGCACGATGTCCTGGCCATCGAGCAGGATGCGCCCCCCGTCCACCGGGGTCAGCCCGGCGATGCAGCGTAGCAGGGTGGACTTGCCGCAGCCGGAAGGGCCGAGCAGGGTGACGAACTCGCCGCGTTCGATCTGGCAGTCAATGTTTTCGAACACCGGTGTGCCGGCATAGCGTTTGTGCAGTTGCTGTACGCTGACGAAGCTCATGTCAGGTCTTGTCCTTGTTCAGGCGGTTGGCGACCCAGGTGAGTACCAGCACGAAGGCGAAGTAGGAGATCACCAGCGCGCTGTTGAAGTGGCCGCTGCTGTTGCGCATGTTGTTCAGGTACACCTGCAGCGTCTCGTAGCGGGTGCCGACCAGCAGGTTGGCGAACACGAACTCGCCGAACAGGAACGAGAACGACAGCAGCAGGGCCACCATCAGGCCTTTGCGCAGGTTCGGCAGCACCACCAGAAACGCCGCTTGCCAGGTGCTGGCCCCGAGCAGTTGGGCGGCGTCCATCAGGTCACGCAGGTTGATCGCCTGCAGGTTGTTGGTGATTGCCCGGTACATGAACGGCAGGGCGATGGTGAAATAGCAGCCAATCAGAATCCACGGGGTGCCGACCATGGCCATGGGCCCGCTGCCATACAGCTGCAGCAACCCTACGGCGGACACCACCGGCGGCACCGCGAACGGCAGCAGGATGAGGATGTTCATCAGTGCGTCGAGCTTGGGGAAGTGGTAGTGCACCACGAACAGCAGCGGCAGGATCAGCACCACCGACAGTATCAGTGCGCCCACGCACACCAGCAGCGACTGGCCGAACGCCGCCAGAAAGCGCGGCTCGCTCCACAGCGCTACGTACCACTTCAGGGTCAGGCCGCTGGGCAGCAGGCTGGCCGACCAGCTGGTGGCCACGGAGTAGAGCAGGGTGCCGGCCAGCGGCAACAGCAGGATGAGGAACAACAGGTACACCACCAGGCGGTGGTAGAGGCTGCTGGCGTTGGTTTCAGCGCGCATGGTAGCTCCTTTTCAGCAGCCATTGATGGACCACCGTGACCAGCGTCATCAGCCCCACCAGCACCATGGCCAGGGCACTCGCAAGGTTGGGGTCAAGGCTGATGTCACCGGCCACCAGGCCAGCGATGCGGATCGGCAGCACGTTGAAGTTGCCGGTGGTCAACGCATACACCGTGGCATAGGCGCCCAGGGCATTGGCCAAGAGGATGACGAAGGTGCCAAGCAACGCCGGGGTCAGCACCGGCAGGCCGATATGGCGCCAGAACTGCCAGTGGTTGGCGCCGAGCAGGGCGGCCGACTCACGCCAGTCTTCACGCAAGGCATCGAACGCCGGGTACAGCAACAGCACGCCCAAGGGGATCTGGAAGTAGGTGTACACCAGGATCAGCCCGCTTTTGGAGTAGATGCTGAAGTCTTCCAGCAGGCCGATCTGTTTAAGCAGCAGGGTCAGTGCGCCATTGAAACCCAGTAGGATGATGAAGGCGAAGGCCAGTGGCACGCCGGCGAAGTTGCTGGTCATGTTGGCGAAGGCACTGACAAAGTCGCGCAGCCGCGAATCCACCTGGCGCAGCGAGTAGGCCCCGAGGGTAGCGATGACGATACCGAACAGGCTCGACCAGAAGCTGATCTCCAGGCTGCGTTGCAAGGCCTGCAGGTAGAACTTCGAGGCGAACACCTTGCTGAAGTTTTCCAAGCCCCAGCCCGCCTCGGATTGCACGCTGTTGATCGCCACCCAGGCCAGCGGGGCGATCTGGAAGATGATGAAGAACACAGCGAATGGCAGCAGGCAGAGCAGGGCAAGGTAACGGCCGCGATGGCTGGCATTCACTTGAGCAGCTCCCGGCACACGGTCTTGTCGTGGGCCACGCCAAGCAGCTCGCAGATGGTGCCGCACAACTCGGTTTGCAGCGGCTTGGCAGCAGGGTCGAGGCTGAAGCCATCGCCAAAGACGAACAAGGGGACCTCGCGTTCCTCGGCCAGCAAGCCATTGTGCGAGCGGTCGTTGTTCATGCCGTGGTCGGCGGTGACCAGCACCTGATAGCCCTCTTCGAGCCAGCGGGGCAGGTAGTCGGCCAAGAGGATGTCGGCGCTGCGTGCCGCGTTGCGGTACTGGCTGCTGTCCAGGCCATGGCGGTGGCCGACGTCGTCGATGCTCATCGGGTGCACCAGCAGGAAGTTCGGTGCATGCCGGCGGCGCAGGTATTCGGCGTCAGCCAGCAGGTGTGAATCGGGGTAGCGGTCGTCCCAGTAGAACAGGCCGTGCTGGATCGGCAGCTTCGGCGCATGGGTGTGGCGGTCGCGCTGCGCATCGAACGGCGAGCGGTTGTACAGCTCGCTCATCCAGTGATAGGCCGCCGCTGCAGTACCCAGCCCCGCTTCGCGGGCGTAGTGGAACACGCTGCGCTGGTTGGACAGGCGGTTGACGTTGTTGTGCACGATGCCGCTGTCGATCGGCGTGACGCCGGTGAGGATGCATTCGTACAACGGGCGCGACAGCGACGGTAGCTCGCATTCCACGCGGTACAGCGCGGCGCGATCGGCCTCGACGTAGGCGTGCAGGTGGCCCATGGCGTGGTGGGCGACCTGGTGGTTGAGGCCGTCGAGCAGGACTAGGATGACGTTGTGTTGCATGGTGGCTCCAGTCAATAACCGCGTTGTCCTCTTCGCGGGTAAACCCGCTCCCACAAAGTTATCGCTATCCCCGAGGGCTGCGCTGTATCTGTGGGAGCGGGTTCACCCGCGAAGAGGCCGGTTCAGGCGCTAGAGATCTAGCCCCTTACTCCATCTCGATGATCACTTGCTCCTGCCACTTCTGCGGCAGTGCCTTCGAAGTCGCTTCCCAAGCAGCGGCATCCTTGATCGGCTGGGCAGCACCATACTGCTCGTTAGGCAGTAGCTTGGCCTGCACATCGGCCGGCAGCTTCAGGTGCTCGGCGCGGATCGGCCGGGCGTGGCCGATGGCCAGGTTAGTCTGCCCGGCATCGCTGAAGATGTACTCACGCGTCAGCTTGGCTGCGTTCGGGTGCTTGGCGTACTTGTTGATGATGGTGGTATAGCCCGAGATCACCGAACCGTCCGAAGGGATCAGCACCTCGAAGCGCTTGGGGTCGATCTGCTCGCGGTAGCTCAGGCCGTTGAAGTCCCACACCACACCCACTTCCACCTCACCTTTTTCCAGGGTCTGGATGGTGGGGTTGGCCAGCGACAGGCGCTTCTGCTGGGCCAGCTTGGTGAACAGCTGCAGGCCTGGCTCAATGTTGCTTTCGCTGCCTTTGTAGGCGATGGCCGCGGCCAGTACACCATTGGCGGCCTGGGCGGCGGTGCCGACATCGCCGATGGCAACCTTGTACTTGCCTTTCTCCAGGTCATGCCAGGTTTTCGGGCGTTCTTCTTCTTTCACCAAATCCTTGTTGATGATGAAGGCGATGGTGCCGGTATAGGCCAGCGCCCAGTGCCCGTCCTTGTCCTTGGCCCATTCGGGTACCTGGTCCCAGGTGCTCGGCTTGTACGGTTGGCTCACGCCCTTGGTCACGGCAATCGGGCCAAAGGCGGCGCCGACGTCGCCGATGTCGGCACTGGCGTTGTCTTTCTCGGCCTCGAACTTGGCGATTTCCTGGGCCGAGCTCATGTCGGTGTCGCTGTGCTTGAGGCCATATTTATTGGCCAGGTCCTCCCAGGTGCCTTTCCAGTTGGCCCAGGCATCGGGCATGCCCACGCTGTTGACGGTGCCTTCCTTGCGGGCGGCGTCTTCCAGGGCCTTGAGGTCGGTGCCGGCGGCCATGGCCGTGGTACACAGGGCGATGGCCGAACCGAGCAGTGACGCCATGAAGAACTTTTTCATCCGAAGCTCCTTGGGTGGGTGCCTGTTGCGATCGTTGTCGTGAATGAGGCAGTTGTCAGCGACCTTTGGTCTAGGTCAGCAAACCTTGAGCCAAGGTAGGCCGCTTGCGTGACAGTTTGATGTAGGGGGAGGCTTCAACCGGGGGTTCCGGCTACCTGAAAATACAGCGTAGACCAGATCGCAGGCCCTGATTTAGCGGGCTTGGCCCGAAACTGGCAAAGCCCGTGCGGTGCCTTTGTCACAGGATGTTCATCAGCCCTGCCTAGGCTTGCACTACTCTCCAATTGCCCCGTCATGGGGCTGGCCTAGTCCAGATAGGTAACCTTTGATGCAACCGATGCCCCCGCGTGCGGTAACAGCCATCTGCCACGCCCTGCAGGAGCAGATCGAACACGGCCTGCTGGCGCCGGGTGGCAAGCTGCCGGCCGAGCGCAAGCTCAGCGAGGTGTTCGATACCACGCGCATTACCCTGCGCGAGGCCTTGGCACAGCTGGAGGCCCAGGGGCTGATCTACCGGGAAGAGCGGCGCGGCTGGTTCGTCGCCCCACAGCGGCTGACCTATGACCTGATCGAGCGTAGCCACTTTCATGCGATGGTGCGTGACCAGGGGCGGGTGCCGAGTACCGAGCTGTTGTCGGCGCGGCTGCAGCCGGCTTCTGCCGTTGTCTGCGCACGGCTGCAATTGCCGGCGTTGTCCAGTGTGGTGCGGATCTGCCGGCTGCGGCGTATCGATGGGCGGGCAGTGCTGTATGCCGAGCACTACCTGAACCCGCGGTATTTCCCGGGCATTCTCCAGCAGGACCTGGCGCAGTCGCTGACCGAGATTTATGGGCGGGTATACGGCATCGGCTATGGGCAGGTGTGCTTCGAGATTCTGCCGACGGCGTTGCCGATCGAGGCAGCGGCCGCGTTGAAGGTGTCGGTCGGCAGCCCGGGGCTACACATCACCCGGGTCAACAGTGACCAGCAGGGGCACCTGATCGACTGTGACCTGGAATATTGGCGGCATGATGCAATCCGCATCCGCGCCCAGGCGGGGTAATGGGGTGGCTTCTTCGCGGGCAAGCCCGCGAAGAGGCCCTAACTGGAGGAACTGGTTTCGCTCATACCGCCACCGCCCGCCGTCACCACCTGCACCGACAACCGCGGCGTCGCCAGGTCCAGCCCCGCTTCATCCAGCTGGCGTTTCAACGCCAGGTTGAACGCCCGCGACACTTCCCATTGCTTGATCGGCGCAGTCTTGAAGCGGGCCCGCAAAATCGCCGAGCCCGACTCGAAGCTCTCTACGCCCTGCAGTTCCAGCGGCGACCAGATATTACGGCGCATCAACGGGTCGTTACGCAGTTTCTGCCCCACCTCGCGGATCAGTGTGATGGCCTGGTCGATGTTCATGCTGTGCGGGATCGCCACGCGGAAAATCGCGTAACCGAACTCCCGCGAGTAGTTCTTGATGCTCTTGATTTCGCTGAACGGGATGGTGTGCACGATGCCGTCGATGTCGCGCAGGCGCACGGTGCGGATGGTCAGGCCCTCGACCGTCCCCAGGTGCCCACCGACATCCACGTAGTCGTCGATGGCCAGCGAATCCTCGATGATGATGAACAACCCGGTGATCAGGTCGGCCACCAAGGACTGGGCGCCAAAACCGATGGCCAGGCCGATCACACCGGCACCGGCCAGCAGCGGGGTGACGTTCATGCCCATGTTGGCCAGGGCAACGATCACCGCGATGATGAAGATGGCCACGAACATGACGTTGCGGATCAGCGGCATCATGGTTTGCGCGCGGGCGTTGGCCAGCCCGCGGCGCGAACGCACCAAGGCGTGGTGCACGGCCGTGTCGGCCAGGATCCACACCAGCCAGGCGGCGATCAGCGTGCCGGCCAGGCCCAGCAGGCGCAGGCTCACCTCGTGGCCGTCGCCTTCGGCAAAGGTGATCATCGACAAGCCCCACACGCGCAGCCCCAGCTCGATGAACAGCAGCCAGATGAACAGGTGCACCAGGGCATAGGCGAAGTTGCGCAAGCGCTCGGTGTACACCGCTTGGCGCTTGTTGGCGCGTTTGGGGTTGGCCGCGTGGCGGCGCACCAGGCCGTTGAGCACCATGCACACCACCACCAGCACCGTGCACATCAACGACTGGCGCAGGGCGGTACTGGTGTCGCCGGCCGAGACGAAGGTCGCGAACAGCGAAATACCCACCAGGATCAACGCGGGCGCGAACCAGAAGCTGCCGAGGATCTCGATGGTGTCGCTCAGGGTGCGCCGGGTCAGGCGCCGGTCCAAGGGTTGGTTGCGGATCAGGTGGGCGATCGGGCGGCGGAAGCGCAGGATGAACAGCCCGGTGCAGATCGCCGCGATGACGTTGGCCAAGGTGGCCAGGGCATGGGCCAGGTGGGTGCCAAGGGCGACGGTCAGCCTAGGGTCGCTCATGGCCTCACCGAAGGCGGCAAAGCTGCCGATCAGCCACAGTGGGCGGAAGGCCTGGTGCCGCAGGATATGCAGGGCGCGGTGGCGGTGTGGGCCGTCGAGCAGCGAGAAGGCGATCACGCAGATGGCCGAGAAGCAGGTGCCGACCACCAACGCATACGCCAGTACCATGGCCATCGACTTGCCCAGGGACGAGGGCAGGGCGAAGCTCAGGTACACGGTGAACACCAAGGCCACCAGCCAGGGCCCGAGCTTTCGCAAGGCAAAGCGCACCAAGTCCCAGGTGCGCGGGTGCTGGGGCAGCTCTTCGGTGAGGCCGAAGCGTAGCCGTACCCGGTGGCCAATCCAGTTGAAGGCGTATGCCAGCAAGCTCCAGACCGCGATGATCGCGGCAAAGCCGAACAGGATCGCCGGCCATTGGTGCACCGGGACCACCAGTTCGGTCAGTTCTGCCTGGGCTTGCTCGATTTCTGCCGCCCAGCGGTGGAAGGGGCTGGCATCGCCGCTGAACTGCTGTTCGAAGTCATGCAAAGCACCACCGATCAGGCCCAGCACGCCCTGTTCGACGGTGGGTTGTGATTGCTTGGTGGCGTCGCGCAGTTTTTTCAGGTCGGCCAGCAACTTGGCGCGTTGCTGGTCGTTTTCGAGGTTTTTGATCACCTCGTCCAGCGACTTGCCCAACGGCTCGGTGGCCTCAGGCTGCGCAGGCGCGCTGGAGCCGAGCAGGCTCGGCAGGCCCGCGGCCTGAACCGGGGTGATGAACAATAACAGCAGCAGGGACAGGCAACGCAGAAGGGCAGGCACCGGGAAATCTACCTCAGGTCAAACGATGGGCCGAGTGTAGAGGTTTATGTGGGCAGTTTCTCCAGGATCTTCCAGCAGGTGAGGCCGAAGATGCCCAGTGTGCCGATCCACATCATCAGCACACCGATGTTGCGCTCGCGCAGGCTGAAGCCGATGGTCAGCAGCAGCAGGAACAGAAACACCGGCACGAACAGGGACAGAAAGGGGGACATGGACAGCAATCCTTTTGCAGTGGGGCCATGTAGTAAGCATAGCGGGTAGCAGGCGAAGCGGGTTGATCCGTGGCACTAGTAGTGCCTGTGCTGGCCCATCGCCGGCAAGCCGGCTCCCACAGGTACGCCACAGTTCTTGAGGTTTGTGCTGTTCGTGTGGGAGCCGGCTTGCCGGCGATGAGGCCAGTGCGGACTTACGGCAGGTCGCGGCTGCGGTAGAACGCCGTCAGCACTTTCACCAGGTGCGCCAGGTCATGGCTGCCGCACAACTCGCGGATCGAGTGCATGGCAAAGGTTGGCAAGCCGATATCGACCGTGCGCACGCCCAGGTTGCTGGCGGTGATTGGGCCGATGGTCGAGCCGCAACCCATGTCGCTGCGCACCACGAAGCTCTGCACCGGTACTTCTTCGGCCATGCACAGGTGGCGGAAGAACCCGGCGGTTTCGCTGTTGGTAGCGTAGCGCTGGTTGTTGTTGACCTTGATCACCGGCCCGGCGTTGAGCTTGGGCCCGTGGTTGCCGTCGTGCTTGTCGGCATAGTTGGGGTGCACGCCATGGGCGTTGTCAGCCGACACCATCAGCGAGCGCTGAATGGTCCGCACATAGCTGTCACCCTCGGGCAGCAGGCGTTGCAAGGTCTGCTCGAGCATGGGGCCGTCGGCGCCACAGGCCGAGCACGAGCCAACTTCTTCGTGGTCGTTGCACACCAGCACGCAGGTTTCGTCGCTGTCGGCAGCCAGCAGCGCTTGCAGGCCGGCATAGCACGACAGCAGGTTGTCCAGGCGGGCACCGGCGATGAAGTCGCGGTTGATGCCGATCAGCGCGGCATCCTGGGTGTCGTAGAAGCTCAGCTCGTAGTCCAGCACCACGTCGGCGTTGAGCTCGTGCTCACGGGCCAGCTGTTCGGTGAGCAGCGCGCGGAAGTCGATGCGCTCGTCGCCGGCGACCTGGGCCAGGATGGGCGGCAGTTCGTTCTGCGGGTTGATCTGCCAGCCTTCGTTGGCGGTGCGGTTGAGGTGGATCGCCAGGTTGGGGATCACCGCGATGGGCAGCTTGAAGTCGATCAGCTGGCTTTCGACCTTGCCGTCACGGCGGAAGGTGACTCGGCCGGCCAGGGACAGGTCGCGGTCGAACCAGGGTGCCAGCAGCGCACCGCCGTAAACCTCGACGCCCAGCTGCAGGAAGCCTTGGCGCTGCAGTTCGGGTTGCGGCTTGACGCGCAGGCACGGGCTGTCGGTGTGGGCACCGACCATGCGGATACCGCCAAGCAGGGGCGCTTGCTTGCCCAGTTTGATAGCGATGATCGAGGAGTCGTTGCGGGTGACGTAATACCGACCACCCGGCACCGTTGACCAGCTGTCGCGCTCGTCCAGGCGCTGGTAGCCGGCGGCCTCGAGGCGCTGGGCCAGGCTGGCGGTGGCATGGAAGGGCGTGGGGGAGGCCTTGAGGAAATCGATCAGGCCAGTGTTCAGTGCTTCGCGCATAACTCACTCCAGACAGCAGTGGCGCGAGTTTAACGCAGATAGATCACAAATTGTGTCGGCCTCTTCGCGGGGCAAGCCCGCTCCCACCTGTGGGAGCGGGCTTGCCCGCGAAGAGGCCGGAACTGCCACCCATCAATCAGAACGGTGCCGGGCACTCGAACTTCAACCGCTCCCCGCTGACCGGGTGGGTAAAGCTCAGCATTGCCGCATGCAGGCACAACCGGTCATAGGCCGCCAAGGCTTCAGGGTTGGCATACAAGCGGTCACCCAGCAGCGGGTGGCCGATCGACAGCATGTGCACGCGCAGCTGGTGCGAGCGCCCGGTAATCGGCGTCAACTCGACCCGGCAGTGGCCGCCGCAACGCTCCAGGACGCGCCAGAAAGTCAGGGCATGCTTGCCTTGCTCATGGTCCACCACATGCCGTGGCTTGGTCGGCGGGTCGTAGCGCAGGGGCAGGTCGATGCTGCCGCTGTCCAGCGCCGGCTGGCCCCAGCACAGGGCGGTATAGGCCTTTTCGGTCTCGCGGTCGTGGAACTGGCGCGACAGCTCGCGGTGGCTGTCGGCATCGCGGGCCAGCAGGATGATGCCGGAGGTTTCCCAGTCCAGACGGTGCACGATCAGCGCATCGGGGTAGCCGTTTTCCTGCAGGCGGGTGATCAAGCAGTCCTTGTTGTCATCGGCACGGCCGGGCACTGACAGCAGCAGGGTTGGCTTGTTGACCACCAGGATGGCGGCGTCTTCGTGGAGGATCTGGACGTTTGACAGCGGCATTGCGTGGTCTCGGTTAAATCGGGGAAAACCATTGGGGCCGCGTTGCGGCCCATCGCCGGGAAGCCAGCTCCTACAGGTACAGCGCGGACCCTGTAGGAGCTGGCTTGCCGGCGATGGGCTGCAACGCAGCCCCAATGATCACGCCAGAACGCTGAATCAGCGATCTGGCAAGGTAATGTTCAGCTCCAGAATCGAGCAGCTGCCCTGGTTTTCCAGCTCGATGTGCACATCATCGTTGCCGATGTTCACATACTTGCGGATCACTTCGAGCAGTTCTTTCTGCAGTGCCGGCAGGTAGTCCGGTTCGCTGCGCTGGCCGCGCTCATGCGCCACGATGATCTGTAGACGCTCTTTCGCCACCGACGCGCTGGTCTGTTTCTGTCTGCCACGAAAGAAGTCAAAAAGGTTCATGGTTTACTTGCCTCCAAACAGGCGCGCGAAGAATCCTTGCTTCGGCACTTCGATGAACCGCAGGGGCTTTTCTTTGCCCAGCAGACGGTCGACGGTGTCGCTATAGGCCTGGCCGGCATCGCTCTGGTCGTCGAGGATGACCGGGATGCCCTGGTTGGAAGCCTTGAGCACTGCCTGGGACTCGGGGATCACGCCCTTGAGCTTGATCGCGAGGATATCGGTAACGTCGTCGATGCTCAGCATCTCGCCTTTCTCGACGCGCTCAGGGTGGTAGCGGGTGATCAGCAGGTGTTCCTTGATCGGCTCTTCGCCGTTCTCGGAGCGGCGCGACTTGCTCGACAGGATGCCCAGCATGCGGTCCGAGTCACGTACCGAGGAAACCTCAGGGTTGGTCACGACGATGGCTTCGTCGGCGAAGTACATCGCCAGGTGCGCGCCTTTTTCGATACCGGCCGGGGAGTCGCAGATGACGTACTCGAAGTCATTCTTGAGTTCCATCAGCACTTTCTCGACGCCTTCCTGGGTCAGCGCGTCCTTGTCACGGGTCTGGCTGGCGGCCAGGACGTACAGATTCTCGAGGCGCTTGTCCTTGATCAGGGCTTGCTGCAGGTTGGCTTCGCCGTTGACCACGTTGACGAAGTCGTACACCACGCGGCGCTCGCAGCCCATGATCAGGTCGAGGTTACGCAGGCCCACGTCGAAGTCGACGATGACTGTCTTGTGGCCGCGCAGTGCGAGGCCGGTGCCGATGGCGGCGCTGGTGGTGGTCTTGCCCACACCCCCCTTGCCGGAAGTAACGACGAGAATCTTGGCCAAGGTGTTTCACCCCTAAATAAGTCGGGACAGGTGTCCCAGCAATATGCAAAAAACGGCAACAGGTAAAAAAGTTGCTCTAAAAATGACGGCAAGTATCCGTTAAAGACGGGTGATGTTCAACACGTCACCAGACAGGCTGACTTGCACGCCGAAGCCCCACAGCGGGTCGCGGCGCAGGTCTTCGCAGACCTTGTACTGGCCTGCGATCGAGACCATTTCCGCCGTCATCTGCTGGCAGAAAATGCGTGCTTTGGTGTTGCCTTTGATGCCCGCCAGGGCGCGGCCGCGCATGGCGCCGTACACATGGATGTTGCCATCGGCCAGAAGTTCCGCACCCGGGCTGACCGACGCAGTCACCACCAGGTCGCCGCCTTGGGCGTAGATCTGCTGGCCGCCACGCACCGGCGAGGTAATGATGCGGGTCGGGCGGATTTCCGGTTCGGCTGTAGGCGCCGGCGCCGGCTCGGGCTTTTTCACCTCGGGCTCGGGCTCCAGCGGCCGTTCGCGCGCGCCGGACGGCGGCAGCACCGGCAGGTCGATGGCGATCGCCGCGGCGATGTCCTCGATGCGGTTGGCGCGGATCGCCAGGGTACGCAGGCCATGGTGGCGGCAGATACGCATCAAGCCGGGCAGGTCGATGGCGCCTTCGCTGGCCGGCAGCTTGTCCAGCGCCAGCACCAGCGGCGTGTTGCTGAAAAAGTTGGGTGCCTGCGCGACTTTGGCCGCCAATTGGCGGTCGAGGGCTTCAAGGTCATTGCGCGCCAGTTCCAGCACAGTGATGGCGAGCATGCTGCCCTTGAGCTGGAACACGGAGGCGGTGTCGGGGGTCTGGTTTAGGCTCATGGTCTGCATAGACGGCTTGTTGCGAAAAAAGTGCCCTGACTTATAACGAGAACACCCGTTGCCCGCAACATGCGCTGATCCGTTGTAGAATGCGCGGCCTTTGTCTTTCCGGAAGCTTCAATGGAACGCCCGCGTTTTCGCCCCTATTTCCTTCACCCCAGATTCTGGGGCCTGTGGCTGGGCCTGGGCCTGCTGTGGCTGATCGTCCAGCTGCCTTACCGGGCCCTGCTGTGGGTCGGCACTGCCCTGGGCGCAGTGATGTACCGGGTTGCCGGCGAGCGTCGACGCATCGCCGCGCGCAACCTTGAACTGTGTTTCCCTGAAATGTCCGACGACGAACGGCAGCGTTTGTTGAAGGCCAACTTCGCCTCCACCGGCATCGCTTTCTTCGAAATGGCCATGAGCTGGTGGTGGCCCAAGGCCAGGTTGGCACGCCTGGCACATATCGAAGGCCTCGAGCACCTGCAGGCTGCCCAGCAGGCAGGGCAGGGCGCGATTCTGATGGCCGTGCACTTCACCACCCTGGAAATCGGCGCCGCGCTGCTGGGCCAGCAGCACACCATCGATGGTATGTACCGCGAGCACGGCAACCCGCTGTTCGACTTCATCCAGCGCAGCGGCCGTGAGCGGCACAACCTCGACTCGCTGGCGGTGGAGCGTGAAGACGTACGCGGCATGCTCAAGCTGCTGCGTTCGGGCCGGGCAATCTGGTATGCGCCCGACCAGGATTACGGCGCCAAGCAGAGCCTGTTCGTGCCGTTGTTCGGCATCCCGGCGGCGACCGTGACCGCCACCACCAAGTTCGCCCGCCTGGGCAAGGCGCAGGTCATCCCCTTTACCCAGAAGCGCCTGGAAGATGGCAGCGGCTATCGTTTGGTGATCCATCCGCCGCTGGCGGACTTCCCCGGGGAGAGTGAAGAAGCGGACTGCCTGCGCATCAACCAGTGGATCGAGGGTGTGTTGCGTGAGTGCCCCGAGCAGTACCTGTGGGCGCACCGGCGCTTCAAGTCGCGGCCCGAGGGTGCGCCTAGGCTGTATGACAAGAAGAAACGCTGATGCCAGGCCCGGCCTCTCCTTGTAGGAGCAGCCTTGTGCTGCGAAGAGGCCGGGGAATGCTGCCGATTATCTTTAAGGCTGCACCGGCCTCTTCGCAGCACAAGGCTGCTCCTACAGGAAGGATGCCATGGCCCCACCTCCGGTAACTGGTCTGATCCTCTCTGGCGGCGGCGCCCGTGCCGCTTATCAGGTCGGCGTATTGGCCGGCATCGCTGAACTGCTGCCCCCGGCCGCGCCCAACCCCTTCCCGGTCATTGTCGGCACGTCGGCTGGCGCTATCAATGCGGTCACCCTCGCCAGCGGTGCCACCCGCTTCACCGAAACCGTGCGCAACCTCACCGCTTTCTGGCAAAACTTTCGCAGCCACCTGGTGCTGCGCAGCGACTGGCCGGGGGTAATCCGCCAGGCCAGCCGCTTCGTCAGCCACAGCCTGCTGGGCCTGGGTGGCCATGCACCGGTGGCGCTGCTAGACAGCAGCCCCTTGCGCGGCCTGCTGCAAGCGCACCTGGACCTGGACGGCATCGACCACGCCCTGGCCACCGAACAACTACGCGCCGTGGCGGTGACCGCATTCGGCTACGAGTCGGGGCAGGCGGTGACCTTCTACCAGGGCCGCGGCACCATCGAGGCGTGGTTGCGCCACCGCCGCATCGGCGTACCCACGCCGTTGACCCTCGACCACTTGCTGGCCAGTGCGGCGATCCCGCTGTTGTTCGCGCCGGTCAGGCTGGGCGACGAGTACTACGGTGACGGCGCGGTGCGCCAGTCGGCACCGATCAGCCCGGCGTTGCACCTGGGGGCCAGCCGGGTGCTGGTGGTCGGGGTCAGCGGCAACCCGCAGCGGCCATCGCCGCCGCGGCCCACCCAGCGAGTGTTCAGTGGCCAGCAGCCGAGCCTGGCGCAGATTGGTGGGCACATGCTCAACAGCACCTTCATCGACAGCCTGGAAGACGACATCGAACTGCTGCAGCGGCTCAACCACCTTAGCCACTTGCTGCCTGCCCACCTGGATGCACGGCGCCTGGGGCTGGCGCCGGTGGAAGTATTGGTGGTGGCGCCCAGCCAGCCGCTGGACGAAATCGCTGCGCGGCACCGGCGTGAATTGCCGGCGGCGTTGCGGCTGTTCTTGCGCGGGCCGGGGGCGACGCGGACCAGTGGGGCGGGGGTGCTGAGTTATTTGCTGTTCGAGGCGAGTTATTGCAGTGAGCTGATCGAGCTGGGGCGCAGGGATGCTTTGGTCAAGCGGCGCGAACTGGAGCAGTTTCTGGGGATTTGATGCAAGCAGTGCTGGCCTCTTCGCGGGCAAGCCCGCTCCCACAGGGGTATCACTGGCCTGAGCGCAGTGGGGTACCTGTAGGAGCGGGCTTGCCCGCGAAGAGGCCAGTAGCTATTTACTCAGCAATCTGAAGCTTGCGCGCCTGGGTATACACATACCGAACCTTCTCATACTCGAACGGCGAGTTGAGCTGGCCATAGCGGAATTTGGTGGTATAGCGCTTGTCCACCACCTGCAGGGCAAAGATTTCCGGGTGATCGGTACTGGTTTCCGGCACATTGAGGAAGTTGACTGCCTGCTCGCCCGCATAGTCCACCGCCAGCCCGGTGGTATCGCGCAGGTTCGAGGGGCCCAGCACCGGCAGCATCAGGTACGGCCCGTCCGGCACACCATAAAAACCCAGGGTCTGGCCGAAGTCTTCACTCTGGCGCGGCAGGCCCATCTTGGTCGCCGGGTCCCACAGCCCACCGACCCCGATCAGCGTGTTGAACATCAACCGTGCGGTGATTTCCGCCGAGCGCTTGGCTTTCAGTTGCAACACACTGTTGAACAGGTTCGGCACATCGCCCAGGTTGTTGAAGAAGTTGCTCACCCCGGTGCGCACGAAACGCGGTGTTACATACTGATAGCCGCTCACCACGGGCAGCAGCACCCATTGGTCGAGGCGGTAGTTGAAGTGGTAGATGCGCCGGTTGATTGATTCCAGTGGGTCGTAGACGTTCAGCGCCTCCAGGGTGGAGCGTTCGAACTCGCGCTGGTCCAGGCCTGGGTTGAATTTCAATGCCCGCAACGGGTCGATGAAACCATCGGCCTCCGGTGGCAGCGGCGCGGCGGTAACCTGCGGGTCGGCCTCGACCACGCTGGCGCGCGGTGCGACCTCCGCGGCCAGGGCGTTGCCAGCGACGAGCAGGGCAGTGGCGAAGAGGAGTTTGTTAACCACGGAAGAACTCCAGCATGGCGTCGCTGTTGACGCGGTAGTTGAGGTTGCCGCAATGGCCGCCATGGGGGTAAAGGGTCAGGCGGTCGCCGAACACCTTGCGCAAGAAGCCGATATCGCCTGGGCCGAGGATGACGTCGTCGGCGTTGTGCATCACGGCAATTTTCGGGCTGTCGCGCAGGTAGTCTTCCAGCGCATACAGGCTGACCTGGTTAACCAACTGCAGGATGCTGTTGCCATCGGTGCGGGCGCGCCACATCGGGATCACCTGCTCGGTCATGTAGCAGTCGAAGTCGCACTGCAGGGCACGCTTGAAGAACGGCGTGAGGCTGCTGCCCTCGGTGATCGGGAACTTCGGCGGAATGATCAGGCCGCGGCGGTTGATCAGGTCGGAGGTAAAGGCGATATCGGCTGCCGAGAAGCGGAACGAGGTGCCGATCAGCATGGCCATCTGCTCGTTGGACAAGTGCTGGCGCGACTGCTGGAAGTCGTACAGCAGGGCTTCGTTGAGGTCGATATAGCCCTTGTCCTGGAAGTAACGGGTCAGCTTGGTGAGCATCAGCTCGTAGAACGTGGTGCTGCGGTCGATGCCTTTGACCTGGGTTTGCACCAGTTTGTCGAGGTTGTTGATCGAGGTGTACAGGTTGACCGGCGGGTTGAGCAGCAGCACACGCTTGAAGTTGAAGCTGCGCCGGGTCTCGTCCAGGTGGCTGACGAACGCCGCGTCCAGCGCGCCGAGGCTGTAGCCGGTGAGGTAGAACTCGCTGATCGGCAAGCGCGGGTGCTGGGCGCGCACGGCCTGCATCACCCGGTACATGTCTTCAGCGTCATCCTGGCTGATACCCGGGGTGGCGAAGCGCGACGCCGCACTCATGAAGTCGTAGCTGGTGGGCGAGGACAGTTGCACCACGTGGTAGCCGGCTTGGTAGTACAGCTTTTTCAGGTATTCGTTGATGCTGCTGGAATAAGGGGCACCGGTGCCAGCGATCAGGAAGATCAGCGGCGCCTTGTGGTCCTGACGGGCCAGGCGGTACTTGAGCTTTTTTACCGACCAGAAGTTGTCGGGCAGGGTGAACTCACGCTCGGGTCGCAGGTTGAGGCTGTAGTCGTCCTGGTCGATGTCCTCATCGCTGGGCAAGGTTGGGCGTTGCTCCGGCGGCGTGGTGGCGATGGTCGCCTCGAACGGGTTGGTCAAGGGGTAGCCATAGCTCGCGGCGTCGATATCCCGCGCCGAAGCGGCCACAGCCATGAGCAGGCCGCCGAGCAGGGCAGCGAGGCGCAAAGATCGATGCATGTAACCCCCAAAAAGAAATACAAGGTGTTGCGGTGTGCAGGCTAGGACCACGGCAGTATGGGCAAAGTTGCCAAGTGCGGTGGTCTTTGGTGTGCTTGTTATCTGCAACATAGCTGCAGGAAGGTGATTTTGCCTTACAACCGGCCTTGGGCGATCATGCACGATTTCGATTTCCGCTATTGGAGAACTGGATGTCTCGTTCGCTGCCGGTCATTGCCTTGCTGTTATTTCTGCCTGCGTGGCTGGCCGCCAGCTATGGCGTGCGTTATGGGTTGATGGAAGATGCGCAGTGGGTGGGGCTGTGTGCGGCGCCCGAGGCGTTCTGGCAGTGCCAGGTGCGCTCGCTGCTGGGGCTGGGTATTCATTTTCAGGTCATCGCCTGGAGTGGGCTTGGCCTGGCGCTGGTGGCGCAGGTGGTTGCGGGTCGGGTTGGGTGGTGGCTGGCGAGTCTGGCGTTGGTGTTCGCGATACCGGCTTTGGTGCTGTATACGGCCAGTATTGCGGTGTTTGCCGTGGTGCTGGCGGGGTTGCGGCTGGTGCGGCAACCGCGTCGCGGGTGATAGGGGCTGCTTTGCAGCCCATCGCCGGCAAGCCAGCTCCTACCGGTACAGCGCAGACCTGTAGGAGCTGGCTTGCCGGCGATGGGCCGCGCAGCGGACCCGGCAATATCAACCCGCACGCAGCCTCAAGCTCCGCCACAACGCCGCGGCCATCAACACGCTCACCACCGCCCACCCCCAGGCCTGCTGATTCTCCAGCCCTTCCAGAAACAACTGCGGCGCCACCCCCGCCCCCACGATAAACGCCAGCAATGCTACCTCGGCCCGCCGCGCCAGCACCGGCCGCACCAGGTAAACCACTGCCGGCAACGCCAGTGCAGCTGTAGGGAAACTGCGGTAACGCGGGTCGAACACCAGCGCCAGCATGCTCACCGCCGCCGCAAAGCCCGCTGCAAGCAACAGCCAGCCAGCACGGGCCTCAAGCCAGGCAAAAACACGCTCACGCCAGCCATCGCGGCGGGCCAAGGCCAGGGCGGCGTGGGCCAGCACCAGCAGGTTGAGCGCCGCCAGCAGCCCGGCCCACAGCCACTCCCCAGCAAAGCGTGCATGGCTGCGCATCAGCTCGCCCCACAGCCCCAGGCAACCCGCGCCAAACGCGGCCAGCAACGGCAACAGCAGGGCCGCCATGGGGGTAGCGGGCTGCCCGGCCACCCACAGCATGACCAGCATCAACACCGCGCTGGCCAGCAGCCACTGTGGCCAGTAGTGCAGGTTGCTGACGGGCCCTTCGAGCACGCCTTTGTCCTGCCGGTCGGCGTCGTAAAGCCCCCAGTAACCGCCCACGGCGCCTTCGCTGGCGCGCTTCCACGGCTGGTCGAAGGCCTCGATCAGGTTGTACCGCCAGCCATTGCTTTCGGCCATCGCCACAAAGCCACGGATAAACCGCGCCTCGTTGGCCCTGCTGGGCACGGCGGTTTCCCGTTGGCGGCCTTCGCTGGGCCAGCCGGTCTCGCCGATCAGAATGTCCTTGGGCGCAAAGCGCGTCCCGAACTCACGGCGCACATCGGCGACATGGGCCAAGGCATCGTCAATGCCGCGCGGGTCATCCTCCCAGTAAGGCAGCAGGTGGATGGTCAAAAAGTCCACCTCCGGGGCCACCTGAGGGTGCTGTAGCCAGAATTCCCAGACGTCGGCATAGGTGACCGGCACCTTGACCTGGCGCTTGACCTTGGCGATCAGTTCGGCAAGGCGCGTGCCGGTGACTTCCTTGCGCAGCAGCGCCTCGTTGCCGACGATCACCGCGCTGACGACATCGGGGTTGGCGTTGGCGGCGGCGATCAGCAGGTCCACTTCCTTTTCGGTGTCCACCGGGTTGGCGTTGACCCAGGCACCGAGCATCACCTTCAGGCCATGTTTGCGTGCCAGCTGCGGAATCGCCTCAAGGCCGGTCATCGAATAGGTGCGGATGCACTGAAAACGCTCCGCCAGCAAGGCCAGGTCGGCATCCATGCGCGCCGGGCGCAGGCGAAACGGCTGGTCGAACGGCGACTGGTCCTTGTCGAAGGGGGTGTAAGAAGCGCACTGCAGTTTGTGCGTGGGGCTGGCCGCATCGGGCAGGTGCACTGGCTTGCCGAGCCCGTACCAGAGCGTTGCCAGCCCGATCAGGGCAAGCAGGCAGGCTAGCAGGTACAACGGCAGGTGCAGGCGGGTGGGGCTGGGCATCGGGCGGTCCATCGTCAGGCGCAAAAGGGTAGATAGTAGCCCGGCGCCAAACCTTTGGCATGCAAGGATCGCGCAGACTGGCGTGAGCCGATGACGCTAATGGCACTGTGCTGTCGTCTATGGTTGGTTACATGTCGTACAGGGAGCAGGTCACAAGTTGTTGCAGGAAGATGATGCAATCTCCGAGACCTGACGAGGGGATGCTTTGATGGCAACTTTGAACAAGATGCGACGTTTACTGGGTGTGGGCACCGCCCTGGTAATGGCCATGAGCGCTGCACAGGCAATGGCCAAAGAAGTAAGCATTGGTTACGTGGATGGTTGGGCCGACAGCGTGGCGACCACCAACGTGGCCGCCGAAGTGATCAAGCAGAAGCTCGGCTACGACGTGAAGTTGCAGGCCGTGGCCACGGGCATCATGTGGCAGGGCGTGGCGACCGGCAAGCTCGATGCGATGTTGTCGGCCTGGTTACCCGTGACTCACGGTGAGTACTGGACCAAGAATAAAGACAACGTGGTCGACTACGGTGCCAACTTCAAGGATGCCAAGATCGGCCTGATCGTCCCTGAATACGTGAAGGCGGTAAGCATCGCCGACCTCAAGACCGACAGCAGCTTCAAGCAGAAGATCGTCGGTATCGACGCCGGCTCCGGCGTAATGCTCAAGACCGACCAGGCCATCAAAGACTACGACCTGACAGGTTACAAACTGCAGGCCAGTTCCGGCGCTGCGATGACCGCCGAACTGGGCCGTGCCTATGCCAAGCAGCAGTCGATTGCCGTGACCGGTTGGGTGCCGCACTGGATGTTCGCCAAGTGGAAGCTCAAGTTCCTCGAAGACCCGAAAGGCGTGTATGGCGCTGCCGAAACCGTCAACAGCATCGGCAGCAAGGAACTGGCGACCAAGGCGCCGGAAGTGGCGGAGTTCCTCAAGAAGTTCAGCTGGCAGTCCAAGGACGAGATCGGCGAAGTGATGCTGGCGATCCAGGAAGGCGCCAAGCCTGAAGCGGCGGCCAAGGACTGGGTGGCCAAACACCCGGACCGGGTCAAAGAGTGGACCGGTAAGTAACCGGCAACACGCTCACCTGTAGGAGCAGCCTTGTGCTGCGAAGAGGCCGGTACAGCCCCAGAAAAACGGGGCAATCTGTACCGGCCTCTTCGCAGCACAAGGCTGCTCCTACAGGTGTTTTGTTACTTAATCGGTAAAACACTGTTGCATCTAAGACTAAGGTCGTCTGGTTGGCGTCCAACGGCAGCATAAAGTGAGGGTGTGGGTTTCATCCCCTATCTGTGCTGCTAGGACAAAAACAATGAACGACAGCATTTACCTCTCGATACAAAACAGCCCGCGCTTCAAGGAGCTGGTTACAAAACGCGAACGGTTCGCCTGGATTCTCTCGGCGATCATGCTCGGTCTCTACTGCGCCTTCATCCTCCTGATCGCCTACGGTCCTCATGTACTGGGCGCCAAGCTCAGCCCAGAGTCGTCGATTACCTGGGGCATCCCCCTGGGCGTCGGCCTGATCGTTTCGGCATTTGTCCTGACCGCCATCTACGTGCGCCGTGCCAACGGTGAGTTCGATGAGCTGAACAAGGCCATCCTGAAGGAGGCGCAACAATGATTCGCCACGCCAAAGCCCTGGCCGTTCTGGCCTGCGGCGTTTTCGCACCCGCCGTGTGGGCCGCCGATGCCCTGACCGGCGAGGTGCAGAAACAGCCGCTGAACGTGTCGGCGATCGCCATGTTCGTGGCCTTCGTCGCTTTCACCCTCGGGATCACCTACTGGGCCTCCAAACGCAACAAATCGGCGGCGGACTACTACGCAGCCGGTGGCAAGATCACGGGCTTCCAGAACGGCCTGGCAATTGCCGGTGACTACATGTCGGCGGCCTCGTTCCTGGGGATTTCCGCCCTGGTGTTCACCTCGGGTTACGACGGCCTGATCTACTCCATCGGCTTTTTGGTCGGCTGGCCGATCATCCTCTTCCTGATCGCCGAGCGCCTGCGCAACCTGGGCAAGTACACCTTCGCCGACGTGGCCTCGTACCGCCTCGGGCAGAAAGAAATCCGTACCCTGTCGGCCTCCGGTTCGCTGGTGGTGGTGGCGTTCTACCTGATCGCGCAGATGGTCGGCGCCGGTAAGTTGATCGAGCTGCTGTTTGGCCTCGACTACCACGTGGCGGTGATCCTGGTCGGTATCCTGATGTGCCTGTACGTACTGTTCGGCGGCATGTTGGCCACCACCTGGGTACAGATCATCAAGGCCGTGCTGCTGCTGTCCGGTGCCAGCTTCATGGCACTGATGGTGATGAAACACGTCAACTTCGACTTCAACACCCTGTTCTCCGAAGCCATCAAGGTGCACGCCAAAGGCGAGGCGATCATGAGCCCTGGCGGCCTGGTCAAGGACCCGATCTCGGCGTTCTCCCTGGGCCTGGCGCTGATGTTCGGTACCGCTGGCCTGCCGCACATCCTGATGCGCTTCTTCACCGTCAGTGACGCCAAGGAAGCGCGCAAGAGCGTGCTCTACGCCACCGGCTTCATCGGCTACTTCTACATCCTCACCTTCATCATCGGCTTTGGCGCGATCCTGCTGGTCAGCACCAACCCGGACTTCAAGGACGCCGCAGGCGCCTTGCTGGGCGGTAACAACATGGCCGCGGTGCACCTGGCCAATGCCGTGGGTGGCAGCGTGTTCCTGGGCTTCATCTCGGCGGTGGCCTTCGCCACCATCCTGGCGGTGGTTGCTGGCCTGACCCTGGCCGGTGCCTCGGCGGTGTCCCACGACCTGTACGCCAGCGTATGGCGCAAGGGCAAGGCCAACGACAAGGACGAGATCCGCGTGTCGAAGATCACCACCATCGCCCTCGGCGTGCTGGCGATCGGCCTGGGCATCCTGTTCGAGAAGCAGAACATCGCCTTCATGGTGGGCCTGGCGTTCTCGATTGCTGCCAGCTGCAACTTCCCGGTACTGCTGCTTTCGATGTACTGGAAGAAACTGACCACCCGCGGCGCCATGATCGGCGGCTGGCTGGGCCTGGTGAGTGCAGTGGGCCTGATGATCCTTGGCCCAACCATCTGGGTACAGATCCTCGGCCACGAGAAGGCGATCTACCCGTACGAGTACCCGGCGCTGTTCTCGATGCTGATTGCCTTCGTCGGTATCTGGTTCTTCTCGGTCACCGACAAGTCCAAGGCGGCTGAGAACGAACGTGCACTGTTCTTCCCGCAGTTCGTACGTTCGCAAACCGGCCTGGGCGCTTCCGGTGCGGTTTCGCACTGACCGCTGAGGCCTAAAAAAACCGCGATACGGGTGACGCCCGTATCGCGGTTTTTTCATGCTTGGCCGGCTAGATCATGCCTAGCAGCAACAGCACCAGCAGAATCACCAACACCACGCCGATAATGCCGGAAGGGCCATAGCCCCAGCTGCGCGAGTGTGGGAAGACGGGTAAGCCACCAATCAGCAGCAGGATCAGGATGATGATGAGGATCGTGGTCATGGCGGAGTCCTTGCGTGGTTAGGGGTCAAGGGCCTCGGACTGCTGGCCTCTTGTTAAATCGGACCGGTGCGCTTGGCTAAAGATTCCATTTGTTTGGTACTGACCGCTTGGTCATGCCCTTTCATTCACTACCCTGATGAACCCTCCCTCACGGCAATGCCTTGATTAGACTCGCCTGACACCCCATCAGCACAAGGCCTGCCACCATGCAAAACCGCATCATGATCACCGGCGCCGGGTCCGGCCTCGGCCGCGAGATCGCCCTGCGCTGGGCACGCGAGGGCTGGCGCCTGGCGTTGGCCGATGTCAACGAGGCCGGCCTGCGCGAAACGCTGGAACTGGCCCGGCAAGCCGGTGGCGACGGGTTTATCCAGCGCTGTGATGTGCGCGACTACAGCCAGCTCACGGCGCTGGCCCAGGCCTGCGAAGAGCGCTTTGGCGGCATCGATGTGATCGTCAACAACGCCGGCGTCGCCTCGGGCGGCTTCTTCGCCGAGTTGTCGCTTGAGGACTGGGACTGGCAAATCGCGGTCAACCTCATGGGCGTGGTCAAGGGCTGCAAGGCCTTCCTCCCGCTGCTGGAGCGCAGCCAAGGGCGGATCATCAACATCGCCTCGATGGCCGCGCTGATGCAGGGCCCGGGCATGAGCAACTACAACGTCGCCAAGGCCGGTGTGCTGGCCCTGTCGGAAAGCCTGCTGGTGGAATTGCGCCAAGTGCAGGTGGCGGTGCACGTGGTGTGCCCGTCGTTCTTCCAGACCAACCTGCTGGATTCGTTCCGTGGCCCGAACCCGGCCATGAAGGCCCAGGTGGGCAAGCTGCTGGAGGGCTCGCCGATCAGCGCGGTCGATATCGCCGAGTACATCCACCGGCAAGTGGCTGCCGGCGAGTTTCTGATCTTGCCCCACGAGGCCGGGCGCCAGGCGTGGCAGCTCAAGCGCGAGGCACCTGAGCGGCTATATGACGAGATGGCCGACATGGCGGTGAAAATGCGTGCCAAGGCGCCTGCGCGATGATCTGTCTGTAGGGCAAATTACCCATGGATGTAGGTTGCTTCTGAATTGCCCTGGAACTATTGAGTAGCCTTAAGTACCCGAGGCACGCTCCGGTTTTCCCTTACGCTGGAGGATCGGATCATGCTGGTAATAGGGCGCGAAGTAGGCGAAGTCATCACCATTGGCGATGACATCCGCATCATGGTGGTCGAGACGCGGGACGGGATGGTGCGTTTTGGGGTGAGTGCGCCCCGCGAGGTGCCGGTGCACCGCGCCGAGGTGTACAAGCGCATCAAGGAGGGGGAGGTGCGCAAAGGGCGTGGCGCGTGAGGGCGTCAGTCGAGCAGCTCGCGTGGCACATCATGTTTGGCCAGGAGCTGGCATTGCTGGCTTTCCGGGTCGAACAGGATGAACGCCTGGCCCTTGGCCAATGCCTGGCGCACCCGCAATACGCGGGTTTCGAGGGGGGTGTCGTCGCCGTTGTCGGTGCCGTCGCGGGTGACGAAGTCCTCGATCAGCAGGGTCAGGGTGTCGGCTTGCAGTTGGTCGTAGGGGATTAGCATGGCGGGCGATTCTGGGGGTTGAGTGTGGGCATGCTACGCGAAACGTTCGCGCATTTGGGGCCGCTGTGCGGCCCCAAACTATCAGCCCTTATTCCCAACCAAGCTATCCACCGCCGGCACCCGCGTATCGCTCTCCATCTGCGCATCGTGCTCCAGCTGATGGCTGAAGCGCTCGAGCGAGGCATTGGCCGGCTGCGAATCACTGGCAAACACCGGTGGGCTCAACAAATACGCTGACAGCAACCGGCTCAGCGCCGCCAGGCTGTCGATATGCGTGCGCTCGTAACCGTGCGTGGCATCGCAGCCAAACGCCACCAGCGCGGTCCGGATGTCATGCCCCGCCGTCACCGCCGAGTGGGCATCGCTGAAGTAGTAACGGAACAGGTCGCGCCTGACCGGCAAATCGTGGTCGCCGGCCAGCTTCAGCAGGTGACGCGACAGGTGGTAATCGTAAGGCCCCGAAGAGTCCTGCATGGCCACACTCACCGCATGCTCGCTGGAGGCCTGGCCTGGCGCTACCGGGGCAATGTCGATGCCGACGAATTCGCTGACGTCCCAGGGCAGGGCACCTGCCGCGCCGGAGCCGGTTTCTTCGGTGATGGTGAACAGCGGGTGGCAGTCGATCAGCGGCTGTCGGCCACTTTCCACCACTGCCTTGAGCGCCGCCAGCAATGCGGCTACGCCCGCTTTGTCGTCCAGGTGGCGGCCGCTGATGTGGCCGCTTTCAGTGAACTCTGGCAACGGGTCGAAGGCGACGAAATCGCCGATCGAGACCCCCAGGGCTTCGCAATCGGCGCGGGTCGCGCAGTAGGCATCCAGGCGCACTTCGACGTGGTCCCAACTGATAGGCATCTGGTCGATGGCGGTGTTGAACGCATGCCCGCTGGCCATCAGCGGCAACACGCTGCCGCGGAACACGCCGGTGTCGGTGAACACACTGACCCGGCTGCCCTCGGCAAAGCGGCTCGACCAGCAGCCCACCGGCGCCAGCGCCAGGCGGCCGTTGTCCTGCAACTGACGCACGCTGGCGCCGATGGTGTCCAGGTGCGCGGAAACAGCGCGGTCGGGTGAGCTTTGCCGGCCTTTGAGGGTGGCGCGGATGGTGCCACGGCGGGTGAGCTCGAAGGGGATGCCCAACTCATCGAGGCGTTCGGCCACGTAGCGCACGATGGTGTCGGTGAAGCCGGTGGGGCTGGGGATGGCGAGCATCTCCAGCAGGACGCGTTTGAGGTAGTCGAGATCGGGTTCGGGGTATTTTTCGGACATGGGTACTCCTCACTGGCCTCTTCGCGGGCAAGCCCGCTCCTACAGGTTTAACGCTGCTTTCAGGTTAAGCGGCCAACCTGTGGGAGCGGGCTTGCTCCGCGAAAGGGCCATCATTGATTTACGCCAATCCCCGGCTATGCGGGAACAACAAGTCGATGAACCGCTCAGCCGTCGGCTGCGGTTCATGATTGGCCAGGCCGGCGCGTTCGTTGGCCTCGATGATCACGTACTCCGCCTGTTCGGCATCACGCACCATGAAGTCCAACCCCACCACCGGAATTTCCAGCGCCCGTGCCGCGCGCACCGCCGCATCGGCCAGCACGGGGTGCAGGCGCTCGGTCACGTCCTCAAGGGTGCCACCGGTGTGCAGGTTGGCAGTACGCCGCACCGCCAGGCGTTGGCCGGCAGGTAGCACGTCGTCATACCCCAGCCCCGCCGCGCGCAGGGTGCGCTCGGTTTCATCGTCAAGCGGGATGCGGCTTTCACCGCCGGTCGCGGCCTGGCGCCTGCGGCTCTGGGCTTCAATCAGCGCGCGGATGTCGTGCTTGCCATCACCCACTACCTGGGCCGGGTGGCGTATGGCAGCTGCCACCACTTCAAAGCCGATCACCACGATGCGCAGGTCAAGGCCGGCATGGAAGCTCTCCAGCAGCACACGGCTGTCGAACTGCTTGGCGTGGGCCACTGCGTGGGTGAGCTCTTCGAGGGTGGTGAGGTTCACCGCCACCCCTTGGCCTTGTTCGCCATCCACCGGCTTGACCACCACTGCGCCATGCTCGTCGAGAAACGCCAGGTTGTCGTCGGCGTTGCCCGCCAGTTGCTGCGCTGGTACACGCAGCCCGGCGTTGCTCAGTGCTCGCTGGGTCAGGCACTTGTCTTGGCACAGGGTCATGGTCACAGCGCTGGTCAGGTCGCTTAGCGACTCACGGCAGCGAATGCGACGCCCGCCCAGGCTCAAGGTGAACAGCCCGCCTGCGGCGTCTTCGACCTGCACTTCGATACCACGGCGCAGCGCCTCGTCGACAATGATCCGTGCATAAGGGTTAAGCCCTGCTTCAGGGCCGGGGCCGAGGAACAGGCGTTCGTTGATGCCGTTCTTGCGCTTGACGGCGAAGGTCGGCAGGTTGCGAAACCCGAGTTTCTCGTACAGGCGCTTGGCCTGGCGGTTGTCATGCAGCACCGACAGGTCCAGGTAGGCCAGGCCGCGGCTCATGAAGTGCTCGATCAGGTGGCGCACCAGCACTTCACCCACGCCAGGGCGGGTGCAGTGCGGGTCCACGGCCAGGCACCACAGGCTGCTGCCGTGCTCGGGGTCATCGAACGCCTTGGCATGGTTAAGGCCCATGACGCTACCGATCACCGCGCCGCTGTCTTCATCCTCGGCCAGCCAGTAAACCGGGCCGCCGAGGTGACGTGGCGTGAGCCGGTCAGGGTCGACCGGCAACATGCCGCGCGCTTGGTAAAGGGTATTGATCGCCTGCCAGTCCCCCAGGTTTTGCGCCCGCCGCACGCGAAAACCGCGAAACACCCGCTGCGCCGGGCGGTAGTCGGTAAACCACAGGCGCAGGGTGTCGGAGGGGTCGAGAAACAACTGCTGCGGCGCCTGCGCCAGTACCTGCTGCGGCGCGGCCACGTACAGGGCAATGTCGCGCTCGCCAGGGCGCTCGTCCAGCAGCTCCTCGGCGAGTGAGACGGGGTCTGGGTAGGTATGGCCGATCAGCAGCCGGCCCCAACCGCAGTGCACGGCACGGGGCTGGTCGTGGGGCTCGCTGCCATCGCCGGCCAGGCGCGCCTGCAAACGCTCGTAGGACGGTGCCTGGCCGCGCAGCAGGCGCTGGCCGTAGGCGATTTCGTGGGCTTTCATCGGTCAGATTCCTTGTTCGCTCAGCCACAGGTTGAGCGCCGCCAGCTGCCACAGCTTGGAGCCTCGCAGCGGCGTCAACTGGCCATGCGGGTTGCTCAGCAAGCGGTCGAGCATGGCCGGGTTGAACAGCCCTCGGTCTTGGCTGGGGTCGGTCAGCAGTTCGCGCACCCAACCCAGCGTCGCGCCTTCCAGGTGCTTCAGGCCTGGGACCGGGAAGTAGCCCTTCTTGCGGTCGATCACCTCATGCGGGATGACCCGTCGGGCGGCCTGCTTGAGCACCTGTTTGCCGCCATCGGGCAGCTTGAAGCGTGCCGGGATGCGTGCCGACAGTTCCACCAGGCGGTAATCGAGGAACGGCGTACGCGCTTCCAGGCCCCAGGCCATGGTCATGTTGTCGACCCGCTTGACCGGGTCGTCGACCAGCATCACCGTGCTGTCCAGGCGCAGGGCCTTGTCGACCGGGTCGCTGGCGCCAGGGCGGGCGAAGTGTTCGCGGACAAAGTCGCCGGCGGCATCGCTTTCCAGCAGCCAAGGGGCTTGCACGGTGTCACGGTACTCGGCGTGGCTGCGGTCGAAGAACGCGTCGCGGTAGGCGCCAAAGGCATCCTCGGCGCCCTCCACCTGTGGGTACCAGTGGTAGCCAGCGAACAGTTCGTCGGCACCTTGGCCGCTTTGCACGCCTTTGCAGTGCTTGGCCACTTCCCGCGACAGCAGGTAGAAGGCAATGCAGTCATGGCTGACCATCGGTTCGCTCATGGCGCGGAAGGCGGCCGGCAGCTGGTCGATGATTTCATGTTCGGCGATGCGCAACTGGTGGTGGCGGGTGCCGTAGTGGCGGGCGATCAGGTCGGAGTACTCGAACTCGTTGCCGCGTTCGCCGCCGGCATCTTCGAAGCCGATGGAGAAGGTCGACAGGTCGTCCACACCGGCTTCACGCAGCAGGCCGACCAGCAAGCTGGAATCGACCCCGCCAGACAACAGCACGCCAACGTCCACCGCAGCACGCTGGCGGATCGCCACGGCATCACGGGTGGCGTCGAGCACGCGGGTGGTCCAGCCTTCGAGGTCCAGTTCACGCTCGTCGGGGTGGGCGCCGTACTGCAACTGCCACCAGGTCTGGCGTTCGATTTCGCCGTGGCGGTCGACGCGCATCCAGGTGCCCGGCTCAAGCTTTTGCACATTGGCCAGCAGCGTGCGCGGCGCGGGTACCACGGCGTGGAAGTTCAGGTAGTGGTTGAGCGCTACCGGGTCGATCATCGGGTCGATGTCGCCGCCCTTGAGCAGGGCAGGCAGGGTCGAGGCAAAGCGCAGGCGCTCGCCGTTGCGCGACAGGTACAGCGGTTTGACGCCAAGGCGGTCGCGGGCCAGGAACAGGCGCTGGTTATCGCGCTCCCAGATGGCCAGGGCGAACATGCCATTGAGCTTGGGCAGCAAGGCCGCGCCCCAGGCGTGGTAGCCCTTGAGCAGCACTTCGGTGTCGCCATCGGACCAGAACGTGTAACCCAGGTCTTGCAGCTCCTGGCGCAGTTCGGGGAAGTTGTAGATGGCGCCGTTGAAGGCCAGCGACAGGCCGAGGGTGTTGTCGACCATCGGCTGAGCCGAACCGTCGGACAAGTCCATGATTTTCAGCCGGCGGTGGCCGAGGGCGATCGGGCCCTGGCTATGGAAGCCCCAAGCGTCCGGGCCACGAGGCGCCAGATGGTGGGTGATGCGCTCCACCGCGGCCAGGTCGGCCGGGCGAGGGGCTTGGTCGAGGGGGGTGAAACGTAACTCTCCTGCTAATCCGCACATAAGTCCTTACCGGTTTTTCCGTTGGGGAGGCGGTGCCCAGAATCAGGGCGCCGTAAGGAACTGACCGGTGAGGTTTGTAGGAGTTTTAGAACGATCTGTTATATGGGGGAGGGTGCTGGGTGTTTGGTTTGGCATTTGTTGCGCCGGTGAGATCGAGCGCCGCTTGCGCGACGCTTCGCAGCACAAGGCTGCTCCTACAGGTGTATGGCGCGATATCGAGCCGGACAAACAAGGGGTCGCGCGCCGCCTTCACAGGCGTGACTGGCCCGAAAAAGAGGTAGGAGCAGCCTTGTGCTGCGAAGCGTCGCGCAAGCGGCGCTCGATCTCAAAGGCGCAACCTATCCCCAGCCATGCACCCCAGCCCTATCACTTACCCCGAACCAACCTGCGCAAGGCAAACCGGTTCGGATGGCACGCCTCAGCCACCGCCCGTGGTACCGGCAGCGGCTCCCCGCACACCCAGGCCGCAATCAATTCGCCCGACAGCGGGGCCGTGATCAACCCCCGCGACCCATGCCCGCTGTTCACATACAGCCCATCGAGCCAAGGGCATTCCACCTCCGGCACCTGCCGCGCGTCCTTGCCCAGCACGGCGAAGGCTTCGGTAAACGCCTGCGGGTCGGCCATGGGCCCGACGATTGGCAGGTAATCCGGGCTGGTGCAGCGAAACGCCGCCCGGCCCTGCAACTGCTCAGGGTCGAGTGCAGCGGTGTCCAGGCGCTGGGCCAGGTCCACAGAAATATCGTCCAGCAGCGCCAGGTTGCCCTTGTGCTCGGCAACGGTCGGCGCCAGGTCGTCACTGTGGAAGTCGAAGCTGGCGCCCAGGGTGTGTTCGCCCTCGCGCGGCGGCGCCACATAGCCGTCCGCACACACCACCGTACGCAGGGCGCGGCTGCTGTCGGTGGCCGGCAGGCGGGTGATCTGCCCGCGGATGCGCTTGAGCGGCAGCTGTGCGCAGGGCGCGAAATGCCGCACGTCGGCAGCACCGGCCAACACCACCAGCGGCGCGCTGGCCAGCAAGCGTTCGCCGTCCCAGGCCTGCCACAGGTGATCGACCTTGCGCAGTTCGATCACCTCATGGTGCACCCGAAGCTGGATCCTGGGGTGTTGCAACTGCGCCTGGCACAAGGCCGGCGGGTGTACCCAGCCGCCTTCCGGATAGAACAGGCCACCTGCGGGTAATGCCACCCCGGCGATGGCTTCGGCCTGGTCACGGTCAAGTGCGTGCAGCAGGTCGTGGTCGAACGCCTCGGCCAGTTTGCCCTGGCGTTCGGCCTCCTTGCTGTCGAACGCCAACTGCAGCACCCCGCAAGCATCCCAGTCGCGGCCGCGCTGCAAGTGCGCTAGCTGGCGCCGGGTGTAGCCGAAGCCGGCCAGGATCATCTGTGAAAGGGCCGTACCATGGGCAGACAGCTTGAGGTACAGCACCCCTTGTGGGTTGCCGGAGGCTTCCTGAGCAGGCGCCGCATGGCGCTCCAGTACCGTGACCTGCCAGCCACGCCTGGCCAGGCTCGCGGCACTGGCACTGCCCGCCAGCCCGGCACCGATCACCAGCGCCTCGCGTGGCCCCGCAGCACGGCGCGGGCGGCCATACCAGGGCAGCTGTTTACGCAGGGCGGTCGGCCCGGTGTAGGCACCGCTCATCACCTCCCACTTTTTGCCAATGCCCGGCACCTTCTTCATGGCGAAGCCGGCCTCGACCAGGCTGCGCCGCACCCAGCCGGTGGTGGTGAACGTGCCCAGTACGGTGCCTGGGTGTGACAGCTGCGCCAGTTGCGCGAACAGCTCTGGGGTCCACATGTCGGGGTTCTTGGCCGGGGCGAAGCCGTCGAGGAACCACACGTCGATGCGTGCATCAAGCTGCGGCAACTGCTCGAGCACATCGCCGATCAGCAGGGTCAGGGTCACCCGGCCGTTGGCGAAGGTGAACTGCTGAAACCCTGGGTGCACAGCCACGTACTGCTCAAGCAGTGGCTCGGTATAGGCCGCCAGCTCTGGCCACAGGCGCACTGCCCGGGCCATGTCGTCGTGGCCGAGCGGGTATTTTTCGACACTGACGAAATGCAGGCGGGCGTCGGCGTGGGCGTGCTGGTCGAATAACTGCCAGGCGCAGAAAAAATTCATGCCGGTGCCGAAACCGGTTTCGCCGATCACCAGGCAGGTGTGCGGGGCCAGGCCGGCGAAGCGCTCGGCCAGGCGCGTCTGGCCGAGGAAGACGTGTTTGGTTTCTTCGATGCCTTCGTTGACGGCGAAGTACACGTCGTCGTACTGCCGCGAATGGGGGCGGCCCTGGTCGTCCCAGTCGATCTGGGCATGTTGGAGGAGGGTGGACATGGTGGGCTCGGTTGCAGCGGATGGCGGGATTTTATGCCATCTGCGGTTTTTACGCTGGTTGCACGAACACAGCCCCAGCACAAATCCGCTAGTCTTGGTTATCCAATGAAGGAGCCACTGCATGTTCGAATCCGCTGAAATCGGTCACAGCATCGACAAGGAGACCTACGACGCCGAAGTGCCCGCCCTGCGCGAGGCGCTGCTCGAAGCCCAGTACGAGCTCAAGCAGCAGGCGCGCTTCCCGGTGATCGTGCTGATCAATGGCATCGAAGGCGCCGGCAAGGGCGAGACGGTCAAGCTGCTCAATGAGTGGATGGACCCGCGCATGATCGATGTGCTCACTTTCGACCAGCAGACCGACGAAGAACTCGCCCGGCCACCGGCTTGGCGCTATTGGCGGGCCTTGCCGCCGAAAGGGCGGATGGGCGTGTTTTTTGGCAACTGGTACAGCCAGATGCTGCAGGGCCGTGTGCATGGGGTGTTCAAGGACGCCGTGCTCGACCAGGCCATCACCGGTGCCGAACGCCTGGAGCAGATGCTGTGCGACGAAGGCGCGCTGATCATCAAGTTCTGGTTCCACCTGTCCAAGAAACAGATGAAAGCCCGCCTAAAGGCGCTCAAGGACGACCCGCTGCACAGTTGGCGCATCAGCCCGCTGGACTGGCAGCAATCCGAGACCTACGACCGTTTCGTGCGCTTTGGCGAGCGGGTGCTGCGCCGCACAAGCCGTGACTACGCGCCCTGGCACGTGGTCGAGGGGGTCGACCCTTACTACCGCAGCCTGGCGGTGGGGCGCATTCTGCTGGACGGCCTGCAAGCCGCCCTCGCCAACAACCCCAAGGGCAAGCATCAGGGCAACGTCGCGCCGTTGGGGCGCAGCATTGACCAGCGCAGCTTGATCGGTGCCCTGGACATGACCCTGCGCCTGGACAAGCAGGATTACCAGGAACAACTGGTCACCGAGCAGGCACGCCTGGCCGGCCTGCTGCGCCACAAGCACATGCGCCGGCATGCCCTGGTGGCGGTGTTCGAAGGCAACGACGCGGCAGGCAAGGGCGGCGCGATCCGCCGCGTGGCGGCGGCACTGGACCCACGCCAGTACCGCATCGTGCCGATTGCCGCGCCCAGCGAAGACGAACGCGCGCAACCGTACCTGTGGCGTTTCTGGCGGCATATTCCGGCGCGGGGCAAGTTCACTATCTTCGACCGCTCCTGGTATGGGCGGGTGCTGGTGGAGCGGGTCGAGGGGTTCTGCAGCCCGGCCGACTGGATGCGTGCCTACAGCGAGATCAACGATTTTGAAGAGCAGTTGGTGAATGCCGGTGTGGTGGTGGTCAAGTTCTGGTTGGCGATCGACCAGCAGACCCAGCTGGAACGTTTCGAAGAGCGTGAGCAGATCCCCTTCAAACGCTACAAAATCACCGAGGACGACTGGCGCAACCGCGAAAAGTGGGACCTGTATACCGAGGCCGTGGGCGACATGGTCGACCGCACCAGCAGCGAGATCGCGCCATGGACACTGGTCGAGGCCAATGACAAGCGCTGGGCCCGGGTGAAGGTATTGCGCACCATCAACGAGGCGCTGGAAGCAGCGTTTGCCAAGGACAAGAAATAGCCACCTGTGCCCGTTGGTCATGGGGCTGCTGTGCAGCCCATCGCCGGCAAGCCGGCTCCCACAGGTGGGGCGTGGATCTCAGAGGCGGTGTATCTGTGGGAGCCGGCTTGCCGGCGATGGGGCGCGCAGCGGCCCTTTCGGACTGCCCGTCCAGCCATGCCGCGGTGGAATGACCTGATGAATTCTTTTCCCGGCACTTAGCCCCGCGCCAGCCGCCAAGCCCGTAGAATCCAAGCACCCCCACCACGGGCTTGATCGAGGGCTTTATGCACACCACTTCCGGACGCTGGGTCTATGGCCTGCTGTTGGCACTTCTGACCGCGCTGCTGTGGGGCATCCTGCCGATCAAGCTCAAGCAGGTGCTGCAGGTGATGGACCCTGTCACCGTCACCTGGTACCGCCTGTTGGTGTCTGGCGGGCTGTTGTTCGCCTGGCTAGGGGCCAAGCGCCAGTTGCCCTCGTTCGGCAAGCTCGGGCCCAAGGGCAAGGGGTTGGTGGCCGTGGCCGTGCTTGGCCTGATGGGCAACTACGTGCTCTACCTGATCGGCCTCAGGCTGCTTAGCCCTGGTACCGCGCAACTGGTGGTGCAGGTAGGCCCGGTGCTGTTGCTGGTGGCCAGCGTGTTCGTGTTCAAGGAGCGCTTCAGCCTGGGGCAGGGGCTGGGCCTGGTGGTGTTGATCGGCGGTTTCGGGCTGTTCTTCAACCAGCGTCTGGAAGAGCTGCTGACCTCACTCGGCACCTACACCACTGGCGTGCTGACCATTTTGCTGGCGACCAGCATCTGGGTGTTCTACGCCTTGAGCCAGAAGCAGCTGCTGACGGCATGGCATTCGCAGCAGGTAATGATGGTGATTTACCTGAGCTGCGCCGCGCTGCTCACGCCTTGGGTGCATCCACTGGAAGCGTTGCAACTGACGCCGCTGCAAGGCTGGCTGCTGTTGGCTTGCTGCCTGAATACCCTGGTGGCGTATGGCGCCTTTGCCGAGGCACTGGCGCACTGGGAGGCCTCAAGGGTAAGCGCGACGCTGGCGTTGACGCCGTTGGTGACCTTTGTGGCGGTGGCGCTGGCGGCCTGGGTGTGGCCCGACTATGTGCATGCCGAGGACATCAATGCCCTGGGGTATCTGGGGGCGGTGACGGTGGTGCTGGGGTCGGCGCTGGTGGCGCTGGGGCCTTCGTTGGTTGCCGGTTGGCGCGCCAGAAAGGCACGGTTGGCGCAGGTCCATCAATAGCATGCGCTAGCCACCGTCCTTGGACCAGCCTTGTGCTGGTGTAGGAGCAGCCTTGTGCTGCGAAGAGGCCAGTGAAAATAGCGAAAAATCACTGTGTTTGCACCGGCCTCTTCGCAGCACAAGGCTGCTCCTACAGGGGAGGGGGGATCGGGTCAGCCTTTACCGCCCGGCGCCAGCATGTTCTCCGGCCTGACCCACTGATCGAACTGTTCATTGGTCAGGTACTTCAACGCCAACGCCGCCTCGCGCAAGGTCGTGCCTTCGGCATACGCCTTCTTGGCAATCTCCGCCGCCTTGTCATAGCCAATATGCGGGTTCAATGCCGTCACCAGCATCAACCCTTGCTCCAGGTGCGCCGCCATCTGCTCGGCATCCGGCTCGATCCCGGCCACACAGTGCTGCTGGAAGTTGCGGCAGCCATCAGCCAGCAGTTCGACCGACTGCAGCAGGTTGTGGATGATCACCGGTTTGAACACGTTCAACTGCAAGTGGCCTTGGCTGGCGGCAAAACCGATCGCCGCGTCGTTGCCCAGCACCTGGCAGGCCAGCATGGACAGCGCCTCGCACTGGGTCGGGTTGACCTTGCCGGGCATGATCGAGCTGCCCGGCTCGTTGGCCGGGAGGCGCACTTCCGCCAGCCCCGTGCGGGGGCCGGAGCCAAGCAGGCGCAGGTCGTTGGCAATTTTCATCAAGGCCACGGCCAGGGTCTTCAGCGCCCCCGCCAGGCTGGTCAACGGTTCATGGCCGGCAAGGGCGGCGAATTTGTTGGGCGCGGTGACGAATGGCAAGCCGGAAAGGGCTGCCAGCTCGGCCGCGATGGCTTCGGCAAAGCCGTGTGGCGCGTTCAGGCCGGTGCCGACGGCGGTGCCGCCCTGGGCCAGCTCGCAGACTGGGGGCAGGGTGGCGCGAATGGCGCGCTGGGCGTAATCGAGCTGGGCGACGAAGGCCGAGACCTCTTGGCCGAAGGTGATCGGCGTGGCGTCCATCATGTGCGTACGGCCGGTCTTGACCAGTTTGAGGTGGCGCACCGACAGTTCGGCCAACCCCGAGGACAACTCGGCGATCGCCGGCAGCAGTTTTTCATGCACCGCCTGGGCCGCGGCAATGTGCATGGCGGTGGGGAAACAGTCGTTGGAACTCTGCGAGCGATTGACGTGGTCGTTGGGGTGCACGGGCGTCTTGCCGCCACGGCCCTTGCCGGCCAGTTCGTTGGCGCGCCCGGCGATGACTTCGTTGACGTTCATGTTGCTCTGGGTGCCGCTGCCGGTTTGCCAGACCACCAGCGGGAACTGATCGTCATGCTGGCCGTCGAGCACTTCGTCGGCGGCCTGCTCGATCAGCCGGGCGATATCGGCCGGCAGGTCGCCGTTGCGGTTGTTGACCCGTGCCGCGGCTTTCTTGATCAGCGCCAGGGCGTGCAGCACCGCGAGCGGCATGCGTTCCTTGCCTATGGCGAAGTTGATCAGCGACCGCTGGGTCTGCGCACCCCAATAGGCGCCCTCAGGAACTTCGACCGGGCCCAGGCTGTCTGTCTCGATACGGCTCATTCTGCGCTCACTCCTTTGTGGTTCGAAATCGCAGTTTAGGCCCTGATTCGACAGCGCGGTTCCCTCGCTCGTCGTGCCCACTTGAGCACATCGCCACCACAGCGCAGAATGCTCTACTCTGAGGTACCCGCCTCCCTCTCTTGAAGGAAATGCAATGACCCGTCTCCGTGTCCTTTGTGCCGCCGTCGCCCTGGCCTGTGCCAGCGGCCAGGTACTCGCTGCCACCGCCAGTCACAACGCTGCCGCCGAGAAATTCCTGACCCTGGCCAACGCCGACAAGCTGGGCACCCCGGTCTATATGCAGGTCCAACAAATGTTCGCCCAGCGCTTCGCCCAAACCAAGGCGCCTGCGTCCAAGCAACCGGTGCTGCAAAGCTACCAGGCCAAGGCCAACGCCGCCCTGGACAGCGCCATCGGCTGGAACAAGCTGAAGCCGAAAATGGTCGACCTGTACACCGCCACCTTCACCGAGGCCGAGCTCAAGGACCTGGTCAAGTTCTACGAGTCGCCGCTGGGCAAGAAAGTCCTGCGCGAAATGCCTAAGGTTACCCAGCAGTCGGCCCAGCTGACCCAGCAGAGCCTGGAGCCTGCGGTACCGGTGGTCAACAAGCTGCTCGAAGACATGACCAAAGAGCTTGACCCGAACGCTGGCAAGGCCGCCGCCCCTGCCAAGAAGTGAGTAACGCGTGATGAGCATGCAGCACCGCATCGAGCAACAACTGGCCGCGCTGGCGCCGCAACACCTGGAAGTGCTCAATGAAAGTCACATGCACAGTCGTGGTCAGGAGACCCACTACAAGGCAGTGATCGTCAGCGAGCAGTTTGCCGGGCTGAACAGCGTCAAGCGTCACCAGAAGGTCTACGCCACCATGGGCGAGCTGATGGGCCAGATCCACGCCCTCGCGATCCACACCTACACCGCTGAAGAGTGGGCCAAGGTCGGGGTCGCACCGGCCTCGCCGGTGTGTGCGGGCGGTGGGCACTGAATCCTTTCTAGCGTTCTGGTAGAATCCGCAACAATCCCAAAGGGGGCCGCTTTGCGGCCCATCGCAGGCAAGCCAGCTCCCACACCCTGTACCTGTGGGAGCTGGCTTGCCTGCGATGGGCTGCGAAGCAGCCCCCTGTTTTTGTTACCCCGGTCCGCCCCTTACGAGGGCAACCACCTGGAGATTCACGTTCATGTCACAACCGATCGTCGTCGCGGCGCTGTACAAATTCGTCACCCTGCAAGACTACGTCGAGCTGCGCGAGCCGCTGCTCAAGGCCATGCTCGACAATGACGTCAAAGGCACCCTGCTGCTGGCCAACGAAGGCATCAACGGCACCGTGTCGGCCACCCGCGAAGGCATCGACGGCCTGCTGGCCTGGCTGCGCAACGACCCGCGCCTGGTGGATGTCGACCACAAGGAATCCTACTGCGACGAACAGCCGTTCTACCGCACCAAGGTCAAGCTGAAGAAAGAGATCGTCACCCTTGGTGTGCCGGGCGTGGACCCCAACCAGCAGGTGGGCACCTACGTCGAGCCCAAGGACTGGAACGCCCTGATCAGTGACCCTGAAGTGCTGCTGATCGATACCCGCAACGACTACGAAGTGGCCATCGGCACGTTCAAGGGCGCCATTGACCCCAAGACCGAGACCTTCCGCGAGTTCCCCGAGTACATCAAGGCCAACTTCGACCCGAGCAAGCACAAGAAAGTGGCGATGTTCTGCACCGGCGGTATCCGTTGCGAAAAAGCCTCCAGCTACATGCTCGGTGAAGGCTTCGAGGCGGTCTATCATCTTAAAGGTGGCGTCCTGAAGTACTTCGAAGAAGTGCCTCAGGAAGAAAGCCTGTGGGACGGCGACTGCTTCGTCTTCGACAACCGCGTCACGGTGCGCCATGACCTGAGCGAAGGCGAGTACGACCAGTGCCATGCCTGCCGCCACCCGATCAACGCAGAGGAGCGTGCGTCCGAGCACTATTCGCCAGGTGTCAGCTGCCCGCACTGCTGGGACAGCCTGAGCGAAAAAACTCGCCGCAGCGCCATCGACCGGCAGAAGCAGATCGAGCTGGCCAAGGCCCGCAACCTGCCGCACCCGATCGGTTACAACTACAAAGCCGAGGCCTGATGCATGTCTGCACGCCTGCTGTATGTGATGGACCCTATGTGCTCCTGGTGCTGGGGTTTTGCGCCGGTGGCCACGGCCCTGATCGCCCAGGCGCGTGAAGCCGGCGTGCCGACCCACCTGGTGCCAGGCGGCCTGCGCACCGGTGGCAGCGCCTTGGATGCGTCGACCCGCAAGTACATCCTCGAGCATTGGCAGGCGGTGGCCGACGCCACTGGCCAGCCGTTTCGTTTCGAGGGCGCCATGCCTGACGGTTTTGTCTACGACACCGAACCTGCCTGCCGCGCCCTGGTCACCGCCCGTGAGCTGGACGCCGAGCGCGTCTGGCCACTGCTGGCGTTGATCCAGCGCGCGTTCTACGAGGCCGGTGTCGACGTGACTACCGCGCCGCACCTGGTTGAGCTGGCCGAACAGGCGGGCTTCGACCGTGCGGTGTTTGCCGAGGCCTTTGCCCGCGCCGACACGCGTGTAGCCACCGCAGCCGATATTGCATGGGCGCAAGACTTGGGCATCGCCGGTTTCCCCACCCTGCTGGCCGAGCGCAACGGCCAGCTGGCGCTGCTGACCAACGGCTACCAGCCGCTGGAGCGCCTGCAACCCTTGCTCGGCCGCTGGCTGCAGCAGGCTGCCTGTGCTTGATGTGCCCGGGTCGCCCGACCCTGTGCCAGGGAAACCCCACAGTGCGGCCGATCGACTGAGCTGGGCGGAAATCCGCCGCCTGGCACTGCACCACAAGAAAAACCTTTGGTCTGCCAACCTGATTGCCGTGCTCGCGGCGTGCTGCAGCGTGCCGATCCCCTTGCTGCTGCCGCTGCTGGTGGATGAAGTGCTGCTGGGCCACGGCGACGCCGCGCTGAAGTGGATGAACCAGCTGCTGCCGGCCAACTGGCAGGTCGCGGCCGGCTATATCGGCCTGATGCTGGCGCTGACGTTGTGCCTGCGCCTGGCCGCCCTGGCCTTCAACGTGGTGCAGGCCAAGCTGTTTGCCGGGCTGGCCAAGGACATCGTCTACCGCCTGCGTATTCGGCTGATCGAACGGCTCAAGCGGATTTCCCTCAAGGAATACGAAAGCCTGGGCAGCGGCACGGTGACCACTCACCTGGTCACCGACCTGGACACCCTCGACAAATTCGTCGGCGAGACCCTCAGCCGCTTCCTGGTCGCCATGCTGACCCTGACCGGCACGGCGGCCATCCTGATCTGGATGCACTGGCAACTGGCGTTGCTGATTTTGCTGTTCAACCCGCTGGTGATCTACTTCACCGTGCAGTTGGGCAAACGCGTCAAACACCTGAAAAAGCTCGAAAATGACAGCACCGCGCGCTTTACCCAGGCGCTGTCGGAAACCCTCGACGCCATCCAGGAGATCCGCGCCGGCAACCGCCAGGGCTATTTCCTGGGGCGCCTGGGCGTGCGCGCCCGGGAGGTGCGTGACTACGCCGTGGACTCGCAATGGAAGAGCGATGCCAGCGGCCGCGCCAGTGGTTTGTTGTTCCAGTTCGGCATCGACATCTTTCGCGCCGCGGCGATGCTCACTGTGCTGTTTTCCGACCTGTCGATCGGCCAGATGCTGGCGGTGTTCAGCTACCTGTGGTTCATGATCGGCCCGGTGGAACAACTGCTTAACCTGCAGTACGCCTACTACGCTGCCGGTGGCGCCCTGAGCCGGCTCAACGAGCTGCTGGCGCGTGCCGACGAGCCGCAGTACCCCGCGGCCAGTGACCCGTTCGTGGGCCGCGAAACAGTGGGCATCGAGGTGCGCGACCTGCGCTTCGCCTATGCCGACGAGCCGGTGCTCGAGCACCTCGACCTGTCCATCGCCCCGGGCGAGAAAGTGGCTATCGTGGGGGCCAGCGGTGGCGGCAAGAGCACCTTGGTGCAGCTGCTGCTTGGCCTGTACAGCGCCCAGGCGGGGACCATCCGCTTTGGCGGTGCCAGCCTGCAGGAAATCGGCCTTGAAACCCTTCGTGAAAACGTCGCGGTGGTGCTGCAGCACCCTTCGTTGTTCAACGACAGCGTGCGCGCCAACCTGACCATGGGCCGCGAGTGCAGCGACGAAGCCTGCTGGCAGGCGCTGCGCATTGCCCAGCTGGACGCCACCATCGCCGCCTTGCCGCAAGGCCTGGACAGCGTGGTCGGGCGTTCCGGCGTGCGCCTGTCCGGGGGGCAGCGGCAACGGCTGGCGATTGCCCGCATGGTCTTGGCCGAACCCAAGGTGGTGATTCTCGATGAAGCCACGTCGGCGCTGGATGCCGCCACCGAGTACAACCTGCACCAGGCCCTGGCACGCTTCCTCAGCGGCCGCACCACGCTGATCATCGCCCACCGCCTGTCGGCCGTGAAACAAGCGGACCGGGTGTTGGTGTTCGATGGCGGGCATGTGGCCGAAGATGGCGACCATCAGCAGCTGATTGCCGAGGGTGGTTTGTACGCCAAGCTGTACGGGCATCTGCAGCAGACCTGAGCCTCTTGTTACGGGCGGTGCGAATCGCCCCATTCCTTGTCATAAAAAACCCCTCCACGCAGATGGCAAATGGCCTACGCTGTGCTTGTCTGGGTTGATTCGAGCCTTATCTGCTCTGTGACAGGGACTCCATGAAGGGACATCGCACTCTAGAAGCGCCGAAGCTGCTGGGTATCATCTGGCCCTTCATTGCCGTCGTGATCTTCCAGGCGGCATTGGCTGGTCTCAGCCTCTATACGCTATCGGCGGTACGCGCCTATGTCGCGGGCGAGAGCTTGTGGTCCAAGGCTCAGAAAGACGCCATCTACTACCTCAACCTGTACGCCGACAACCGCGACGAAAGCACTTACCAGCGCTATCGCCAGGCCATCACCGTGCCCCATGGCGATCACCAGTTGCGTGAAGTGCTCGACCAGCCCAATCCGGACTTGAACGCCGCGCGCGATGCCGTGTTGCAGGGGGGCAACCACCCCGACGACGTCGAACGCATCATCTGGTTCTATCGCAACTTCCGCAGCATCAGCTACATGCAGACGGCCATCGATTATTGGGACATCGGCGACCGCTACCTGGGCCAGTTGGATGTGCTGGCGGACGAGATGCGCACAGGCTTTGCCGGTGGCCAGGTCGATGCCGGCACGATCAGCGACTGGAAGGCCCGCATCGTCGCCATCAACGAAGGTGTGACGCCGGCCGCCAGGGCTTTCAGCGATGCCCTGGGCGAGGGTTCGCGCATGCTGCTGCAGGTGCTGCTGATCACCAACCTGCTGACTGCCTTGTTCCTCATTACCATTGCCTGGCGCCGCTCCAGCAAGTTGCTGGCCCAGCGCCAGGCGTTCGCCAGTGCCCTGCAGGCCGAAAAGGAGCGGGCGCAGATCACCCTGCAGGCGATTGGCGATGCGGTCATCACCACCGATGTCGATGGCTATATCGGCTACATGAACCCGGCGGCCGAGCAACTTACCCACTGGCAGGCCGGCCAAGCCCAAGGGCTGCCACTTTCGGCGCTGTTCAGCCTGGTGGACGAGCAGGCCGAAGAGGACGGCCGCAGCCTGGTCGAGCAGGTGCTCAGCGGCAGCCTGAAGGGCGGCGCCGAGCATGCCCGGCTGATCCAGCGCCTGGACGGCAGCACCGTGTCGATCAACCTGGTGGGCTCGCCCATCGTCAATGATGGGCAGGTCAGCGGCATCGTGCTGGTGCTGCACGACATGACCCAGGAGCGCCAATATATCGCCAACCTGTCCTGGCAGGCGACCCATGACGCCTTGACCGGCCTGGCCAATCGCCGCGAGTTCGAATACCGCCTGGAGCAAGCGCTCAACGGCCTGGCACGCCAGGCTGGGCGGCATTCACTGATGTTCCTTGACCTCGACCAGTTCAAGCTGGTCAACGACACCTGTGGCCACGCGGCGGGCGACGAGTTGCTGCGTCATATCTGCGCCGTGTTGCAGTCGGGGCTGCGCGAAGGGGACACGCTAGCCAGGCTGGGTGGCGATGAGTTTGGCGTGCTGCTGGAAAACTGCCCGCCGGACCAGGCCGAGCGTATTGCCGAGCAACTGCGCCAGATGGTCCAGAGCCTGCACTTTGTGTGGAAGGGGCGCCCGTTCGTCACCACCGTCAGCATTGGCCTGGTGAACATGGCGCAGGCCCCCGGTACCCTGGAGGCCTCGCTGCGCGCCGCCGACATGGCCTGCTACATGGCCAAGGAAAAGGGCCGCAACCGGGTGCAGGTGTACCACGCCGACGACAGCGAGCTGTCCATGCGCTTTGGCGAGATGGCCTGGATCCAGCGTTTGCATGTGGCCCTGGAAGAAAACCGTTTCTGCCTGTATGCCCAGGAAATCGCCGCGCTGAAGACCATCGAAGGCCCTGGCCATATCGAGATTCTGCTGCGCCTGCACGACGAGAGCGGCCGCACCATCTTGCCCAGCAGCTTCATCCCCGCCGCCGAGCGCTATGGCCTGATGACCGCCCTTGACCGCTGGGTGGTGCGCAATGTGTTCCAGGTGATTCGCCAATGCCTGGACGAAGGGCGCGAAGGGCCGTTGTCCATGTGCGCGATCAACCTGTCGGGGTCGAGCATCGGCGACGACAACTTCCTCGAGTACTTGCAGCGCTTGTTCGTCGAGTACGCCATCCCGCCACGCATGATCTGCTTCGAGATCACCGAAACCAGCGCCATTGCCAACCTCGGCAGTGCCATTCGTTTCATCAACGAACTGAAAGGGCTGGGGTGCAGGTTCTCGCTCGACGACTTCTGTGCCGGCATGTCGTCGTTCGCCTATTTGAAGCATTTGCCTGTGGATTTCCTCAAGATCGACGGCAGTTTCGTCAAGGACATGCTCGACGACCCGGTCAACCGGGCCATGGTCGAGGTCATCAACCACATCGGCCATGTCATGGGTAAGCGGACCATCGCCGAGTTTGTCGAAACCCCCTTGATCGAACAGGCCCTGCAGGAAATTGGCGTGGATTACGCCCAGGGCTACCTGATCGAACGGCCCCAGGTGTTCACCTGTGACAGCCTGCAGCGCCAACGGATCGCCGCACGGCCTTTGTTGCAGCGGGCACCTGGCACGTTTCGTTAGCTAGACAGCGGCTTTCGCTGACACAACACGTCCGAAAAATCACAAGGAACAAGGAGCTGAAAGTGATTGATGCATTCGTTCGTATCGGGCCATTGATGGACCCCGCCAGTTACCCTCAATGGGCCCAGCAACTGATTGAAGAGTGCCGCGAAAGCAAGCGCCGGGTGGTCGAGCATGAGTTTTACCAGCGCCTGCGTGATGGCCAACTGAAGCCTTCGACCATCCGCCAGTACCTGATCGGCGGCTGGCCAGTGGTCGAGCAGTTCTCCCTGTACATGGCCCATAACCTGACCAAGACCCGCTATGGCCGCCACCCCGGCGAAGACATGGCGCGGCGCTGGTTGATGCGCAACATCCGCGTCGAGCTCAACCATGCCGACTACTGGGTGCACTGGTGCCATGCCCATGGCGTTCACCTGCATGACCTGCAGGCGCAAGAGGTGCCACCCGAGTTGAATGGGCTCAATGACTGGTGCTGGCGGGTGTGTGCGACCGAAAACCTGGCGATTTCCATGGCGGCGACCAACTACGCCATCGAAGGCGCGACGGGGGAATGGTCTGCGGTGGTGTGCGCCAATGACACCTACGCCCAAGGCTTCCCGGAGGAGCAGCGCAAGCGCGCCATGAAGTGGCTGAAGATGCATGCGCAGTACGACGATGCGCACCCGTGGGAGGCGCTGGAAATCATCTGTACCTTGGCGGGGGAGAACCCGACGCTGGGGTTGCGTACCGAATTGCGCCGGGCGATCTGCAAGAGTTACGACTGCATGTACCTGTTCCTGGAGCGCTGCATGCAGTTGGAAGGGCGTCAGCAGGGGCGGGTGCGGCCGGCGTTGGCGGCGGGTTGATGGCCCCCTGTACTGGCCCTATCGCCGGCAAGCCGGCTCCCACAGAATTTCACCAAGCCAGAAGGCAATGAAACCCCTGTCGGAGCCGGCTTGCCGGCGATAGGGCCAGTACAGGCCACCCAAAATCACTGGGCGTTGAACGCCTGCCCATTCACCCCAGTGCTGTCTGGCCCCATCAGGTACAGGTACACCGGCATGATCTCTTCAGGCAGCGGGTTGTTCTGCGGGTTCTCGCTCGGGTAAGCCTGGGCCCGCATCGCCGTGCGTGTGGCGCCCGGGTTGATGCTGTTGGAGCGCACCGGCGCAACCCCTTCCAGTTCGTCGGCCAAGGTCTGCATCAGGCCTTCGGTGGCGAACTTCGACACCCCGTAGGCGCCCCAGTAGGCCCGGCCTTTGCGCCCGACGCTGCTGGAGGTGAACACCACCGAGGCGTCCTCCGACAGCTTGAGCAGCGGCAGCAGGGTGCTGGTGAGCATGAAGGTGGCATCGACGTTGATGTGCATCACGCGCATGAAGTTGTCACCCGACAACTGCTCCAGTGGCGTGCGCGGGCCGATGATCGAGGCGTTGTTGAGCAGGCCATCCAGGCGCCCGAACTGGTCTTCGATCATGACTGCCAGCTCGTCATACTGGTGGGGCAGGGCGGTTTCCAGGTTGAACGGGATCACCACCGGTTGCGGGTGCCCAGCGGCCTCGATCTGGTCGTAGACCTCGTTGAGGTTGGCCTCGGTCTTCCCCAGCAGCAGCACGGTGGCACCGAGCGCGGCATAGGCCTTGGCAGCGGCGGCACCGATGCCGCGGCCGGCTCCGGTGACCAGGATGACCCGGCCTTGCAGCAGGTCGGGGCGGGCGGTGTAGTCGAACATTGTGTGGTCCTTCGAGTTCGTTGGCGCGGCACCTTACCCTGTGGGAGCGGGTTTACCCGCGAATGCGTCAGGTCAGGCAATCAAGCTGCCTGGTCCGGCCCTTTCGCGGGTAAACCCGCTCCCACAGGGACAAGGTAGGGGCTTGGAGTGAGGCTCAGCAGCCGCACAGCGCGCTGTCGATCACCTTGCGCAGTTCCAGCGGGTGGTCCACCACCACGTCGGCACCCCAGTTGTTCGGGTTGTCCTCTGGATGAATATAGCCGTAGCGCACCGCCGCCGTGCGGGTGCCGGCATCGCGGCCAGACTCGATGTCGCGCAGGTCGTCGCCGACGAACAGCACGCTGGCCGGGTCCAGGTTCAAGGTTTTGCAGGCCAGGATCAGCGGCTCGGGGTCGGGCTTGCTGTTTTTCACGTGGTCCGGGCAGATCAGCAGCGCCGAGCGCTCGGCCAGGCCCAGGCGCTGCATGATCGGCTCGGCAAAACGTACCGGCTTGTTGGTGACCACGCCCCACAGCAGGTTGCCTTTCTCGATGTCGGCCAGCAGCTCTGCCATACCGTCGAACAGCTTGCTGTGCACCGCGCAGTCGCGCTGGTAGCGCTCGAGAAACTCCAGGCGCAGGGCCTCGAAGCCTTCGGCCTCCGGGTCCATGGCGAAGGTGGTGGCGACCATGGCACGGGCACCGCCGGAAATCACCCCGCGAATCAGGTTGTCGTCCACGGCCGGCAAGCCGCGCTCGGCGAGCATGGCCTGGCAGATAGCGATGAAGTCCGGCGCCGTGTCGAGCAGGGTGCCGTCCATGTCGAAGAGTACTGCTCGCAAACGCATGCTCATTCCTCGCGCAGGGTCTGGATCATGTAGTTGACGTCCACGTCGTTGCAAAGCTTGTAGTGCTTGGTCAGCGGGTTGTAGGTCAGGCCGATGATGTCCTTGACTTCAAGGCCGGCAACACGGCTCCAGGCGCCCAGTTCGGACGGGCGGATGAACTTCTTGAAGTCGTGGGTGCCGCGCGGCAGCATCTTCAGGATGTACTCGGCGCCGACAATGGCCAGCAGGTAGGCCTTGGGGTTGCGGTTGATGGTGGAGAAAAACACCTGGCCGCCAGGCTTGACCATGCGGTAGCAAGCGCGAATCACCGACGACGGGTCGGGGACGTGCTCGAGCATTTCCAGGCAGGTGACCACGTCGAACTGCCCAGGCATCTCTTCGGCCAGTGCTTCGGCGGTGATCTGACGGTATTCAACTTCGACGCCGGACTCCAGTTGGTGCAACTGGGCCACTGCCAGCGGCGCCTCGCCCATGTCGATGCCGGTTACCGAGGCGCCACGCAGGGCCATGGATTCGCTGAGAATGCCGCCGCCGCAGCCCACGTCCAGCACTTTCTTGCCAGCCAGGCCGACCCGCTCGTCGATCCAGTTGACGCGCAACGGGTTGATTTCATGCAGCGGCTTGAACTCGCTTTCACGGTCCCACCAGCGGTGGGCCAAGGCTTCGAACTTGGCAATTTCGGCGTGGTCGACGTTGCTCATTTAAGAGTCCTCTGAAACTTCGCTAAATTGGGCCGGAGTATACCCGAGCGCTCAAGGCCGAGGGTCGCTATAATCGCCGGCTTTTGATATCCGAACGACGGGGAGAGGCGATGCGCGAGCGACTTTTGGCGGCGGAGAAGGTGACCGCGATCCGCTGGCAAGGCGGCGTTCTGCATCTGCTCGACCAGCGCCTGCTGCCCGCGCAGGAGGTCTGGCTGGCCTGCGACAATGTCGCGCAGGTGGTGGACGCGATCCGTGACATGGCTGTGCGCGGTGCGTCGGCCATCGGCATTGCCGCGGCCTACGGCCTGGTCCTCGCCCTGGAAGAGCGCCTGGCCGAGGGCGGCGACTGGGAGCAGGACCTGGAAGAAGACTTCCTCAGCCTGGCCGAGGCGCGCCCCACCGCCGCTAACCTGTTCTGGGCGCTGAACCGCATGCGCGAGCGCCTGCAGCGCTTGCGCCCGGAGGAAGACGTGCTGGCGGCGCTGCAAGCTGAGGCGGTAGCGATTCATGAAAGCGACCGTGAAGCCAACCTGACCATGGCCCAGTACGGCATCGAACTGATTCGCCGCCATCAGGGCAACGCCCAGACCCTGCTCACCTACGGCAATGCCGGCGCCCTGGCCAGTGGCGGTTTTGGCACCGCGCTGGGGGTGATCCGCGCGGGTTACCTGGAGGGCATGGTCGAGCGGGTGTATGCCGGCGAAACCCGCCCCTGGCTGCAAGGCTCGCGCCTGACCGCCTGGGAGTTGGCCAACGAGGGCATTCCGGTGACGTTGTGCGCCGATTCGGCCCTGGCCCACCTGATGAAGAGCAAGGGCATCACCTGGGTTGTGGTCGGTGCCGACTGCATCGCGGCCAATGGCGATGTGGCCAGCAAGATCGGCACCTACCAGCTCGCGGTCAGTGCCATGCACCACGGCGTGCGCTTCATGGTCGTGGCGCCGAGCACCAGCATCGACCTGAACCTGGCCACCGGCGAGGACATCCCCCTTGAAGAGCGCGATGCAGACGAGCTGCTGGATTACGCCGGCACCCGCGTGGCGCCGCAGGTGGAGGTGTTCAACCCAGTGTTCGACGTGACCCCGGCCGACCTGATCGACGTGATCGTGACCGAGAAGGGCATCGTTGAACGCCCGGATACCGCCAAGCTGGCTCAGTTGATGTGCCGCAAGCGTTTGCACTAGTTGGCGTGTGGCGGAAGAGTTTTAGCGCTCAGGAGACCGAGCGCCGCCCGCGCGGCGCATCGCGAGCAACGCTCGCTCCTACGTTTGTTTTCGGCCAATAACGCCTGTAGCAGGCGCGCGCGACCGCCTTGTATGTTCGGCGCGATATCGAGCCATACGCTAAGGCAATCGCGCGCGTTTACCCCAGAAATAATTGGCCCGAAACAAACGTAGGAGCGAGCGTTGCTCGCGATGCGCCGCGCGGGCGGCGCTCGATCTCATCGGCGACACAAAACCCACGGCGAACGCCTGTGCCACATCTCCCCACCCGCACTGCCTTTGTGATAACATCCGGCAGTTTCCAAGACCGCCCATCACGGCGGCCAAATTTGCGCAGATCCATGGCACAACTCATTGATTTGTCGTAAGTCGTCGCAGCACTGCGCGTCGCGACGGCGAGCTTCGTTCGGCCCTTGATGGCGCTGCGAAGTTTCACCAGAAAAAGGAATCAGGCTTCTCATGGGCGAACTGGCCAAAGAAATCCTCCCGGTCAATATCGAAGACGAACTGAGACAGTCTTACCTCGACTACGCGATGAGCGTGATTGTCGGGCGAGCGCTGCCCGATGCGCGTGACGGCTTGAAGCCCGTGCATCGTCGCGTTCTCTTTGCGATGAGCGAACTGGGCAACGACTGGAACAAACCGTACAAGAAGTCCGCCCGTGTGGTCGGTGACGTGATCGGTAAGTACCACCCGCACGGCGACACTGCGGTCTACGACACCATCGTGCGTATGGCCCAGCCGTTCTCGCTGCGTTACCTGCTGGTCGACGGCCAGGGCAACTTCGGTTCGGTCGACGGCGACAACGCCGCGGCCATGCGATACACCGAAGTGCGCATGGCCAAGCTGGCGCACGAGCTGCTGGCCGACCTGCACAAAGAAACCGTCGACTGGGTGCCCAACTACGACGGCACCGAGCAGATCCCGGCAGTCATGCCGACCCGTATTCCCAACCTGCTGGTCAACGGTTCCAGCGGTATCGCCGTGGGCATGGCGACCAACATCCCGCCGCACAACCTCGGCGAGGTCATCGACGGCTGCCTGGCGCTGATCGACAACCCGGATGTCACTATCGATGAGCTGATGCAGTTCATCCCCGGCCCAGACTTCCCGACTGCCGGCATCATCAACGGCCGCCAGGGCATCATCGAGGCCTACCGCACCGGCCGTGGCCGCATTTACATGCGTGCCCGTTCCGAAGTCGAAGACATCGACAAGGTCGGTGGCCGCCAGCAGATCGTCGTCACCGAGCTGCCGTACCAGCTGAACAAGGCGCGTCTGATCGAGAAGATCGCCGAGCTGGTCAAAGAGAAGAAGATCGAAGGCATTACCGAGCTGCGTGACGAGTCCGACAAGGACGGCATGCGCATCGTCATCGAGCTGCGTCGCGGCGAGGTGCCGGAGGTGGTGCTCAACAACCTCTACCAGCAGACCCAGCTGCAGAGCGTGTTCGGCATCAACGTCGTGGCCCTGATCGACGGCCGCCCGCGTCTGCTCAACCTCAAGGACCTGCTCGAAGCGTTCGTCCGCCACCGCCGTGAAGTGGTGACGCGCCGTACCGTGTTCGAGCTGCGCAAGGCCCGTGAGCGTGGCCACATCCTTGAAGGCCAGGCGGTCGCGCTGTCCAACATCGACCCGGTCATCGCCCTGATCAAGGCCTCGCCGACGCCGTCGGAAGCCAAGGAAGCGTTGATTTCCACTGCCTGGGAATCCAGCGCCGTGCAGGTCATGGTCGAGCGCGCCGGCGCCGATTCCTGCCGCCCTGAAGACCTCCCGGAACAGTTCGGCCTGCGTGAGGGCAAGTACTACCTGTCGCCGGAACAGGCCCAGGCGATTCTTGACCTGCGTCTGCACCGCCTGACCGGCCTGGAGCACGAGAAGCTGCTGGCCGAGTACCAGGAAATCCTCGAGCAGATCGGCGAACTGATCCGCATCCTCAGCAGCGCCGAGCGCCTGATGGAAGTGATCCGCGAAGAGCTCGAAGCCATCCGCGCCGAATACGGCGATGCGCGCCGCACCGAGATCCTCAACGCCAGCCACGACCTCAACTACGGCGACATGATCCCGGAAGAAGAGCGCGTGGTGACCATCTCCCACGGTGGCTATGCCAAGACCCAGCCACTGTCCGCCTACCAGGCCCAGCGCCGTGGCGGCAAGGGCAAGTCGGCGACCGGCGTGAAGGACGAGGACTACATCGAGCACCTGTTGGTCGCCAACAGCCACGCCACCCTGTTGCTGTTCTCCAGCAAGGGCAAGGTGTATTGGAAGAAGACCTACGAAATCCCCGAAGCGTCCCGCGCTGCCCGTGGCCGTCCGCTGGTCAACCTGCTGCCGCTGGAAGAGGGTGAGCGCATCACTGCGATGCTGCAGATCGACCTCGAGGCGCTGCAGCAAAGCGCCGACCTGGACGAAGAGCTGGACGAGGCCGATGACACCGTGCTCGAAGGTGAGCTGGTAGAGGCCGAGGAAGTCGACGAAGAAGACGGCGACACCCCGGAATGGTCTGCTGAGCCGACCGGTGCCTATATCTTCATGGCCACCGCTTCCGGTACCGTCAAGAAGACCCCGCTGGCCCAGTTTGCCCGCCCACGCACCAGCGGCCTGATCGCCCTGAAGCTGAAAGAAGGCGACACCTTGATTGCCGCGGCCATCACCGACGGTGCCAAGGAAGTCATGATGTTCTCCGACGCCGGCAAGGTGATCCGCTTCGCTGAGAGCGTGGTGCGCGAAATGGGCCGTACCGCCCGTGGTGTGCGCGGCATGAAGCTGGGCAGAGGGCAGCAGATCATTTCGATGCTGATCCCTGAGTCCGGTGCGCAGATCCTCACCGCGTCCGAGCGTGGCTACGGCAAGCGTACGCCGCTGTCCAAGTTCCCGCGTCGCGGCCGTGGTGGCCAGGGCGTGATCGCCATGGGTACCAAGGGGCGCAACGGTCTGTTGATCGGCGCTATCCAGGTTCAGGAAGGCGAAGAGATCATGCTCATCTCCGACCAGGGCACCTTGGTGCGCACACGGGTTGGCGAAGTGTCCAGCCTGAGCCGTAACACCCAGGGTGTGACGCTGATCAAGCTGGCGGCTGACGAAACGCTGGTGGGTCTGGAGCGGATTCAGGAGCCTTCCGAAGAAGAGCTCGACGAACTGGTCGAGGCGGATGCGCAAGGTGAAGCGCCGGAGGCTGTCGATGACGACAGCGCGGGCGCCGAAGAGGCACCGCAAGAGTAAGCGAGCGCAACAACCCGAGCGGGGCGACCAAGGTCGCCCCGTTTGACTGATTAGAGGCAGTCAATGGGGCCGCTATGCGGCCCATCGCCGGCAAGCCGGCTCCCACAAGTGAAGCGCATGTCGTGAGCGTTTCGACATGCCTGTGGGAGCTGGCTTGCCGGCGATGGGCTGCACAGCAGCCCCATTACAGCCAGCCTGTCCCCGTTGGGGGTGCGGGCCTGCAAGTTACGATTTGTTCTATTTTGGCAGAGCGAGAGTGGATGTGAGCAAACGAGCCTTTAACTTCTGCGCAGGCCCTGCTGCGCTTCCTGACGCTGTCCTGCAGCGCGCCCAGGCCGAAATGCTGGACTGGCGCGGCAAGGGCTTGTCGGTGATGGAAATGAGCCATCGCAGCGACGATTACGTGGCCATCGCCGAGAAGGCCGAGCAGGACCTGCGTGACTTGCTGTCCGTCCCCTCCAACTACAAGGTCCTGTTCCTGCAGGGCGGTGCCAGCCAGCAGTTCGCCGAGATCCCGCTGAACTTGCTGCCGGAAAACGGTACCGCCGACTACGTCGAAACCGGTATCTGGTCGAAGAAGGCCATCGAGGAAGGGCGCCGTTTCGGCAACATCAATGTCGCCGCCAGCGCCAAGCCTTACGACTACCTCGCCATCCCAGGCCAGAACGACTGGAACCTGACCAAGAACGCTGCCTATGTCCACTATGCGTCCAACGAGACCATCGGTGGCCTGCAGTTCGACTGGGTGCCAGAGACCGGTGACGTTCCGCTGGTGGTCGACATGTCGTCCGATATCCTCTCTCGCCCGATCGACGTCTCGCAATACGGCCTGATCTACGCCGGCGCGCAGAAAAACATCGGCCCGAGCGGCCTGGTGGTGGTGATCGTGCGCGAAGACCTGCTGGGCCACGCCCGCAGCAGCTGCCCGACCATGCTCGACTACAAGGTGTCGGCCGACAACGGCTCGATGTACAACACCCCGGCCACCTATTCCTGGTACCTCTCGGGCCTGGTGTTCGAGTGGCTCAAGGAGCAGGGTGGCGTCGAGGCCATGGAGCAGCGCAACCGCGCCAAGAAAGACCGCCTGTACAGCTTCATCGACGCCAGCGACTTCTACACCAACCCGATCAGCGTCAACGCCCGTTCGTGGATGAACGTGCCGTTCCGCCTGGCCGACGAGCGCCTGGACAAGGCCTTCCTGGCCGGCGCCGACGCCCGTGGCTTGCTCAACCTCAAGGGCCATCGTTCGGTCGGCGGCATGCGTGCCTCGATCTACAACGCCCTGGGCCTGGAAGCGGTGGAAGCCTTGGTTGGCTACATGGCTGAATTCGAGAAGGAGCACGGCTGATGTCCGAACACGAGCTCAAGGCGCTGCGCGTGCGCATCGACAGCCTCGACGAGAAGATCCTCGAGCTGATCAGCGAGCGCGCCCGTTGCGCCCAGGAAGTGGCGCGGGTCAAGACCGCCTCGCTCGCCGAAGGTGAAAAGCCGGTGTTCTACCGCCCCGAGCGTGAGGCGGCGGTACTGAAGCGGGTCATGGAGCGCAACAAGGGGCCGCTGGGCAACGAAGAGATGGCGCGGCTGTTCCGCGAAATCATGTCGTCTTGCCTGGCCCTGGAAGAGCCGCTGAAAATCGCCTACCTGGGCCCTGAAGGTACCTTCACCCAGGCAGCGGCGATGAAGCACTTCGGCCATGCCGTGATCAGCCGCCCGATGGCGGCCATCGACGAAGTGTTCCGCGAAGTGGCGGCCGGTGCCGTCAACTTCGGCGTGGTGCCGGTGGAAAACTCCACCGAGGGCGCGGTCAGCCACACCCTGGACAGCTTCCTTGAGCACGACATGGTGATCTGCGGTGAAGTCGAGCTGCGCATCCACCACCACCTGCTGGTGGGTGAGAGCACCAAGACCGACAGCATCACCCGCATCTACTCCCACGCCCAGTCGCTGGCCCAGTGCCGCAAGTGGCTGGATGCGCACTACCCGAACGTAGAGCGCGTGGCGGTTTCGAGCAACGCCGAAGCGGCCAAGCGGGTCAAGGGTGAGTGGAATTCGGCAGCGATCGCCGGTGATATGGCGGCGAACCTGTATGGCCTGACCCGTCTGGCCGAGAAGATCGAAGACCGTCCGGACAACTCGACGCGCTTCCTGATGATCGGTAACCAGGAAGTACCGCCGACCGGCGACGACAAGACCTCGATCATCGTCTCGATGAGCAACAAGCCGGGGGCCTTGCACGAGCTGCTGGTGCCGTTCCACGAGAACGGTATCGACCTGACCCGCATCGAGACGCGCCCGTCGCGCAGCGGCAAGTGGACGTACGTGTTCTTCATCGACTTCGTCGGCCACCACCGCGACCCGTTGATCAAGGCAGTGCTGGAGGCGATCAGCCAAGAGGCTGTGGGGCTGAAGGTGCTGGGGTCTTATCCGAAGGCGGTGCTGTAAATGAGCTTGTCGGGGCCGCTTTGCGCCCCATCGCAGGCAAGCCAGCTCCTACAAGGATCGGCGCTGTACCTGTAGGAGCTGGCTTGCCTGCGATGGGCTGCACAGCAGCCCCGGCGGCCCACACTGTCTTGATTTCTGAACAGGGTTCGCACTCGTGGTAAATGCAGTAACAACCAAACCCGCACCGCTCATCGGTCGCCTTGTCGTCGTCGGCCTGGGCCTGATCGGCGGCTCCTTCGCCAAGGGCTTGCGCGAAAGCGGCCTGTGCCGCGAAGTGGTCGGCGTCGACCTGGATGCCCCCTCGCGCAAGCAGGCCGTGGCCCTGGGTGTGGTCGACCGCTGTGAAGAAGACCTCGCCGCCGCCTGTGTCGGTGCCGATGTCATCCAGCTGGCCGTGCCGATCCTGGCCATGGAAAAGCTGCTGGCACGTCTGGCACAGCTCGACCTGGGCGATGCCGTCATCACCGATGTCGGCAGCGCCAAGGGCAATGTGGTGCGCGCCGCCCGTGAAGTCCTGGGTGAGCGCCTGTCGCGCTTCGTCCCCGGCCACCCGATTGCCGGTTCCGAGCAGAGCGGGGTAGAGGCCTCCAACGCCGCCCTGTTCCGTCGCCACAAGGTCATCCTCACGCCGCTGCCGGACACCGACCCCGCCGCCCTGGCCACGGTAGACCGCCTGTGGCGCGCATTGGATGCCGATGTCGAGCACATGCCGGTCGAGCGCCATGACGAAGTCCTGGCCGCCACCAGCCACCTGCCGCACTTGCTGGCCTTCGGCCTGGTCGATTCGCTGGCCAAGCGCAATGAAAACCTCGAGATCTTCCGGTACGCTGCGGGAGGCTTCCGCGATTTCACGAGAATCGCCGGCAGCGACCCGACCATGTGGCACGACATCTTTCTCGCCAACCGCGAAGCCGTCCTGCGCACGCTTGATACATATCGCAGCGATCTCGACGCCTTGCGCGACGCGATCGATGCAGGGGACGGGCACCAGCTGCTGGGTGTATTCACCCGCGCACGCGTTGCCCGCGAGCATTTCAGTAAAATCCTGGCCCGCCGGGCCTATGTGGACGCTATGAACGCCAACGATCTGATTTTCCTGGCCCAACCGGGTGGCCGCCTGACCGGGCGAATCCGCGTACCGGGCGACAAGTCGATTTCTCACCGCTCGATCATGCTCGGCTCGCTGGCCGAAGGCACGACCGAGGTCGAAGGGTTCCTCGAAGGTGAGGATGCGCTGGCGACCTTGCAAGCCTTCCGTGACATGGGGGTGGTCATCGAAGGCCCGAACCAGGGTCGCGTAACCATCCATGGGGTGGGCCTGCACGGCCTCAAGCCGCCACCTGGGCCAATCTACGTGGGTAACTCCGGCACCTCGATGCGCTTGCTCTCTGGCCTGTTGGCCGGTCAGCCGTTCGACGTGACCATGACCGGTGATGCCTCGCTGTCCAAGCGCCCGATGAACCGCGTGGCCAACCCGCTGCGCGAAATGGGCGCAGTGGTCGAGACTGGCCCTGAAGGCCGTCCGCCACTGACCATCCGTGGTGGCAACAAGCTCAAGGCGCTGACCTATACGCTGCCGATGGCCAGTGCCCAGGTCAAATCGTGCCTGCTGCTGGCTGGTCTGTATGCCGAAGGCAAGACCACGGTCACCGAACCTGCACCGACCCGAGACCACACCGAGCGCATGCTGCGCGGCTTTGGTTATGCGGTTGAGTCCAATGGCCCGGTGGCTTCGCTGCAGTCTGGCGGCAAGCTGACGGCGACCCGCATCGAAGTGCCTGCCGATATTTCGTCGGCGGCGTTCTTCCTGGTCGCAGCCTCGATCGCTCAAGGCTCGGAGCTGGTGCTCGAGCATGTCGGCATCAACCCGACCCGTACCGGCGTGATCGACATTCTGCGCCTGATGGGCGGCGACATCACCCTGGAAAACCAGCGTGAAGTGGGTGGTGAGCCGGTGGCGGACCTGCGTGTGCGCGGTGCTCAGCTCAAGGGTATCGACATCCCCGAAAACCTGGTGCCGCTGGCCATCGACGAGTTCCCGGTACTGTTCGTTGCCGCGGCCTGTGCCGAAGGGCGCACCGTGCTGCGTGGCGCCGAAGAGCTGCGGGTCAAGGAATCCGACCGCATCCAGGTCATGGCCGATGGGCTGATCAGCCTGGGCGTGAAGTGCGAGCCGACCCCGGACGGCATCATCATCGACGGCGGCCCGATCGGCGGCGGCGAAGTGCACGGCCACGGTGACCACCGTATCGCCATGGCCTTCAGCGTTGCCTCGCTGCGTGCCACTGCGCCGATTCGCATCCATGACTGCGCCAACGTCGCCACCTCGTTCCCTAACTTCCTGGCACTGTGTGCCGAAGTCGGTATCCGCGTGGCTGAAGAGGGCAAGTCGTGAATTCGCAAGCAACAGTCATCACCATCGACGGGCCAAGCGGCTCGGGCAAGGGCACGGTCGCCGGTCTGCTGGCTCGCGAGCTGGGCTGGCGCCTGCTGGACTCCGGCGCGCTGTACCGTTTGCTGGCATTCAATGCCAACAATCACGGCGTCGACCTGACCAACGAAGAGCTGCTCAAGCAACTTGCCGCCCATCTGGATGTGCAGTTCATCGCGGCCGAGCCCGGTAAGCTGCAACAGATCATCCTTGAGGGTGAGGACGTCAGCAGTGTCATCCGCACCGAAACCGTTGGCGCAGGCGCCTCGATGGTGGCCTCGCTGCCTGCCGTGCGGGACGCGTTGCTGTTGCGTCAGCGTGCATTCCGCGAGGCTCCGGGCCTGATCGCCGATGGTCGCGACATGGGTACCGTGGTGTTCCCGGATGCGCCCTTGAAGATTTTCCTGACCGCCAGCGCCGAGGAACGGGCACGTCGTCGTTACCTGCAGTTGAAGGGCAAAGGCGAAGATGTTAGTCTGTCGAGTCTGCTGGATGAGATTCGTGCACGTGATGAGCGTGACACCCAACGTGCAGTGGCCCCGCTGAAACCAGCGGCCGATGCCATTCAGTTGGACTCTACCGAGTTGTCCATCGAGCAGGTGTTGCAACGTATCAGGAGTGAGATCGCGCTTCGCGACCTTCACTGATAGCCAGGAGAGCAGGCAGGTGCACCAGTCAACGTCCTGTCGGCTTTCCTTTAAATAACGAAACCCACATTGTCTGGAATGTGGCGATGGGCGTCTGTTTCGCCCGAATCTACAGGAATTAAAATGAGCGAAAGCTTTGCAGAACTCTTTGAAGAAAGCCTGAAAACCCTCAATCTTCAGCCGGGTGCGATCATCACCGGTATCGTTGTCGACATCGACGGCGACTGGGTTACCGTACACGCTGGCCTGAAGTCCGAGGGCGTCATCCCGCTCGAGCAGTTTTACAACGAAGCTGGCGAGCTGACCATCAAGGTCGGTGACGAAGTTCACGTTGCGCTGGACGCGGTCGAAGACGGCTTTGGCGAAACCAAACTGTCCCGTGAAAAAGCCAAGCGCGCCGAGTGCTGGATTGTTCTGGAAGCAGCTTTCGCCGCCGAAGAAGTGGTCAAGGGCGTTATCAACGGTAAGGTTAAGGGCGGCTTCACTGTCGACGTTAACGGCATCCGTGCGTTCCTGCCGGGCTCCCTGGTTGATGTCCGCCCAGTGCGCGACACCACCCACCTGGAAGGCAAAGAGCTGGAATTCAAGGTCATCAAGCTCGACCAGAAGCGCAACAACGTTGTCGTTTCCCGTCGCAGCGTGCTGGAAGCCGAGAACTCCGCCGAGCGCGAAGCCCTGCTGGAAACCCTGCAGGAAGGCCAGCAAGTCAAAGGTATCGTCAAGAACCTCACCGACTACGGCGCATTCGTGGACCTGGGCGGTATCGACGGCCTGCTGCACATCACCGACATGGCCTGGAAGCGCATCAAGCATCCTTCCGAAATCGTTAACGTTGGCGACGAAGTCGACGTTCGCGTTCTGAAGTTCGACCGTGAGCGCAACCGCGTTTCGCTGGGTCTGAAGCAGATGGGCGAAGATCCGTGGGTTGCTATCACTGCCCGCTACCCAGAAGGTACTCGCGTACAAGCTCGCGTTACCAACCTGACCGACTACGGCTGCTTCGCTGAGCTGGAAGAAGGCGTTGAAGGTCTGGTACACGTTTCCGAAATGGACTGGACCAACAAGAACATCCACCCGTCGAAAGTCGTTCAGGTTGGCGACGAAGTGGAAGTCATGGTTCTGGACATCGACGAAGAGCGTCGTCGTATCTCCCTGGGCATCAAGCAGTGCAAGTCCAACCCATGGGAAGACTTCTCCGGCCAGTTCAACAAGGGTGACAAGATCACCGGTACCATCAAGTCGATCACCGACTTCGGTATCTTCATTGGTCTGGACGGCGGCATCGACGGCCTGGTTCACCTGTCCGACATCTCCTGGAACGAAACCGGCGAAGAAGCCGTACGTCGTTTCAAGAAGGGCGACGAGCTGGAAACCGTCATCCTGTCGGTCGACCCAGAGCGCGAGCGCATCTCCCTGGGCATCAAGCAGCTGGAAGACGATCCGTTCTCCAACTTCGTTGCTGTCAATGACAAGGGCGCTATCGTCAAGGGCATCGTGAAAGAAGTTGACGCCAAAGGCGCCATCGTCACCCTGGCCGACGACATCGAAGCCACTCTGAAAGCTTCCGAAATCAGCCGTGACCGCGTTGAAGACGCGCGTAACGTTCTGAAGGAAGGCGAAGAGATCGAAGCTAAGATCATCAGCGTTGACCGTAAGTCCCGCGTTATCAGCCTGTCGATCAAATCGAAAGACGACGCTGAAGAGCGCGAAGCTATCCAGAGCCTGAAAAACGCTCCGGAAGCTGCTGCCGACACCACCATGGCTGCGCTGCTGCGCGAAGCAATGGCCAAACAGAACTAAGTTCTGTTGGATCGGTAAGAAAAAGGGCGACCCTCGGGTCGCCCTTTTTTTATGCCTGTTTGGCAGGGGGCTCTTTAGGGGCTGGCTTGCAGGCCTGGCGATCCTCGCGCTAGACCATTCTTGTACAACTTCAATCTTGAATTTTTTTATTAAGTCAAGAACCGCCCTGTTCAAATCCCTCCCAGCGTGCTACAAACTGGTTAAGCAATGATCTAGCTGCTTGATAACGAAGGGAAAAATATGACGAAGTCGGAGCTGATCGAACGTATTGTCACCCATCAGGGGCTGCTCTCCTCGAAAGATGTGGAGTTGGCCATCAAGACCATGCTTGAGCAGATGTCGCAGTGCCTGGCGACGGGCGATCGCATCGAGATTCGCGGTTTTGGCAGCTTCTCGCTGCACTATCGCGCACCCCGCGTCGGTCGCAACCCTAAGACTGGCCAGTCGGTCAGCTTGGAAGGCAAGTTCGTGCCGCACTTCAAACCGGGCAAGGAATTGCGTGACCGGGTCAATGAAGAAGATGAGGCCGAGGCCTGATAAAAAAGGAGCAGTCTGATGCGTAACCTCAAGCGCGCCCTGGCGGCGTTGTTCGTGCTGCTGTTGGCGGCTGTGGTGCTGTTCTTCGTACTCGAGAACCAGCAGGCGGTCTCGCTGGTCCTGTTTGGTTGGTCTGCCCCTGAAGTGCCGGTTGCGGTACTGGTACTGGCCGCGCTGGTCATCGGGTTGGCTATCGGCCCACTGCTCGGCGCCTACGGCGTGCAGCGCAGCAAGCGCAAGATTCGCGCTTCTGCCCGCCAAGCGGCATTAAGCGGTAATTGAGGCTGTTTCCTACTTCTATTGAGGAAAGTCTCACCTATGCCCGCATCGGCTGTCATGAAGTAATAGCACACTTCATTTTCGGCCCAGGCGAGTGTGCAGCAGCATGGATTTCCCCGTTCTTTCTCATCACGGCGCCACCCGAGGCGTAACTGGCTCTTGCCACCAGCTTCACCTTGACCTCGCTACCAGCCTGCTGGTCGATTGCGGCCTGGCGCAAGGTGATGATGCATCGTCTGGCGCGGAACCTGCGTCCCTGGGTTTTGGTGCGAGCTTCGAGGTGAGCAGTGTTCAAGCGCTGATCGTCACGCACGTGCATCTCGACCATGTCGGCCGCATCCCCGCGCTGCTGGCGGCGGGGTACCGAGGCCCTATCCTGTGCAGCGAACCCTCTGCCAAGCTGCTTCCACTGGTGCTGGAGGATGCCTACCGGCTGAGCATCAGCCGTGAACCGCAGCACGTGCAGCGCTATCTCGCGATGCTCGATGAACTGATCGTCCCGCTGCCTTTTGAGCAATGGCATGTTCTCATCGACCGACCTGGTCTTGGCTGCCGCATTCGCTTGCAGCGCGCCGGGCACCTACTGGGTTCAGCCTATGTCGAGTGTGACGTGGCGCGCGGGGAGGTCAACACCCGCTACGTGTTCTCCGGCGACCTAGGGCCCTCCACCAATCCCTTGCTGCGGCCAGTGCAGCCCCCAGAGCGCGCTGACGTGCTGGTGCTCGAAAGCACCTATGGTGATCGCCTGCACCCCAGTACCGACGACCGTCGAGAAAAACTGGAAGCACTTATCGATCGGGCGTTGGCCGATAACGGCACGATCCTCATCCCAGCCTTCAGCCTGGGGCGTACCCAGGAATTGTTGTACGAGCTCGAAGACATCCTTCATCGCAAGGCCCTGCTGAGTGCGGGTCAAGCGCCGGGTGATAGTTTTCTTGATTGGTCACAATTGCCCATCATTCTTGATTCACCCTTGGCTCAACGCATCACCAGCGTTTACCGCGACCTACATGACTACTGGAATGAAGAAGCCCGCGCGCGGTTGGCTGAGGGGCGTGACCCGCTGGGCTTTGGTCAGCTGATTAGTGTGGATACCCATGACAGGCATCAGCATGTGGTGAATTACCTCAAAAGCACCGGGCGCCCGGCGATTGTCATTGCAGGCAACGGCATGTGCTCGGGTGGGCGGATCGTCAACTACCTCAAGGCCATGCTTGGGGATCCGAGGCATGAGGTGCTGTTCGTCGGGTATCAAGCCAAGGGCACGCCGGGGGCAGTGATCCAGGCCAGTGAAGGCGCGGAAGGGTTTGTGCAGATTGATCTGGATGGGGAGGCTTATGAGATTCGGGCGAAGGTGATGACGTTGAGTGGGTATTCGGGGCATGCGGATCAGGCAGGGTTGCTGGCCTTTGCGATTAACATGGAGCGCGAGCCATCTGAAATTTTGCTTGTGCACGGTGAGGTAAGGTCTAAAGAAATGCTGGCATCCTCTTTGAGGCAAGCGTTTGCGCTGCGTAAAGCAAGCACCAGAATTTCCATACCACGCTGACCATTCAGCTGGAAGTGCGGAGGAGGCGCTAAGGTTGGGGAACAACTGACATCATCAGGGCTCTACCCATGCTTGTTTCTTTGAACTTGACCCCGCGTGCAGGGTAGGGTGGAATCGAGTTAGCATGCAGGCATGTTGACGCTACGCTGGCTGTAGGCGTGCATAGTAGCGCTTGTTGGCGCCGTGTGTGGCCCGTGCTATGGGTGAGCTCACTGTTTTGATGATGTTAGACGGACCCTAGGATAATTAGAATAGATGCGTAATGAACCTCAGCGCCCATATCGTGATGATGAAATCGAGCTTGTTGAATTGGTACAGGGCGTCTGGCGCCAGAAGCTGTGGGCAGGGATGGTGGCGGCACCCATGGTGGCCGCAGGGTTTGCGTATGCGTTGCTGGCCACGCCCGTGTATGAAGCGAAACTGTTCGTAGAGCCGCCCACCCAAAACGATATCGCGCAGTTGAATTTTGGGCGTGGTGGCGATTCTGGCTTAAGCGCTTTGACGGTCAAGGAGGTCTACGATACGCATCTTCAGGCTTTGCAGTCAGAGGGTGTGCGTAACAGGTTTTTCCGCGATGTATACCTGCCTAGCTTGAGCGAAGAGCAGCGCCGAGGATCACGTGACTCGTTGTACAGCGATTTTGGCAATGTGCTCACAGTGGCGGCTGCAGGGAAGGGGTCCTCGACCCGATACGCAGTCACCGCATCCATTTCAGATCCTCAGCAAGCTGCGAAGTGGGTAGTGGCTTACAACGCGCTTGCAGCAGAGACAGCGAAGCGAGAAGTGCTGGATAGCAACCGCAGTGAGATGATGGTCAAGGCGGACAACCTGCAAACCCAGATCGAAGGCGCGAAGGCCAGTGCAAGGAAGGAGCGAGAAGATCGGATTACTCAGTTGAAGGAGGCCTTGATTGTCGCCAAGTCCATTGGCTTGGAGAAACCTCCAGTGATTTCGCAGTCGTTGTCGGCCGAGGTCTCTGCGGCAATGGGTGGGTCGCTCACCTATATGCGCGGGACCAAGGCGCTAGAAGCTGAAATCGCCAATCTTGTGGCGCGAACCACTGACGAGCCGTTCATCAACGGGCTGCGCCCGATGCAAGAAAGGGTAATGTTTTACCGTAATCTAAAGCTCGACCCATCCTTGATACAGGTGTTCGAGCAAGATGGTGCGGTTGAGCTACCAGACCGGCCGGTGAAGCCGAAAAAGTCGCTTATTGTTGTATTGAGTGTTGTTTTGGGATTAGGCGCTGGTGCGCTTGCTGCCATGGCCAGAGACCTCTGGGTCAGGCGTCGGCAGGCATAGCGGCCCGCTGGTTCGTGGCCAGTTAACGCATTAGTTAATTTTATTGTTATCAAAATAGCGTTCACTGGAGGTAGGGATGCTTGCAGTCAGCAGGCAAGGGGCACAGCTTTGGTGGCTCTGGAAGCGGCTAGGGTGTAGTGTGAGTAGCCCGCCGATCTCGAGTTTGGCAAACTAGGCGTGCTGCTATTGCCGATTATTTGGTGGGTCTTGGGGCGTTAGGCCGCGAGCCAAACTGTTTCAGCTGGAATTCATCCACGACTGGGTGAACGGGCATCTTTAACACCCCGTCTCCTGCCACCTGTGCAGGCGGGTAATATAGAAGGGTGAGTCACGCGATATGACGGATATCAAGAAGCAGGCGGTTGAAAAGTTCAAGAGCAAATCAGCGTTGGTCGGCATTGTCGGCCTCGGGTATGTTGGCTTGCCCCTGATGCTGCGTTATAACGCGATTGGCTTTAATGTGCTGGGTATAGACATCGACGAAGTTAAAGTTGATCGCCTCAATGCTGGACAAAGCTACATCGAACATATTTCCAGTGCCAGTATCGCTCAAGCCCGCCAGCACGGTTTCGAAGCCACCACTGATTTCACTCGCGTCGCTAAATGCGATGCCTTGATTCTTTGCGTCCCGACGCCACTGAACAAGTACCGTGAGCCGGACATGAGCTTTGTCATTAATACTACTGATGCGATAAAGCCCTATCTGCGGGCCGGCCAAGTGGTATCGCTGGAAAGCACAACCTACCCAGGCACCACCGAGGAAGAGTTGCTGCCGCGTGTTGAGGAAAATGGCTTGAAAGTAGGGGAGAATATCTTTCTCGTCTATTCGCCAGAACGCGAAGACCCGGGTAACATAAACTTCGAAACACGGACCATTCCAAAGGTGATTGGCGGTCATACGCCAAGTTGCCTCGAAGTGGGTGTCGCCCTGTACGACCAAGCGATTGATAAAGTTGTTCAGGTCAGCTCGACCAAGGCGGCCGAGATGACCAAACTGCTGGAGAATATTCACCGCGCAGTGAACATCGGTTTGGTCAACGAAATGAAAATTGTTGCGGACCGCATGGGGATCGATATTTTCGAAGTGGTGGACGCGGCGGCGACCAAGCCTTTTGGTTTCACTGCCTACTACCCTGGTCCGGGGCTTGGCGGCCACTGCATACCAATCGACCCCTTCTATCTGACCTGGAAAGCGCGGGAGTACGGTGTGAACACCCGATTCATCGAGCTTTCGGGCGAGGTGAACCAGGCGATGCCGGAATATGTGCTCAGCAAACTGATGGATGGGCTGAACGACGCAGGCAAAGCGCTCAAAGGTAGCCGCATTCTGGTGCTGGGCATTGCGTACAAGAAAAACGTTGATGACATGCGCGAGTCACCTTCGGTTGAGATCATGGAGTTGATTCAGGCCAAGGGTGGTGTCGTTGCCTACAGCGATCCGCATGTTCCAGTGTTTCCGAAGATGCGCGAGCATCATTTCGAGCTCAGCAGCGAACCGTTGACGGCGGAAAATCTGGCTTCCTTTGATGCCGTGATCCTGGCCACCGACCATGACAAATTCGATTATGCGTTGATTGAAGCCAAGGCCAGGCTGATCGTTGACAGTCGGGGCAAATACCGCGCCCCTGCAGCTCATATCATCAAAGCTTGAACCGCTAATAGCTGACCCTCCGTCCGGGCGCACGGCGCCGGACGGATTCAACAGTTTCCGAAGGAAGATTCATGAAGAACTTTGCTCTGATCGGTGCCGCCGGTTACATTGCCCCTCGACACATGCGTGCCATCAAGGACACCGGCAACCGCCTGGTTTCCGCCTACGACATTAACGACTCGGTCGGCATCATCGACAGCATCTCGCCGCAGAGTGAGTTTTTCACCGAGTTCGAGTTCTTCCTTGAGCATGCGCACACGCTGAAGCGCGATCCCGCAACGGCGCTGGATTATGTCTCCATCTGTTCGCCAAACTATCTGCACTATCCACATATCGCAGCAGGGCTGCGTCTGGGCTGCGATGTCATCTGCGAGAAACCGCTGGTCCCGACGCCTGACATGCTCGATCAGCTTTCGCTGATCGAACAGGAAACGGGCAAGCGGCTCTACAACATCCTGCAATTGCGTCACCATCAGGCAATCCTCAACCTGAAAGACAAAGTTGCAGCAGAAAACCGTGCGCACAAGTATGAGGTCGATCTCACGTACATCACGTCGCGTGGCAAGTGGTACCTGCAGAGCTGGAAGGGTGATCCTCGTAAATCCTTCGGTGTTGCTACCAACATCGGTGTGCACTTCTACGACATGCTGCACTTCATCTTCGGTAAGCTCCAGCGCAATGTGGTGCACTACTCATCTGAGCATAAAGCCGCGGGTTACCTTGAGTACGAAAAAGCGCGTGTACGCTGGTTCCTTTCGGTCGATGCCAATGACTTGCCCGACGCCGTCAAGGGCAAGAAGCCGACCTATCGCTCGATTACTGTCGATGGCGAGGAAATGGAGTTTTCCGAAGGCTTTACCGATCTGCATACCACCAGCTACGAAGAAATTCTCGCCGGGCGAGGTTACGGCATCGAAGACGCACGTCATTGCGTCGAAACCGTGAACGTCATCCGTAGCGCCGCAATTGTCCAGGCCAAGGACAATGAGGCGCATCCGTTTGTTCTTGGGTTGGCTCGCTGACAGAGCGTGGTATCGGGTGGTCAACAGACCACCCTTCCTTTAGTGGTGTACTCGCAACAGGGTCTTGGCAGCTTGTCTAATAACAAAGAAACATTGCCGCATAGCTTGACCTCGTTACGCCCGCGTAAGGATATGCGGCTGGACGTTCAGGGCTTGCGTGCAGTTGCAGTTTTGGCAGTCCTTGCCTATCACGCAGACAGCGCATGGCTGAAGGCCGGCTTTGTCGGTGTTGATGTTTTCTTTGTTATTTCTGGGTTTATCATCACGGCCCTTCTCACGGTGCCCGGATATAAAATCGATCTTCGGTCGTTTTATGCTAGTCGTTTAAAACGTATCGTTCCTGCGTATGCTGTCATGCTGGCGGTGGTATGTGCCGCCTCGTCCGTCTTGTTGCTGACCGGTGATTTCGATTTCTTTCGTCAGAGCCTGAAATCGGCCGCGCTGTTTCTAAGTAACCAGTACTTTTCGGACTTCGGCAGCTATTTTGCTCCTCGCGTTGAAGAATTGCCGCTTCTGCACACGTGGTCGCTGGCAATCGAGATGCAGTTTTATCTCTTTTATCCATTAGTGCTGCTGCTGTTACCTCGATCCTGGTGGTTGCCCAGCCTTTCGCTGATTGCGGCTGGCCTGTTCCTTTGGGCGGGCATGAGCGGGTTGGGCGGTGACCTGGGCAGCCAGTACTTTTCCTTGCTCGCCCGTGTCCCCGAGTTCATGGTTGGAGCCGTATTGGCGCTCGTTCTGCGCGACCGAGAAGTACCTGCATTACGTTCGGCGCTTACGGGGCTGCTTGGCGCGGTGGTGCTGGTTGCCAGTTTTCTATTTATCGATAAAGCCAACTTTCCCGGCTTTCTATCCATAGTACCTTGCCTGGGGGCTGCGCTGATTATCGCCGCCCGGCGAGGGCCGGTCAGCAGCCTTTTGGCTTCACGCCCCATGGTGTGGGTGGGTGGTGTCTCATATTCCCTCTATCTTTGGCACTGGCCGGTCCTGGCGTTTATCCGCTACTACACAGGGCAGTACGCGTTAGGTGTAGGTTGGATGTTGACCGCACTGGGTGCATCGTTTTTCTTGGCTTGGCTGTCTTATCGGTTTATCGAGTTGCCTGTGCGCAAATCGTCAGATGTTTGGCGTTTGGCACCGCGCTGGGGGCTTGCAGCAGGTGGGCTCGCAGCGATTGCCGTGCTCGGGATCAAGCTGAATTCGCTATGGGTCGCCCCGCAGCCCTTGGCGCAGACGCGTTATGCGGATCCTGAACTGATCTGTCATGGCCAGCAGGTGGGTGAGTGCAAGCGCGGCCTCGCCAGCGCGACGCCAACTGTCCTGGTTATCGGTGACAGTCATGCGGCTCAGCTCAACTACTTTCTGGACCAGGCAGGTGAAGAGCAAGGGGTGGGGTATCGAATATTCACTGCAAGCAGTTGCATACCCATACCAGGATTCGACGTTGATCGCCTGCCGGAGTATGCCCGTGGCCCATGCCGCTCACAGATCGTCGCAGTGCAACAGGCGATGTCAGGTATGGGCAAGGTGATCGTCGCGGGAATGTGGCAATACCAAGTGCCTAGTCCTGCGTTTGTGAGCGCCTTCCAGTCATTTTTAGATGATGCCACAGCGGCTAATAAGCAGGTCGTGATCTTGGGGCAAGTGCCCATGTTCCGATCAGACGTACAAAGAGTGCGACGCTTCAGGGAATTAGGATTGCCTGCCACCCTGGCACTCAATGAGGAATGGAGGGCAGCCAATCATAAGGTAGCGTTACTCGCTGCGGGCAGGGTTGGTGTGCACTTTGTGGATTTTTCAAACTCAAGCTTTTTTGCGGATGCACCTTACGAGCAGGGTGAACTTATCTATCAGGATAATCATCACTTAAACGAAATCGGGGCGCGTCGTTACGGACATTTTGCCGGCGGTCAACTCCAGCAGTTGTTCGACCAAACTCAATCCAGTGTGAGCCTCAAGCAATGAGCCATTATCAGCATTCGAGTGCCATCGTCGACGAAGGCGCGCAAATAGGCAAAGATTCCCGTGTTTGGCATTTTGTCCACGTGTGTAGCGGCGCTCGAATTGGTGCCGGTGTTTCGCTTGGCCAGAACGTCTTTGTGGGTAACAAGGTTGTGATTGGTGATCACTGCAAGGTCCAAAACAACGTATCGGTCTACGACAATGTTACGTTGGAAGAGGGCGTATTTTGCGGGCCAAGCATGGTGTTTACCAATGTTTACAATCCACGCTCTTTGATCGAGCGCAAAGATCAGTACCGTGACACGCTGGTCAAGAAGGGCGCTACCTTGGGGGCCAATTGCACCATCGTCTGTGGGGTTACCATCGGTGAGTACGCGTTTGTGGGTGCGGGCGCGGTGATCAACAAAGATGTTCCCGCCTACGCCTTGATGGTCGGTGTACCAGCTCGACAGATTGGCTGGATGAGTGAATATGGCGAGCAACTGGAATTGAATGAGAGGGGGGAAGCCATTTGCTCCCATACGCGCGCTCGTTACGTGCTGCGCGACAATACTCTGACTAAATTGGATATTTGACCTATGATTGAATTTATCGATCTCAAACGGCAGCAAGCCCTCATCAAGAGTAATATCGATGCTGGTATTCAGCGAGTACTGAGCCATGGTCAGTATATCCTGGGTCCAGAAGTAACTGAGTTGGAAGAGCGTTTGGCTACCTATGTCGGGGTCGATCATTGCATTACCTGCGCTAACGGAACTGATGCCTTGCAGATTGCACAGATGGCGTTAGGTATTGGTCCTGGGGATGAGGTGATTACCCCTGGCTTTACTTATATTGCGACTGCTGAGACCGTTGCATTGCTGGGTGCGACGCCTGTTTATGTCGATGTGGATAAACGTACTTGTAATTTAGACCCGGCGCTGCTGGAAGCAGCCATTACCCCGCGCACCAAGGCGATAGTGCCAGTGTCGCTTTATGGGCAGTGTGCCGACTTCGATGCGATCAATGAAATTGCAGCGAAGTACAATATTCCCGTTATTGAGGATGCGGCCCAAAGCTTTGGTGCTACTTATAAAGGGCGGCGCTCCTGCAGCTTGACGTCTATCGCATGCACGAGCTTCTTTCCAAGTAAACCGTTGGGCTGTTATGGTGATGGTGGCGCGATTTTCACCAACGATCCCGAGTTGGCCCTTATCATTCGCCAGATCGCTCGGCACGGTCAAGAGAAGCGCTATCACCATGTGCGGGTGGGCGTTAATAGTCGGCTTGATACCCTGCAGGCCGCGATTCTTCTTGCCAAACTCGATATATTTGACAACGAAATAAAGCTTCGGCAAGCCGCTGCAGAAAAATATAATAACCTGCTGGGCTCGTTGGGCTCCGTAAAGCTTCCATTCATTGCTGAAGCGAATAGCTCAGTTTACGCACAGTTCACGATTCAGGTAGAAGGCCGGGAGCGCGTTCAAGCAGTGCTTAAAGAACGGGGCGTTCCTAGCGTCGTTCATTACCCAATACCCCTTAATAAACAAGTGGCTGTTGCGTCTGATGCTTATCTTCCATTGGGGGATGAACTGGCGAATAAAGTGTTGAGCCTGCCGATGCATCCTTACCTCAGTGATGCGGATGTTGGTAAGGTGGTTGATGCTGTGGCGGCTGCCTGTGGAGCCGGTCAGTGAAAGTCGTCCAGTACGTCTCGTCTTACTGGCGGGATATTTTTCTACAAGCGTCGGGCAATACCGTTGCGCAGGTGATAGGTGTTCTTGGGATTCCGTTATTATCCAGGCTCTATGCCCCGCAGGAGTTCGCTGTTCAGAATATATTTCTCCAGCTGGTCATGTTCTTTGCAGGCATCATGACGTGGAGGTATGAATACTTCTTCCAGATGTTGAAAGGAGAGCAGCAGGCGCGCCTGCTGCTGTTGGGGCTGGCAAAGCTTGGTTTCATTACCGGTGCATTACTTACCGTGGTCATGTGCTTGTTTTCGGTGGAGATCGCACAGGCTTTATCAATCGAAGAGGGCGCTGAGTGGTTGGCGATTGCGCCCCTGAGTGCGTTCTTTGTGTCCATCGCACTCGCATTTCAACACAATGCTCAGCGGGCGGGTGCTTACAAAGTGTCCGCGCTGTCAGAAGTGTGTGGTAAATCGGCCTATGTCGTATCGGGTGCCTTGTTGTCGCTCGTGACCGGAAGCGGTCTGATTTTTACGACACTGTTCAGCGCGTTAGGAAAAATTGCTAGCATCCTTCCCTATTCAAAAAAATTAATCTTTGGCGGGGTCAAGGCATCCGGAAATTTAACTAGCCCTTTCAAAGATCATGCACATGGCGCACACGCACTAGTTGCGTCGCATGTGCTGGTTACGATAAGCAGTGCTGCACCCATCTTTTACATCTCTGCAGTATTTGGAACTGAGATCCTTGGCCAGTTCTCAATCGTCATGGCTACCATTTTCTTGCCGTCAGGGTTAATCGGTGCTGCGATAGGCCAGGTGTTTTATCAGCGCGCGGCCTCACATTATGATGAGCCTCTGCTGCTCAGGTCGCTGTGGAGCCTGACGGTGAGAAAGTTGGCAATTTTTGGGGCTCCCATCTATGTGTTTGCGGGTGCTCTATCGCCCTGGCTATACCCGTTAGTGTTAGGTGGTCAATGGCACGATGCCGGCGTGTATGCACAAGTTCTTGTGGTGGCTGCATTTTGTTCGTTCATCAGTACGCCGTTGGATCGGGTGTCCTTAGTGCTTCGCTATAACTTCTATATGCCGCTTCTTCATGTGCTTAGGTTGGCGCTAACTGGGGCGGTGTTGTTGGTTTCCTACTATAACTCCCTGTCCTTCAGTGAGTTCTTGATGCTTTATACGGTGCAGGTTTCGGTGGTGTATTTACTTGATTTGGTTTTTGCTAACTTCTTGATTGCACGCGCTGTCAAGAAGTATTCGGCAGTGGTGTAGGGGCGCGTAGGTGATCGCGTCCGAAGCTGAGCATAGCGCTTGGCATATTTTTCAATCGGGCAGTTTCGTCGGGCAGCGATTTAGCGTTACCGATTAACCAAGGGCGAAAGGTCATCATGGAAATTGAAATGGCGGGTCGGCTAAGCGGGGAGAAGTCGTCAATTTTGCCGGGGTCTCTTATGTTTGTAAGCAAGGCCCGCGTCAAGTTGTTGGTTTCGATGATCCTCTATGTGCTGGCTTTGGTGTATGGGCATGACAGGTACCTGGCCGTTGAGCAAGCCTTTTGGGGGTTTAACGCGCCAAGTTTTAATTTGGGCAACCTGTTGTTGATTTTCGTGTTTTCGATTGTACCTGTTAGCGTGTTGCCTCTTTACTTTAATAGGCCGTCAACGCTTTTTTTGCATGCCTTGACGTTCTGTGTCTATGTGCCTGCAGTGGCTATCGGAATGCTTAACCATGCGGATGCAGTTGACCGATATTTCTGGGTTTTCTTTAACTTCTGTGTTGGCTTGTTTGTGTGTTGCGTGGTGGTCAGAAGCTTCCCTGTGCGGCAGTCATCGTCTGGCTTCCTGTCCAGGCCATTTTTATACGCGTGCATGATAGGCGCACTGACGTGTATCGGCTTGCTGTTCTTGACGTATCGCGATGTCTTGTCGTTTTCGGGTCTGGATGATGTTTACGCGCAGCGGGAAAAAGGCGCGGCCACGTCGTTATTTATCGGTTACTGCCAGGTGTATTTGGCCTATTTTTTTTCACCCATACTTTTTGCCAGTGGGTGGGTGGCGAGACGCTATTTGGTATGCCTGACGGGGTTTGTGGGTTTTATTTTCGTCTTCATGATAACGGCAGAGCGAACGGTGTTCCTGCTGCCCTTTGCCATGGTCTTCGTGTCGTTTGTTTTCAAACGACGTGGCGATGACCCGAATAATCCCGCCTATCTGTTCACTGGTGGCGCGTTTTTGGTCTTTCTCATCGCGCTGCTTTACGATGAAGTCGGGATTTTTCGAGAACTCGGGTTCTATTTCTATACCCGATTATTGGCATACCCAGGCTTATTTGTTACCCAGTACTACGATCTGTTCGCGGAGCAAGGGTTCACCCACTGGTCACATGTTTCTGTCATTGGCAGGCTGGCTGAAGTTCCAGCAGCCTATGCGTCGGATGATAAGTGGCCGCTGCTAGGAAAGATTCTTGCGGAGCGGGTACTGGGTGTACAAAGCCAATCGAACGCAAGCTTCGTCGCAACCGACGGTGTTGCGGCGGCGGGTGCTCTAGGGGTGCTGGTTATTTTCGCACTCTACACGGTCTGGCTGGTTGTGCTGGACAGAGTTGCCCAGGGTTGGAACAGGGTGTTCGTGTTGACGGCGCTCTTTCCATTGGCGTTTGTGACCACCAATGGACCCTTTTTCACCATGCTGGCCTCTTTTGGTGGTGCGATGTGGATAGGGTTGCTATGGGTTGATAAGTTTAAACTAAAATTATGGGGCCGCCGGCTATGATTGGATATGTGATCTCTCGGATACTAAAAAAGTCGCGAGGCTCTGCTCTGATTGACTCAGCCGTTCCGCGCAGCTCAAAAGTGGAGTCCGGTTGTACTCTGTTTTCTAGCAGCTTCGGCGAGCATAGTTTCTGTGGGTATGACTGCACATTCATAAAGACGTCGATTGGGTCTTTCTGTTCCATTGCCAATAATGTCGTCGTTGGCGGCGCCAGGCATCCCATCGAATACGTCTCCACCAGCCCCGTATTTCTGGCGCATAAAGAGAGTATCAAGAAGAAGTTTTCGCGGCATGACTACCGTTGGGAGCCCAATACGGTCATTGGTCACGACGTCTGGATAGGTGAGGGTGTGCTTATTAAAGGGGGGGTGACCATCGGGACGGGTGCGGTTATTGGCATGGGCAGCGTGGTCACCCGAGACGTGCCCCCCTATGCAATTTACGCAGGTAACCCGGCACGATTGATACGCCTGCGGTTCTCTGAGTCGATAGTGGAAGGGCTTTTGAAGAGTCGGTGGTGGGAGTTTTCGGAGGATAAACTGAAGGCTGCGGCCGTGCACTTCAACGATCCGGAAGCTTTTTTGAAAAGTCAGAATATTGTATGAAAATTATCCATTTGTGTGTTTCGTGTTTTTACATTGACGGGTACCGCTATCAGGAAAACGAGCTGGTCCGTGAGCATGTCTCAACAGGGCACGATGTCCTTGTGGTCGCGTCGACTGAGACGTACTTGGATAATCTTACGCTTGGCTATACCGTCCCAGGCGACTATACAGGGACTGATGGTGCCCGTGTTATACGGTTGCCCTACGGCGGTGTGGGTCCATTTTTCTTGAAAAAGAAACTACGCATACATGCGAAAGTGGCGCAAATTATCGAATCGTTTGGCCCTGACGTTATCATGTTCCACGGTTTGTGTGGTTGGGAGTTGCGCACAGTGGCGCGCTACAAGCGCAAGCATCCAAACGTGAAGTTGTACGTTGATAGTCATGAGGATGCTAATAATAGTGCGGTGGGAAAACTATCAAAGATCTTGCATCGGTTCTACTACCGCCCGCTCATTAGAAGTGCTTTGCCCGACATTGACAAGGTGCTATGCATTTCCCAAGAAACGCTAACATTTTGTCGCAAGCAATACGGGATTGAAGACAGGCAGATGGAGTTTTTCCCGTTAGGCGGGAATATAGCGGATGATGCTACTTACTCCAGGCTGCGCTCCGATACGCGCGCGGCCCTGGGGCTTGATGCGCGGCAGGTTGTATTTCTTCAATCGGGTAAGTTTGATGGCAAGAAGAAACTTGCCCAAAGTCTTCGTGCCTTTACACAAACCCGCTCCGAAGACTTTAGGTTTTTGATCGTTGGCCAACTACATGATGCTGTTGCCGAAGAGGTGACCGCGCTTGTAGCCAAAGATCCGCGGGTCATCTTCTTGGGCTGGAAATCGTCCGATGAGCTTTACGCCCTGCTGTGCGCGGCGGATGTATATGTGCAGCCGGGGAGTCAGTCGGCGACAATGCAAATGAGCCTTTGTGCGCGACGGCCAGTTATCATTGCAGACGTACCTAGTCACGTGCCGTTTGTGGATGGCAATGGGTGGGCTGTGCGTAACGACATTGACTTGACCCGCGCGTTTGCAGCGATTGAGGACAAGCCTGAAATACTGGATACTTTCTCCAAGCGATCCCATGAAATTGCTTTGAGTCTTCTAGACTACCGCCGCATGGCAAAGCGCCTGTTGACCTAATTGCTGGATGCTATTATGAAAAACTACAAAATCTGTACCCGTTGCATCATGGATACCAGTGATCCGAATATTTCCTTCGACGGTCAAGGCGTTTGTGAGTATTGCAAAAATTTTGAAAATAATATTCAGCCCAATTGGGACACCGGTGCGGCGGGTGAAGCTGAGCTGGCCAAGATTGCCGAAAAAATCAAGAAGGACGGCCAGGGTCGGGACTATGACTGCATCATCGGTCTGAGTGGCGGCCTGGACAGCTCCTACCTCGCTTACGTCGCAAAGGAAAAGATGGGCCTGCGCCCGCTGCTTTTCCACGTTGACGCCGGCTGGAACACGGACCAGGCCGTTGGCAACATCGAAAAACTGGTTGATGGCCTGGGCCTTGAGCTGTTCACCGACGTCATCAATTGGGAAGAGATGAAAAGCCTGCAGGTGGCCTTCCTCAAGGCGCAGGTTCCCGACCAGGATATTCCTCAGGACACCGCGTTCTTTTCAGGCCTGTACAAATTTGCCAAGGCCAACAAAATCAAGTACGTGCTCACCGGCGGCAACTACTCCACCGAATGCTGCCGCGAACCTGAGGAGTGGGGAGCCTACCCAGGCATTGATACCACGCTGATCAACGACATCCATGGCAAGTTCGGTTCGCGTAAGCTCAAGACGTTCCCTCTGGTAGACGTATTGTCCTACAAGATCTACTACCGTTATGTACTGGGCATGCAGGTCGTACGCCCTCTGAACCACGTCCCCTATGTGAAGCAGGATGCTGAAGATACGCTTGAGCGCCTGTTTGGTTGGAAGCGCTTCCAGCACAAGCACCATGAGTCGCGTTTTACCCGTTTTTACGAAGATTACTGGATGCCGCGCAAATTCGGGTACGAAAAGCGACGCGCGCATTTTTCCAGCTTGATCATGACCGGTCAGCTGACTCGGGAAGCCGCACTCGAACGCATCGCCAAGCCCGAGCTTGACGAAAACTTCCTCAAATCCGAATTCGAGTACGTGGCACACAAGCTGGACTTGACTGTCCCAGAGCTTCAGGGCATTTTCGAGGGTCAGAACAAGACCTTCCATGACTACAAAAACAAGCGTTTCTTGATCGGCATAGGAGCTCGTGTGCTCAGTGCAATCGGATTGGAAAGAAGGCTGTTCAGATGATCACCATCATTGACTACGGTCTGGGTAACATCCAGGCCTTCGTTAACGTCTACCGACGTTTGCACATCCCTGTTGCGGTTGCTCAGACCGCAGCACAGCTGGATGGCGCGACCAAATTGATCCTGCCCGGGGTTGGGGCCTTCGACCATGCGATCGAGCGGCTGGATGCTTCGGGCATGCGCTCGACCCTAGAAACCCTGGTGCAAGAGCACAAGGTGCCTGTACTGGGGATCTGCGTGGGGATGCAAATTCTCGCTAACAGCAGTGAAGAAGGTAGCCTCCCTGGTCTAGGGTGGGTGCCCGGCTGTGTGCGCTCGTTCAAATCGGTCCCTGACCTTACGGACCTGCCGCTGCCCCACATGGGCTGGAACGATGTGGCATCGCTCGGTGACAACGCGCTGTTCAAAGGCTTCGAAGAGGAGGCGCGGTTCTACTTCCTGCATTCGTTCTTCTTCGATTGCGAGCACGTGCAGCACCGCGCTGCGATGTCCTCGTATGGCCTGGAGTTCAGCTGCGCCGTGCAGGCAGGGAACGTGTATGGCGTGCAGTTCCACCCCGAGAAAAGCCATCACTTTGGCGTCGGCCTGTTGAAAAACTTCGCGGAACTGTGAGCGGAAACTGACAAATGCTAAGACCCAGGATCATTCCATGCCTGCTCATCCAAGACGGTGGGCTGGTGAAGACGGTCAAATTCAAGGATCCGAAGTACGTCGGAGATCCCATCAATGCGGTGAAGATCTTCAACGAAAAGGAAGCCGATGAGCTGATCGTGATCGACATTGACGCGACAGCGCATGGCGTCGAGCCCAATTACACGCAAATCGCCAAACTCGCTGCCGAGTGCCGTATGCCCTTGTGTTATGGCGGTGGAATCCGGACGGCGCTGCAGGCCAAGAAGATCATTCAGCTAGGCGTCGAAAAGGTCGCCATCAGCTCGGCGGCCCTCGAAAACCCTCAGCTGGTTACCCAGATTGCCGAGGAAATTGGCAGCCAGAGCGTGGTGGTAGTGCTGGATCACAAATCGCGGCTGTTAAGCAAACACCAAGAGGTCTGGACGCATAACGGCACGCGAAACACCAAACGCAGTGTGTTGGAAGTAGCGCAGGAACTGGAGAAGCTCGGTGCTGGGGAGATTGTCCTCAATTCGATCGAGAACGATGGAAAGATGAAGGGGTATGACCTGGACCTGGCAGCTAAATTGCGGGCAGCGGTGCATATCCCTATCACCATCCTGGGCGGTGGTGGTTCGCTCGAGGATATGGCAAGCGTGGTCAAGACGTGCGGCGTGGTCGGTGTGGCGGCAGGTAGCTTCTTTGTATTCAAGGGCGCCTATCGCGCGGTGCTGATCAGCTACCCAAGTGCTCAGCAGAAAGACGACATCATTTATTCCGCTCTCCGAGCCCGATAACTATTCACGCGCGTTGCAAGGGTCAGATCATATGTTCAAGGGTAAAACACTTCTCATCACCGGCGGTACCGGCTCTTTCGGCAATGCGGTCCTCAAGCGGTTTCTCGACAGTGACATCGCTGAAGTGCGTATCTTCAGCCGTGACGAGAAGAAGCAGGACGATATGCGCAAGCGCTATGACAGCGCCAAGCTGAAGTTCTACATTGGCGACGTGCGGGACTACCAGAGTGTCCTGAACGCCACCCGGGGTGTCGACTACATCTTCCATGCGGCCGCGCTGAAGCAAGTCCCCTCCTGCGAATTCCACCCGATGGAGGCCGTTAAGACTAACGTCATCGGTACCGAGAACGTCCTTGAAGCTGCCATTCAAAATGAAGTGCGGCGGGTGGTTTGCCTCAGTACTGACAAGGCGGTGTATCCGATCAACGCCATGGGTATCTCCAAGGCCATGATGGAAAAGGTCATGGTCGCCAAGTCGCGCAATGTCGACGAGACCAAGACTGTCATCTGCGGCACCCGTTACGGCAATGTCATGGCATCACGCGGATCGGTGATCCCGCTGTTCATCGACCAGATTCGCGCCGGCAAGGCCCTGTCCATCACCGATCCGAACATGACCCGCTTCATGATGACCCTAGCGGATGCCGTGGACCTTGTGCTTTACGCGTTCGAGCACGGCAATAACGGTGATCTGTTCGTGCAGAAAGCGCCAGCTGCCACGGTTGAAACGTTGGCTTCAGCACTGACTGCGTTGTTGGGGCAACCTGAGCATCCGATCCAGGTGATTGGTACTCGTCACGGCGAGAAGCTCTACGAGGCATTGCTCAGCCGTGAGGAAATGGCCTGTGCCGAAGACATGGGTGACTACTTCCGTGTGCCGCCAGACCTGCGTGACCTGAACTACAGCAAGTATGTCGAGCAGGGTGAAGAGAAGATCTCCCACACGGAGGACTACAACTCGCACAACACCCAGCGTCTGGATGTAGCCGGGATGCAAGCATTGCTGCTCAAGCTCGATTTCATCAAAGCCATCCAGCGTGGCGAGCATGCCACGCCGGAGGAATGACAGATGAAGGTACTGGTAACCGGAAGCAATGGCTTCATTGCGCGTAACCTGCTTGTGCATCTGGCAGAGCGCAAAGACGTCGAGATCAGCCTTTTCGTGCGAGGTGAGGATGTGCAGGCACTGCAGGGCAAGGTCGCCCAGGCAGACTGCATCTTCCACTTGGCAGGGGTCAATCGCCCCGAGGACCCCGCTGAGTTCGGCAGTGGTAATAGTGAACTCACTCAACAGGTGTGCGATGCGGTCAAGGCGTCAGGGCGGAAGATCCCGGTGCTGTATACCTCGTCGATTCAGGCTGAGCGAGATAACCCTTACGGCCTCAGCAAGCTCGCAGCCGAGCAGGCACTGACCGCGCTTGGCCAGGAAAGCGGCAACCCGATTTACATTTTCCGCTTGCCCAATGTTTTCGGTAAATGGGCTCGGCCGAACTATAACTCGGCCGTCGCCACCTTCTGCCATAACATCGCTCACGACCTGCCCATCCAGATCCATGAGGAATCTGCTGCGCTCAACCTGGTCTATGTGGATGACGTGGTCAGCAAGTTCATGGCCATTATGGACGGCGAGGCAGTCGCCAGTGGTCAGGTGGACGTCGAGCCGGTTTACAGCACCACGGTGGGTGCCTTGGCCGAGCAACTGCGCAGCTTCCGCGCCAGCCGCGCCACCTTGATTACCGAAAACGTCGGCGTTGGCTTGACCCGTGCACTGTACTCCACCTACCTGAGCTACCTGCCGCCCGCATCGTTTACCTATGAGGTGCCCAAGTACGGTGACCCGCGTGGTGTTTTCGTTGAAATGCTGAAAACCCCCGAAGCCGGGCAGTTTTCGTATTTCACAGCACACCCGGGGATCACGCGGGGAGGGCATTATCATCACTCCAAGACCGAGAAGTTTCTGGTTATCAAAGGCACGGCCAATTTCCGCTTCCGTCATGTAGTGTCAGGCGAGTTTTATGAACTGCAGACCAGCGGTGAGGCGCCAACCATTGTTGAGACAGTGCCTGGTTGGACCCATGACATCACCAACATTGGTGATGACGAAATGATCGTCATGCTCTGGGCCAATGAGATCTTCGACCGCGAACATCCGGATACTTATGCGCTGCCGGTTTGCCCATGACCCGGTTGGCTCAGGACTGAGAATGCTATGAAAAAACTTAAAATCGTCACCGTTGTAGGCACGCGTCCCGAAATCATTCGTTTGTCCAGGGTCCTGAGCGCGCTAGACGAACATTGCGAGCACGTACTGGTGCATACCGGCCAAAACTATGACTACGAGCTGAACGAGATCTTTTTCCAGGATCTGGGTATTCGCAAGCCCGATCACTTCCTGAATGCCGCGGGCGCTTCGGGTGCAGAAACCATTGGCAATGTGATCATTGCGGTGGACCGTGTGCTCGCTGAAGTGAACCCTGAAGCGCTGTTGGTGCTGGGCGATACCAACAGCTGCATGGCTGTGATTTCGGCCAAGCGACGCAAGATTCCGACGTTCCATATGGAAGCCGGCAACCGTTGCTTCGACATGCGCGTGCCCGAGGAAATCAACCGCCGCATCGTTGACCATACCGCTGACATCAATCTCACTTACAGCACCATCGCCCGGGACTACCTGCTTCGCGAAGGCTTGCCAGCAGATCGCGTGATCAAGACCGGCAGTCCAATGTTTGAAGTCCTCAATCATTATCGTGACGGTATCGAGGCGTCCGATGTGCTGGAGCGGCTTGGGCTCGAGGCTGGCAAGTTCTTTGTCGTCAGCGCCCACCGTGAAGAAAACATCGATTCCGACAAGAACTTCATGAAGTTGGTCGACACGCTCAATACGGTAGCCGAGCAATTCGATCTGCCGGTTATCGTCTCGACGCATCCCCGTACCCAGAAACGGGTCGATGCCATGGGGGTCACCTTCCACGCTAATGTACGCCTGCTCAAACCGCTGGGCTTCAAGGACTACAACAAGCTGCAGTTGACCTCCAAGGCTGTGCTTTCCGACAGCGGCACGATCAACGAAGAAGCGTCGATTCTTAACTTCCCAGCGTTGAATATCCGCGAAGCGCATGAGCGCCCCGAAGGGATGGAAGAAGCCGCAGCGATGATGGTCGGTCTCGATTGCGAGCGTGTTTTGCAGGGGCTTAATATCCTTGAGAGCCAACTGCGAGGCGATCAGCGTAGCCTGCGACTGGTCGCCGACTACAGCATGCCGAACGTGTCGGACAAGGTGGTGCGTATCGTCCACAGTTATACGGACTATGTGAACCGTACGGTCTGGAAGCGGTACTGATTCTGTGGAAGGGATATCGCAAAAAAAACTCAAGGTTCTAGTCGTTACCCAGTACTTCTGGCCGGAGAACATGCGGGTCAATGACCTGGTGCGCGACTTCGTCGAAAAGGGGCACGAAGTCACGGTACTCACCGGGTGGCCAAACTACCCCGAAGGGACGGTTTTTCAGGACTTCAAAGATAACCCTGGGCGCTTCGCCAACTATGAAGGGGCTGAGGTCGTAAGGGTGCCGTTGGTGCCACGCGGCAAGCGCGCCATCCAATTGGTCCTCAATTACCTCTCATTTCTGGTCTGTGCCTCTGTGCTGGGTGCCTTCAAGCTGAGGCGCCGGCGTTTTGATGCGGTGTTTGTTTACGCGGTGTCGCCTATTCTTTCCGCAATACCTGCGGTTGTGATAGGGCGCCTTAAGCGTGCCCCGGTTTTTGTCTGGGTGCTCGATTTGTGGCCAGAAACGTTGCGCGCTGTGAATGTCATCCATAGCCCGAAGTTGTTGGGGCTGGTTGGAAAGGTAGTCTCGTGGATCTACAACCGCACTGACTATTTGCTGCTGCAATCACATGGTTTTTTCGACAACGTACGTCGCTATTGCACCAAACCTATCGATGCCGAGCGCCTGGTGTATTTCCCCAGTTGGGCTGAGGATGATTTCTCGGCTAAAACCGTGGAACCTTCAGCGCTAATAGAGCGTGATGAGTCGGTGTTTACCGTGGTGTTTGCCGGTAACGTTGGCGAGGCGCAGGACTTCCCCGCGATTCTCGATGCTGCAGAGGCGCTGCGTGGAACGGTTGCCGTGCGCTGGGTAATCGTCGGTGATGGCCGCATGAGCGGCTGGCTTGAGGAACAGGTGCGCAGCCGATCGCTGGATAACGTGCTGCTGCTTGGCAGGCATCCGCTGGAAGCGATGCCGCCACTGTTCGCTCAGGCCGATGCATTGTTGGTGTCCCTGCGGACCAATGATGTTTTCGAGAAGACCATTCCTGGAAAAGTTCAGGCTTACTTGGCATCCGGGCGGCCGGTTCTTGGCATGATCAATGGCGAGGCGGCACGCGTTATCGAAGCCTCGGGTGCAGGTTTTGCGTGTGAGTCCGGCAGTGGCACGGGGTTGGCTACGATTACCGGCCGCTTGGCAGCTCTGCCCGCAGTACAGCGGCAGCAAATGGGGGAGGCAGGGCGACGATACTATGAGCAGGAATTCGCCAAGCCAGCACTGTTGACGCGCCTTGAACAGCTCTTCAGCAATGCCACATTGAGAAGGTCAGGACGATGAGTCATAAGGTTTTTCTCACCGGAGCCAGCGGCTTTGTGGGAAGTGCAGTACTGCGACGGTTGTTGGCTGACGGTGAGCATGTGATTGCCGCTGTTCGTCGCGGCAGTGGTGCGCTGTCATCACCCGTGCGAACGGTCGCCTTCGAGTCGTTCGAGGATGACAACGCGTGGGAAGGGGCGCTTACCGAATGCGACGTGGTGGTGCATAGCGCTGCTCGTGTTCATGTGATGAATGACACTGAAGTCGACCCACTGGCTGCGTTTCGTCGTGTCAATGTGGAGGGGACGCTTGCGCTGGCCCGCCAGGCCATTGCAGCTGGTGTCAAGCGGTTCGTATTCATCAGCTCGATCAAGGTCAACGGTGAAGAGACCCAGCCAGGCAAGCCTTACACGGCTGATGACCTGCCGCAGCCGCAAGATCCTTACGGCGTCTCCAAAATGGAAGCCGAGGTCGGGTTGCAGAAGCTAGCGCAACAATCTGGCCTGGAAGTAGTGATCATTCGCCCTGTATTGGTATACGGCCCGGGGGTGAAAGCCAACTTCCTGAACATGATGCGTTGGCTCGATCGAGGCATGCCGTTGCCATTCGGGGCGATCGATAACCGTCGCAGCCTGGTTGCTTTGGAGAACCTTGTTGATCTGGTCGTAACGTGCATAGACCACCCGGCTGCCGCGAATCAAACCTTCCTGGTCAGTGACGGCGAAGACTTGTCCACTACCGCATTGCTGCGTCGCATGGCGCAGGCACTTGGCAAAAGCGCCCGGCTGCTGCCGGTGCCTGCGTGGATGCTGACTGCAGGTGCCAAGGCCCTGGGCAAGGGAGGGTTGTCTCGAAGGCTGTGTGGATCATTGCAGGTGGATACTGGCAAAACTCGCGATTTGCTCGATTGGCATCCGCCAGTGAAGGTGGATGCGGCGCTTCTGGCCGTTGCCAGGCACTATCAGGAAAACGATAAGAAATGATGCTTTTGTGGTGTCTTCCTGCAGTATTGATACTGTCACTGCTGCTCACCGCCGGTTTGCGCCGTTACGCATTGGCGCGAAGTGTCATCGATATTCCGAATGCGCGCAGTTCCCATACGGTACCGACGCCCAGAGGCGGCGGCGTGGCCATCGTGCTGACGTTTTTGCTGGTTGTCGTTGGGCTGATGCTGTTGGGGGTAGGTCAACTGAGCGTGCTTGTTGCGCTTGCAGGTGGCGGTGGTTTGATCGCGGTCATTGGCTTTATGGATGATCATGGGCATATTGCAGCGCGTTGGAGGCTGTTGGGGCATTTTCTTGCCGCTGCTTGGATGCTGGGCTGGATGGGCGGACTTCCACCCTTGCCACTGTTCGGCTGGTCGTTGGACCTCGGCTGGTTGGGCGGCTTGCTTGCTGCTGTCTATCTAGTGTGGTTGCTCAACCTGTATAACTTCATGGATGGCATTGACGGTATCGCAAGCGTGGAAGCTATCACCGCTTGCCTGAGCGCCGCGTGGCTATACTGGCTTGCAGGGTTCGATACCGCCGCTGTGCTTCCTTTCTTGCTCGCCGCCGCCGTAGCGGGTTTTCTGTTCTGGAACTTCCCACCAGCGAAAATCTTCATGGGTGATGCAGGCAGCGGATTCATAGGTATCGTGTTGGGAGGGCTATCGCTTCAGGCCGCCTGGACGTCACCCCCTATGTTCTGGTGTTGGTTGATACTGCTCGGTGTGTTCATCGTGGATGCAACCTACACCCTGGTCAGGCGGTTGCTGCGCGGTGACAAGGTCTATGAGGCCCACCGAAGCCATGCCTACCAGTTTGCTTCGCGCCACTACGGTAAGCATCTGCCAGTAACCTTGACCGTTGCTGCTATCAATCTCTGCTGGTTGCTGCCCATCGCCTTTTGCGTGGTGCATTTCGGGCTGGATGGCGCACTTGGCGTTATTCTGGCCTACGTACCCCTGGTGGTGTTGGCCATGAGGTTTCGTGCAGGCGAATTGGAAGATCGGTTGTAGCGTTATGTTGCAGACGCAGTGTAAGGGTCTGTGAGGAAAGCCCTCAGAGGAATTATGGATAAGGTGCGTAGAAAACTACTGGCTCTACCGCGAAGGCATAAGCGGCTGCTTCAGGTGCTGACGGATATCGTACTGATATGGGTCGCCTTGTGGCTGGCCTTTGTGGTCCGCCTCGGTATCGATGAACTGGCAAACCCGATCATCGATCACACTTGGTTGTTCCTGTGCGCGCCGGTAGTGTCGATCCCGCTCTTCATTCGCTTCGGGCTGTACCGCGCGGTGATGCGTTATTTTGGTAACGACGCACTGATCGCCATCATCAAGGCGGTCACGCTGTCTGCGCTGATCCTCGGCTTCATCATCTATTGGTCCAGCAACCATCAGAACGTAGTGCCGCGTTCCATCACCTTCAACTACTGGTGGTTGAGCCTGATCATGGTCGGTGGCCTGCGGCTCGCCATGCGCCAGTACTTCCTGGGTGACTGGTTTGCTGCCGCCGTCCAGCACGTACCGTTCGCTCAACGAGACGATGGCTTGCCACGGGTGGCAATCTACGGGGCCGGCGCCGCCGGTAACCAATTGGCAACGGCGCTGCGCATGGACAAAGCCATGCGGCCGGTGGCATTCATCGACGATGACCCGAGCATTACCGACCGTGTGATCGCGGGTTTGCAAGTGTATCGCCCAGAGCAACTGCAGCAGTTGATCGACGATACCGGCGCTCAGGAAATCCTGCTGGCACTGCCGTCATCGACCCGCACCCGCCGTCGGGAGATCCTTAACTTCCTCGAAGACTTCCCGCTGCATGTGCGCAGTGTGCCCAGCTTCATCGACCTGGCGAGCGGCAAGGTCAAGGTGGATGATATTCAGGAAGTGGACATCGCCGACCTGTTGGGCCGTGACCCGGTGCCCGCACAAAGCGACCTGCTTGAACGTTGCATCGCTGAACAAACCGTGTTGGTCACCGGTGCCGGTGGCTCGATCGGCTCCGAGCTGTGCAGGCAAATTCTTTCGCAGTCCCCGAAAACGCTGCTGCTGTTCGATCACAGCGAGTTCAACCTCTACAGCATTCTTTCTGAACTGGAACAGCGCATTGCCCGTGAGTCGCTGTCTGTTTGCCTGTTGCCGATCCTGGGTTCGGTACGTAACCAGGCGCAGATGCTCGACATCATGAAAACCTGGCGGGTCGATACGGTTTACCATGCTGCGGCCTACAAGCATGTACCGATGGTCGAGCACAATATCAGCGAAGGCTTGCTGAACAACGTCATTGGTACCTTGCACACCGCGCAAGCAGCATTGCAGGCGGGGGTCGCCAACTTTGTGCTGATTTCGACCGACAAGGCGGTACGCCCGACCAACGTGATGGGCAGTACCAAGCGCCTTGCCGAGATGACCCTGCAGGCCCTGAGCCGCGAGTTGGCGCCCGTACTGTTTGGCGATGGGGGCAATGTTTCGCAGGTCAACAAAACCCGCTTCACCATGGTCCGTTTCGGCAACGTGCTGGGCTCATCGGGCTCGGTAATCCCGCTGTTCCATAAGCAGATCAAGGCCGGCGGCCCGCTGACCGTTACCCATCCGAAAATCACCCGCTACTTCATGACCATTCCCGAAGCCGCGCAGTTGGTGATCCAGGCGGGTTCGATGGGCAAGGGCGGGGATGTGTTCGTACTCGACATGGGCGAGCCAGTGCGGATCGTCGAGTTGGCCGAGAAGATGATCCACCTGTCCGGTTTCAGCGTCCGCTCCGAACGCAACCCCATGGGTGACATCGCTATCGAGTTCACCGGGTTGCGGCCGGGCGAGAAGCTTTACGAAGAGCTGTTGATCGGTGACAACGTGCTAGCGACCCGCCACCCGATGATCATGAGTGCAAGCGAGGACTTCCTCCCTTGGGACGAGCTCAAGGACGCTCTGAACCAGTTGCTGGGCGCGGCGTCTGCAGATGATTTTGTACGGGTGCGTCAGTTGCTGCGTGAAACAGTGATCGGCTATGCCCCGGAAGGGGAAATCGTTGACTGGATTTATCAGCAGCGGCGCTTGGACCTGTAAGCTTCCTCTGTGACACAAGGCCGCTCCTTATAGCAGCGGCCTGTTCTACACGATTAGCAGTGCCAGCCATGAGGGCCGTAATGGCCCTCATTAGAGCGGGGCAGCACTACCGCCCAGCGTTAATGTGAACCCCGCAGCACCCCAGGGTTTTCCCCACCCCCCCAACCCGCGTATCATCCCCACACACAAATCTGAATATCCCCACGCCTGCTTCAGACCAAAAGTCTTGCGTTCCCAGCGTGCATAGCAGCTTCAGATAACCAGACGATCATCAGTGTCATAAAACGACCTGCCAGATTCATGGCCAGGCCAGGCATGCCGGCTGTCCGACGGATGGGACGGTGCCCGATGAGATTTGAAGGAATAGGTTTTGATTAAGCGTAGAAAGGTTGCAATCGTTGGCTGTTCGTACCGCTTCCCTGGATCTTCCAATGCCAGCTTCTGGCAAAACCTGATGGAGGGGCGCGACCTGGTCACCCAGGTCGACCCTTCTCGGTGGGAGAAATCTGAGTTTCTGCACCCGGACAAGGCCAACCCTGCGACCAGCTACACCTTCGCCGCGGGCACTTTGGGCGACATCAGCGCGTTCGACGCGGGGTTCTTCAATATTTCGCCGCGTGAAGCGGGGATGATGGACCCACAGCAGCGCATGCTGCTGGAAATGTGCTGGGAAACCTTCGAAAACGCCGGGGTCAAGCCGTCGAGCCTGCGCGGCAGCAACTGTGGCGTGTACCTGGGCATCGCCGGTGTCGAGCAGTCCTACCGGCTGGTCGAAGACCTGGCGTCGATCGATGGTGCAACCGCCACCGGCAACACCATGAGCATTGCCGCCAACCGCCTGTCGTTCTTCTACGACCTGCGTGGGCCGAGCATGGCCATCGATACCGCCTGTTCCTCTTCGCTGGTGGCCTTCCACCAGGCGTGCCAGGCCATCCTCAGCGGTGATGTCGACCAGGCGCTGACCGGCGGCATCAGCCTGCACATGCACCCGTTTGGCTTCATGATCTTTGCCAAGGCGACCATGCTGTCGCGCACCGGGCGCTGCCAGTCGTTCGATGAGAATGGCGATGGCTATGCGCGTTCGGAAGGCGGTGGGTTGTTCCTGCTCAAGGATTACGACCAGGCCGTGGCCGATGGCAACACGATTCTGGCCGTGGTTGCGGCCAGTGCGGTGAACACCGACGGGCGCAAGTCCAGCCTGACCCTGCCCAACGCCGAAGCCCAGGCCGCGCTGCTCAAGCAGACCTACGCCAAGGCGGGCATCAGCCCCGACCAGCTCGATTACCTGGAAGCCCATGGTACCGGTACCTCGGTCGGTGACCCGATCGAAACCCGTGCCATCGGCGAAGCACTGGCCCAGGCGCGTGGCAATGGCAACCCGTTGCCGATTGGCTCGGTCAAAAGCAACCTTGGCCACCTGGAAGCCGCGTCCGGTGTGGCGGGCCTGATGAAGGCGCTCAACTGCCTGACCGAACGCACCGTGCCAGCCACCATCGGGGTCAAGGCGCTTAACCCGAATATCGCGTTTGGCGACCTGAACCTGCAGGTGGTCACCGAGCCGCTGCCGCTCAAGCCTGAAGGCCAACTGACGGTCGGCGTCAACTCGTTCGGCTTTGGCGGCGCCAACGCGCACGTCATCCTGCAGAGCCCCGAGCCGCAGGCTGCGCCGGCTAAAGCTGCCGAGGCGCGACGCGTACCGTTGCTGCTCAGCGGCAAGACCGAACAAGGCCTGCGCGCCACCGCCGAGCGCTTTGCCGCGTACTTGGCCGCCCACCCGGAGCTGGATTATTACGACGTGGCCTATCAGGCCATGTACCGCCGGGACGCTCACAGCCATCGCCTGCTGCTGGTCAGCGACAATGCCGCCGAAGCCGCCCAGGCCCTGGACGACTATGCCCAGGACCCAACCCTCAGTGAACTGAGCGCGGTGCTCGAAGCCGGCCAGGCACTGGAAGCCGCCTCAGCGCCGGTGTTCGTCTACTCCGGTAACGGCTCGCAGTGGCAAGGCATGGGCCGGGCGATGCTCGGTCAACCGCTGTTTGCTGCTGCGGTGGATGAAGTGGATGCGTTGTTCCAGCCGCTGGCGGGCTATTCGTTGCGCGCCGAGCTGCTGGGTGACAACGGCGAAGGCCGTTATGCCCGCACCGAAATCGCCCAGCCGGCGCTGTTTGCCTTGCAAGTGGCGGTGACCCGTGTGCTGGCCGCCGAAGGCATCCACCCTGTCGCGGTGATCGGCCATAGCGTCGGTGAAGTGGCCGCGGCCTGGGCCAGTGGTGCCCTGAGCCTGGAAGACGCCACCCAAGTGATCTACCACCGCAGCCGCCTGCAAGGGCTGACCCGCGGTACCGGGCAGATGACCGCCGTGGGGCTGTCGGGTGAAGCCGCTGGCGAGCTGATCACTGAACTGAAGCTGGACGGCCGCCTGGTCGTCGCCGGTGAAAACAGTGCCCGTGGCGCCACCCTGGCAGGTGAGGTCGACGCCCTGACGCTGCTGGAAGAAACCCTTGCCGAGCGCCAGGTGTTCGCCCGCCGACTGGACCTGGACTACGCCTTCCACTCGCCAGCAATGAACCCGATTGAACAGGCCGTCATCGACGACCTGGCGCACATTCGCCCGCGCGCCACGCAGATCCCGTTCTACTCCACGGTGGTCGGCGGCGAGCTGGATGGCGAGCGCCTGGGCAACCACTACTGGTGGCAGAACATCCGCTTCCCGGTGCTGTTCCAGGGCGCCTTGGACGCGCTGGTGCGCAACGGCCATAACCTGTTCGTCGAGGTCGGCCCGCACGCGATTCTGCGCAGCTACGTCACCGATGTGCTGAACCAGTGCGAGCAGCCTGGCCAGGTGGTCGGCACGCTCAAGCGCAACGACCACAGCCCGCTGCTGCTGGAACGCACCGTGGCCCGCCTGCTGATTGCCGGCGTCGAGCCGCAGTGGGCAACGCGCTTCCCGGTTGCCGGGCGCCAGGTACGCCTGCCGAACTATGCTTGGCAGCGTGATCACTTCAGCTTGCCGGTGAGTGCCGAGTCGCACAGCCCCTTGAACCGCAAGCGCGTGCACCCGTTGCTGGGTTACCCCGTCGTCGACCAGCCGCTGACCTGGGAAAACCGCCTGGACACGCAACTGTTCCCGACCCTGGCTGACCACAAAGTGGGCGAGTCGGTGCTGTTCCCCGGTGCCGGTTTCACCGAGTTGGCCCTGGCGGCGGCGCAGTTGCACCAGCCGGGTGAGTTCGTTGACATCGAAGAGCTGGAAATCCACAACCCGCTGCTGCTGAGCAGCGAGGGCAGCAAAAAAGTCCGCGTGCACATCGAAGAGGCCGACGGCACGCTGCGCATCATTTCGCGCAACCTGGCGCAGCATGAAGACTGGGTGCAGCACGTGGTCGCGCGCCTGCCGGGCGAAGCCCGTGGCGTCATGCTGGACACCCGTGCGCCGGCGCTGCCACAGCGCCCGGCGGACTTCAGCGGCGAGCAGCACCTGGCACTGACCTGTGCGGTCGGCCTGAACTACGGCCCGGCCTACCAGACCGTCGCCGCGGCTTGGGTAGAAGAAGAGCGGGTGCTGGCGCAACTGGCCGTCCCTGCCGCCATCGAGCACGAACTGGACGCGCTGCACCTGCACCCGGCGCTGCTGGACGGTGCCTTCCAGCTGATTACCGAACTGCTGGCCAGCCGCCCGGGCCGCAACAACGGGCTGGCCTTCATCCCCGTCAAGCTGGGGCGTATCGCCTTCAGCACGGCAGGTGCTGTGCCGGTGCTGGCCGAAGTACGCCAGCGCAAGCGCACCGCGCATTCGCTGTTGGTTGATTTCACCCTGTTTGATGCCAGCGGCGCTGCCGTGCTGGCGATCAAGGATGCGCGCATGCGCGCCGTGCGCCTGCAGTACGACCGCAGTGGCGATATCAAGCGCCTCGGCCACGTTGGCCTGGCCGCACCGGGCAATGCCGTTGCGGTGCAACGCCACGCTGTGGCTGGTACGCCGGTGGCCGACGCGCTGCACAGCCTGGCCCACGAGCCGGCGCAGTTGCGTTACCTCAATGAAGTCGAACCGCTGCTGGATGTGCTGTGTGCCAGCTTTGTGCTCGACCTGGTCGAGCAGGCCGGTGGCCAGCTGAGCGCCGAACAGGTCGCGCTGTGGTCCCAGGGCCAGGGCGATTACCTGGCGACCCTGCTGCGCCACGCCGAGCAGGACGGCAATGTGCTGCGCAACGCCGATGGCAGCTGGCAGTTGGTCGACAGCGACGAGCGCCCGTCGTCGGAGGCCATCTGGCAGGAACTGTTCCAGAGCTACCCCGAGTACTTCCAGATCATTCATTCGGTGGGGCGTATTGGCCGTCACCTGCCGACCTTGCTGACGGGCGAGCAAACGCTCGAAAGCCTGTTGCCGCGCGAAACCAGCGGCAGCAGCTTGGCGCGCCTGGTGCTCGGTGCGGCCGGCCAGCAGCGCTTGCTTACCGGTATCAGCCAAACCTTGGCCTTGCGCCTTGAGCAACTGCCGGCCGGGCAGCGCCTGCGTGTGCTGGAAATCGGCTTTGGCGGCGCATCGTTTGCCGAGCTGCTGTACGCAGGGCTCGACTTCGACCGCATCGATTATGTCTACGCTGTGGCCGAGCCCGAGCTGCAGCAACGCCTGCATGACGATTGCCCTGCGCTGAGCGTGCTGAGCCTGGAGCAACTGGCCGACGCCGGCCGCTTTGACTGGGTCTTGGTGCCGACCGACCTCGCCGCACTTGGCGCAGTGGGCGATGCCTTGCGCCAGGCCAGCGCGCAGCTTAACCCCCATGGCCAACTGGCGCTGCTGGGGCAATACCCGGCGCGTTGGGCTGACTTTGTCTTCGGTGGCGAGCCTGACTGGTGGCTGGCTGGCCCGCAGCACGCGCTTTCGCGTCAGCAGGCCCCGGCCTTCTGGAGCCATGAACTGCAACGCCACGGCCTTGGCCCGCTGCACACCGTTGACGCATTGCCTGGCAGCGCGTGCGGTAGCTACGTGCTGCTGGCCGACAAGCCTGCGGGCGCTGTGCACGCCTCGGCAGAGGTGCCTGTGCAACACTGGGCGTTGCTTGCCGAAGCCGGGCAGGGCGCTGCCGAGTGCTTGGCCGCGCAACTGCGTGCCCAAGGCCAGCTCGTCAGCCTGCTGCTGCCTGGCGATGCGCAGGCGCTGGCTGCCCAGCTCAGCGCATTGGACCAGGCGCCGGCGCATGTGCTGCACCTGGTAGGCTTCGACAGCGCCGCCGGCCTAGACAACCAGGCTGAGCGCTGCCTGCAGGCAGCCGCACTGGTACAGGCCTGTGAGGCCCTGGCGCTGGCGCCGCAATGCTGGCTGCTGACCCGTGGCGCTGCCGAACACCTGTACGGCACCGACACCGCCGCCGACGTCGCGGCCATCGCTGACGCGGCGTTCTGGGGCTTTGGCCGCACCCTGGCCAACGAATCGGTCAACTGCCGCATTCGCCTGCTGGACCTGGCCCACGCGGCACCGATCGACCACGTGCTGCCCTCGTTGCTGCACGCCGACAGCGAAACCGAGTTGGCGCTGGACGCCGAAGGCCGCCGCTATGTGCCGCGCCTGCGTGTATTGGCAGACCAGCCCGCCAGCGCCGACAGCGCCGGGCAGTGGGTGTGCCTGGGCTTCGACCTGCCTGGCCAGCTTCGTAACCTGCGTTGGGAGCTGCGTGAGCCGCGCCAACCGGCGGCGGACGAGCTGGACATCGCCGTACGGGCCACCGGCCTGAACTTCCGCGACGTGATGTTCGCCCTCGGCCTGCTGTCTGATGAGGCGATCGAGAACGGCTTCTCTGGCCCAACCCTGGGCTTCGAGTTTGCCGGTGTGGTGCAAGGCAAGGGCGCTGACGTGCTTGGCGATTTCGCCCCGGGCGACCGCGTGGTGGGCTTTGGCCCGTGCAGCTTCGCCAACCGCCTGGTGACCAACGCCAACGCCGTGGCACGCATCCCAGAGGGCATGTCGTTCGAAGCCGCAGCGACCATTCCGAGCACCTTCTTCACCGTGTACTACGCGCTGCACCACTTGGCACGCGTAGAGCCGGGCGAGAAAGTGCTGATCCACGGCGCGGCTGGCGGCGTGGGCATCGCCGCGATCCAGATCGCCAAGTGGCTGGGTGCCGAGATCCACGCCACCGCCGGCAGCGACGAGAAGCGCGACTTCCTGCGCCTGCTGGGCGTGGACAACGTCTACGACTCGCGTTCGCTGGCCTATGCCGACCAGGTACTGGCCGCAACCGGCGGGCGTGGCGTCGATGTGGTGCTCAACTCGCTGGCGGGCGAGGCGATCAACCGCAACCTGCGTGTGCTGAAGCCGTTTGGCCGTTTCCTCGAACTGGGCAAGCGCGACTTCTACCAGAACACCCGTATCGGCTTGCGCCCGTTCCGCAACAACATCAGCTACTTCGGCATCGACGCCGACCAGCTGATGAGCGAACGCCCGCAACTGACCCGTCGCCTGTTCGCCGAAATGATGGCGCTGTTTGCCCAAGGCATCCTGCACCCGCTGCCATTCCGCGAGTTCGACGCCAACCAGGTGGTCGAAGCGTACCGCTACATGCAGCAGGCGCGGCAGATCGGCAAGGTCGTGATCACCTACGCCAACCCGATCGAACGCACGGTCGACACCCGCGAACAACCGCTGCGTAACGTGCAACTGGCAGCCGATGCCAGTTACCTGGTCACCGGTGGCCTGGGTGGCTTCGGCCTGCGCACGGCGCAATGGTTGATCGACAAGGGCGCCCGCCACCTGGTGCTGCTGGGCCGCCGTGGCCCGGCCAGTGCCGAGGCTCAGCCGCAGCTGGCGCTGTGGCAGGCTCAAGGTATCGATGTGCAGGCAGTGGCTTGCGATATCACGGATGCCGGCCAGCTGCGCGCGGTGTTCGAGCGCATCGCAGCCAGCCCATGGCCGCTGCGAGGCCTGGTGCATGCGGCGACAGTGATCGACGACAGCCTGATCCGCAACCTCGATGGCGACCAGCTGCGTCGCGTGCTTGAGCCCAAGGCCAAGGGCGCGCAGTACCTGCATGAACTGACCCAAGCGTTGCCGCTGGACTTCTTCGTGATGTTCTCGTCGGCCACCACCCTGTTCGGCAACCCCGGCCAGGCTAACTACGTCGCCGCCAACCACTGGCTCGAAGCCTTGGCGCGCCACCGTCGTGCCCAAGGGCTGGCGGCCACCGCAGTGCTGTGGGGCGCGATTGACGACGTCGGCTTCCTGGCCCGCAACAGCCAGATCAAGGATGCCCTGCAAAGCCGCATGGGCGGTGCTGCCCTGCGCGCCGAGGCGGCCCTGGCCCAGCTCGAAGCCATGCTGCTGAGCGGTGACAACGGCCAAGGCGTGCTCGAGCTGGACTTCAAAGCCCTGTCGCGCTTCCTGCCGACCGCCACCTCGCCACGCTTCAGCGAACTGGCCCGTGCCCACGGCGGTGACCAGGAAGACGACAACGGCGGTGAAGACATTCAGCGCATGCTGGCCGAGCTTGACGATGCCGAATTGCTCGAGCGCTTTGCCGAGATGCTCAAGCACGAGGTGTGCGAGATTCTGCGCCTGCCGCCCGCGCGCCTGGATGCACAGCGCCCGCTGCAGGAACTGGGGCTGGACTCGCTGATGAGTGTCGAGCTGGTGGTGGCCTTGGAAGAGCGCTTCGGCATTCGCCTGCCGGTCATGGAACTGAGTGACAGTTCCAGCATCGATAAGCTCAGCGTGCGCTTGCTTGAGCTGTTGCGCGGTGAAGCCGGCACTGGCGAAGACCAGCTGGCGCAAAACGTGCTCGCCCGTCATGGCAGCGAACTCAGCGCCGAACAAGTGGCTGAACTGAATGCAGAACTGGCCGAGACCAGTGTGGCACCTAACCGATTGATTGACTAAGAGCTCAGATGACAGCCAAAACCCCGACCGGCCTTGGTGGTGACGCCAAGCAACGCCTGATCCAGCAAGCCCTTGCGCGGCGCCGTAACACAGGCGCCGAAGGCGCGGAAGGTGCCACCCTGGAGCAGGTGCAGCAGGCTGCATTGAAGGTGCCTGAAGCGTTTTACCGTTTCGACCAGCACCCGGGTTACCAGCACCTGCGGGTGATGCAACAAACCGCGCAGCGGCTGGGGCTGAGCAACCCGTTTTTCCGCTTGCACCAAGGCACCGCCGGCGCGCAGACCCAGATTGGCGAGCGCGAGTACCTGAACTTCGCCAGTTACAACTACCTGGGGTATTCCGGCCACCCCAGCGTTGCCGAGGCAGCCAAGGCGGCGATCGACCGCTACGGCACCTCGGTGTCTGCCAGCCGCCCGGTCTCGGGTGATCGCCCGCTGCACCGTGAGCTGGAGCAGGGGTTGGCCAGGCTGTACGAGGTGGACGACGCCGTGGTGATGGTCAGCGGCCATGCCACCAACGTCACCACCATCGGCTACCTGTTCGGGCCGCGCGACCTGGTGGTGCATGACGAGCTGATTCACAACAGCGTCCTGCAGGGCATTCAGTTGTCCGGTGCACGGCGTTTGAGCTTTGCGCATAACGACTGGCAGGCGCTGGACCGCCTGTTGAGCGAGCAGCGCCAGCACTTCGAGCGGGTGCTGGTCGTGGTCGAAGGCATCTACAGCATGGACGGCGACTACCCTGAGCTGCCCCGGTTCGTCGACATCAAGCGCAAGCACAAAGCGTTTCTGATGGTGGATGAAGCGCATTCGCTGGGCGTGATGGGGGCCACGGGTAAAGGTATCCGTGAGCACTTTGGCCTGGCGGGCGATGACGTCGACATCTGGATGGGCACCTTGAGCAAGACCTTGGCCAGTTGCGGCGGGTATATCGCTGGCAGCACGGCGCTGATCGAGCACCTCAAGTTTCTGGCCCCGGGCTTTTTGTACAGCGTCGGCATGCCGCCGGCGGTCGCGGCGTCGGCCTTGGCGGCGTTGCAGCTGCTGGCGGCGGATAACGAGCGGGTTGCCCAGGTGCAGGCGCGGGGCGAGTTGTTCTTGCGCCTGGCGCGTGAAGCGGGCCTGGACACCGCCACCAGCACCGGGCTTGCGGTGATCCCGGTGATTACCGGCAGTTCGTTCAAGGCGGGGCGGTTGTCCAGTGCCTTGTTCGAGCGGGGTATCAATGCCCAGCCGATCGTCTACCCGGCCGTGCCGGAGCAGGCGGCGCGGGTGCGCTTCTTTGTCTCGTGCGAGCATACGCCCGAGCAGATCCAGCACACCGTGGCGGTGGTCGCTGAAGAGATGGCGCGGCTGGGGTGATGGGGTAAGGGCTGAGGGGCTGCTTGGCAGCCCTTGTGGCGTGCCATCAATGAGCCATCAATGATAGCTGGAATCTGGCCACAGCAAAGCGGCTAATCATATTAAATCGAAGCAAGAAAAGCCGAACTTACTTCGAGCGCTCTAGTGTTAAACATCTAAATAATTCCTCTTTAAAACGACGCGAAAAAGTGTCTGTGTAAAGTTTGCGTAACGCCTGCAACTTTAAAAAATACGACTATCGTGATCATTAACCGGGCCACCCCCTGGGCCCGTCGTGTATCCGATGGAGTACTTATGAGCAGAGTGACTCTTGCTGCTGTTGTATCGGTGTGCGTCTGCGCCGTGCCAACCGTTTGCGATGCGACTTCTCACACTGCACCGGCTTTTGCGTTTGGCTTACAGGGAAGCTACACCGAACAGGAATTCACCGGGCACGGTAAAACCGACACGGAACATATGCCAGAAGGCGGCGCATTCATTAATTTCGGCAATAAAATGACGTCAACCGACGGGTTGATTTACCAGGCAGAACTCAGCGGCCTCTATAGCAAGCACCAGAACCAGAAGGTCAAGGACGCGCAGGCCGACCTCGACCTGGGCTGGCGTATTGCGCTGGCTGAGCGCCATTCCGTCGACCTGCTGGTGGGCGGCGGTTATAAATGGAGCCGCCTGCAGCCGAACAACCGCAAGTACGACATCGACCTCACCAACCGCACGCCTTTTGCCAAGGTGGCGCTGGGTTACAGCTACCGGTTCGACACCGCGACCCTACGTTTCGAAGCCGGCATGCGTAAGCTGATCAATGGTGATTCGCAATTGGAGATCCATGGCATCAGCAACGAGAAAGTGGACTTGAAAGATGGCACTCATCCGTTTGCTGAAATGAGCCTGCTGTTCAATCAGGACGGGATGATACCGGTGATTGCCTCGTTGTATTACAGCCGCTTTGAATATGAGTTGGACGGGCAGTTTGTAATGACCCCAACGGACACTCAGGTGCGGGATGAATACGGTCTAAAACTTGGCGTCAGCTTTTAATCTTGCACACCCAAGGGCTTTCGTCACGCGCAGCCACTTGTAGGAGCAGCCTTGTGCTGCGAAGAGGCGAGTACTAGCACTATCAATCTTCGTTGCTGCCACTGGCGTCTTCGCAGCACAAGGCTGCTCCTACAGGTGTCGGTGCTGACCGAAGGAATAACTGAGCGCACGCAAGGGCTTTCGCCAGGCGCAGTCCCTTGTAGGAGCAGCCTTGTGCTGCGAAGAGGCCAGTACTAGCACAATCAATCTTCGCTGCTGCCACTGGCGTCTTCGCAGCACAAGGCTGCT